>NZ_BAAATS010000030.1:479016-522087 GCF_039533535.1 Streptomyces kunmingensis
ACGTTTCTGACCTGCGGTTCTATCGACTACTTCGCCGAGGGGCCGACCTTGATCGTCATCGAGGAGCCGTCGAGCGGCTGGCTCAGAATCGAGATCCGGGTGTTGGTGTCAGTTGTCTGGACACTGCCCGTCGGGTTCTCCTTGTACCAGTAGGTGCCCTTGTGGTCGTCGAAGACCGGGACGCCGAGCTGGGCCGGGATCTTCGTCTCGGCGCCCAGCTTGTGGAGCTTCATGCCCGGCACCGGGTACCAGCCGAAGGCAGCGTCGTACGGCGTGATCTTGTTCGTGATCAGCTTGCCGTCGGACCACTTCAGCGGCTTGGCGTGCGCGTCGATCGGAAGGATCAGCCCCTTGCCGGGGTGCTGGCCCACGTTGTTGTTGCGCTGCGAGGTGTCCCACTGCCAGACCATCAGGCCGGGGCGGTACTGGTAGTGCTCGACCCAGTCGTTCTTCGCGCCGCCGTCGCGCCAGCCGAAGTTGTACGGGCCGACCTTGAGGGTCTTGTCGTACGACACGTACTGGCGGTTCTCGGCGATGTAGAACTGCGGGAAGTCGCCGCTGATGGAGGCGCCGACGCGGGAGAAGCCGCGCGCGGTCCAGCCGTTGTCGTCGCCCTCGGCGTCGTCAGAGAAGATCGCCGAACCGTCCGCCTGCACCGAGAGGTTGTCGGCGGTGAAGCCGAGGCCGCCCGCGCCGCCGTCCGTCTTGTAGCGGAACCGGACGTCGATCTTGGTGCCCGCGTACTCGTCGAGCGGGAAGACGAGGTGCTGGAACTTGGTGGAGTCACCGGTCAGGGCGGGCTTGTCGCCGCCGTCGCGCGGGATGGTGACGCCGTCGGCGGTGCCGTCGATCGTCTTCCAGCTCGCGCCGCCGTCGGTGGAGACCTGCGTGTACAGGTAGTCGTAGTCCTTCTCGATGTTCCACCAGCCGTCGAGCTCGAGCGACGCCTTCGCCTTGCCGGTCAGATCGACGGGCCGGGCCAGGGTGTTGTCGAGGTCGTCGCCGTAGTCCGACCACCACTGCTTGGAGCCCTGCGCGGGCTGCACGATGTCGGTCGTGACGTTCTTCTCGGGCAGTTCGACGACGAGCGCCTGCTTGAGCTTGGTGTTGTACTCCGCGACACCCAGCTTGTGCGTCGACTTCGTCGCCGCCTTCGCCTTGTCGTAGTTGAGCCAGCCCAGCTGGAGCTTGTCCCAGGCGGTCATGTCGCCCGGCAGGTCACCGATGGAGTCCTTGCCGGTGCCGAGCCAGGAGCCGGCCGACATCAGCGACCAGAAACCGACCGAGTTCTCGGCCGCGTTCGAGGTGTCGTACAGGTCGGGCAGGCCCAGGTCGTGGGCGTACTCGTGGGCGAAGACGCCCAGGCCGCCGTTCTCCGGCTGCATCGTGTAGTCGCCGACCCAGATGCCGGTGTCACCGACCGGGGTGCCGCCCGCCTTGAAGCCGGACGGGCCCGTGTCGCCGTCGTCGCGGCTGTACGCGTAACCGCGGTGCGCCCACAGGGAGTCGCCGCCCTGCGCGCCGCCGCCGGCCGACCCGTCCTCGCCCGCGTGGACGATCTGGAAGTGGTCGATGTAGCCGTCGGGCTCGTTGAAGTTGCCGTCGTTGTCGTGGTCCGTACGGTCCCACTGGTCGTACTGGGCGAGGTCGGCCTTGATGTCGGCGTCCGACTTGCCGGCCGCCTTCTGCTGCTCGACCCACGCGGTGACGCCGTCACGGACCAGGTCCTCGACGTTCGGGCAGTTGTCGGCGCCGCAGTAGTTGGAGCCGTAACGGGCTTCGTTCCAGGGGACCTTGACCCAGTCCGAGACCTCGCCGTCGACCGAGTACCGGCCCGAGGACGTCTTCTCGTAGTACGTCTTGAGGGAGTCGACACCCTTGCCGGAACCGAAGTACAGGTCCTGGTAGTGCTGGGAGTCGTAATCCTTCTTCCAGGCCGTGCTGTTGTTCGTGGAGCGGTCCGGCTCGGCTATCTGGTTGTGCAGCGGGCCCGGCGTGCCGCCGTACTTCGGCTTCAGGTCCGGGGTGTTGTCGTCCGCGCGGTCCACCAGCGTGGTGTCGTCGACCTTGTCGCCGAACTCGGTCAGGATCGTGAAGATCTTGTCCGTGCGCTCGCGGCCCAGTTCGACGTACTTGCCCTTGCCGAGGTCGACGACCTTGGAGCCGTGCCTCTCCTGGACCTTCGACCTGCCCTGGAGGACGTTCTGCAGGGCCGTCTGGCGCTGCTGCTCCTGCTGCTTGGTGAACGGGCCGTCCATGACATGGCCCTTGCCCCCGTACGTCTTGCCGGAGGTCGTGCTCGTCGCGGCCGGAGTGTCGGCCTGGGCGGTCGTCGCCGCTATGGAACCGGTGGCCGCGGTGGCGGCCAGGGTCACGAGCACGGCGGCGGATCTCAACGCCCGTCTCTTGGTGGTCACTTGAGTGGTCCCCTCTTCCGTGGCGCAATCGCCACGTGTCACAAGTGACGCCATTTGACCGGAGGTAGAGGAGAAATAACAGTCCTTGACTGTGACGTTTCCGTTGCACTATGCAGGGGGGCGGATCCGGAATCCGGACAAGCGCCCCTATTCGCGACGGCGCGCCGGCTGTCCACGATTTGGACCGGGTGACTCCGTGCGCCCCCCATGCACCTGCACTGTGGGTTAGGTCATGCTTACTGGCGGTTCCACTCGGGCACACGTCGGATTAGAGTTCGGGCCCACGGTGCGATCCACCGGTTCGCCCTTCTCGCGCTCCCCCGATGTCACGAGGACGGATACCGCCATGCCTCGCCCGACTGTCGCCCAGCTCCTCTACGGTGCCGCCACCGTCGTCTTCTCCACCCTCGCCATGCTGCTGCTGTCACAGACGAGTTCGGGCCCGGGAGTGGGCGTGATCGCCGTGTCGGCCCTCTGCCTGGGGCTCCTCGTGGCGCTGTGGGTACCCGTACGCAAACCGACGGCCGCGGAGGCGGACGATCAGGCTCACGCGGACGGAGAAGCGGCGAAGCGGGTGCCCGCGCAGGGCGTCCGGACCCCGGCACACGCGAGCAAGGCGCGCAGGGTGCGGGAACGCGAGCCGGCGGGCCCGTGAGACACGGACCCGCCGATGCAGCCATGTTCGCTGCGGCTGTAGCTGTAGCTGTAGCTGCGCCGTGCTCGGTCAGGCGCTGCTGACCACCACCGTCTTCGCGGCCTTGTCGTGCAGGCCCTGCTTGTACGGCTTGTCGAAGAAGCTCCAGCCGCCGCAGATCGCCGTCCAAATGCAGGCGCAGCAGAACACGGCGGGAATCCACAGCACGAGCGCGCGCATCAGATTGGCCTGGACGCTGGGCGTCGCCCCGTTGTCGAGGTTCGCGACGCGCAGCTTCAGCAGCTTCTTGCCGAGTGTCTGGCCGGTCTTCGCCATCATGATCGTGTCGTAGCCGACGTAGAGCACGGCCGCGAGCAGCGACTGCCCGAACTGCCTGCCGTACTGGATCTTGTCGGGGTCGGTCTCGTACTCGGAGGTCCCGAACGCCCAGGACAGCAGGCCCACGACGATCCCGACCAGGACCAGGTCGATGATGCGGGCCAGGACGCGCTTGCCGCTGTCGGCCAGCGGAGGCATCCCGGCCAGCGGGTCCTGACCGCCGTAACCACCCCCGGGTCCGTACGGGTCACCGCCGTACGGAGGGGGCGTGCCGCCGCCGTAGGGGGGCGGGGTGCCGCCGCCCGGCGGGGGCGCCGAACCGTAGGGGTTCTGCGGGGAGTCGTACGGGTTCTGGCCCGGGGAGCCCTGGGGGTTCTGCGGACCGTCGTACGGGGAGCCGCCGCCCGGGGAGGCCGGGGGCGGCTTGCGGAACGGGTCGTCGTCCGGCGGTCGGCCGGATCCGTTGGGCGGCGGTTCGGTACTCATGGCCCGAGTGGACCGCGAACACCGTCACCACGCACCCGGCGGGCCGCCGTCCGGATGACCGGGACGGCGCCATCCGGCCATGATCCGGCCGGGGCCCCGCCCCGTGCCCGTTCCGTCCCCGCCCCGTCCCTGTTCCGTTCCGTCCTCGGTGCCGTCAGCCCGCGACGAACGTGCGTGCCACCTTGTCGTGCAGGCACTGGCGCCACGGGCGGTCGATCGCGCCCCACAGGACGCCGAGGACGCCGATGCCGAGTACGAGGAGCACGGCGTAGGCGAGCCAGCGGCGCAGGGCCGCGCCGAACGTCGGGGAGTCGCTGCCCTCGATCTCCCGCACGCTCAGGCCCATGAGCTTCTTGCCCAGTGTGTGGCCCCACTTGGCGGTCGGCAGCGCCTCGTAGAGGACACCGAAGAGGAGCAGCACGGCGAGCACGATGCCGAGGTACGTCGCCGTCGTGCCGTCGAGCAGCCAGACCGTGACCTGCCGGCCCGAGGCCTTCGCCGCGTCGATCTTGCCGTCGATGTGGTCGAACGCGCGGGTGCCGAGCGGCACGGCGACCGCCGCGGTGACGGCGCCCAGGACGAGCGTGTCGATGAGCCGTGCCACGAACCTCTTGCCGAGGCCCGCCGGACGCGCCGAGGCCTGCGCCTGCGCGGCGGCGAGGAACGGGTCCTCGGCCACCGGCTTGAACGGGGTGACCGGGCCCTCCGGCTCCGCGGCCTGCTGCGGTGACGCCAGCTGGTGCACCTGCTGCGCCCAGGACGGCGAACCGCCGCCGGGGCCCTGGGTGACGGGCGTGGACACGGCGGGCGTCGCGGGTTGCGCGGACTGGGGGTAGCCGTACGCGGGCTGGGCGGGCTGGGCCGGTTGCGGATATCCGTATCCGGGCCGGCTCGGGTTCGGTGCTGTGGTGGGTGCCGGGGCCGGCGTCGGCTGCGCGGCGGGTTGGGGGTACCCGTACCCGGGCTGGTTCGGGGCGGGGGCGCTGGGCGCGGGCCGCGGCTGGGCCGGGGCTTGTGCCTGTGCCTGTACCGGCCTCTGCTGTTGAGCCGGGGCCTGTGCCTGCGCGGGCCCTTGCTGCTGAACGGGGGGCTGTGCCTGTGCGGGCCCTTGCTGCTGAACGGGGGGCTGTGCCTGTGCCGGTCCCTGCTGCTGGGCCGGGGGCTGGGCTCGCGAGGGGGTCTGGGCCGGGGTCTGCGCCAGGGATGGGGTCTGGGCCGGGCTGGGCGGCTGCTGCGGTTCGCTCTGCTGAGCGGTGCCCTGCGCGGTGCCCTGCTGCGGTACGGCTCTGATCGTCATCGTGCCGTCGGCGCGCGGGGACGTGCCGGCGCCGGGCCGCACGGCGCGGATCGCGACGGTGCCGTCCGTGCGCTCGGGGGCGGCGGGCGCCTCGGGCGCGGCGGCGGCCGGGGCGTCGGGGCGCTCCTCCGCGTCACCGCCGGAGGCGTCCGCGCCCCAGGAGACCCGGCGGTCCTGCTCGCCGCCGAAGCCGGTCTGGTGGGCGGTGTCGGCGGCCCAGGCGGAGGCGGGCTCGGGCGAGACCGGCTCGTCGGGGCCCGTCTCCGTACGTACGGAAGGTTCCTCGTCGAGGAAGACCGGTCCGGTCTCCTCCGCGGAGGCGGGCGCCGGCGTCGCGGGCGCCGAACCGGCCGGGGTCGGCAGGGTCTCGCCCTCGGACGGGGCGGGGCGGCTGGTACCGGGGACCCAGGCGGCACCGTTCCAGTACCGGACATATCCGGGAATGGACGGGTCGGGGTAGTAGCCTTCGCGGGGCCTGTCGTCACCGGGGGCCGGGGTTGGGGCGCTCATGTCCGTCGTCCCGTATCTGCTCGGGGGTCTTGTTGTGGCCTCCACATCTATCAGACGGCCGCCCCCGCCCGCGCCGGTCCGCCGGTACGCCCCACTTTCCGGGCAACACGCCGGACGAGATGGGCGGCTTCGCAAGTCCGCGAAAAAACTTCGGCGAACTCGCGTAATGCTGCCCGGACATCGCGCTCTCTCCCTGTACGGGCCCGCTCCCGGGACCCGTACAGAGGAAAGGAAGCGCACGTCATGCACACCGTGGTGGAACGCGAACTCGAGTTGAAACTGGTGCTGTCGCCGGAGCGGAGCATCCCCGTACCGGCCCGCCTGACCTACCGGACCGACGATCCGTACGCCGTCCACGTCACGTTCCATCTCGGCTCGGAGCACCCGGTCCACTGGACGTTCGCGCGCGAGCTGCTCGTGGAGGGGGTGTTCCGGCCGTGCGGGCACGGGGACGTGCGGGTCTGGCCGACGAAGACGGACGGGCGCAGTGTCGTCCTGATGGCGCTGAGTTCACCGGACGGCGACGCGCTGCTCGAAGCGCCGACCGTGCCGGTCTCGGCCTGGCTGGAGCGGACGCTGCGGGTGGTCCCTCCGGGCTCTGAGGCCGAGCAGCTCGGCATCGACGACGGCCTCGCCGAGCTGCTGGCCACCACCCCGGCCGACGACCTCTACCTGCGCGACCCGTGGCCGTCGGACGAGTCGTCGTCGTCCGACGAGCGGTGACCCCCGGCAGCGGTCTTCAGAACAGTTTTCCGGGGTTGAGCAGGCCCAGCGGGTCGAAGGTCGCCTTGACCGCCCGCTGTACGTCGACACCCACCGGGCCGAGCTCGCGCGCCAGCCACTCCTTCTTCAGGACGCCGACGCCGTGCTCGCCGGTGATGGTGCCGCCGAGCTCCAGGCCGAGCGCCATGATCTCGTCGAAGGACTCGCGGGCGCGGCGGCCCTCGTCGGCGTCCTGGGCGTCGAAGCAGACGGTGGGGTGGGTGTTGCCGTCGCCGGCGTGGGCGCAGACGCCGATGGTGAGGGCGTACTTGTCGGCGATGCGCTCGACGCCTTCGAGGAGTTCACCGAGCCTGGAGCGGGGCACGCACACATCGTCGATCATCGTGGTGCCCTTGACCGCTTCGAGGGCGGTGAGGGACAACCGCCGCGCCTGGAGCAGCAGTTCGGACTCGGCGGCGTCCTCGGCGGGCACGACCTGGGTGGCGCCCGCGGCCTCGCACAGGGCGCCGACAGCGGCGAGGTCCTGGGCCGGGTCGGGGGTGTCGAACGCGGCGAGGAGGAGTGCCTCGGTGGTCTCGGGGAGGCCCATGTGCGCCATGTCGTTGACGGCCTTGACGGTCGTCCGGTCCATCAGCTCGAGGAGCGAGGGGACGTGGCCGCCCTCCATGATCTTGCAGACGGCGTCGCAGGCCGCGGCGGCGGACGCGAACTCGGCGGCCAGGACGAGCTGCTGCGGCGGCTGCGGTTTCAGCGCGAGCGTCGCCCGTACGACGACGCCGAGGCTGCCCTCCGAGCCGACGAAGAGGCGGGTGAGGTCGTAGCCGGCGACGCCCTTCGCCGTGCGCCGGCCGGTGGACAGCAGGCGGCCGTCGGCGAGGACGACGTCGAGCCCGAGCACGTACTCCGCGGTGACGCCGTACTTGACGCAGCACAGGCCGCCGGAGGCCGTGCCGATGTTGCCGCCGATGGTGCACATCTCCCAGCTCGACGGGTCGGGCGGGTAGTACAGGCCCTTCTCGTTGACAGCGCGCGAGAGGGTGGCGTTGATGACGCCCGGTTCGACGACGGCGATCCGGTCGACCGGGTTGATCTCCAGGATGCGGTCCATCTTGACGAGGGAGAGCACGACGCAGCCGTCGGTGGCGTTGGCGCCGCCCGACAGGCCGGTGCGGGCGCCCTGGGGGACGACGGGAACGCGCAGCGCGGTGGCGGTGCGCATGACGTGCTGGACCTGTTCGACGGTGCGGGGCAGGACGACGACGGCCGGGGTGCCCGCGTCGCAGAAGCTCGCCATGTCGTGGGCGTAGGAGGCTGTGACGTCGGGATCGGTGACGAGCGCCTCGGCGGGCAGCTCGTCGCCCAGCAGTTCGATGAGGGTGCGGCTCATGATCACAGCCTGGCACTCGGGGCCATCGGTGTGAACCCGTCTGCGGGGTCGGTCCCGTGCCGGGATGGCGCACGGATGTGCTCTTCGTATTGACGCACAGTGTGCGCCATGAGGACCTCCATGGATTCCCCGGAGCCGGATTTCCCGGAGAGTGCGCTGGGGCCCGGTGTGCCGCCCGCCTTCACCGCGCCGAGGCGCCGCCGCCTCTCCCCCAAGCTGCGGCGCGCGGTCATCTCGTCCGTCGCCGGGTGCGTGCTCCTCGGCGGGGTGCTCGTCCTGCGGCCGGACGATGACGGACCGGCGGCGCCGCCCGCGCTGCCGGGGCCCGCCGGACGGGCGGGGATCGCGGCCGCGGCCGGGGCGCCCGCCTCCCTGCCCGACCTGACCGCGCTGATCGGCGAGCGGGAGGCCGAGCTGCGCAAGAACCCCGGGTCCGACCGGACGTGGGCGGCGCTCGGGGCCGCCTACGTGGAGCGCGGTACGCGCACGGCCGACTCGGCGTACTACCCCAGGGCCGAGCAGGCACTGCGCAGTTCGCTCCGGGCGCGGCCGCACGGGAACGTGGCGGCCCTCGACGGACTCGCCGCGCTTGCCGCCGCGCGGGGCGACTGGCACGGCGCCCGGAAGTGGGGCGAGGTCGCGGTGAAACTGGCGCCGGACCGCTGGCCGGCGTACGCCGCACTGGTCGACGCCTACCAGGGCGTCGGCGACTACAAGGCCGCCGGGCGGACCCTGGACAAGCTGTCCACGCTCGCGACGGGCACGGCGGTGACACTGCGGACCGCGGCCGTGTACCGGGACCGGGGCCGGCGGGAGGACGCGGCTGCGGTACTCAGCGACGCGGCGGCCCGCGCCGGAACACCCACCGAACGGGCGGCGCTGCTGCACCGGAGCGGAGAACTGGCCTGGGAGCGCGGCGACGCGGCGGACGCCCTGCGCCACTTCGACGCGGCGCTCGCCGCGGATCCGCAGTACCCCGCCGCGCTCGCGGGTCAGGCCCGGGCCTTCGCCTCGCTCGGCCGTACGTCGGAGGCGGTACGGGCCTACGAGCGGGCTCTCGCCAAGCGGCCCGCGCCCGAGTACGCCTTGGAACTCGGGGAGTTGTACGAGTCCCTGCCCCTGAACGCGGCGGCCCGCGCCCAGTACGGCGTGCTGCGGGCCCAGGCCGCCGCGCAGGGGGCGCACGGAGTGGACGACGCGCTCGTGCTCGGCCGGTACGAGGCGGATCATGGTGACCCGGCGGCGGCGGTGGCGCGGCTGCGGGCGGAGTGGAGGCGGGCGCCGGGTGTCCAGGCCGCGGACGCGCTCGGCTGGGCGTTGCATCGGGCCGGGGACGACGCGGAGGCGATCGGGCTCTTGCGGCGGGCCACGGACCGGGCGAAGGGCGGGTCTCTGCGCAGCGCCCTGATCATGTATCACCGGGGTGAGGTCGAGCGGGCGCTCGGTCTCACCGGGGCGGCGCGGCGGCATCTCGGTGAGGCGCTGCGTATCAACCCGACGTTCTCCCCGCTGTTCGCTCCACGGGCTCGGAGGGAACTGGCCGCACTCGGAGAGCCAGTGCCCGGCGGCCCCGCCCAGATGTGACCCCGGACCCGCCGAAGCGACACGTGACGCTGCGACCCGGCGGGGGTTGAGCGCGCAGTTCCCCGCGTTTTTGGGTGCGTGGTCGGCTGCGGGCCCGGTGGGGCTTCTCGCGCAGTTCCCCGCGCCCCTGGAGCATGCGGCTTCGCCGCAGCCCCATGGGGCGCGGGGAACTGCGCGAACAACCCCGCCAGGCCGCTCGCCTACAGGTTTCCGCGCTTCTCCTGCTCCCGCTCGATCGCCTCGAAGAGGGCCTTGAAGTTGCCCTTTCCGAAGCCCATGGAGCCGTGCCGTTCGATCATCTCGAAGAAGACGGTCGGCTTGTCCTGGACCGGCTTGGTGAAGATCTGCAGGAGGTATCCGTCCTCGTCGCGGTCGACGAGGATCTTCAGTTCGCGCAGGGTCTCGACGGGCACGCGGGTCTCGCCCGCCCACTCGCCGAGCGTGTCGTAGTACGAGTCGGGGGTGGAGAGGAACTGGACGCCGGCCGCGCGCATGGCCCGTACGGAGGCGACGATGTCGTTCGTGGCGAGCGCGATGTGCTGGACGCCGGCGCCGCCGTAGAACTCCAGGTACTCGTCGATCTGGGACTTCTTCTTGGCGACGGCGGGCTCGTTGATCGGGAACTTGACCTTCAGCGTGCCGTCCGCGACGACCTTCGACATCAGCGCGCTGTACTCGGTCGCGATGTCGTCGCCCACGAACTCCTTCATGTTCGTGAAGCCCATGACCTTGTTGTAGAAGGCGACCCACTCGTTCATCTTGCCGAGTTCGACGTTGCCGACGCAGTGGTCGATGGCCTGGAAGGTGCGCTTGGCGGGCGGCTCGACGATCGGGTCCGCGGTCACGAAGCCAGGCAGGTACGGGCCGTCGTATCCGGAGCGTTCGACCAGGGTGTGGCGGGTCTTGCCGTACGTCGCGATGGCCGCGAGGACGACGGTGCCGTGCTCGTCCTTCACCTCGTACGGCTCCTGGACGCCCCGGGCGCCGTGCTCTACGGCGTAGGCGTAGGCGGCGCGCGCGTCCGGCACCTCGATGGCGAGGTCGACGACGCCGTCACCGTGGGCGGCGACATGGTCGGCGAGGAAGTGGCCCCACTCGGTGGACGCCTTGATGACGGAGGTGAACACGAAACGGGCGGAGCCGTTGGTCAGGACGTACGAGGCGGTCTCGCGGCTGCCGTTCTCCGGTCCGGAGTAGGCGACGAGCTTCATGCCGAAGGCGGTGGAGTAGTAGTGCGCGGCCTGCTTGGCGTTGCCCACGGCGAAGACGACCGCGTCCATCCCCTTGACCGGGAAGGGGTCTGCCTGCCGGGCGGTGTCAGGGGCGCTCTGCGAGGACGAGTGTGTGGTCTGCGTCATGTGGGGAGGCTCCCGCCGTTCCACAAGGTGCGCAACAGTTCGCGTATCCGCTGGACAATCTGATCAGTGACCCGCCGGTTCCGGCAGACTGATTGCACAGGATGACCACCCCGGAGGCGTGCATGCCGATCGATCATCTGGACGGGCGGCTGATCCTGCTCCTGGCCCGCGAGCCGCGCATAGGAGTCCTGGAGATGTCGCGGCGGCTCGGGGTCGCGCGCGGCACCGTGCAGGCCCGTCTCGACCGGCTTACCTCGAACGGAGTCATCCGCGGCTTCGGCCCTCAGGTGGACCCGGCGGCGCTCGGCTACCCGGTCACGGCGTTCGCGACGCTGCAGATCCGGCAGGGCCAAGGAGCCGACGTCAGAGCCCATTTGGCCGGTGTCCCCGAGGTCCTGGAACTGCACA
Organism: Streptomyces kunmingensis; assembly: GCF_039533535.1. Lineage (NCBI taxonomy): Bacteria > Bacillati > Actinomycetota > Actinomycetes > Kitasatosporales > Streptomycetaceae > Streptomyces > Streptomyces kunmingensis. Next base: position 490,160 of record NZ_BAAATS010000030.1, read on the forward strand.
CGACGACCGGCGGCGGCGACATGCTGTGCCGTCTCGTGGCCCGCTCGAACGCCGATCTTCAACGTGTGATCGACCTGGTTGTCGGTTTTGATGGCATCGTCCGGGCCTCCACGGCGATCGTCATGGAAAATCCGGTTCCGCTGCGGATCATCCCGCTGGTGGAACAGGCGTCGGGAGACACCTGACGTCTGACATTCGGCACCTGACGCCGGCCCCGGGCCGGTGGGGCGCTCACGCCCGGCAGGTAGCTCACGTCGGCAGCGAGGTGCGATGAACTTCTGGGACTACCTGGTCAACCGGCACCAGCAACTGCTCGCCGACTCCTACCAGCACGCCAGCGCCGTCTTCCAGTGCATGGTCGTCGCCACCCTCATCGGCATCGTCATCGCCGTCGTCACCTACCGCAGCGACTGGGCCGGAAACCTGGCGACCACCGCCACCTCGACCATCCTCACCATCCCCTCCCTCGCCATGATCGGCCTGCTGATCCCGCTGGTCGGGCTCGGCGTCGCACCGACCGTGATCTCCCTGACCCTGTACGGGCTGCTGCCGATCGTGCGCAACGCGATCGTGGGCCTGCGCGGCGTCGACCCCACCCTGATCGACGCGGCGAAGGGCATCGGGATGTCGCGCGCCGCCCGCCTGTTCCGGGTGGAGCTGCCGCTGGCCTGGCCGCCGATCCTGACCGGGATCCGAGTCTCCACGCAGATGCTGATGGGGATCGCCGCCATCGCCGCGTACGCCTCGGGGCCCGGCCTCGGCAACGAGATCTTCCGCGGCATCGCCTCGCTGGGCAGCGCCAACGCGCTCAACCAGGTGCTCGCGGGCACCCTCGGCATCATCATTCTCGCCCTGCTCTTCGACGCCGCGTACGTCGTCATCGGACGGCTGACCATTCCGAGGGGGATCCGTGTCTGAGACCACCACGAGGCCCACGCCCGAGCCGGGGCCCGTCCCCGTGGACGAGCGCACCACAGGCGCCACCATCGAGCTGGAGAACCTCACCAAGCGCTATCCGGGCTCGTCCGACCCGGCCGTGGACAGCGTCAACATGGAGATCAAGGCGGGCGAGCTGATCGTCTTCGTCGGCCCGTCGGGCTGCGGGAAGTCGACGACCCTGAAGATGATCAACCGGCTGATCGAGCCGACAGGCGGCCGCATCCGCATCAACGGCGAGGACGTCACCGACATGGACCCGGTGAAGCTGCGCCGCAAGGTCGGCTACGCGATCCAGTCCTCGGGCCTCTTCCCGCACATGACGGTCGCGCAGAACATCGCCCTCGTGCCGAAGATGGTCGGCTGGCCGAAGTCGAGGATCAGGTCGCGGGTCGAGGAGATGCTGGACCTGGTCGGGCTCGACCCCGGCGAGTTCCACCACCGCTACCCGCGCCAGCTCTCCGGCGGTCAGCAGCAGCGCGTCGGCGTGGCACGGGCGCTGGCCGCCGATCCGCCCGTGCTGCTGATGGACGAGCCGTTCGGCGCCGTCGACCCGATCACCCGCGACCACCTCCAGGACGAGCTGATCCGGCTCCAGCACGAGCTGCACAAGACGATCGTCTTCGTCACGCACGACTTCGACGAGGCCATCAAGCTCGGCGACCGGATCGCGGTGCTCCGCGAGCGCTCTCACATCGCCCAGTTCGACACCCCGGAAGCCATCCTCACCAACCCCGCCGACGATTTCGTCTCCGGCTTCGTGGGCGCCGGCGCCGCGCTCAAACGGCTCAACCTCACCCGCGTACGCGACGTCGAGGTCACCGACTATCCGACGGTGAGCGTCGACGACCCGCTTCAGGACATCTTCGACAAGCTGCGGGCCGGCGGCACGAACGAGCTCCTGCTGCTCGACCGGCGCCGCCGCCCCTACAAGTGGCTGCGCCGCGGCGACCTGATGCGCGCCAAGGGTTCGCTGGCCCGCGCGGGCACCCTGGTCCACGACACCGTCACCTACGACGCGACCCTGCGCGACGCGCTCGAGGCGGTCCTCACCGACAACGCGGGCCGCGTCGCGGTCACCGGCCGGCGCGGCGAGTACGAGGGCGTCGTCGACATGGAGACCCTGATGAACTCCGTGCACGAACTCCTCGAGGCCGACCGGCTCGAAGCGGCCGAGCACCAGCACGACCTGGAGGAGCACCGGGCCCAGCAGACGCAAGCGGAGCAGGAGGGCGCGGGGACCGGCGACGGAGGGGCGAAGGCGTGAGCACTCCCCTGAGGCGGGACGACGGACCCGACGGGCCCGACGGAGAGCGTAGAGGTGACCGGCCCGATGGACGGCACGGCGGCGGCCGGGGCGAGAGTAGGCGTGATGGCGGCCGGCCCGAGGGCAGGCGCGACGGCGGCCGGACCGATGGCAGGCGTGATGGCGGTCGGCCCGAGGGTGAGCACGAGGTCAAAGGGCTCGCGTTCCGCGACGAGGGCGGGGGCGAGACGGAAGTGCCTCCGTCACGGTCCGCCGCCCGGCAGGAGCGCCGCATCACCTGGCAGAAGGCGACGCTCCTGCCGGTCGTGCTGGTGGTGCTGCTGCTGGTGACCTGGCTCTGGTTCCGCAGCGCCGACCTCGACTCGATCTCCGAGAACGCCATCTCCGGCGGGCAGGTGTGGAAGGCGCTGCGCCAGCACATCACCCTGACGGTGATCTCGACGTTCTTCGTGCTGATCATCGCGATCCCGCTGGGCATCCTGCTGACCCGCAAGGCGTTCCGCAAAGCGACCCCGTTCGCCCTCACCCTCGCCAACATGGGGCAGGCGACACCCGCGATCGGTCTCCTCGCGCTGCTCGTCATCTGGCTGGGCATCGGCCAGAAGACCGCCCTGATCGGCATCATCATCTACGCGATCCTGCCCGTGCTCTCCAACACGATCGCGGGGCTGAAGGCCAACGACCCGACACTCCTGGAGGCCGCGCGCGGCATCGGCATGTCACCGATGGGCGTACTGCGGAAGGTCGAACTCCCCCTCGCCGTCCCGCTGATCCTCGCCGGCGTACGGACCGCGCTCGTCCTCAACGTCGGCACCGCCACCCTCGCCACGTTCGGCGGTGGCGGCGGCCTCGGCGTCCTGATCACCACCGGGATCACCAATCAGCGCATGCCGGTCCTGATGCTCGGCTCCATCCTGACCATCGCCCTCGCGCTGCTCGTCGACTGGCTGGCCTCGCTCGCCGAACTCCTGTTGCGGCCGCGCGGGCTGGAGGTGCGCTCATGAGGTACGCGGGGTTCGCGAGGTACCGGACACGCTCGGCGGCGGCCTTCGCCTGCGGGCTCGCACTGCTCGCCGGGTGCGGGCTGACCAGCGGCAGCCCTCTGGTCGACGACGTACGGCCCGGCACGGTCGGGCGGGGCGAGCCGCTGAAGGGCGCGAGCATCACCGTCGCGTCGAAGGAGTTCACCGAGCAGCTGATCCTCGGCGCGATGATGGGCATCGCGTTCAAGGCGGCCGGTGCGGACGTCCTGGACCGGACCGGGATCCAGGGTTCCGTCGGCGCTCGAGAAGCCATCAAGTCCGGTGACGCGGACGCCATGTACGAGTACACGGGCACGGCCTGGATCACGTACCTCGGCAACTCCGAACCGATCCCCGACCCGCACAAGCAGTGGCAGGCGGTGCGCGACGCCGACCGGAAGAACGGCATCACCTGGCTGGCGCCGTCCGCGCTGAACAACACCTACGCACTGGCCATGAACAAGGCCAACTTCAAGAAGTACGGCACCAAGTCGCTCTCCGACGTCGCCGCCCTGTCCAAGTCGGACCCGGGCGCCGTCACCCTGTGCGTGGAGAGCGAGTTCGCCAACCGCGCGGACGGGCTGCCCGGTATGGAGAAGGCGTACGGGATGAAGATCGCGGCCGGGAAGATCACGCAGATGGACAGCGGCATCATCTACACGCAGGCCGCCAAGGGCAGTTGCACGTACGGCGAGGTGTACACGACCGACGGCCGCATCAAGGCGATGAACCTGAAGGTCATGGCGGACGACCGGCGCTTCTTCCCCAACTACAACGCGGCGCCCGAGATCAACACGAAGTCGCTGGAGAAGTATCCGCAGATGGCGAAGGTCCTGGACCCCATCACGAAGAAGCTCGACAACACCGTCGCACAGGAACTCAACGCGAAGGTGGACGTCGACGGGCAGGACCCGCACGACGTCGCGAAGGACTGGCTGGTGCGGGAGGGCTTCGTCAAGGAGTGAGGCGCCGGGCGGGGCTTCGGGTGGCGCTCAGCAGGAGGGTACGGAACCGGAGTCCTTCTCCAGGTCCGTCAGAGCGGTCACCGTTCCCCGGAGCGTGCTCACCGGGATCAGCCGCATCGACTTCGGCGCCGACGCCTTCGCGTCCGCGCACTCCGCCTTCGGTACGAGGAAGACGGTGGCGCCGTCACGGTCGGCGGCCTGCACCTTGAGCGAGACCCCGCCGACAGCGCCGACCTTGCCGTCGTCGTCGATGGTGCCGGTGCCCGCGATCGACTTCCCGCCGGTCAGCTCACCGCCGCTGCCGTCGCCGTCGAGCAGGTCGATGATGCCCAGCGAGAAGAGCAGGCCCGCGCTGGGGCCGCCGACGTCCCCGAGCTGAAGGGAGACCCGGACCTTGTCCGTGGTCCGTCCCTCGTCGTTCAAGTAGGCGAGAGCGGCCTCGGTGGCGGCGTCCTGGGAGCCCTTCATCTCCTTCTTGTTGTGCGCCTCGATCTCCTTGGTGGAGTTCCCCGACGGGTAGACGGAGTCGCGCGGCATGACCGCCCGGTCCTCCGCGAACCAGCCGTCGAGTACGTCGCCGAGATGTACGGGCGCCTCGGGCCCCGTCGCCACGATGGTCACCGCGCGGAGCTGCCCGCTGGTGTCCCTGGTGGGAGCGCCGGTGACCTCGATGACGGGCTTCCCGTCGTCGTCACCGAGCACGTTCGTGGTGGGCCCCGGCTGCGCCACCGAGAACGGCAACGGGGCGAACCCCGCGACCGCGAGCAGCGCGATCACCGGAAGCGCGCAGAGGGCGAGGGCAGCGCGACGGCTGAGACGGTTGAGCACGGGGCCAATCTAACGCGGCGGGGGTTGTACCCGGGGGGCGGCCACGTCCGCGCCGATCCGCTTCGCGCTGGCGGCGACGTGTGGGCCGGTTGCGCTTCGCGCGGGGCGGCGGCATGTACCGGGGTGCGCTTCGCGCGCGGCGACCGCGTGTACCGGGGGCGCTTCGTGCTGGCGGCGGCGTGTGCGCCGGTTGCGCTTCGCTCGCGGCGGCGGCATGTACCGGGTGCGCTTCGCGCGCGGCGACCGCGTGCACCGGGGGCGCTTCGTGCTGGCGGCGGCGTGTGCGCCGGTTGCGCTTCGCGCGCGGCGGCGGCATGTACCGGGTGCGCTTCGCGCGCGGCGACCGCGTGCACCGGGGGCGCTTCGTGCTGGCGGCGGCGTGTGCCGGGATGGGTTGTCTCGCGGCTGCGGGCCGGTGGGGCTTCTCGCGCAGTTCCCCGCGCCCCTGAAAGGCGCACTACGTGCGCCGTCTCAGGACCGCGCCCCATGGAGCTGCGGCGAAGCCGCACGCTCCGGGGGCGCGGGGAACTGCGCGAGCAACCACGACGCAAGCCGCTCTCCGCGACGCTCAGAACCCCCACGGCGAAGCCGGACCCTGAAGGGGCGCGGGGAACTGCGCGACCAGCCACGACGGCGCCGCGCCCACCCAATCACCCGACCCCACGGGACGCGGCCAACCCCAGGCACCCAAACCCAGCCCCACCCATTCCCATCCCCCCAGCGGCTAGCGCAACGCGTCGGCGACCTCCCGAGCCGCATCCATAACCCGAGGCCCCACCCGCTCAGGAACCGCATCGGCCAGCATCACCACACCCACGCTCCCCTCGAGCCCGCTCACCCCGAGCAGAGGAGCCGCAGCCCCACTCGCCCCGGCCTCGAGCTCGCCATGCGTGAGCGTGTACCCGGGCTCGGGCAGCACCCCCCGCCGGGAGGCGAGAATGGCCCGCCCCGCGGCCCCCTTGTCGAGCGGATGCCGGAACCCGGTCCGGTACGCCACGTGGTAATCGGTCCAGGTCGGTTCGACGACGGCCACGGCCAGCGCCTCCGACCCGTCGACCAGCGTCAGATGCGCCGTCGCCCCGATGTCCTCGGCCAGCGAGCGCAACGCGGGCAGCGCGGCCTCGCGCACCAGCGGATGCACCTGCCGGCCGAGCCGCAGCACCCCGAGCCCGACCCGGGCACGGCCACCCAGGTCACGGCGTACGAGCGCATGCTGCTCAAGCGTGGCGAGCAGTCGGTAGACGACCGTGCGGTTGACGCCGAGCTTGTTGGAGAGCTCGGTCACGGTCAGCCCGTGGTCGGTGTCGGCGAGCAGTTTGAGGACGCGCAGTCCCCGGTCGAGCGTCTGGGAGGTCTCCGCGGTCACGACGCCCACTCCTTATTAGTGAGGGTCGGCGGTCTCTACGCGGCGGTTGCGCCACCTGTCCCTTGGGCGACGCGCGTCAGAGCCGCCGGTCGGTGATCAGGCGCTGGGCCGCATACGGCTGCATACGACTGTGTTCGTGCGTACCGGCTGCGCTCCGCGGCGGCGCTGCCACGGGGCGTGTTCGTTGCCGGGAATGTAGCGAGGTCGTCCCGCTGAGCGGAAGACTCCGTCCAGAATCCGGTCAGCCCGTGGCCTGAGTTATTGGTGATTGCCCGCACTTGGTACCCATGTCACTTCATGCGGGTAGCCCACTCCTTGACCTTTTCGATGCGCTGCCGCAGCTGCCCCGCGGTCGCCTCGGCGCTCGGCGGCCCCCCGCACACCCGCCGCAGTTCGGTGTGGAGGACGCCGTGCGGCTTGCCGCTCTGGTGAACGTAGGCGCCGACGAGTGTATTGAGCTGTTTCCTCAGCTCCATCATCTCCTTGTGGGAGACGACGGGCCGCCGCTCGGCGGGCAGCTCGAGGAGATCGGCGTCGGAGTCGGGCTTCTTACGGCTGTGGGCGATCTGCCGTGCCTGCCGCTTCTGGAGCAGCAACTGCACCTGATCGGGTTCGAGAAGTCCGGGAATCCCGAGGTAATCCTGCTCTTCCTCGCTCCCCGGATGGGCCTGCATCCCGAACTCGGCACCGTCGTAGAGCACCCGGTCGAAAACAGCCTCGGACTCCAGCGCCTCGAACGAGAACTGTTCCTGCTCGCCGGTGTCCTCGTCCTGCTCCTTGTTCGCCTCGTCCATCTCCTTCTCGGACTCGGCGTAGGGGTCCTCCTCCCCTTCCTTCTTCGGCTTGTCGAGCACGTGGTCGCGCTCGACCTCCATCTCGTTGGCGAAGCCGAGCAGGTCGGGAACGGTGGGCAGGAACACGGACGCGGTCTCGCCGCGCCGCCGGGAGCGCACAAAACGCCCGACGGCCTGAGCGAAGAACAGCGGCGTCGAAATGGTGGTCGCGTACACCCCGACCGCGAGCCGCGGCACGTCGACACCTTCCGACACCATGCGCACGGCGACCATCCACCGGTCCTCGCTCGCCGCGAAATCGTCGATCCGCTTCGAGGCGCCGGTGTCGTCGGAGAGTACGAGGGTCGCCTTACTGCCCGTGATCTCCCGGATCAGCTTCGCGTACGCGCGCGCCGATTCCTGGTCGGAGGCGATGACGAGGGCGCCCGCGTCCGGGATGCCCTTCCTGACTTCGGTGAGCCGGGCGTCGGCGGCGCGCAGCACGCTCGGCATCCACTCGCCGCGCGGGTCGAGAGCGGTGCGCCAGGCCTGGCTGACGGCGTCCTTGGTCATGGGTTCGCCGAGCCGCGCGGCGATCTCGTCACCGGCCTTGGTCCGCCACCGCATATTGCCGCTGTAGGAAAGGAAAATAACGGGCCGCACAACACCGTCGCCGAGCGCGCTTCCATACCCGTACGTGTAATCGGCGGAGGACCGCCGAATCCCATCATTCCCTTCCTCATATTGCACAAAGGGAATGGGATTGGTGTCGGACCTGAACGGCGTACCGGTGAGCGCGAGCCGCCGCGTGGCCGGCTCGAACGCCTCCAGGCAGGCCTCGCCCCACGATTTGCTGTCACCGGCGTGGTGAATCTCGTCGAGAATGACCAGCGTCTTCCGCTGCTCGCTGCGGTTGCGGTGCAGCATCGGCCGTACGCCGACACCCGCGTACGTCACGGCGACGCCCTGGTACTCCTTGCTGAGCGGACCGGCGCTGTACTCCGGGTCCAGCTTGATCCCTATGCGCGCGGCCGCCTCCGCCCACTGCTTCTTCAGGTGCTCGGTCGGCGCGACGACGGTCACCTGCTGCACGACGTGGTGGTGCAGCAGCCACGACGCGAGGGTCAGCGCGAAGGTCGTCTTGCCGGCCCCCGGGGTGGCGACCGCGAGGAAGTCGCGCGGCTGCTCCTGGAGGTACCTCTCCATCGCCCCTTCCTGCCAAGCACGCAGCTTGTTGGCGGTGCCCCAGGGGGCGCGGCCGGGGAAGGCGGGGGAAAGGTGGTGGGAGGAGGAGTTGGTGGCGGCGGTGGTAGTCACGGTCTCCGATTACTCGAGATTCGACGGCACGGCTACGTACGTACGCGGCTACGTATGACAACCGGGCCACCCTACCGGTGACGAAGTTGACGAACCCGTCGGACGAGGCCGGGCGACCGTCCGGTGGGACGCGCGTCACAGATCAACTGGCGTTGCGTGTACGGGGAGTCGCGGGTGCGTCACCGGGGGCGGGCGGGGCGGGAGCGCGGCTGGGCCGACCACTACCGGGTCCGAGCCTCCCGGTCCGGGCCTCCGGGCCTCCGGGTCCGGGCTTCCGGGTCCGAGCCTCCGGGTCCGGGCCTCCGGGCCTCCGGGTCCGGGCTTCCGGGTCCGGGCCTCCGGGTCCGGGCCTCCGGGGGCAGGCCTCCGGGGGCAGGGTCCTCCGCATCCACATGCGGGTCCGCACCCACATGCGGGTCCGCGAGTGTCGGGCTGCACGCACCACGCCCGTCCGCCCCGCCGTAGCCGACCGCGTCCGCCCGGCACCGCCGTAGCCGATCCGCGGCCCACCGCGCCTGCCCGGCACCGCCGTAGCCGACCCGCGGCCCACCGCGCCCGTCGCGCCCCCGCATCCGCATTCGCATCCACATCCACAGATGGCCGGCGGGACGCACCACGCCCGCCCCCACTGCTCCCCCGCGACGCCGGCGCTAGCGTTCCCGCAGCCGCGTCCCCACCCATGCCCCGGCCAACGCGACGCCCGCCATCGGCAGGAACACGGCGACGAAGGCGGCCGGATGCGAGCCGCCCGCGCCGTCGACGACGCCGTGCCCCTGCCCCACAGCTCCCCCGCCCAGCGCGGCGAACGCGGCGCCGCCGGCGGCGAGCAGGACGACGTTCGCGAGGCCGTCGGAGATCTGGAGGGCCGCGGAGTTCGTCCCGGCCTCCTCGGGCGCGGAGAGCTGGAGCAGCAGCACGCTGGTGGAGGAGATGACGAGCCCCATCCCGAGGCACCCGAAGCCCCAGACCACGGCCACCACCCACACGGGCACGGCGGCGATGAGCACGCTCGGCGCGGCCGCGATGGCCGCGGCGACGAGCACCATGCCCCCGGCGACGAGCCGTTCGCGGTACGGGTCGAGCCGGGGCCGGGACTGGATCCAGGAGCCGAGGGCCCAGGTCGCCCCGCCCGCGGCGAGCGAGGACCCGGCGAGGGTCGGTGACAGCCCCCGCTGGGTGACCAGCATCAGCGGTACGAACGACTCTGCGGCGACGAACGACCCCGCCGCGACCCCGCGCAGCAGCACCACCGACGGCAGCCCGCGCACGGCCCGGTACGTGCCGCGGGGCAGCAGCCCGCGCACGGACGGCACGAGAAGGATCACGCCGAGGACGCCGGGCAGCAGGGCGAGGGGCCGCAGGTCCTGGGCGGCGTACTGCAGCAGCCCGGCGCCGAGAGAGATGGCGAACGCGAGCCGGATCCGCCGCCGGTCGAAGGCCCCGCCGCCGGCCCGGCCACTGGCCTCACCGACGGCGCCCGGGGCGGGACCGGCGGCCCGCCTCCGGATCTGCGGCAGCGCGAGCGCGAGCGGCAGCAGCACGAGCACGGGGATGCCCAGGAACACCCAGCGCCACCCGAGGTGCTCGGTCACGGCGCCGGCCGCCAGCGGCCCCACGATCGACGGTACGACCCATCCCGCCGCGAACGCGGCCATGATGGCGGGCCGCAACCGTTGCGGATAGGCCCGGCTGACGACGACGTACAGCGCCACGATGACCAGCCCACCGCCGAGCCCCTGCACGGCCCGCCCGCCCACGAAGAGCCACATGCCACCAGCGGTCCCGGACACCACCAGCCCCGCGGCGAACGCGCCGATCCCGACCGCGAGCGGCCCGAGCGGCCCCCGCCGGTCGGCCCACTGCCCGGCGAGCACCATGCCGAAGAGGCTGGTGGTGAAGTACCCGGAGAACGCGAAGGCGTACAGCGACACCCCGTCCAACTCCCGTGCGGCGACGGGCATCGCGGTCCCGACGGCAGTCGCTTCAAAGGCAATAAGCAGTACGACGGTCACAATGCCGACGCTCAGCGCACGATAGGTACGCCCGAGGACACCCTCGACTTCCGCAAGCGCGGCAAGATCCGGCCCGGGAGCGACCCCCGGCCCGACCCCTAGGTCCTTCTCATCAATCTCTCTGTCGTTTTCGAGGGCTGCCATGCGCTTCAGAGTAAGGGGCATAGCGCACCCTGACCCCTGTCGGAGGACGGGACCGCACTGGTCCCTTGGTCGTACGCCTCACGAGAGCGCCCGCCCGAATCATGAACGGCGTATGGCAGTCGGATTGCGTCCCGGCCCGGGCTCTTGAGGACCCGCGTCCGGCACCCTACGGTCGACACAACAGCAAGCAAGAACACGAACAAGACCTGGCCGTGTGCCCGAGTGGTTTAGGGATTCGCCTGCAAAGCGAAGCACACCGGTTCGATTCCGGTCACGGCCTCTGGCAGCCCAACGGCGCTGGGCTGCACGTTTACGAAGGGGTGTTCCGCACACGCGGAACACCCCTTCGGCGTCGTCACCCGGCGCCGACCAGAACGACACCTCCGCCGACAACGAGCACGGCAAAGCCGACGAACGCGAGCGCAAAGAACAGCAGCTTCCCGGCGGAGGGCGCGGGCTGGTAGGCGCGGGTCGGCGACACGGCCTCTCGCGACTCGTCGGACTCGGAAGATGGCACCTTGGTTTCCTCTCCCACGACGGCAAATCCGACATCACCGTACGTCTCGCACCATCGGGCGGCTCGGCCACCCCACAGTCGATGACTTCGGGCCAGACCGGAAGTCCCCCCTCCATGCCTCGCGAAGCAGATGCCCTACGCCACTTCCTCAAAGCCCAACGAGCCGGCGTACCGGCGATCCTCGACGGCCTCACAGAGGCCCAACTGCGCACACCGGTCCTACCGTCGGGATGGACCCCGCTGGGACTCGTACAACATCTCGGCGATGCCGAACACCACTGGTTCCGGGAGGTGGCCGTGGGCAGAACCGTGCCCCTGTCCGGACCCGACGTACTCGCCCCCGCGGAGGTGCTGGCCTTCTACCGCGCGCAGTGCGAACTGTCCGACGCCGTCCTCGCCTCCACCCCTCTGGACGCCCGCCCCTTGGGCCGCCACGGTGAGGACATCGAAGACGACATCACGGACCTGCGCTGAATCATCCTGCACATGATCGAAGAAACAGCCCGCCACCTCGGCCACCTCGACACAGCCCGCGAACTCCTGGACGGCACCACGGGCCTGGCCCCGCGCTGACTCATCGGCATCTTCCAGCGAACCCGCGCCTACGGCAGCCGAGCAAGCAACGAGAATTTCAGCCGGTGTTTTTGCAGCCGAATTCTTTGATCATTCCAGGAACGAAGGAGCGGGCGAACTTTTTGATCTCGTCTCGCTGATGGACAACCTGTCCGTCATGCCTGACACGGAACGCAACCGTAAGATACTCGGCACTCGGGCCGTGGCAACGGGCAGTCGCCATAGCGCCGTCGTCCCCGAGGGTCGCGTCATCCGCAAGACCAGAGAGGCGCGTCGCCTCCCAGAGCCCCGTGATGGAATTATCGGGTGACGAGTACTGCATGAGGTCAATTGCATCCTCATGCCAAGACACCCTTACTCGAATGGCCTCTTTGTCATCGACGGAAACCCGACAGACACCTGTTCCCTTACCTCCCCAATCGGCGGTCCGCCATTCACTGACCTTTCCATCAGCTTTCAGCAGCGGAGCTACCACGTTTTCTTCTACGGTGACGCCGCAGATGGACTGAGGGATTTCGCTCTCCTTGTCGCTGCAGCTGGAGAGCGCAAGGATAGACAGTGCACCCACGAGTAGCGGGGAACACACCCTCGCTCGGTGAATGATCACTTGGCGCTCTCTCCCGAGACTCCGCGCGCTCGTTCAATGCCCGCCGTTGCCGCTTGATCGATGGCGTCTTCAGGACCGTACTCGGAGCTCGAGTCGGACCCGTGCGACTTGCGCCACTCCTCGGCGAGAGCCATCAATTGCTCATTTCTGTTCTCATAATGCGCAACATTTTCATCGGCAGCTTTGTCGTCCAGCTTCTGCTGCTCGTCAGCGAGCCACTTGTCGGTCACGTAGTCCACGCCGGCCTGAACATCATCACTGGCGACAGGGATATAGCTGACGGCTTTGTCCACGATCCACTTGCTCTTGAATTCTGCCACCTCTGGATCACCTGCCGCGTCTACCCGGGCCTGTTCAAGGAAACCGACCGTCCTGCCGGCCCTGGTCAGCGAATCTTTCGGATCCTGCTGGCCCGACTCATGAACCCCATTCACCATGGCATGGTTGAGCCCAGAATTTAGATCGGCGTAAGAATCCTGGCTCTTGGAGATCTGTTTCGTCACCTCGTACAGCTCATCCTGCGGCACTGGCGAATGCGCCATATTGGCAGAACTCATCGCTTCATGGATCGTAGAGCCATGATTCGCAAACACCTTGGCCATCGGATCCCGCAAAGAAGGAGGGAATTTATCCCCTTCATCAGCGAGGTATTTAACGGACGACTTCAAAATATGCTTGTTGTCGTCCGAGTGCTCGACATACTTTGCATGCTCATCAGACGGGTCCATTCCTGTGGCACCCGCCTGCAGTGCGGCTCCCAGTCCTACGCGGTCATCAGCATCCAGCCCCTGGCTGTAGACCGTGGCCTTAGCCGCCTCAGTTCCATGGATCGTGACATTCCAGTCACGATCGTGCATGAGGTATTTCATGCGATGGTCGTCGCTGAGGTAGTCAGCGGCCGTCTTGGGATCATGACTCATCAGCCCAAGGGCCCCGTCCACCGGGTCATTGGCGAACCATCCATCCCGCTTTCCCGCATATTCATGCTTGAGATCCCAGATATCGGGATTCTTCTTCTCGGCTTCAATCATGTCGTCACTGAGGTCCTGCAGGACTTGCCCCTCGTAGCCGCCCCCGTGCTGCATCAGCGTGATCAACGACTGATAGCCCCGCGCCTTATCGAGCCTGGCTCCCTGTGAATCGGTTTCATATCGGGCCACGCCCGCCTTCTGCATGTCGGCACGCCAGTCTTTATACCAACTGGATTTGGTGTCCTTGGTCGCTGTCGCCAGCGAGTTGGAAAGGCCCGTCTCGATGGCCGTGTAATCGCCTGCGTGCTTGGTGTCCCTCACATGGGCAAGATCGTTGAGACGATTCGTGAACTGAATGGTGCCGCGCGCACCCAGACCGTCCAGCAGAGTCCGCCCGAAAGCCTTGTCATCACCGTTGTCGCGGAACGCCCGCTGCAATTCGGAAAGTTCCTTACCGGATACTTTTTCGCCGTGATTGATCCTCAGCGCAATATCTCGCACCTCATCCGCTTCATACTTCTCGATATCGCCCTTGGCGTCGGCATTGAAGCCCTTTTCGGTGCCATCGTTCGTGTTGGAGTCAACGACTACGGCCTTGAGGGCGATCCTGACGCCGTCATCCGCCTCGGTAACGGCTCGCACGGCCTGATCAATATGGTCCTGCCAGGAGCGGACCGCTTTACTGATGCTGGCCTGATAGTCGAGGTCGTGACGTAGCGCGGTCTTCTCGCCCTCGGAGAGTTTGCTGTAGTCGTACCTGACCAGGCCTTGGTCCGACACCTGCATGTCCGCGGCAATCGCTTCGTCCCGGGCAGTTTGCAACTTGCCCTTCAGCGTCACGAACTGGGTGTGAGCATCTCTCAGCAAAGAAGCTACTGCTTTGGCCTCAGTTTGTGCGTTTTTGAACTCTTTCAGCGTGATTTTGAAAGTAGCGTTCGCCGCATCGGCACTCAACCCCTCCCACGTCTGCCCCATGGAAATTCCGTACACTTTATCCCGATACACCCCTTCCTGCTTCTCGAACTTTCCCGCCATGCTTTCCCAACGGTCAGCGGAATCGTTGAGTGCAGAGAGGTCGGTGGTAAGAATCTCGTGATACGTCGGCATTATCTTCCAACAGGGACAGGGCCAGCAGGCCACCGAGGGGAAAGGAGGGTGCGCGATCCGTTTTACGAACGGTGCCTCACTCAGAAACCGTCGAGCGAAGACGACGACCGAACCTGCGTGCGCACGCCGGCATCAGTTCCCTGCAGAATGTTGTTGGCGCTCCGCAGTGAAGACTTTTCCGCCGACAGTCGATGCATGAGGTTATTGACCTGCTCTCCCCAGGTCTTGTGCGCGCTCTTCAACGCAGTCGCCGTGTCCCATCCGTGGCCGTCCTTCGGGCCGAACTCCTTGACGGCCGTTGAGGTGTCCTCGTCCGCCCAGTCGCCGGCCGTCTTTGTATCGGGTTCGATGTGGTCTTCGATCGCTCGCGCCGCCGCTCGCTTCGCGGCCGGGGTGGACGCAAGACGCTGCTGCCCGCCGGCGGGAGCGCCACCACCATCAGCAGGAAGCTGATTCAGTCGCACCCCTACAGGGAGACCCTCGTTCCGGTCTGTCTCTGTCATGGGTCTTTCTTACTCCTCAACCGTTTTAGGTCGACACATCGGGAGAACGCCCAGGCGCAAGGTGTCCGGTCCTGTCCGCGAGGAAGGCACACACCTATGACCCGCCTTCGTTTCGCGGTGGTGCCCCGTACACCCCGTGCCGAGAAGGATCAACTGGCCCATAGGGTTGCCCGGTTGCATGGGGGGCGGCCTGATAGGCGTTACGGATGTTCGCCTTTCTGCGCCGCCGGGCTGCCGGAATCGCGATGGCCGCGGTCACCACGAGCACCGCGCCCACACCGACGCCGACCCAGAGCAGAGTGTCGCCGTCACTGCTCTCAGAAGCCGGCGAAGCGGCCGGGCTCGCGTCATCGCCGGCCTCGGCTCCCGCGCCCTTCGAAGCCGCGGGCGGAGAGGACTCGGCAGCTACGGGAAAGTCCGACATGGGGAACTTATCGGCCGGGCCTGGATTGCCGGGGTCGGTCAGGGCGATGCGCGGGCGGACGGCCCCGTAACCGATGTAGTCGCTGCGCTTGCCGTTGTTGTCCTTGACGCCGCCGATGGTGTTCAGGATGACTCGGAGGACCTGGTTGTTCGTCCAGTCCGGGTGCTTGGACCAGATCAGGGCCGCGCTTGCGGAGGCCAGGGCGGTCGCGTCACTGGTGCCATCGCTCTTGCAGTAGCCGGTCTTTCCGCCGCAGGCGTGGACGATGTCCTCGCCTGGGGCTGAGATGTCAACTTGCGGGCCGTACTCGGACACGCTTGTGCGGTGGCCGTTCTTGTCGATCGCTGCGACCCCGACGACTCCGGGAGTCGCGGCCGGATACTCGACGATGTTCGTCGTGTCTCCGCTGTTACCCACGGCAGCGAAGACCAGGGACCCCTTCTTCAGGGCGTAATCGACCGCGGCCGACAGCTGTCCGACGTCATCCTTCAACTGCTCACTGGCTGCAGTGCCGCCCTGCGAAACATTGATCACTTTCGCGCCGTGGTCCGCGGCGTACTTGATGCCTTCTGCGGCCTCCTGAAAGAGCCACTCGGACGACTCTGCCCTGTTGGCTGCCTTCTCGCCGTCGGACAAGCGAATGGGCAGAATTTTGGCGCCTGGGGCGAGGCCGAAAGCTCCGTTTCCACCATTGCCGTCTCCGGTCCCGGCGATCACTCCGGCGATGCCTGTCCCGTGTCCGTCGTAATCCGCGTGCTCGTTGCCGGTCAGCCCCTTGGACAGGTCTTCGCCCGCCAGCACCTGTCCTCGCAGATCAGGGTGGTTGGCGTCGACTCCGGTGTCGAGCACGGCCACCGTGATGCCCTTGCCTGTGCTCGTCCTCCACATCTGGTCTGCCTTCATAGCGTCCAGATGCCATTGCTGGGCTCGGAACGAATCTGCGTACGCAGGCACCGAAACCGCAGTGCCCACCAAGAGCAATCCGAGCGCCGCTGAGGCCGCCGCGCCCAGACTTCTGCGGCGGATGCTGTTGGTGGGCATGAGGGCTACCTCTCGTCGTTCTTGGTCTCGTCCCCGACAACCGGAGGCACGTGACCATCCTTGTCCGGCTGCCACGTGGCCTGGTCCTCGGTGACGTAGTCGGGTCGCTCACCTTGCTGATCGTCCTGGCGGGCGCCGGGCCGTGAACTGCTGCGTGTCGCGCTGCCGCGCCCCGCTCCGCCGCCAAGGTGGTCTTCGCCTGTCGTGCCCGGCACGCCCTGGGAACGAAGCAGGCCGGATCCGCCTTGGGTGAAGGCCCTCCTGTTCGCACGCGATTGCTGACTCGGTCGCCCGCCGACCACACCCTTATCACCGCTGGCCCCCGCGGACAGTCGCCCCGCGGACGCGCCACGTGACGTCGGACCAGTAGCGGTCGGCCTGCCGCTGACACCTCCCTGCGGCTGGCCCGTGGCTCGTGCGCCTGTAGTGCCTCGGGCGCCACCGGAGCCCTCGGATCCCATGACAGTGCCACGGGGTACGCCGGTCGCGGGTCTTCCTGTCGCCTGTTGCGGTCGCCCGCCGCTGACTCCACCCTGCGCAGGTGCCCGCCCCGACGCCGAACCGGTCGAGCCCCCTGCGTTCGGTCCGGCCTGCCCGGACGGTGTGCCGGGCATCGGGCGACCGTTCGCGCCGGGAGTCGA
Source organism: Streptomyces kunmingensis (assembly GCF_039533535.1). Lineage (NCBI taxonomy): Bacteria > Bacillati > Actinomycetota > Actinomycetes > Kitasatosporales > Streptomycetaceae > Streptomyces > Streptomyces kunmingensis. Next base: position 507,174 of record NZ_BAAATS010000030.1, read on the forward strand.
AGGGCCGACGGGCCGAGCCGGTGAACCACCGGTGGCGGGACCACTGCTGGGCCGCCCGGTCACCGGTGCGCCGGTGAACCGGGGAGCCGACCTGGGTGTTCCTGTGATCCCGTAGGCGGGAGGCACCAAGCCTGGACTCGCAGGTCCCCCGACGGCAGGCCCGGGCGGCACCTGCCCAACCGGCGTGCCGGTCGGCGGAGCCTGGGCGGGCAGAGGAAGCGTCTCGACGGAGTCGACGTTCATGTGCGTCGGAACATCAGGCACCACTGGGGCGACCCGGCCGACGTCGTCGACTGCAGGAGCCGGCGGCGCTTCGGAGGTTGCGTGGATACTGGTCGCGCCGGCTGAGGTGACAGGGGTTGCGTGGGCGGAGGGGCTCGGAGCGGCGCCACTGTACGAAGCTTTTCCTGACGAGACGCCTTGACCGGCCGCCAAGTCCTCGCTTCCGCTCTGCAGTTTTCCAGCATCCGGATCTTGGATGGCGACCGGCGGCGGCGGGAACTTCAGAAGGTCCGGCTTTCGTGCCGCCGCCATCTGTGAAGACGAGAGCGCATAGGCCTGCCCCAGCTTCTCCATCTCGTCGGCGGTCTGCTGCCGGGCGGCCATGTTCTTCGTGAGGATCGACTGGGCATCCGGGTCATTGTGCGCGGAGCGAGCTGCGTCGATGTTGGCGTCGACGTTCTTGTCGCGCGGGACCGAGGTCTTCGCTGTGCTGATCGCCTGGGCCGCGTGTCCGAGCCATTTCGAAGAGTCCTGGCTGTAGTCGCCCAACGCCACGGTCGCGTTGGCCAGCTTGCCTGCCCATTCCCGGAAGGAGTCGGCACCCTCGCCCTTCCACTTCACCCACTGAGGACGGACTCTGAGCTCATCGGCAATGCTGTGTATCTCCTTGGCCGCGGATGCAAGCTTGTCCGCCGCCGCCTGCACCGTGCCGGCGTCCGCCGCATCGAGCCAGGCCAGCATCTGCTCATGCGTCATGCCGTCGAAGGACGTCCTATTCTGCCCAGCCATCAGAGACTCGTCTCCTCTCCGCCGTCACCACGGGCCTTCCCGGCGGCGTCGCCAGCCTTGTGCCTGGGACCATGCGGTACGTACTCCCCGCCGTAATGGTCCGTCGTCTCCGCGCTGATCGCCGCCATGCGCCGACGCACATCCACGTCCACGTTCTCGTAGCCCTTATGGGAGGCCATGACGGCGATACCCATGGCTTCTATCGAGTCCGAGAGGAGCTTGGAGAGGTTCTCCAGGTCTGCGATGACGGTGTCGTACTTGGAGAACACGTCGTGCGCTTCGTACCAGCCTGAGTGGCCGCCGCCGAACTTCGTACGCTCCAGTGCCTCCTGCCCGACCCTCTTGGGGCCGGCCTGGGATTCCTGGAGATCCTTGATCAGCTGGTCCACCCGCTGCTGGAACTTCGTGAACGACTCCAGCTCCGTGACAATGTCCCCGACTGCGTCCTTCGCTGCCCCGACCACATTGAACGCCCAGCCACCCAGGCCCCCCGAGCCGCCGCCACCTTTGTCGTCCGCCATCGCGTACGCCCCTCCCCGTTCCCCCGTGAACATGCCTTTACATCAACTAGGTCTGGTGACAACTTTAGCCACCCGCGCTGACAGTTCACAGGCGCCACAGGGCAGAGGCGACTCACATCACGTCACAAGGCGACACGATCGGTAACAGTTCACAAGGGTCGTGGGGTACGCCCTCGCCGGGAGACGGCGTCGCCCGAACTGGCCACTGTGCTCAGGCAGTTGACTCCGGTGCGGTCCCCATGGCGGAGGCGGCGGGATCCGTCACCACCGCCGCCTGGGGCCGGATCGGGAGGCGGTTGACCGGGCGGCCCGTTGCCGCTCGGACCGCTGAGGCGATCGCTGCCGGAGACGCGACCACTGGGACCGCGCTGGCTGCCTTGGCGCCGAAGGGGGCCACTACGTCGCGTTCCTCGACCAGTTTGACGATGCGGATGTCGGGGGTGTCCAGGGCCGTGGGCAGGGCGTAGCCGGTGAGGTCCGGGCGGCGGACGACGCCCTTCGGGGTGCGGAGGTTCTCCGTGAGGGCCGCGCCGACGCCCTGGGTGACTCCGGCCTCGATGCGCGCCGCGAGCTGGCCGGGGTTGAGGATCCGGCCGACGTCCTGGGCGACTGCCAGTTCCACGACCCGTACGGAGCCGATCTCGATGTCGACGTCGACGACCGCGCGGATCGCGCAGAAGGCGAGGCCCACGAAGGCGTCGCCCTGGCCGGCGGCGTCCAGCGGCTCCGTGGGGTGCGGGCGGCACTGGGCCGTGGCCCAGAGTTCCTTGCCGTCCATGGCCTCTTCGACCGTCGTCGACAGGACACCGTCGTAGGACGTGATCTTGCCGTCGGCGATCTGGAGCAGCTCCGTGGACATGCCGAACTTGTGGGCCAGCGGCTGGAGGAGCTGCGTGCGGACCATCTTGGCCGCGCGCTCGACCGCTCCGCCCGAGACCCACGTGTGGCGGCCGCGGCAGCCCGGACCCGCCGGTGGCTGGTCGGTGTCCACGGGCGCTACGTGCACCTCGTCGATGCCCAGCGTCTCCTGGACGATCTGGCGGGCGAGGGTGGTGAAACCCTGGCCGGTTTCGACGGCGGCGCAGATGACCGTGGCCACGCCGTCGTGGACCTTGACCGTGGCCGTGGAGACCTCGTCCGCGCCCTCGGCGCCCAGCATGTGCACCATGCCGATGCCGTAGCCGACGCCGCGGCGCACCGCGTCGGGTTCGCCCGCGCCCTCGGGGCCGCCGGGCAGCAGCCAGTCCTCTTCCGGGGTGTCCTTCGGCAGCTCCGGCAGCGGGAAGTCCCGTACGGCGTCGAGGAGTTCGGCGACCGGCGCCGGGCAGGTGACGGTCTGGCCGGTGGGGAGTACGTCGCCGGTCGCGAGGACGTTGCGCATCCGCAGTTCCGCCGGGTCGACGCCCAGCTTCTTCGCCAGCTTGTCCATCTGGGCTTCGTATGCGGCGCAGACCTGGAGCGCGCCCTCGCCTCGTACGTGCCCGGAGGGCGGGTTGTTGGTGCGTACCGCCCAGCCTTCGATCGAGGCGTGCGGGACGACGTACGGGCCGCAGGCGAAGGCGACGGCGGCGGCGAGCGCGTCCGACGACGTGTCCGCGTAGGCGCCCGAGTCGAGGAGGATCTGCGCCTCCACCTTCACCAGCTTGCCGTCCGCGTCCGCGTGGTGGCGGTAGCGCAGAAGGGTCGGGTGGCGGTGCGGGTGGCCCAGGAAGGACTCCTCGCGGGTCGCCGTCAGCTTGACCGGGCAGCCGGTGCGCATCGCCAGCAGACCCAGCGGGAGCTGGAAGCTCTGGTCCTCGCGGTCCGCCGTCGCGCCCGGGACGCCCGTGACCACGACCTTCACCTGGTCCGGCGTCAGACCGTAACGGGCGACCGCCACATCGCGGTCGCCGTGCGGGTCGGTCGAGGCGATGTACAGCTCCACACCGCCATCGGGGCGGGGCACGGCGAGGCCCGCTTCCGCGCCGATCGGGGCCGGGTCCTGGCGGCCGATGCGGTAGAGGCCCTCGACGATGACCTCGCCCGTCGCCTCGAGGTCGCCGTGGCGCAGCGGGATGTGGCGGACCAGGTTGCCGTCGGGGTGCAGGGGCTCGGCCGCGAAGGCCTTCTCCGGGTCGGTGACCGGGTCGAGGAGTTCGTACTCGACGATGATCGCCGCGGCGGCCATCCGCGCCGTGTCCGGGTGGTCGGCGGCGACCGCGGCGAGGGGTTCGCCGTGGTGGCGTACGACGTCGGAGGCGAAGACCGGGCGGTCGGCCGTGCGGTGGCCGGCGAGCGGGCCGCCGGGGACGTCCTCGTGCGTGATGACGGCGCGGACGCCCGGCATCTCACGCGCGTGGGTGGTGTCGATGGAGACCACGCGTGCGTGCGCGTGCGGGGAGCGCAGGACCGCCGCCCACAGGAGCCCTTCGGCCCACAGGTCGGCGGCGTAGGGGAAGGTGCCCTCGGCCTTGGCGCGCGCCTCGACCGCGGGGAGGTTCGTGCCGAGTCCGTGCGGGATCGCTTCGGTCTCGGGGGCCGCGGGGGCCTCTGTCGTCTCGTTGGTCACGCTCGGCCTCCGTCCCGAGTGTCCCGGTCGCCCCGGATGTCCTCACTGGTGGCCGGACCCCCCTGGTGCGGGATGCGGGGTCCGTCCCCGGCGGTCGTCTCCGCCGCCTCCGCAGGTGCCTGCGGCGAGGTCTGCTGCGAGTTCTGCCGTTCGTCGGCGACCTGACGTACCGCGTCGAGTACGCCGCGGTAGCCGGAGCAGCGGCACAGGTTGCCGCACAGCGCCTGACGGGCTTCCAGGTCGGTGGGGTCCGGGTTGCCTTCGAGCAGGTCGTGGACGGTCATCGCCATGCCGGGCACGCAGAACCCGCACTGGACCGCGCCACAGGCGGCCAGCGCGCGCTGCACGTCGGAGGCCTGCCCGTCGTCGGCGAGGCCCTCGACCGTACGCACCTCGCTGCCGGCGGTGGTCGCCGCGGGAACCAGGCAGGAGGCTACGAGGCGGCCGTCCACCTGCACGTTGCACGCGCCGCACTCGCCCTGCGAGCAGCCGTCCTTGGCGCCGGCCAGGCCCAGGCGCTCACGCAGTACGTAGAGCAGCGACTCGCCGATCCAGGCGTCGGTGACGGGGCGGTCGGTGCCGTTGACCCGCAGGACGTAGCTGGCGACCGGGTGGTCGTCGTGGAGCGGGGCGGTGGTCCGTGGGGCCTGCGCCTCGCCCTCCGGGGCGGGGTCGGCGTCCACGTCGGGGCCGGGGGCCTGGTCGGAGCCGGGGTCGGAGTCGGGGGCCGGGTGGAGCTCGGCTTCCGGCTCCGATGCAGGCTCGGAGGCCGGGCGCTCGGCCTCCGGCTCCGACTGAACCGCCTCGGGCTCGGGCTCCGGCTGAACCGGCTCGGGCTCCGGCTGAACCGCCTCCGGAGCAGCCTCTGCTTCCGTCTCCGCGGCTACTACAGACTCAGCCGCAGACCCAGCCTGCTCAGCCTCAGGCTCGGGCTCGGGCTCGGGCGCAGGCTCGGGCTCGGGCGCAGGCTCAGCAACAACATCAGCCCCGCCCGCAACATCCGTATCCGCATCCGCGTACGCGTCCGCACCAGCGCCCACGCCCGCTTCCGGCTCGACCTCAACCTCGACAGGCTCCGGCTCCCGTACGAGCTCCAGATGGGGCGGAGACGTGAGCTGGGACAGGGGCTCAGGCGTGGGCTCAGGCATGGGCTCGGGCATGGGCTCCGCCACCTCGGCCGGTGCCTGCTGCGCCCACGGTTCCGACGCCCAGGGTGCGGGCGCGCCTCCCGGCAGCGTCGCGGGAGGCGTACGGTCGCCCCATTGGGCGGCCAGCGAGGAGGCCGTGAACTCCCCCGATTCCTCCGGGAGTTCACCACCGGCGACCGGGATCGACCACTGCCCCGTCTCACCGTGCGCGCCGCCGTACGACTCGGCCGCCTCATGTGAATCAGGCACACCGCGAGAACCGGACACACCATGTGAACCGGACACATCCTGCGAACCGGTCACACCATGCGAACCGGTCACACTATGCGAACCGGTCGCCTCACGCGCCCCCGGCCCCGCATACGAACCCGGCCCCGCATACGAACCCGGCTCCTCATACGAAGCCCGCTCCGCATAAGACCCCGGCTCCCCATACGCCCCCGGCCCTCCATACGCCCCTGCCTCAGGATTCGCCGCAGGCCAGCTCACCTGGTGGCCCAACTGCTGCCCCTGCTGCCCCCCGGCACCAGCAGAGTCACCCGCGTCACCCGGGGCACCCGGCGCACTCACGATCCCCGTGATGTCCGGCGGCAGCACCCAGACGCCCGTAGCCGCGGGGTCTGTCGCGGCGGCACCCGTGGCCGGGCTCACCGTTATCTGCGGCGGTACGTAACCGTGGCCGGGCGCGGCGAGCGGTGCGCCCGGGAAGCCGTCCGGCGGCAGCTGCACGAAGGCGGTGACGTCCGAGTCGTAGTCGCCCTGGGGCAGCGGCTGCCAGCCGTCCGCGTCCGGTGCGGCGCCAGAATCGGGTCCGTTGTACTCGTTCGTCACGACAGCGCCCTCCCAAGTGCACGTCGGGCCAGCGCGGCGACAGTGCGCCGCAGATGCAAAACGGCGGGCGGCAGCGCCTCCTGGGTGCCGTCCGGGGCCGGGGCGTGGTCGGGGACGCAGGCGGCGGCGACGTACTCGCCGAAGGCCTGCACGGCCTCGGGCACGAGCGCGCCGCGGTCGCCGTCCCAGTCGATGAGCGACGCCACCCACTGCTCGGCCTCCAGCGGGCGCAGCGGCATCGGCGCGATGGCCCCGACGGCGCAGCGCACGGTGCGCCGGGCGGGGTCGAGGACGAGGGCGACGGAGGCCGTGGCGCGCCCGGGGCCGGTGCGGCCGGTCGCCTTCAGGAAGACCTGCGGCGCGTGCAGCAGGGGGACGCGTACGAAGCCGATGAGTTCGCCCGGGCGCAGCATCTCCATGCCGGCCAGCAGGTGCGAGACGGGTACCTCCCGGCGCGCTCCCTGGGGCCCGGCGATGATCAGCGTGGCTTCGAGGGCGGCCAGTACGGGCAGCGAGTCGTTGGTGGGGGCGGCGGAGGCGATGTTGCCGCCGAGAGTGCCGGCGTTGCGGATCTGCGGCGGGCCGGCGGCGCGCGCGGAGGCGGCGAGGGCCGGGATGAGGGCGGCGAAGTCGGGGCGGCCGATCCGGGCGTGGGTGAGGCCGGCGCCGAGCAGCGCGTGACCGTCCTGGTACTGCCAGCCGCGGATCTCGCTGATCCGGTTGAGTCCGACGAGGGCGGCGGGGCGGAGTTGACCCGCGTTGACCTGGGCCATGAGGTCGGTGCCGCCGGCCACGGGCACGGCGGCGGGCATGGCCGCGAGCGCCGCGACCGCCTCGTCCAGCGAACTCGGAAGTACCGCGGCCTGTGTCGCCTGCGGTGCGTGCGTGGTCAAACCGGCTGCCCCTTCCCGATGCCCGGCCGCGCGCCCGGCGGCCACGGTGGTCGTCACGTGGGCTGCCGCCTCTCGCGTGACCGCCGTTCCCGCCGTTACGCCTGTTCCGCCGTACGGTACGTGCTGACAGGCCGGACGTGGCAACTCTGGCACATCTTCCCGGGCGCCCGGAGATGGGGTCCGGTAGGAGGCATTCACCCCTTCTACCTGGGAGATGACCGATATGGCAGTTGATCGCCGGTGAGGGCGAATTGATGCTCTTCGGTGACCTATGGGGGCCCGGTCGGCCGAGCGCCGCCCGCGGGGGCGCGATCCTGGGACCGCGCTCCCGGGGCGGGCAACACACGGGCCGCCCTCACACGTTCGGGGGCGCTCCTTCGATCGGCCGTCCGAGGATGCCGGGGCGGCGCTGCCACGGCAACGGGCCGCCCGGGCGGCGGTAGTCGACGCCGAGCGCGTCAAGTCGCCGGTAGTGGGTGGTCATTCGGCGCTCGAAGTCGGCGTAGTCGCGGTCGGCGGACGCGGGCAGTTCGCTCCAGGCCACTTCGCTGAACGCGGACAGGCGCGGGAACGCCTGGTAGTCGACGCGCTGCTGGTTCTCCATCACCTCGGTCCACAGGTTGGCCTGGGTGCCGAGGACGTGGCGTGCCTCGTCGTCGGTCAGCTGCGGCGGAACCGGCTCGAAGCGGTAGACGTCCTCCAGGGTGCGCACGAAGCCGATCGGGACCGGCTCGTCCTCGCCGGGGGCCTGCCGGTGGTCCAGGTAGACCTGCTGCTCCGGGCACATGACGACGTCGTGGCCGGCCTTGGCGGCGGTGATGCCGCCCTGGTAGCCGCGCCAGGAGGAGACGGCCGCGCCGGGTGCGAGGCCGCCTTCGAGGATCTCGTCCCAGCCGATGAGCCGCCGGCCGCGCTCGCTCAGCCAGGTGTCGAAGTGCCGGATGAACCAGGACTGCAGCTCGTCCTCGTCCTTCAGGCCCAACTCCTTGATGCGGGCCTGGGCGGTCGGCGACTGGCGCCACTGGTCCTTGGGGCATTCGTCGCCGCCTACGTGGATGAACGTCGACGGAAAGAGGTCGAGCAGTTCCTCGAAGACGCCTTCGTAGAAGCGGAGGGTGTTGTCAGTGGGGGCGAGTACGTTCGCGTTGATGCCCCAGGTGTCCCAGACGGGGAGGGATGACGTGTCGATGACGTCGGTGTTGCCGAGTTCCGGATACGCGTGGATGGCGGCCTGTGAGTGGCCCGGCAGGTCGATCTCGGGGACGACCGCGATATGCCGTGCGTCGGCGTAGGCGACGATCTCCCGGATGTCGTCCTGGGTGTAGAAGCCGCCGTGCGGTTTGTCGTCCCACAGGGGTGAGGCTCGGTGGCCGGATTTGGTGCGTGCGCGCCATGCTCCGGCTTCGGTCAGCTTCGGGTACCGCTTGATCTCGACGCGCCAGCCCTGGTCGTCGCTGAGGTGGAAGTGGAAGACGTTGATCTTGTGCGCGGCGAGCAGGTCGAGGAAGCGCAGGACGCCGTCCTTCGGCATGAAGTGCCGGGCGACGTCGAGCATGGTGCCGCGCCAGTGGAAGCGGGGACTGTCCTCGACGGTGACGTGCGGCACGGTCCACTGCCGGCCGGTGGCGAGGGGGGCACGGCGGTAGGCGTCGGGGCCGAGGAGTTGACGCAGCGTCTGGGCGCCCCAGAAGACGCCGGCCGCGGTGCCGCCCTCGATGTCGACGCCGGTGCCGGTGGAGCGCAGCCGGTAGCTCTCCGGTGCGAGGGAGGGGTCGAGCGAGAGACGTATGCCGCCGCTGCCGTCCCCCGGGGGAAGGGCGAGGCCGGTGACGGGGCCGAGAGTGGCCCGCAGCCAGCGGGCGGTGGACTCGGTGCCCTCCCCCGCCGTGATGCCCGTACCGCTGTCGAACAGATAGGAGCCGTCGCCGTCCCGCGTCAGTCGGCGGGGCGCCGGAATGAGATCCAAGGGAGCGTCAGACACTTCAGTCCTTAACCGCGCCGCCGAGCCCGGACACCAGGCGCCGCTGTACGAGTACGAAGAAAACCAGTACCGGAATGGTCATCACTGTCGAGGCTGCCATGATTCCGCCCCAGTCGTTCTCGTCGGGTTTGAAGAAGACGAGCAGGGCCATCGGCAGCGTCGACTGGGACGTGTCGCTGATGATGAAGGACTTCGCGAACAGGAAGTCGTTCCAGGTGGAGATGAAGGAGAAGACGCTCGTCGCCACGAGGCCGGGGAAGACGAGCGGAAAGAGGATCTGCCACAGGAAGCGGGAGCGGCTCGCGCCGTCGAGATACGCCGCTTCCTCCAGTGCTTCCGGTACGGCTTTCACGAAGCCGCGCAGCATCCAGACGGCGAACGGCAGGGAGAAGGCGAGGTGCGGCAGGATCAGTGAGCCGAGCGTGTTGAGCTGCCCGAAGTCCCGCATCAGGAAGAACAGCGGGATGGTGAGGGCCTCCACGGGCACCATCTGCGCGACGAGGAACATGATGAGCAGCGTCGTCCGGAACCGGAAGCGGAATCGGGTCACGGCCGTCGCGGCGAGAAACGCGACGAGCGCCGAGACGATGACGACGGTGCCCGCCACGATGAGACTGTTGACGAAGTAACGGCCGAATTCCTCCTGTTGGAAGACGCGACGGAAGGATTCGAGCGACGGTGAAAGCGTCCACGGCCGGGGTTCGGTCGATTCGATCTCGCCCGCCGGTTTGAAGGCGCTGAGCACCATCCAATAGAGGGGAAAGGCGACGACCACGGCGATCAGCAGCGCGGACGCCTCGGCGGCGAGCCGCCAGGGCTTTCGGATACGCAGGGTGCGCACCGCCCGTGGACCGGAAGCCCCCGCGCCTGAAGCACGTACACCGGAAAAGCTCACAGTTCCCGTCCCTCTCTGCGCATGATCCGCAGGTAGACGAGCGTGACGGCGAGGAGGATGACGAGCATCACGACTCCGATCGCCGAGCCGAGGCTGTACTCGCTGCCGGCGAACGCTTTTTGGTACGCGTACACGTTCAGGACGAGGTTCTGGCCGGCGATGCCGCCGCCGTTCGTCATGACGTAGATCTGCGTGAAGACCTTGAAGTCCCAGATGATCGACTGAATGGTGACGACGACGAGGATCGGGCGGAGCATCGGTGCCATGACGGAGCGCCAGGTCCGCCAGTGCGAGGCCCCGTCGAGGGACGCCGCTTCGAGCACCTCGCCCGGGATCGCGCGGATGCCCGCGTACACGGTGACCATGACGAACGGGAAGGAGCACCAGACCACTTCGAGCAGGACGAGTGCGAAGGCGCTGTATCTGCCGTACGTCCAGGAGAAGTCGCCGAGTCCGAGCACTTTGTTGACGGGCCCGAAGTCGGGGTCGAAGAGGAACACCCAGACGGTGGAGCCGGTGATGGCGGGGGTGGCCCAGGCGCCGAGTGCGGCCAGCATCAGTGCGAGGCGCGGCACGGCCCGTACGCGGGTGAGGAGCACCGCGAGGGCGCAGCCGATCAGCAGGGTGCTGACGACGCAGGCCGCCGCGAACAGCAGGGTGGCGAACAGTACTTGCCAGAACTGGCTGTCGGCGAAGAGCCGCTGGTAGTTGCCGAGTCCTTGGAAGGTGGTCGGTTCGCCGCCGCTGACCTGCGCCTGGGTGTACTCCAGGAAGGAGATCAGGCCGAGCTGGTAGATCGGGTAGACGAGCAGCCCGCCGAGGAGGACGAGCGCGGGGGCGAGATACAGCCAGGGCGTCCATCCTCCGCCCCGGGCCCGTACGGATCCCGTTCGTCCGGATCCGTTGCGTTCGGATCCCTTTCGTTCGGTTCCCTTGCGTACGGGTCTCGCGCGTACGGAGTCGGCCCGTACGGAACTCATCCGGCGGCTCCGAACGCGTCGTCCATCTTCTTCGCCGCGTCGCCGGAGGCCGCCTCGACGTCCTTACGGCCGCTGACGACCTCCTGGAACATCGTCGGCAGGACGAGCGAGGCGTCGATCTTGGCCCAGGCGGGCGAGGCGGGCACGAACTTGGCTCCGGCGCCGAGGGTCTTCACGAAGGGGGCGACGAAGGGCTCCTCGCGGGCGACGTCCGCGCGGACGTCGGTGTAGGTCGGCAGGAAGCCCATCCCGGAGAAGAGGGCGCGCTGCGCTTCCTTTCCGGCGAGCCGCTGCATCAGGTCGACGGCGAGCGTGCGGTGCGAGGTGCTCTTGAGTACGCCGATGTTGTTGCCGCCGGCGAACGCGGGCGCGATGTCGCCGGTCTTGACGCCCGGCAGCGGTACGACGGCGTACTTGCCCTTGACCTTGCCGTCCTCCATGGCCTGGTGGCTGAAGTCGCCGCCGATCGCCATGGCGGCCTTGCCGGAGGCGAAGGCGGTGACGGTGTCGTTGCCGCCCATGCCGGCGCACTTGGCGGCGGGACAGTTGGCGTCGCCGAACAGCGAGGTGTAGGCCTTGATGCCCTTCTGGGCGGCGGGGCTGTCGAGGGCGGAGACGTAGGACTCGCCCTTCTTCTCGGCGAGTTCGCCGCCGTTGGCCCAGATGAACGGCATCGCGCCGTACGTGTACGCGCCGCCGACGGCGAGTCCGTACAGCTCGGGCCGCTCCTTGTGGATCTTCTTGGCGGTGGCGGCGAGTTCGTCCTGCGTCTTGGGGACGGCGATGCCCAGGTCCTTGAAGACGTCGGTCCGGTAGTAGAGGGCGCGTACGCCGACGAAGTACGGGGCGCCGTAGATCTTCCCGTCGACCGTCACGGACTCCTTGGCGGTCGGGTCGGTGTCCTTGGCGTCGGCCCACCGGCCGAACTCCTCGCTCACGTCGGCGAGTCCGCCGTCGCGCACGTACCCGGCGGTGTCGGTGTTCCCGTACTCGATGACGTCGGGCGCGCTCTTCGGGTCGTTGAACGCGGCCTTGATCTTCTCGGCGCGGGTGTCCACGGGGATGTACTCGACCTGGACCTTCGCGTCCTTGTGCGCACTTCGGAAGCCGGCGATCGCGGCGTCGACGGCCTTCTTCTTGGGCGCGTTGTTGACCTCCTGGAAGAGCCAGACGCGCAGCGTGCCGCTCTTCTCGTCCTTGGCCGAGCCGCTGTTGTCGGAGGTGCCGGGGGCGCAGGCGGTGGCTGCGAGCACAAGTGCCGTGAGGGGAACGGCAGTTCGGACAGAGAGCCGCACTGGGGACTTCGCCGGGGACTTCGCTGGGAACTTCATCGGAAACGCCTCCGAAGTGTCGTTGCAACATACGCAATGGTTGTTTCGCTGTGCACAACACGACGGAGATTAAAAGGACTGGACCAGTTGGCGCAATGGGTTACGTGGAGCCAAAACCGCAGACGGGCACGGACGCACGACGGCCCCCGGCGCGCGCCACCGCGCACCGAGGGCCGTCGTGAGAGTTTCGAAAGAGCGGGAGAGAGACGGGAGAGGGGCGCTGCTACTTGCCCTTGCCGCCGTCCTTGTCCTTGTCGCCGCCGGCACCCATGGACTCGTAGATCTCCTTGCACATGGGACAGACCGGGTACTTCTTCGGGTCACGGCCCGGAACCCAGACCTTGCCGCAGAGCGCGACGACAGGCGTGCCGTCGAGAGCGCTCGCCATGATCTTGTCCTTCTGGACATAGTGGGCGAAGCGCTCGTGATCGCCGTCACCGTGCGACGTCTGCGGCGTCGGCTCTACCAGGGTCCCCGTACCTGTCCCGCGCTCGGGCTCAAGAGTGCTCATAAGAGCCAAGGGTACTGAAGCCCGACCACTGGGCGAAGGGCCGTCGGTGCCGTCAGTTGAGCGAGGGATCATCGGGATACGTCGCCACCATCGCCAGCTCGCTGCGCTGGCGGCGCAGCACCGCGCGCCACAGGCCCTCGGGGCGCGTGGCGGAGACGTCGCCGGGCTCCGACTCGACGACGTACCAGGCCCCCTCGGACAGTTCGTTCTCCAACTGGCCGGGGCCCCAGCCCGAGTAACCGGCGAAGATCCGCAGCGAGCCGAGCGCCGCCGCGAGCAGCTCCGGCGGCGTCTCCAGGTCTACGAGGCCGATCGCGCCGTGCACCCGGCGCCAGCCGAGCGGGCCTTCCTCGCCGGGGATCACCCCGATGCCGAGCGCCGAATCGAGCGAGACGGGGCCGCCCTGGAAGACCACCCCCGGCTCTCCGGCGAGGTCGCCCCAGCCCTCCAGGATGTCGCCGACGTCCACCGGGGTCGGCCGGTTGAGGACGACACCGAGCGAGCCCTTCGCGTCGTGGTCGATGAGCAGCACGACCGCGCGGTCGAAGTTCGGGTCCGCGAGGGCGGGTGTGGCCACTAGTAGTCGCCCTGTGAGCGAGGACACCTCGGTCATGGCAGACATGATCCCGCACATTCCCCGTGCGGGGGGAGGCAAGCGCAAGAACGGGAAGAACGCAGCTCAGCGCGGATCGAAAGAACGCGCCGGGGCGCACGATCCCCGCTCCCCCTCGTCACCCCAGGTGTCCGGTTCGCAACAGTTCGTGTTGTAGCGAAGTCATGACGGTCCAAGGTGTCCTCGGGCTTACAGAACAGGGGGAGGCGGCCCTTACCCTTGTCCCTTGGCCCTGCCCCCCCTCCACGGAACGCGAGATCCATGACCGTCACCGGCATTGACGACGTACTGCTTGTCCACGGCGGAACCCCGCTGGAGGGCGAGATCCGTGTCCGAGGCGCGAAGAACCTCGTGCCGAAGGCCATGGTCGCCGCGCTGCTCGGCAGCGCTCCGAGCCGGCTGCGCAATGTCCCGGACATCCGCGACGTCCGGGTCGTACGTGGCCTGCTGCAACTGCACGGTGTGACGGTCCGCCCCGGTGAGGAGCCGGGCGAGCTGGTGATGGACCCCTCGCACGTGGAGTCGGCGAACGTCGCGGACATCGACGCGCACGCGGGCTCCTCCCGCATCCCGATCCTGCTGTGCGGCCCGCTGCTGCACCGGCTCGGGCACGCGTTCATCCCGGGGCTCGGCGGCTGTGACATCGGCGGCCGGCCGATCGACTTCCACTTCGAGGTGCTCCGCCAGTTCGGCGCGACGATCGAGAAGCGCGCGGACGGCCAGTACCTGGAGGCCCCGCAGCGGCTGCGCGGCACCAAGATCACCCTGCCTTACCCCTCGGTCGGCGCGACCGAGCAGGTGCTGCTCACCGCGGTGCTCGCCGAGGGCGTGACGGAGCTCTCGAACGCGGCCGTGGAGCCGGAGATCGAGGACCTGATCTGCGTCCTGCAGAAAATGGGCGCGATCATCGCGATGGACACCGACCGCACCATCCGCATCACGGGTGTCGACAGCCTCGGCGGTTACACGCACCGTGCGCTCTCCGACCGCCTGGAGGCGGCGTCCTGGGCCTCCGCCGCGCTCGCGACCGAGGGCAACATCTACGTGCGCGGCGCCCAGCAGCGCTCGATGATGACGTTCCTCAACACGTACCGGAAGGTCGGCGGCGCCTTCGAGATCGACGACGAGGGCATCCGCTTCTGGCACCCCGGCGGCCAGCTGAAGTCGATCGCGCTGGAGACGGACGTCCACCCGGGCTTCCAGACCGACTGGCAGCAGCCGCTCGTCGTGGCGCTCACGCAGGCCACGGGCCTGTCGATCGTGCACGAGACGGTGTACGAGTCCCGCCTCGGCTTCACCTCCGCGCTGAACCAGATGGGCGCGCACATCCAGCTCTACCGTGAGTGCCTGGGCGGCTCCGACTGCCGTTTCGGCCAGCGCAACTTCCTGCACTCGGCGGTCGTTTCCGGGCCCACCAAGCTGGAGGGTGCCGACCTGGTCATCCCCGACCTGCGCGGCGGCTTCTCGTACCTGATCGCGGCGCTCGCGGCGCAGGGTACGTCCCGGGTGCACGGCATCGACCTGATCAACCGCGGCTACGAGAACTTCATGGAGAAGCTCGTCGAGCTCGGCGCGAAGGTCGAACTCCCTGGCAAGGCGCTCGGCTAGCCGCACCTCGCCTGCCCGCCTGTACGCCGATGGGGGGGAGGCG
>NZ_BAAATS010000031.1:0-19914 GCF_039533535.1 Streptomyces kunmingensis
ACATGCTGGCACCGCCGCAGCTTCCGCACCCACAGAACTAACGAAAAACTCAGTAGTGGGCGTTTCATCCTGATGTTTAATCCCGACTCGCGCGCTTTGGGATGTTCTAGGCGCCCCGCCAGGTAGGCGTGGAATCGCCGGTGAGGCGGCGGGCCATCAAGTCGATCATCCGGAGCTGGATGAGGGCGGCGGAGCGGGCGGGCAGCGTCTCGTAGTCGCGGGCGAGCCGGCGGAACGTCATGATCCATCCGAAGGTGCGCTCGATGGTCCAGCGGCGGGGCAGCGGGGCGAAGCCCCGGCTGCCCGGAGCGCGCTGGACGACTTCGAGGGCGATGCCGAGCCGGGCGGCGTGCTCGATGCAGGTGGTGCGGAAGGCGTTGTCGGCCCAGAGCGTGCGCAGTAGGGGAAAGCGGGCGTGGGTGGTGTCGAGCAGGCGCAGGCCGATCGCGCTGTCGGAGGCGTCCGCGGCCAGCACGAGGAGGGTCAGCAGCAGGCCGGTCGTGTCGGTGATCGCGCCGCGTTTGCGGCCGACGATCCGCTTGCCAACATCGGTGCCCTGGCCGCTCAGGGGCACGTTGGCGGAGGTCTTCACGCTTTGGGTGTCGATCGCGCCGGCGCTGGGCTGGCCGTCGCGGCCGTCGGCCTCGCGGGCCAGGCGGTGCAGCAGGCCGTGCAGGCGGTCGATGACGCCGTCGGTCTGCCAGTGCGCGAAGTAGCCGTAGACCGTCTGCCAGGGCGGAAAGTCGTGGGGCAGATAGCGCCACTGGGTGCCCGTGCGGTCCAGGTAGAGCAGGGCGTTGAAGATTTCGCGCAGCTCATGCAGGCACGGTGGGCTGATGTCCAGCGCACTGCGGTGGCGCGCGGCCCGCCAGTCCTCCAGCGTCGGGCCGATCAGCGCCCACCGCTCGTCCGAGAGGTCGGTGGGATAGGGCGGTCGCGGTGTCATGGTGCAGGCGTACCGCGGCACCTGGACGGTGGCCAGGACCGTTCAGGTGGGCCGACGGCCCAAGGACATCGTGGGATGAGACAGACCGGGAGGCGTGAGACGGGCATTCGGGGCGGCTCGAAGGTACCTCCGGATGACCGGCGCACTACACGACTCGGCACTCACGGAAGTAGCGGCGAACAGATAACTCATTTGCTCCCAATGGGAGGCCAAACACCCACTTAGAGGTGCTAACACAAAGACGGCGGGCGCTCGTGGGTACGCTCGCCCGCTGAAGCAGCGACCGGTCCGGCAGTGTTCTGCTCCAGGGAGGGGGCAGACGTCGTGCCGCAACCATGATCGGTGAGAATGGGCGACGTCGGGGGACTAGAACGCGAAGCGGCGGGTGGTCGTGTTGAGCAAGTGGGCTGATTCGCGCGTGTTGCGGGAGTTCTTCGACGCGATCGCCGACAAGGACGTCCAGGCCACATCGGCCCGGTTGCCGGGGATCCGTGAAGGGGCTGCTTCCGGTGATCCCTCCTGCCACGAGGCACTCGGCGCTTTCGCCCTTGAGGTCGAGGGCGACCACTCCCAGGCGTATGAGCACCTGAAGGTTGCCGCCGACGCAGGCATACCCTCGGCCCAGCGTGGCCTGGGGCATCTCCTGGAGGAAGGAGACCGAAAGGATCACACGGCGGCCGCCGCCCTCTTCCGCAAGGCCGCCTACCAAGGTGATCCCTTCGCCCAGTACAACCTGGCCGGCATGTATTTGCGAGGCGACGGAGTTGCGCAGTCCGACAACAAGGGCCTCCGCTTCCTGGACATGGCCGCGCGGGGCGGCGTGAGTGAGGCCGCGGTCCAACTGGCCGACATCAGGCTGGCGCAGGAGGATTTCGCCGGGGCCAGGCGCACCCTGGAGCGGCACATCCAGTTGAGTGACGATCTTCCGCCTGCGTCCGCACTGAACTTCGCCGCGATGTGTTATCAGGGTGTCGGCGGCCCGGTCGACAAGATCAAAGCCATGGGCGGCTCGCTCAAAGCCGCCCAGCTCGGTGACCGCGACACCGGCCTTGGCTACGCCCGCACAGTGCTTGACGAGCTCAAGCTGACCAAGGGCGACATCCGCCAGGCCATCGAGTGGGCACACGTGGGTAACTGGGCCCTGAGCCTCACGCGATGACTTCCCCGGCCTCCACGGAAACCGCTAGCTCAAGGAGCGGAGTTGCCGGTGCGTGATGAGGCAGCAGGGGGTCTGCTGCACGATCGGGTGACATCTTGAACTGGCCTGCCCTGCGGGGCGGTGAGCCTCGACCGGATCAGCCGGCCTCCATCCAGATCGGCCGCAGCTAAAAACAACAGCTCTACGTCTGCCCAGCCTCACCCGAGCACCCCCACTCCGAGTTCGCCGGCTCCTCGGAATAGTCCCGCTACGGCACGGAGAAGCTGGTAGGGCGGGCCCCAAGTGGGCCCGCCCTACCAGCGATTAGCACGGCGTCTGCGCCGCCTGCTTCCTGTTACTTTTCCTTCGCAGCTTCCTTGAGCTTGGAGCCCGCGGAGACCTTGACGCTGTAGCCGGCCGGGATGTTGAGCGGCTCACCGGTCTGCGGGTTACGGGCGGTTCGAGCGGCTCGGTGCGTCCGCTCGAACGTCAGGAACCCGGGGATGGAGACCCTCTCGTCGCCCTTGGCGACCACGTCACCGACGTCCTCGGCGAGCGCGTTCAGGACGGCGTCCGCGTCCTGCGGGTTACCTTTGCGCGATCGGCAAGGGCTGCCACCAGTTCACTGCGGTTCATCTATGTGCTCCTGTGTTTTACAAAGGGTCGTTCCCGCCTGTGACCAGCGGGCTATCCATACGCGCCATGCTTGCACCGGCCACTGACTATCACCCAAACCAGGCCCCGCACGGGCCTACGAGCGGACATTCCTGGGGGCGGCAGTCACCTGCGGTCCGTCGGTGAGCAGATGTACTGAACGGTCGGTGTCCGAGAGGTCGTCCAGGACGACGTCGGCGGGTCGAGGGGGACTGGCCGCGGTGAGCTCTCCCCGTCCTTGTGTGTCTCCGAGGAGTGACTGCTTCGAGCGGTCGGCCGAGCCCACAAGGGACGCTCAGGCAACAACGGCCCCTGTGCGTACCGCGAATGCACGCAGTCCGGGCAGGTGCTGGGGCGCGTAGAGCATGTCGGCGGTGATGGCCCGCATGGCGGGGCGGCGGACTTCTTCGGGCGCGATGCGGTCCATGGCGCGCAGTGCGGCGTAGGCGCGCCGGTTGTCGTCCTGGTGGCGCCACATGCGCGTGCACTCGGTCCAGTACCGCGCGGCGCGTTCGGTGCTGGACAGGCGAGTGGGGTCGAGGCGGGCCGCATACGGGATCGCTTCGTCGGGCGTGCCGAGCGCGTTGCAGACGCTGATGCGGTGGTCCTGGTAGCTGAACTGCTCGCCCACCACGCGCAGCACCCAGCTGGCGATGGACTCGGTGCCGGCGTTGTCACGGATCATGGCGTCGGTCAGGGCTGCGTATGCAGCCAGCATGCTTATCAGATCACGCTCGGTGCAGCTGCCGTCGCCACGGTATTCGTTGCCGTAGGCCAGACTGACGCGGGCGACGTCGGCGAGAGCCCAGGGCGTGTACTTGCGGGACGGACTGTTCCACCAGGTATCGCTGTGCCAACGAGCCGACGCTGCAGCGATGACGGGCAGCAGAGCACTGGGACGCTGCTGCCGGACCCGCTGTACGTACTCGTGATCTGTGACCAACCGGTCGTAGAGAAATGCCGCCACTGATCAAGCGTGGCTGACCTGTCGCGGTTTGTCGCCATGTTTTGCCACTCGCGGCTCCGTGCTACCGCCCGACCGGTTCCGCTGCTCGCGCGGTGGACCGGACCACGATGATGCCCGGGACGGCAGGTCGACCGTGGCCTGCCGTCCGTCCGCCGGTAGGCGGTGTTCACTGGCGCGCTCGGGAGAGGTTGCTGCCGCTTAAAGGCCGCAGAGGGAGCCGAGTACCGTCACCCCGCGAGCCTGTCGATCCCGGTCTGATCTCAATACGTGACAGAGGCCCAGGCCCCGGTCAGCACCAGATCCGCGGCAGAGACGGTGTCCCCCACGACCACCCACGCCTCCCGGTCCTCTGGTACAGGGCGGGGGACTACCGCGCGGTCGGGAACTAGAACGCCGAGCTCGTCCCGGAGTTCGCCCGTTCGGACAGGGAGGTAGTGCTGACCCTCGCTGACCACGCGGTCATAGAACCGGTCTTCCTCGTCGGCCTCCGGGCCGGGCGCGGGGGGCTGGAAGCGCAGTAGCGGAGCCATGGTAGCCCCGATTTTTTCTCGCGCCCTGCGAGTTCTGGCAAATATCACAAACGGTGATAAAGCGACTCTTCCCCACCAGAAGAAGAACCTTGCATTCCGGTGTATTGCATGATCTGATTGCGGTTCGGGGAAATCGGAACACTTAAATAGGGGACGAGAATGAAACTTTCGAGTAAATTCAAGTTCAGCGCCATGGCAATGACCGGAGCGGCGGTGCTCACGCTCGGCATGGCTCCCACGGCTCAGGCCGACACGTCCGGCCCGTTGCGGATTCCGAGCGCCAGCGGCAGCTCTCCGGGCTATGTCGAGTGGAACCCGGATCCGTACAACGGAATTCCCGGCGACTCGATGAGAGTCTGCGACACCAAGGAAGACGGCTGGGGAATAACGGCAAAGCTCCGCAAGGATGACGACGGTCAGTACAACGACCGAACCGTCACCACTCGCGGCCACAATTCTCCGTATTGCAGCCCCTGGGCCTCCGGGAACCTTCCGGAAAACACAATCGTGGGCCTATGGGTGTTCATGGCCAAGGAGAACTCTTCAGGCAGCTACGAATACTACGCCGTCAACACCACGGACTATTAAGCCAGGGACTTAATGGCAGCTGTCCTCCGCGGGTGCTGACGATTGGCCGTGGTCTTGTTCGGGTCTCAGTGAGGCACACTCCCTCAATGCCGCTCGAGTCGAGTGATCGCCTCGGCGAGCGGGTCCCGGCCGGTCATGAACTGCGCAGGCGGAGCGAAGTCCTCGTCGAAGGACGCGAGGTAGGCACCGGGCTCCTCGGACAACGCTCGCAGGATCTCGGTGGCGGCGTTGTCGGCCGGATCCTCGGCCATCGCAGCGCTGGCGCGGATCCCGAGGTGAGGGCTGTTCAGCCATGGCCGGGTGTCGCCGCCGAGGCCGCCGAGCGCGATGAGGTAAGTGGCCACCTCACCGTCGCGGGTCGCGGCACGAGTCTTCTGCTCGACCCGCGCAGCGAAGGCCGGCCTCTGGTCCGCGACGAGGGGATGGCAGCTCAGCATCGCCAAAGCGGCGGCGAGCCAGCCCTGCCAGACGATACGCGGATCGTCGAAGTAGCTCAGCACTGTCTCGACGAGGCGCGGAATCAGTGCGAGGCAGGCGAGTTCCGATTGCGCCCGCACGAGGTCGTGAATGCCGGTGCCGTCCTCCCGCAGCCCTGCGAGCTCGCGGCAATCCGCCGCCGCGTATGCGGCCGACCAGGCTTGGATCTCGTCGGCGCGAGGTGGGGCCGGAGCGATGCGGCACGGGGTCGATGCCGGCTGCGTGGAGGATCTCCCAGACTGTGGACGGGGCGATCGGGTAGCCGAGGCGGGCGAGTTCGCCCTGTATCCGGCGGTGTCCCCATCTGCTGTTCTCCCGGGCCATGCGCAGGATGAGCTGTTTAACGGCGGGCGCGGTGGAATGTCTGCCGGGGCGGCGGTTCCGCGTGAATGTCCATTTCCTGGCGATGAGTTGGCGGTGCCAGGCCAGCAGTGTGGTGGGGGTGACCGAGAAGGCCTGGCTCCAGCGCTCGCGCGGGACGAACCGCGAGAGCGCGGCGAGCCAGATCCGGTCTGCGGGCTCGTAGCGGACGCGGGCGATCTGACGGCGCAGCACCGCGTTCTCATGCCGCAACGCGAGGACCTCAGCGTCCTTGGCCATGCGGCTGCGCAGTACGGCAGAAGGCACCTTGATCAGGTTCCGGACCAGGGTGGTGACGATCGACAGCGACATCGAAGGATCATCCCAGGCGCCATTGAGGCTGTTGCCCCGCGTGGAGAAGCTGCAGGCCAGAGCCGGAATCGTATTTCCGAGCGGGACAAGATAGCGGGTGCCAGCTGCGGTCTGGTCACTGATGGTGCCCTCGAAGGGCACGTCGGGGGTGGCCGTGAAAGCCGGGGTGGGCAAGGATCGCGGCCGCGAGGGCCTCAGTCATTACCGGGGCGGGCAGCACGTCCTCGCCGTGCGGCGCGGGGGGCGCAGAGTGAGCGCCCAGCCGTTGCCACCGGAGGTCGTGAAGACGACCGTGGGGTGCGCGCCGGTGGTGTCCGTGCGACGCCGCCGCCCGCGCCGTAGAGGACTTGGCGCAGGCCATTTGATCCCGCTACCAGCACGAGCCACCGTCCGGATGGGCCAGCCGACAGCACGATGGCCCCGTGCACCGGGGGGCTGGCGAGGCGTGCGGTCCGCAGGTCCCGGACGCACCATGAAGACATGCGCCCGCTTCGCTCCTCCACCGTCGGCATCGTTGCCGAACTCGCCGTGGACCGCTACAGCAGGGACAACCTGAAGCTGCTGTTCATGCAGGTCGGACTCGGCCGATACCTACCGCACGACCCCTTCAGCAAGGCAGGGTTGGTTACCGACACGGTCTTGTCGGCCGAGCGGGATGCCGAAGGCGACGACGAGGTGGTGCAGGGCCTGCACGAGTTCGTTCGGCTGGTGGCCGCGCGCGTCGCCGTGTACGCCGAGGCTCCCGGCCCCGAATACGGGGGCCTGGAGACAGACCCAGCGTGGAAGCGTCTGGGGGAGGCCCTGCGCGCCGACGGGTACGACCCGCGCTACGAGGACCGCGCGGTTCGGCTGCTTCCCATGGACGAACCCCACGCACCCCTCAGCGCGGAGGTAACAGAACTGGAGGCCGAATTTCAACAGCTCGGCATGACCGCGGCGCTGACCCACTACAAGCAGGCCACAGACCATCTCACGCGTGAGCACTACGAGAGTGCGAACGGTGCGCTGCGCAGCATGGTCGAGGCGGTGGTGTGCCAGATCGCCGAACAACAGGGCCGCCCCTGGGAGAGGCAGGGCCAGGGGCAGGCAGCCCTTCAGTACCTGATCGACGAGACCAAGGTTCTCCCCAGGGGGCAGGGAGGGAATTTCGTGCGCGGCCTGTGGGAGATCATCCAGACCAACGGGCCCCACCCGCGAACCACCACCGCCGGGGAGGCCCGGTTCCGCTTCCAGGCGGGCACAGCCTGCGTCCGCTGGACCTCGGTGGCGTCCAAGCGCAGTTGAACGTTCTCGGCCTGGGCGTAAGCGAACACGTCCTCCAGGGTGCGCAGTCGCAGGCCAGGATGGTCCGGGACGGCGAACCCCCGCTCGGCGAGCAGGCGGCGGACCTCCTCGACGGCCCGGGTCACGGTGGAACGGTCCACGCCGTAGAGCAGGGCCAGAACCGAGTGCGGCAGGTCGTGGCGCAAGTGGATCAGTGTGGCCACCAGCCGGTCCACGAAGACCAGCCGGTGCCGGGCACCAGCACCCGGCGCACGCTTCCGCTCGCCGCCGCCTCTGGCCCGGAACCGGCGCCCCTCGACCCCGACCACCCACGGCCCGGCCAACTCCGCTACTAGTGAGGCGAGATGAGCCCTCGAGACGACTGTGAACAACGGATGCGTGAGTACCGAACGGTCAGCCATACCCCTCACCAACAGAGCATGCCCACCCGCTATCACGCACCAACTCGTAAGACGTTGTCCTATGTGGTGAGGCGGAGTGATCGCTTGTAGCAGCACAGGGCGGCTGCGAGACCGAGGAAGCCCAGGTAGTTGGCAGGGTGACGCTCGTAGCGGGGGCTGAGACGGTGGTAGCCGTACAGCCAGGACAAGGTCCGCTCGATCACCTACCTACGGCGTCCCAATCGTTCGCTGGATTCGATGCCCTTGCGGGCGATCCGGACGCCGATGTGCTTGCCCCATAGCCATCGGCGCAGGTGGGGCGCGTCGTAGGCCTTATCTGCATGGAGGCGCTGGGGTTTGAAGTAGCGGCCGCGATGCGGGTCGTGTTGCGTTTGGAGTCCCGCCACCATCGGCTTCAGTCCCTCACTGTCGTGGACGTTCGCCGCGGAGATCCCGACGACCAGGGGCAGTCCGTTCGCGTCCGACAGGATGTGCATCTTGGTACCCGGCTTACGCCGGTCCACGGGGCTCGGACCTGTATGTTCACCCCCTTTTGAGCGTGGACGTGGGCAGTGTCGAGCACGACACGGGTGACATCGATGAGGCCGGCATCGTCGAGGCGGTGCAGCACGGCCTCATGCAGCCGACCCCAGACACCGACTCTCGACCAGATCAGGAACCGCCGATGCGCGGTCGACTTCGAGATCCCGAAGCACGGCGGCAGCCGCCGCCAGGCGCATTCGCTGACCAGCACGTAGACGATCGCGGCGAACAGCGTCTCGTCAGGCCTATCCGGCGTCCCGCCGCCCTGCGGGCGCAGCCTCGACGGCGGGATCAACGGCTTCGCTATCTCCCACAGCCCGTCCGGAACGATCCAACTCCACGTCCCTTGACCCATGTTGGGGTTCTACTCCGCCTCACCACATAGGACAACGTCAAGTGGCTGTTGTCGTTCCGATGTTGAGGGGCGGGCGTCGAACGGGAGTCTCGATCGGGTAATCGCGGCTGGCTGCGGGCATGAGAACAGGGCCTCTTGGTAGCTCGGGGTTGCGAAGCCGACCGAGATCCAGGGGACCCTGTTGCCGCAGTTGTACGTGCTCGCGCCGGTGGAGTCCAACTCGGCCGCCCTGTCGTGTGATTGTGTCGCTCGCCGGTTCGGGAATGCGGCCGATCGCCCCGAGCGTGTTCGACGGTGTCCCTCGGACCTGACGGACGCGGAGTGGGCCGTGGTCCGGCCGCTGCTGCCGGTGCCGGGCTGGATGCGGGGTCGGGGCGGGCAGCCGGAGGCGTACTGCCACCGGGCGATGCTGGACGCGATCCGCTATCGCGTGGACAACGGGATCAAGTGGCGGGCAATGCCGGTCGACTTCCCGCCGTGGGACCGGGTCTATGCTTTCCTCCGCCGCTGGCGCGACCACGCGCTGGGCGAGGAATTCCACGACCGGCTGCGCGGCCAACTCCGCGAGAGGGCGGGGCGGGATGCGGAGCCGACGGCCAGCGTGATCGACTCGCAGTCCGTCAAGGCGGACGCGGTCGTCGGCGCGGACAGCCGCGGCTTCGACGGCGGCAAGCTGATCAACGGACGCAAGCGGCACGTGGTGGTCGACACCCTTGGCCTGCTGCCGGGTGTGATGGTCACCGCCGCCGACATCGGCGACCGCGCCGCCGCGACGGTGCTGCTCAAGCGGGTGGCCGATGCCCACCACCGGCTGGAACTCGTCTGGGCCTACGGCGGCTACACCGGCAGCCTCATCGAGCACTGCCTGGCCGCGCTCGCCCTGGTCCTGGCTATCGTCAAGCGCAGCGACGCCATGCGCGGCTTCGTGGTGCTGCCCAAGCGGTGGATCGTCGAGCGTCTCTTCGCGCACTTGATGCGAAGCCGCCGCCTGGCACGCGACGTCGAGCGCCGCACCACCAGCGCCGAGGCGATGGTCCACTGGTCGATGACCATGCTGATGACCCGGCGTCTGACCCGCTCACGCCCGGCGCGAGGGTGAACCGGCCCGCCGCCGGCTCGGCCAGCCAGCCCCGCGCGACCAGGCGTTTCGCCTTCGACCGCAGCGCCTCCACCTTGGTCGGCACCACGTCCATGCCGAAGGCGGAGGCCATCTCTTGGCAGGTCAGCGGCCCTTGACCGAGACGGACCCGATCCGCGAGCACGGCCAGGATGCGCTGGTAATCCGCCGACAGTGCCGCCTGCGCCAACCCCTGTCGCCACACCGGAACCTGCGACTTCGCCCTCGTCACCACCGGTGGTGACGCCCCCCGCCTCGACTTTTGTCACGGCACCGTCTGGCACGCCGGTGACCACCGCGTCGGCTGAGTCACCGCCCGGCGCCGACAGCACCGCACCCACCCGCTCGCGGGCGATCGTCCACTCCAGCCACTCCTGCTCGGCCGTCGCGAGCTCAGCCTGAATGCGGTCGGCTTCCTCGCGCAGCCCGTCCACGCGACGGCGGGCGGCAAGCTCGTGCTGTTCCAGGAGTCCGACAACCGACGGCATGCACGACCTCCACAGAAGCGACGAAACGACGATCCATCACTCCCACCCGGACGTCACTTCTACCCCTGAGCAGCGAAAACGCAGTCGTCATGCACGGAAAGACAACAACCTCTAAGCAGTGCATCGGCGACCTCTCCAGCCCCGAACTCACCGCGGGCCAGCTGATCGGCGTCCCGGAGATGGCCGAGCTCGGCGGCATCCGCGCCCGCCGAGGCCCATAGGTAACCGCAGCCCACCGAAGAAGGGCCCCTGCGCGCCGTAGCGCGGGGGCCCATCTTGCGTCCACGCACCCTCCGCCCGGCCCCGGACACCGACCGGAGCCTTGGCGGCGTGCGTGATCATCTTCGCCGTGGCAGCCAACTGCCGCCCCAAGACGGCCCCGTCGTTGTCGCCCGGCACACCGCGATTGTCACGGCGCGGGGGCTCGGGCAGGCTTCCGGCGGGCTAGGCCAGGACGTCGAGGCAGCCCGAGCACGCTCGCTGAATGGCCTGCAGGTCCGCTCGCGCGGGGCCGGCACTTCCGTCGTGGACGGCTGCCTGCACCTTCGCCTCGATCTCGGCCACCACCTCGTCGGGGAGGAACGGCAGGCCGATGCGGCGGTAGCCGGTGTCCACGGGCGTGGACAGGCCGAGCTTGACGGCGTCCCAAGCCCGCAGCGCCGCCGTCTGCTCGTCGGCGTGGCCGCTGCCCGCCTGCCGCTCGCCGCGCAGTCGCCGGATCCAGGGCTTTGCCGTGCTCGTCGTGCTGCGGTTGCGTGCCTGCTCGAGCTCGTCGAGGTCTCTTAGCAGGGTCTGTGTGTCGGTGTGGATCTGCGTGCACAGCTTCCGCGCCCGGGCGAATGTCTTGTGGGTGACCACTGCGGCGGCCACCACGAGCGTAAGGCTGGTGGAAATCAGAGGTACCGGGTGCGCGGCGACGAGTCGTGCCCCCAGAAAGGCCATCATGGCGAAAATGCCGGTAACGTTCGCCAGCGCCCGGAAGACAGCCGCTCGCTGGATACGGCTCGCGAGCCGCTCCAGGACGTGGTCCTTCGGCTCGGCGATCCGCGACAGGATCGTCAGCGCGATGTAGATCAGTGCCAGCGAGAGCGCGGCCTGCCGGTAGTTGACCGGCCGCGCCGTGCCGTCGAGGACCTTGACCAGACTGGCGATCGGGCCGGGCACCGCGAAGCTCCCGACGATGAACAGGATCAGGAAGATTTTGAGGACGCCTTCACGGAGATGGTTCGCCTTCAGGTAGCGGTTCAGGGCCGGTATCCCGGAAATCGCCACCACCCATCCGCCGATGAAGAAGACCTGGTCGAGCACCCGATGGCCGTCCCGGAAGAGCAGGTCACCGTACATGATGCTCGCGAACCCGAGGGGAATCAGAGCGAGTTGTTTGTAGGTGCGCACGGCGCAGACCGTTGTCATGGGCCACACTGTGGGAGACCGCGCAGGTTGGCCGTGCTGATTTGAGGTAGGCCAGAGGGTTCCGGCGCCGTACGACGGTCGTCTCACGTTCCCGCCCGCGCCGCGCCGCTGCTCCTGCAAGATGGCGCCATGCAAAGCGAGCGCGCAGAAACCTACGCCAAGTGCACCACCGACCTGGAGATGGCCCCCACCGCGGCCGCGGCCGCCGGGGCCTTCGACACCGCCTTGACCAACAGCCTGGCGGCGATCGTCGCCCACGAGTGGCCCATCCAGCTCGCCTACACCGACGGGCGCATCAAATCTGCTTCGGCGCTGCTGAAAGTCGTCGAGGACGCGGAGGAAGCCATCGCCGACCCTGGGCAAGCCGGTGTCTTCGTCCTGCCGGACCCCGAGCCGGACAAGCCCGCTGCCGCCCCGGCCGGCACACCCTGGCCCTGGATCGAAGACGTCCCACCGTTGCCACCACTCGTCACCCGCATCAACGTTGAGACCCTGCGCGACGGACTGCGCCGCACACAGCCGGTCCGCCACGCCAGCGGCACCGGCGCCCTGGAACGCCAGCACATCGACGCCCTGCTAGCCCTGGACGACCACATTGCCTTGCGGTGTCTCAACTCCGAGCACGCCGACCGGGCCTGGGAGGAGGCTAACGACGCCGACGCCCATTCCCGCGCTCGCGCCGCCGCCCTGCTGCTGCGCATAGGCGATGAGGAAGCCGCCCGGCGCGCCCAGACCGCAACAAAACTCCACACGCCCTACCACCCCAAGCACAACCCCGAGGGCCTCGACCTGCAGCACTGTCCCGTCTGCGGTTACGAGTCCTTCAGTTCCGACCATCAGGATGACCACGGCATGGGGGTCGGCGTCGGCCAGTGCCTGGTCTGCCACTATGAGCGCACTGCCGACACCGCTGAAGAAGAAGCCCAGAGCCGAATTTTCACCATCCGCTGGGCTGACTGAACCCGCCAGGAGTGGCATGTGCTAAGACCAAGTGCGGGGGCCGCCGAGGGTGGTCAGCGAGTCCCGGGCCTCCTTGTGCTTCCCGCCGACGCGGGGGTGGTCCGGCCATGCGCGACCTGGTCAGGCAGCGCAACGCGTGCTCCCCAGGCCGTCGAGGCTGCGAGCACGCTGCACAGCTGGCGCGCAAGGCCGGCGACCGGACCGTGGAAAGACTGGCCCTGCAGCACCTCGCCGGGCCCCGGGTCGACGCCGGACAGTGGCACCAAGCCCTCACCACCGCGGACCAGACCCTGGCCTTCGACGACCGACCGGACTCCGCCGACATCCCCGCATCCTGCTGCTCATCGTGAAGGGCGAGGCCCTGCTGGGGCTTGGGAACGAGGCAGAGGGCATCTCACAACTCGACGACGCGGCCCGGGAAGCGGGAATTTACGGCTACGAGGACGGTGCGGTGCGGGCACTCGCTGCCCTGCTGCGGGCCACGGCTGGCGCGGAAGTCAAGGCACGCTACGAAGCAGCACTCGCACGGCTCTCGACACCGACATGAACTCCACCGCACCGCACCGCGCCCCTGCACCTCGTGATCCGCGCTGTGCGGGCAAGCGGTCGGCCTCCCGCACCGAGCCGTGGCCCCTACAGAGGCCTGCCGGACGGTCATCCGGCAGCCAGTGACACGTACGACCAACAGCCGGGCGATGACGAGTAGCGCGATCGGCGTGTGACCGGTCGGCGCAGCGCAGCAGCCTGACGGCCCGCGAACAGGGGAGACCCGCCATCGGCCACGGGGACCGCCTCCGCATCGACGTCCATCCCATGCAACACCCGCGCGAAGCGGGCGGGTTCACGATCCCGCGATGCTGGACCATCGAGCCCAGCATCGGCTGGCGCACGCACCACCGCTGTTGTGCCCGCGACTACGAGCGCCTTGCGCACAACCCCGAAGCCATGATCCATCTCGCGGTGATCGACTCGTGGCCCGCCGCCTCACCGGCGAAGCCGCCCCCAACCGGCGCAGCGCCTCAACACAGACCGCACCCCACAGGCCGGAACACTCAGTTCACCGGACTGGATAGGTCCCTCACCGGCCGAACTGCGGCCGAACCGGGCGGTCGGGTTGACCGGCCGGAGGCTGTGCAGCCTGTGGTGACCGCGCTCGGCGTCCAGGAATGCCTGCAACGGGACGGTCCGATTGCCCGGCTTGGCCCGTTGGAGGGCGAGCACCGGCAGAAGTATGACGGGGTGTATTTCTGCAGGTGCAACTGCCTTGGGTGCACGTGCCGCCGGCGGTTGAATCAGCAGGTCTGCTCCACCAACCCCCTGCACTGCTTCGTCACGCAGGACAGGCACGTGAACCCGAGGAGAGAAACGTCATGCTGTTCAAGAGACTCAAGGCCGCAACGATCGCGGCCGCCGCCGTCGCGAGTGTCGCGGTGGTGGCCACGCCGGCCGAGGCGAGCAACTGCTCGCGCGGCGGCGGCGTCTACATCTGCGAGCACGGCGTCACCACCTACAAACTGCCCAACGAAAGGAAGCAGGAGTTCGTCGTCGGCACCGACTCGGCGGTGTGGACCCGCTATCAGACCAACTCCAGCGGGAAGTGGAGTGGCTGGCAGTCCATGGGCGTGGGCGGAGAGCCGGTCGGCGGCCCCGTAAGGGCCCTCGACTACGAAGTGTACGGAAACGAACCCAGCGATCCCTGGACCTTCAGGGTCTATTACTTCACCCCCAGCGGAGATTACTGGGGCCGCAACCGCGACCACGACGGCAACTGGTCCCCGTGGCATGAGTACGAACTCCCGCTCAACGGTTGATCACCGTGTCCGTCCGTGTGGCACGGCCGGCCGGCCCCACCGCGGCCCCACGACGCCATCCGCCGCAGTGGACGTCGCCGTCGCGTGCGCCCGGCTGGGCCGTCCGGTGGGCCGGTGCTGACGCAACGGTCCCCGGATGCCCCTTGGGCGGCTGATCGGCGGCGGCGCACGGTCGTTTCGCGGTGATAGGTGGGACGCCTGGCTCTGCGCCCGTGTCTGCCGGTGGATGAGACGGCACGAAACCGCCAGGACTGACTGCAAAGTGCGGGCTCGGCTACGCCCAGTTGTGTTCGACGAGCGGGGCCGCGCCGTCGAGGTAGCCGCGGAGTCCGGCTTCGGGGTACTCGATGATGTCGTCGGGCAGTTCATGCACGGTGAACCACTCGAGAGCCCGGCACTTCTCGGGCTCCCTGTTGACGGGGTCACCCTTCCACTGCGTGGCGACGAAGAAGAAGCCGATGCGGGTCATCTCGTCGTCCTGCCGGTGGTGGACGACTTGAACGAGCCGAAGGTGATCAGGGGCGACCTCCAGGCCGGTCTCCTCCCACAGCTCGCGCGCGGCGCCGACCGTGATCTCCTCGCCCTCGTCCAGCTTCCCGGACGGCATGTGCCAACGCCCCTTCCCGTACGGTCCACCTCGCTGCGAAAAGAGGATCTTGTCGCCGTCGCGGACGATCACTTGGGTGTCGATGACCGGGTGCGCCAGTTTGTCGTGACTCATGATTTCCGGGGGGTTGGAAGGACGGGAGGGCACAGACACGTTATCCGTCGGAGGGTGATCGCTTCGGCGATACGGCCAGCGACCGCCGAAGGCGTGACGGCTGAGTATGTAGACGAGTTCCAGCAACGTGTGTCGTTCAGTGCAGACAACACCAGGAGTTCGCGGGGAACGGTGTTGATGAGTTCCAGCAACACCCGGGGGCTTGCGGTGGGAGCATGGGGGTTGCTCCATGTCACTGGGGGCCGCCGATGACTCCGAAGTCGAGGACCGATCTGTACGCGGCGATCCGCCGTGACCATCATGCCGGGCTGAGCAAACGCGCCCTGATGCGCAAGTACGGGGTCGGTCATCCCACGGTGCAACAGGCACTGAAGTCCGCGTGGCCGCAGCCGCGGAAGAAGCTCCCGCCGAGGCCGACCCGGATCGATCCGTTCAAGCCGCTGGTGGATGAGATGCTGCGGGCGGACCTGAACGCGCCGCGCAAGCAGCGTCACACCGCCAAGCGCGTCTTCGACCGGCTGCTCGATGAGCATCACGCGGACGGCATCTCCTACGGAATGGTCCGCGCCTACGTCGCGGTGCGCCGGCGCGAGATCCGGGCCGAGGCCGGAGTCGGCAGTGCCGAGGTGTTCGTGCCGCAATCGCACCGACCCGGCCAGGAGGCCGAGGTCGACTTCGGAGACGTGACCGTGCGCCTGGCTGGGCAGAGTGTGGTCTTGAGCCTGTTCAGCCTGCGCTTGTCCTACTCCGGCAAGGCGGTGCACCGCGTCTTCGCCACCAGCGGCCAGGAAGCGTTCCTGGAAGGGCACGTCCACGCCTTCAGCGTGCTGGGCGGTTATGTGGGTGACAACTCTTCCGCGATCTCGCGCTGCCGGTCAGGATGGTCGCTCCCGTCGAGGAGCTGGGATGGCCTGGCAGCCGCAGTTGGTACGAAGCGTCGATGCCGCGGGCAACCCCACGGCATCTCTCGGGCACACCCTGGTCGACGACTATCTGGAGTTCGTGGCGGCACGCTGTCGGCCGAACACCCTGCTGGCCACCGCCTACGACCTGAAGGTCTTCTTCTCGGTGGTGCCCAAGGAGCCCGCCGACGTCGTCACCGCGGACGTCTTCGCGTTCATTACCGCCCAGAAGAAGCCGAGGCGGGGACCGAAGGTCGTCCGACTCGAAGACGGTGAGGCGGGGCTCTCGGCTCGGACTATCAAGCGCCGGCTCGCCAGCATCTCTGGGCTGTTCGGCTACCTGATGACCCGCGACGACCTGGCCGTTAATCGCAACCCGGTGCCGACGGGGCTGGCCAACCGCCGCCGCAGCGGCAACCGTGGGGCACCGCTTATGCGCACGCCCCGAACCCTCCCACGCGTTCTCGGCCCGGCTGAGGTCGAAACTGTGCTCGGCGCCGTGAACACCGCACGGGATAGGGCCATGGTCCTTGCGATGCTGCTTGGGGGACTTCGCCGCTGCGAGGTCCTCGGCCTGCGGCTGGGCGACCTCTCACCAGGCGAACGTCGGGTCTTCATCAGCGAGGGCAAGGGCGGCCACCAGCGCCTGATACCCGTCTCCGCACAGTTCTTCAGCGCGGTCGGCGACTACCTAGATCGTGAACGTCCGCCCGTCAGCCACGACCGGCTGTTCGTGGTGTTGCGCGGGCCGACCCGGGGTCGGCCGCTGTCCGCCGACGGCCTGGACGAGATCCTCGACGGCATCCGGAAACGGACGGGGCTACCGAAGTTGACGTGCCACCAGCTACGGCACACCTGCCTGACCCGGTTGCGGGAGGCGGGCATGGCCCTGGAGGCGGTACAGGCCCAGGCCGGACACCGCTCCATCGAATCGACCAGGATCTACATCCACCTGGCCAACAGCTGGCTCGTCGAGCAGTACCTCCAGGCGAGTGCCGCCATCGACGCCGATCGGGTGGAGGACTGATGCGCCGGGCCCGCGCCGCCGCCCTGCCGATCGTGCAACCGGACCTGGTCGAGCACTACCTCGCCCACCGGGCCGCGCAGGGCATGAACACCGACCACAAGGTCCGCTGGGGAGCCCGCACTCTGCTCGCCGCGGTGCCCGACCTGGCCGACTTCTGCTGCTTGCCGCTGGAATGCCGGCTCGCCTTCAACCACGAGACCCACCGGTTCATCAGCTGGCTCTCGGTCACCGGACGTCTGCAGCCCGGGGCGGACTATCTGGTCGCCCGGCGCCCGCGACTGGGCATCGTGCTCGCCCGCACGGCGCCGGAACTGCACCTGCGGTTCATGGAAACGGCCCGCACGCTCGGCTTTCGCGACACGGTGGCGATGACCCAGTTCAACCTGCTGGCCCACTTCGTCGCGCTGTTCGGCAAGCCGCCGCACGAACTGCAGCAAAGCGACTGGGACGAGGGACGCCGTTTGCTGTTGGAGGCAGCCCGCCGCATCCCCAACCGCGGGGTCAAGGCCCTGTCGACCGCGCTGTTCAACCTGGAAGCGACCCTGTTTCACTGCGAGTTGACCGACCAGCTCCCACGCCGGCGCTCCCCGGACCACGCCGACATGCGAGCCCAGGAGTGGTCCCGAGTCCCGGCCGCGATGGCCGACACGATGCAGCACTTTCTGCGGCAGATCGCCGGAA
Organism: Streptomyces kunmingensis; assembly: GCF_039533535.1. Taxonomy (NCBI): domain Bacteria; kingdom Bacillati; phylum Actinomycetota; class Actinomycetes; order Kitasatosporales; family Streptomycetaceae; genus Streptomyces; species Streptomyces kunmingensis. The sequence goes on from NZ_BAAATS010000031.1 coordinate 17,655, forward strand.
CGATGCGGCCGGGCACCGTGAAGAACGCCGAGCTGACGCTGCGGGAGTTCGCCCTCCTGGTCGCAGCCGAAGACACGGACGTCACCTGCGTTGCTGAGCTCAAGCGGCGGCACGTCGAACGCTATCGGCAGTGGCTGCTGGAGCGGCCGGCCGCCCGCGGAGGACCGCTGCACCGGCACACCGTCCGCGACCGCCTCAGCAAACTCCGCGGCTTCTTCCGCCGCCTAGACGAGTGGGACGCCGCCGACCGGCCACCCCGCCAGCTGATCTTCGACAGCGACTTCCCGATCGCAGACGAACCACTGCCCCGTTTCCTGGACGACGCCGCGGCCGCCAAACTGCTGGCAGCCGCCCGCCAGGACCCCGATCCGTTCGCCCGGCTGGCCATCGAGATCCTCGCCCGCACCGGTATGCGCCGCGGCGAGATGCTCGGCCTCACCATCGACGCAGTCGTGCAGATCGGCTCCGCCTACTGGCTCCGTGTCCCGGTCGGCAAGATGCACACCGACCGCTACGTTCCCCTGCACCCGCAGCTGAAGACGATGCTGGACGACTGGCTGCTGCACCGGCCCGAGGGCCTGCGCTCGAACCTGCTGTTCACCGACCACGGCCGCCCTGTCAACGCCTCTCGCATCGAGGCCGCGGTCCGCAAGGCCGCCCAGCAGGCCGGACTCGGCCGGGTCACCCCGCACCAACTGCGGCACACTCTGGCCACCCAGGCGATCAACCGGGGCATGTCCCTGGAAGCCATCGCCGCACTTCTTGGACACCGGTCGCTGTCCATGACACGCGTTTACGCGAGGATCGCCGACCGCACCGTCGCCGACGAGTACTTCGCCGTCTCGGAGAAGGTCGAGGCACTCTACGACGCCCCGCGCCAGCTGCCGGCCGACGCCGAGGGAACGGAGATGGCCAAGCTCCGCCGGGAGATGCACCGTCGGATGCTCGGCAACGGCTACTGCGCTCGCCCCGTCGAGATGGACTGCCACTTCGAGTCGATCTGCGAATCGTGCACGTTCTTCGTCACCACGATCGAGTTCCGGCCCACTCTCGAACGCCAGCGAGACGACGCGGCGGCCAAGGGACAGGTCGCTCGCGAGCAGATCTTCGACGGACTCCTCAGCAGACTCGATGGAGATGCCTCCTGACGTGCCTCAGTTGCTGCGACGCCAAGATCTCCCATCGCGATAGCGCCACCAGTACAGCACCGTGCAGTCATCGGGCCATGGGGCATCTCTTTCGCCCCGGCGCTCGAAGACGTCGCGCTCGAGGTCGATGGGGCGCCAGTGCGGATCTAAAGGCTCGTCGTCCCGAGGTGGTCGGACCTTGGCCACGAATCGTTCCTCAGATGCGCCGAACTGCTTGAAGTTTGCCTGGGCTTCGATCAACGAGGGCCTGTTGGCTCCGCCAGCCCAGTCGGGCCAACGCAGCTGCACGCGGTCGTCCTCCCAGAAGCACACCGAGCAGATCTCAAACGAGCCCGGTGGCTCGCCGAGAGTCCGGTGACCGCAGCACACACACGGATAATTGATCACGGCTGTCATCCTGCCTCACCGCACCACGGAGCCCCCAGTGAGTTCTCCAGGGCTTGACATCGAGACCCGCATATTAGAGGTGTCCCGGCCGGGCAGATCCGCTATGACAACCTCTCTCCGGCGGTCTCCCGAGTGATCCACAAGAGCCGGTCACGGGACGAACACCCCAGGTGGACGGAGTTCCGACAGCACTTTGGATTCACCCCTTTCTACTGCGAACCCGGACTCCGCGGCGCCCATGAGAAGGGTGGAGTGGAGGGGCCGGTCGGCTACTTCCGCCGCAACTACCTCACCCCCGTCCCCCGAGTGGGCTTTCTGGAGGAGCTCAACGGGTCCTTCGCCGAATTCGAGCGGGCGGAGGAGGACCGGCGGATCGGGATGCGGATCCGCACCATCGGCCAGGACTTCGCCCACGAGTCCGTGCTGCTGATGCCGCTGCCGCAGCATTCCTTCGAGACCGGCGTCGTGTTCACCCCACGGGTGGACCGCTACAGCATGATCGCGGTGAGGGTCTGCCGCTACTCGGTTCCGACCCGGTTCATCGGCCGCACCGTCCGAGTCGTGCTCCGCTCCAGCGACCTTGTCGTCTTCCACGGCCGCACCGAGATCGCCCGCCACCCCCGCCTCACCGCGAAGGGCGCCGAGCGGGTCGTCCTGGACCACTTCCTAGTAGGACTCCGTTAGGTCTGTCTCGGTCGTGGTGTGGTGTGTGACCTGCTGGGCAG
>NZ_BAAATS010000032.1:0-79174 GCF_039533535.1 Streptomyces kunmingensis
TGCTGACGGCTCGGATCGCTCCGCGATCCGGCCTGGGTCGAATCCGCTCCGCGGAATCGACGGAAAGCGGCAGCTATAGGGGGTCCGGGTCTGTGCCGCCTCCCCTGCTCTGGAGACTTCGTCCTGGCCGGCCCTTGCGGCTGACGCCCGGTCAGGAATGATCGGGAATGCTCGCTCTCACACCCCGAAGGTACCAGTCCCGGAGACTTCAGGACAACTCTGCGAGACTGCGTGTGTCAAAACTTCGGATGCGCTACATTCTGTAATGAGGGCGCGCTACCGGCCCACAGAAACAACGCGTCTGACAGGCCGTCAAGCTGGTACCGGGGTATGTGTCATTCTTCCGGTCCAGCTGAATTCTGAACTCAAGTACCTTCCCCGGAAGAATTCTCCGGGGGTGAGATGGAAAACAGGCTGTCAAACCCTTCATACCGCACTCGGAGAGTCAGCAGATCAACCCACGTTAGATGTACCGGCAGCGCCTGAAATTCGGAGGACAAATGACAGTCGGTGTCCGCAACAGCAATGGCGGTACCGTGCAGGGCCCGCAGGATGGCCGGGGCCGGGAGGCCACAGAACGGCCTCCCGGGCAGATGCTGCGACCGCATCAGGTGGAAGCGGTCGACGCCATCCTGCGGGCCCTTCAGGAGCCCGCTGACGGGCGTCCGCCGGAGGCGGGGCTGCGGTGCCAGTGCATCGCCGCGACCGGCTCCGGCAAAACGCTCATCGCCGCCGCGAGCGCGCGGCGGCTTCGGGCGCGGCGGGTGGTGGTGCTGGTGCCGACGCTGGATCTGCTGGTGCAGACGGCGACTGCGTGGCGGCGGGATGGGGGCCGGTCGGGGGCGATGGTGGGGGTGTGTTCCCTGCCGGCCAAGGACTCCGGAGGGCTGCCGTGCACGACGGACGAAGGTGAACTGATCGACTGGGTGCGGGACTTGGAGCAGGTGACCTTGTTCGGTACCTACGCGTCCGTGGATGTGCTGCGCAAGGCGCACGCGCTGGGCCTGGAGGCGTTCGACCTCATGATCATTGATGAGGCGCACCGGACGAGTGGTGATGGGCTGAAGCCGTGGGCGGCCGTGCACGACCAGATGAAGGTTCCGGCTGCGCGCAGGTTGTACATGACGGCGACGCCGCGGGTGTGGCAGGCCGCCCAGGACGGCAATGGCGTGGGCGGCGGGGAGGGCTCGCGGTTGGTGGCGAGCATGAGCGAGGATTCCCCCGTCTTCGGGCCTGTCGCCTACAAGCTGACGCTGTCGGAGGCGATCGGGCGGGGGCTGATCGCGCCGTATCAGGTGGTGTGTGTCGACATCCGGGATCCGGAGTACGGGCACCGGGCGCAGCTCGGGTCGGGTACGGAGCGGGTGCGGGGTGCGCGGTTGGCTGCGTTGCAGGCGGGGGTGCTGACCGCGGCGGCGCGGGAGAACCTGCGCAAGCTGCTGACGTTCCACTCGCGTGTGGCCGAGGCCGAGGCCATGGCTTCTGGGATCGGAGAGGCCGCGGTGCGGCTGTGGGAGGAGGACCCACGTACGTACCCGGATCCGCGGCGCGTGTGGTCGAGCTGGCTGCACGGTGAGCATGCGCCGGCGCACCGGCGGGCGGTGCTGGAGGAGTTCGCCTCCGACGTCATCGAGCACCAGGACCACCAGGACCAGGAGCACGAGGGCGGGGGCCGCCAGGACGAGGGCCAGGAGGGGCCGCGGGGCGGGGGCGCTGGGGTCGAATTGTTGCCTGCTGCATTGCGGGTTTTGTCTTCAGTCAAGGTTTTGGGTGAAGGCGTTGATACCGCGAATTGTGATTCCGTCGCCTTTTGTGATGTGCGCGGGTCGATGGTCGATATCGTGCAAATGGTCGGGCGGGCCCTACGCATGAAGCCAGGGCAGGGCAAAATTGCCTCTTTGGTCGTCCCGGTATTTCTCGGTCCGGATGAAGACGTGGACAATCTATTGACATCTCCTACCTACGGAGGGCTGGCGAAGATCCTTGAGGCGTTGAGGGCGCACGACACTGAGACCATTGAGGCGCTTGCCGACTCCCGTGCCAGGAGCGGCAGTTGGGACGAGGATACCCATGCGGCTGCTGACGACGATGATTTCCCGGAGGACATCGACACTGCGGAAGACGGGGAGCCGGTCGAGGCGGTAAGTGCGGGGGCGCGGGAGCTGCTGAAGTTCTCCAGCCCGCGCGATCCGGCGGAGCTCGCGCGGTTCCTGCGGCTGCGGGTCCTGGAGCCGGAAGGCGCGTACTGGCTGCGCGGCATCGAGGCCGCGGCCCGGTACGTGAAGGAGCGCGGGGACGGGCCGTTGCACGTGCCGTACGCGTTCGTGACGCCCGAGGACTGGAGCCCGGCCGTATTCCCGCTCGGGGTGTGGCTGACCCATCAGCGGCGCTCGTACAAGGCCGGGAGGCTGGACGCTGAGCGGGTCGTGGAGTTGGACGGGCTGGGGATGGTGTGGGCGCCGCGCGAGGACGCGTTCGCCGACGGCCTGGCCGCGGCGCGGGCGTGGGCGCAGGGGCATGGGCACTTCCTGCCGCCCGCGACCGCCGTGTGGAACGACTACCCGGTGGGGAAGTGGGCGAAGAACATGCGGGATGCGGCCAGGCTGGCGGACCGGATCGCCGCGCGCCGGGAGGCCGGGGAGCCGGTCGGGTCGGCGGCGGGGGCGCTCACCGAGGAACGGCGGCGGCAGTTGGACGACGTCGATCCTGGGTGGTGCCCGGCCTGGGACACCGGCTGGCAGCGCTGCCTGCGCCTGCTCCAGGCGCACCTGGCCGGCGGCGGGAGCCTGCCCACCACGGCCGGGGATGTCGTCGTTCAGGGCGAAGACCTCGGACGCTGGGTGCAGGGGCAGCGGCACGACTTCGAGCAACTGCAACCCGCACAGCAATGGCTGCTGGAGAACGCCCTCGGCATCGAGCCGACCGAAGCCGACGAGCGGCCGGTGAAGCTGACTCAGGACCACAAATGGGCGCTGAACCTTGCTGCCGCCCGCCAGTACCGGGCCCGCGAAGGACATCTCAACATCTCCCGCAAGCACATCGAGGCCCTGCCCGTGGAGCTGGCCGGGCCCGCCGCCCTCGGCCGCGAGACCACACCTGAGGGCGACGTCCTGGTCGACCTCGGCATGTGGACAGCGAACGTCCGCCGCCGCGCCGACAAGCTCACTACCGAACGACGCACCGCACTCGACCAACTCGGCATGCGCTGGTAGTTCTCTTCGTGCGCAGCGATGCTACTGAGCGGTTGAGGCTTTCCCGTGTGTTCAGAAACCGGGGTCAAGGCCCCTCCGAGCAACTGGCCGCTTCTCAGAACGGCGGTTCGTCGCTGTACGTGTTCTGTTTCTGCGGCGTTGTTGCCCACGGGTCGTCCTTGTTGGTTGTCGTTGTGGCCCAAGGGTCATCGGCTGGTGCGCTGTTGGTTGATTGCGCGGTTGTCGGCCAGGCTCCTGGCTTCTTCGTGTTGGTCGGAGAGGGAACAGCTGGTGCGGCCTTCGGGGGTGGTGCGGGGGCAGCGTCAGGGCCGGGTTCGATGTCGTCAACCGCGTTGTGCCACAGCGATTGCAGGTAGCGCACGCAGGTCTCGTCGTCATCGGGTTCGAACCGGTCCTCGGAAGGCGGCCAGCGTCGCCTGTCGGGGTCCTGGTTAGCCATCATGCACAGCGTCCGCATGCAGAGTTCGACCCTGGCCCAGTCGCTCGGGGAGGCTCCTCGCAGAAGGCGCCGCACAGTCTCCCGGCTGAGAGAAACGTCCTTGCTTTCCAGGCGGCGGGAAGCCATGGCTATCTTCTCAGCCGGAGGGCGGCCCGCCTCCCGGAAGTGATGGTGCAGCTCGACCACGAACTTGCGCAGCGGGCCGGGCGGTAGCTCTTGCTCGCTCGGCATGCGGAGCATCCTTGGCATCGTCCCAATCTGGCACAGGACGCCTCGCCTGTACTCGGGATTGCTCAACCTCTCCCGCAACACCTGCCAGCAACTCGTTCCCCCTTCGAACTCCCCCTCAGTACGCCTCTAGGGGCCCCATAAAGGTTCTGCAGGCCCCTGAGAAGCTCGCCAGACCCATGGCTGCCCCTCTACAGCTTTTTGCTCCTATCTCCTCCTTGAGCCTCAGATCGGCCCGATGAGGCCTCAGTTCTCCTCGGATGGGCCCCATTGTGCCAGCACAACCACGCGATAACTCAGTTGAACTAACTGCTGTTTTCGCTGGTCAGAGGGGTTTTCAGGGTGCTTTTGTTGTTGGTGTACACCCCTGGAGGCGGTCGTCTCACGGAGTGGACGACGGCGTGGCTGCCGCTGAAAACGGCGACGGCCCCCTGGTGGGCAGGGAGCCGTCTGCAGAAGACCGGAACAACTCGAAGGAGAGGTTCATGTCCGATACCGAGCGTACGGCCAATGAGAAGGTCCTGGAACCCCCAGAGCGTCGAAAGGGGGACCGTACATCCCCGCGCAACCGCTGGTTACGCCGCCTGCGCCGTGAAGTCGGTCTCGGCCTGGTTCGCGGGGCGGCGACCACAGTCGGCGGCGTTGTTGTGACCTACGGCTTGCTCTGGTTCCAGTCCCGTTGAGTAGTGGGGCCGGCGGCACTCTGTCGCCGGCCCCCTTCACCTCGGCTCGTCAGCACCGCGCATGGTCAGACGTACACGACCAGCGCGGCAGAGATCATCGTGCAGGTGCTGGCCGGGAACACCAGGCACGCCGTCTGCGCCGTGATTCGGGTGCGCTAGCCAGTCGCTACTGGGCATCATCGTCCGCGAGGTCAGCGAACACCGCCTCAAGCTTGCTGTCACGCTTCTGCAGAACCTGCCAGGCGCGCTGCTCGATAGCGCTTGGCGGTGGGGGCTTGCCGTCGTCCCGCATCAGGGCCACGACGAGTCTGATCATCTCGACTACCCACTCTTCAGCCAGCCCGGGACCACCTGGATGATCCTTGCGTCCACCTACGTTCGCCACCTTCACTGCTCGAAGTAGCACGAGTAGCCGGAGACGCCACTTCACGGGTGGCAGGAGCGCCACCTCCCGTTCAAGAGAGCGCACAAGCGGTGGGACTACCCGCGACCAGTGCCGGCCTCGCGATGCGAAGGAGTTCTCGATCGCAAGGAGCCCCGCCAAGATCCGGCCGCTGGCGGCATCGGTCAGCTCGCGCTGTCTTGCCGTCTTAGCATCTGCTCGTGCACCTCTGAGCGTTGTGAACGCCCCGGCCCACGATGCGGCGCCGCCGATGAAGGCGCCAATGAGAGCTGCCCATCCGCTGTCCACGTAACGAGCATCTCCGTACCGGAGCTGCCGCGCACTCTGACGTCCCTGTCCGTCGAGCCCTGCGGCGCAGGAAGTGCGGCGCTCGCCTCGAGCCGAAGGCACAATGAGCTATATGAGCAGTTCCGATCTACCGGCAGACGTCGAGGCGTTCATGGACTTCATCGGCGTCAACATCAAGGCGTCCGGCGGACTCGTCTGGAACGAGCGCGACAGGCTCAAGTCCGACATGATGCTCGTGCGGCAGCGATGGTCTCCGTCTCGCGTGTCGAAGGAAGCCCTGCGCACCAAGTGCGAGGCCGTTGGCATGTCGGATCAAGAGACCGCCAAGGTCGTCGACTGGCTTCAGAAGACCCAGAGCGGTCGACGGCTGGTACCTCAACACACCAAAGGCTTCCGCTGGCATCAGGACCCGACGCCGTAGCTTCTACCGGGTCACCGGTCTAGGCGAGACCGCGCCGATGGGCCTCGCGGCGAATCTAGACGGCGATTCGCACCGCACGCTCAGCCCGCTCCCGCTTCTCCCCTACCAGGTGCGGCGGCAACGGCTTCGGCGCACCGCCCGGTTCAAGGAAGAGGTTGAAAGGCCACCGCCGACTGTCAGGGGCGGTCGTGCGCGAAGCTGAGGGCCTCGTCCAGAGGACGGGGGTTCCCGCCTCGCGCAGCGTGCCACCAGGCATCGCCCCACGGCCCGCGTTGCTGGAGACGGGGCAGCAGTGTGCCGAGGACCGGGAAGGGCAGATCACGCTCGTGCAGGAGGGCCATCGTCTGCCGGGCGCGGTCCAGAGCGGCCGTCTCGCTGTGGGCGGTGAAGACGTACAGGAGTACCGGGTCCCCGGCAGGAGTGTGCCAGTGCTGGCGCCACCACGGGGTGGAGTGCTTGCCGGCGCGGGTGAAGTAGGCGTGGTAGCTGTTGGCCTTCTGCGCAAGTCGGGCCGGGGTGACGGTGCCGCGGTCGACCTGTACGAACGCGACGGGCAGATCGTGTTCGGGGGCGCGCAGCACGAGGTCGGCCTGCGGGCTGCCGTGGCCGGGCGCTGATTCGCTGCCGGTGATCAGCAGCGGCACCTCTGTCCTGATGCTCTCCAGCCTGCCGAGTCCCGGCGGGGCGGCCTTGAGGACGGCCTGGTCCCCCTCGCGCCGTTGGGCGGCCTGGGCGTTGTCCGGTTGTGGTTGGAGCAGGGCCTGCACCGTGGCGTTGACGGCCATCGCGTGGGCCGCGCCGTGGGCGGCGGCGCCGCGGGCGGTAGATCCCATGTCGGACAGCGGGCGGTCCAGCACTTGGGCGGCGGCCTGAAGGCCGGCGGTGGTCAGCCCCCACAGCTTGCGGCCCTCGCGCGTGGCCCCTTCCGAGACGGTCAGTTGGTGCAGGGCCAGATCCAGGGCGGCGTTGCGGTGCGGCTTGGTGCGCCGTCCCGGGTCATGGCGGTGGCGGTCGGTGAGGTGCGGGCGGGTCAGGCACTGGATCTGCTCGCCGGTCGCAATCTTCAGCACGCCCAGGACGCGCAGCACGTCCTCGCGCAGCGCGGCCGTCGACCCGTACGGCCAGCGCGCGTTCTTCCCCGCCATCGCCCACTCCCCCGCCCCGCTTGCCGACGCATGATCAACCGCCCAGTCTGGCAGCTCCTACCGACAACCCGTGGCACCCGGCCCGGCGTTCTTCACGATCAGCGACCCGACCCGCAGGGTCTGGCACCGTTCCAAAATTTTGGAACGGCGCGAGCGCGGCTGAGGACCGGCCACAACGGCCCGGCAAGACATCTGCTCCGGCGCCTGGGATGAGGCTCTGGGCAGGAGCACGTCCCCCGCTGTGCGGTGTCGTGCTGAGAGGCCGGGCGAGATGGACGACGGTGGGCCGGAGGCGGCGCGATTGCCTGCAGGGGGCAAAGGCGCCGCCTCACGGCGCGGGTCCGGCCGCGCTCACACGGCCGGACCCTCCATGGCTTTTTGCTGAGCCTGCTCCCGGCCCGAGATCCGTAGCAATCTCTGGCCAACGCTCCGGACCGGCTTCGCAGTCCTCGTACAGGCAGTGGGTTCGGGGCAGGACGGGTTGACTGTTGCCGAGACGCGCCGGATGCCGGCTCGTCGGACTGCGCGGTGGCGAGTGCGCAGTCTGCGCAGCAGACACTGGTGCGCGTTTCGGGTGGCGGTCGCGGGCTGCGCACTGCCCCGGCTGGCGGGCGGGAAGGGCGCACCAGTGGCCTGTACACGTAAGGCAGAGGGCGCACCGGTCGGCTGCCCGCCGTTGCTGCGCACCGGTCACTGCGCAGTGCGTGCATGGGCCACTGGTGCGCCTTTCTTGGGCTGCTGCACGGGCTGCGCACCGCCCCGGACGACGGGTGGAAAAGGCGTACCAGTTACTGCGCATCGCAAGTCAGAGCGCTGCGCAGTGGCCGCAAGGGGCTGCTGGCAGCTGTCGACGCGTTCTGCGCTGTCGGGGTGCGCACAGGCGACTGGTGCGCGTTTTCCCGCAGGGCTGTGCCGGTGCGCAGTCTGCGCACCACCGCCGGACTGGAGGACCGCATACGCGCACCAGTGGCCGACCTGCTGCGCACTGGTCTTACCAAGCGTGCGCAGCCGCCCTCGTGTTCGCCGGCGCATCTGGTCCGGTCTTTCGGCGCAGGCGGTCAGCTGCCCACCGACTGCAGCTCTCCCACGGTGAACGACACCGCTGTCTGCCGGGTGGTGGGGATCTGTCCCTCTTCGCCTGTGCTGGCCTGCCAGGTGACGTCCCAGTACGCGGTCGCCGTCAGGCGGTACTTCGTGCCCGGCTCCTGGGTGGAGGGCTGCTGGTAGATGTGGCCGCAGTCGGGGGACTCGATGCCGTTGCGGGTGTTCTTGAACGGTGTGCCGGGGCCCTTGCAGGTCACTGTCTCACCGTCGCCCATGTGCCACACGATCTTCGAGACTGCGGCTTTGGCCGTGACCGCGACACCGCCCGCCGACGCGGTCGCCGTATTCGGCCCGAACGTGGTCGCGGACGGTGTGACCCACATCCACAGCGGAACCCCGACCGTGTACTTGGCGCCTGCGCGGGGACTGGCCACCTTCGGGCCGAGCAGCTCCATCTTGTCGACGGCCCTCGCGGCAACGACGGCCGGGTCGACCGCCGGGACAGCATCGCCCTCGGGGACGCCGACGTGAGTGACCGCGTTCCCGCAGACCCGCTCGTAGGCCACCATGCCCTCCCCCTGGTAGCCGATGGTGTCCGGCGGCGGGGGCGGCTCCACCTTCTTCAGCTTGCACTTGGAGGGCTTGCCGCCCTGCTTGCCCTTGGCGGAGGAGTGGCGCGGTCCGCTGGTGCCGGGCTGCCCTTCCGTGCGTGCGTCACCGCTGGCATCGCAGGAGACGAACCTGTCGATCTGACCGCACTGCCCGCCCATCGGCGGGCTGGCCGACGCCGTGCCGGTGGAACCGAGCACCACTGACGCCAGGGTTCCGATCAGCAGGAAGTGCCGGACACTTTGACGTCGACGATCTTCCATGACTCCCCCCGCTTCTCCGCCTGAACCTTGGTGACGTACCGCTCGACTCGCGCGGAGGGCATCGGGTAGGGCTTGCCGGTCTTCTTGTACAGGCGCTGCCAGGGGCCGGTGTCGAGGCAGTCGGGGGTCCCTTGCTCGCTGTTCCGGAGCAGGCGGTCAGCCCCGCCAGCGCGAGAGCGGCGGCCGCCACCGCGCCGACGATGCGGCCGACGTGTCGCTTGTGGGTAATGGTCTCTCCCCGTAAGGGCCGGGGCGCTCCACCGGACTCCCTCAGCGCTCGGTCGGTGCGCCTGGAGCGGGGTCTGCCCCTGCGAACTGCGGTGATCCTTTTGCGTGACGGTCGATAGCCTAGGGGTCACCAGCCCTACCAGTGACCGCTTTTCGATCAGCAGAGGCTCGTCCGGGAATCGCTGATCAGTGAGTCATCGGCCCTGGTGCTGTGGCGTCTGCCGCCCGTACATAGAGGGACGGCCACTCCGCCCCGGCCGGCCGCCGGGCCGGCCCGCACCGTGCGGGCCCTGACAGAACAGCGAGCACCTGGTGCAGAGCCTTGAAGAACGCATCGCCCATGTCTGGCACCAAGAGGTCCGGCCGCTGGTCGACGACGCTTTGCGCTGCCACAGCACCGGCACCCCCCGGGCCGCCATCGTGGCGACCTGGACGGCCGTCTGCGCCGACATCATCTACAAGATCTACCAGCTCGCCGAGGATGGCGACGGCAAGGCCGGCGGGATCGTCACGAAGCTCGACCAGGCGCGGGGAAAGCTCGACAGCGCAGCAATCAAGATCGTGGAGGACGTGGAGAAGAACCTGCTGGACGACGCGCGCGATCTGGAGCTGATCGACGGGATCGAGCACCGGCAGCTGTCGCGTCTGAAGGAGGACCGCAACCTCTGCGCACACCCATCCCTTCGTTCGCTCGGTGATGTTTTCACCCCGACCGGCGACTACGCGCGGGCCCATCTCGTGGCCGCGCTGGACGCTCTCCTCGTGCATCCGCCCACTCAGGGGCGTAAAGCGTTCGACCGGTACATCGCCCACGTAGACGACTCCTCCTTCGTCGGTCACGCCGACTACGTGGTGCAGACGTTCGCCCGGCGGGTGAAGGCCAGCGCCTGGAAGCAGATCGTCGGCACCGCCGCCAAGCACGCCATGCTGGAACTGCCGGTGCCCGAAACCAGCCGCATCCCCGCGAGCGTGGCCGCGGACCGCCACGCTTCGTGCCTGATCGCCTTCGCCCAGCACGACCGCAACGCTGCGCGGGAGGCCGTCGCCAAAGCCATGGGCAAGTTCAACGAACTGCACATAGACCAGCAGCTGAGGGGGCTCGCACGTCTGGGCAACTGCGACGTCTTCACCGACGCACTCGACGAGACGGTGTGCCAGCGGATCGACGCCTATGTCGGCCAGGTTCAGTACCCATCCGACAGCAGCGAAGCCCAACAGGTGATCAATGTGATCGCGTTGGCCGGGAGCGACACCGTCCGAGCCTGTATCCCCGCCCTAGCGACCAAGTTCGCCGCGTTGAGGCCGGATCAGCAGGCTCGTGTCATTGCGGCGAATCCCTCCGCCTACTTCACCGACATCGTGGCGCAGATCCTGGCTGCTGCCGACGGTTACCGCCAAGGAGAACGCTTCGGTGCGAGCGTGGTGATCCCGCTCGCCGGCCTCATCCAGCCGGAACAGCTGGGGGACATCCTGGAGGCCTGGGCCGGGAATGTGGACTGCCGGGCCGCCACGAGGATGCCCGCGCTCGCGGCGCTCTTCTGGACAAAGTCCCCCCAGCTTCACAGCCATCCGGCATGGGCTGAGTTCGTCAGACAGGTCCGGGAACGCGAGGAAGAGGACTGGTACCAGTACGAAGAGCTGGCCGCCCTCATCGGTTACACGGAAACCGCCGCTGCTTCGTAACGGACGGATGGACCGGGTTCTCGTCGGGCCCGGGAATCGACCGCGCGATATGCGGCACGGCGGCGGTCAGGGAGAGCAGGTGCGCTTGTACAGGCCGAACGACGAGACGAACCGGCGGGCCAGATATTGGTGACGAAGTGGGATTAGACCCGGAGCAAGCCGAGGTCGGCATTACAGACCTCACCTCCTCGTCTGCACGCCAGACTGTGCTGCTCACCTATCCACGGAGGCTTAATGATTCCGGCGACCGTGCCTACCGAAGCCGTCTTCGACCGCGGCAACCACATCACAACGTGTCCTGTGCACGCTTGGGATGATGACGGCTGCGCTCTGGTTCTGTGGCAAGGGCAGTTGCGGCGTGCGGAGAACCTGAGCGGATTCAAGGAAGTACGCGAGCGTCGTCAGATCGTCGGTGTCGTCCCAGGTGGTGGGTGGATGACGGAGTGGCGGAACCCGGGCGAGGAGTCGTTCGCCGATCCCGTGGTGGCGTGGGCCGTGTACGACGACGGCCAGGCCGTCCCTATCGACACCGACTCAACGGGTGAGGCACTCCCGCTGGAGCCGAGCAGTAAGAATCGCCGGACCTATCACCCGGGCCAGGTCTCAGAGGGTTCCCTGTTGAAAGCCCCGGGTTCGGCAGGGGACCGGTAGAACCAGGCGAGCCGGCCCGAGAGCGGTGCGCATCCGGGGCGTCCCGCGCGCGGACGGCCGCTGTTCCGTCTGTGGCTGCGCCGGTGCGCCAGTAGGTCACTAGCTATACCGGCGGGAGAGCAGCCAGCCGACTACCCCCAGCCCCGCCAGGATGAGGGGCCCGTAGAAGGGAGCGATTGCCCATGAGCGCAGGTCGCGTCGATCGGGCCAGTAGTTTTGCCGTGTGCCTGCTGGTGACGCGAGCGTCGGGTTCAGGGAGAACGCCGGGATGGGGCGACCCGCTGCTACATCGTCGTAGAGCTTGCGGAAGGCCCTTTCTTGTTTGAGGTAGTTGGCATCGAGGACGCCGAAGACGAGTATCGCGAGGCAACCTAGGAGCGCCACGAGTAGCGACTTTTTGGTGATCGCATATCCGTAGGTCAGGGTCACGATCGGCAGGAGCCACGACTTTGAGGACGACGATGCCTGCGACATGCGTGTGATCACGGCTTGGATGAAGGACAGATGCTGTCGGCGATCCTCGGGCGCCACGGCTCCGGCCTCGCTGAAGAGCACGCTTTGGATAGCAGCCAGGGTCTGGTTTTGCGCTTGGTCGTCCTCGGCTGCCCCGGCTGGCCAGCTGAGCGTCATGCGGTCCCCGGTCCAACGAGGCACCAAGTGGAAGTGCACGTGCGGCACAGTTTGTGTAGCAGCCTCGCCAGTCGACTGGATGACGTTCAGCCCGTCGGGTGAGAGGGCTGAGCGGATCGCACGCGCCGACCGTAGGACCGCTTCTCCCACATCCTGTGCCTCACGAGCGGTCAGGTCCGTCAGGTCCGCGACGTGACGGTTCGGCACCACCAAGGTGTGACCGCGGGTGGCCGGCTCCAGTGGAAAGAATGCCGTGACCTCGGGGCTGCGGTACACCAACCTCGTGTGAGCGTCATCCCCCGCGACGATCACACAGAAAGGGCACGGGGCGGGGGCTACCACGGGCGCTTCGTCGCTCCCTGGCTCGACCAAGCCTCCAGGTTGGCACGCAGTTTGTTGTACGTCGCTTGACTGTCGATCTTTCCCGACCAGTCCGTGACCGTGGGGTCGAAGATCGGCGCCGAGCCTGCAGCGTCTGTCCTCGCGAAGGGATCGGGGCCAGCGCTATCAACGCCCCCCATGGACGAGAGCCCGTGGATACGGACCCCCAGCAGCGGCTTCTTGGCTGCCCACGCCTTCTCGATCTCGTAGGTGACCCACGGCCGAGACGCCGTCTCCTTGCCGATCAAGACGATGACAGCCTTCTTGTATGTCATCTGGTCATGGATCCACTTCTCGATAGCCTTGTCGCCACTTTGGCGCACCTGCTCCCATTCCTGTGCGTTCAGCAGCGGCTGTGCTTCGAGCGCGTTGATGTTGCGCACCAGTTGCACTCGGTGGACGTCTCGTTGGTAGTGGAAGCTGTAGAAGATGGTCTTGGCCATGTTGTTGCCGTTCTGAGCGTGCCAACGCGGATGGCCGTGACTCTAACTGCGGTCTCTGACAATTGGGGAAGATTTCAACATCTCAGCGTAGGGCAGACTCGAGCCCCAATCGGTGACGATGTTCGTGGCGCGTGACTACCTGTAGGCGTGAAGCGCTACTTGGAACCTGTTGGGTGTGGTGACCGCACTGCTGCGCATGGCGGCCCGGATAGGGCAGCCGCGACACACTGAACGTCCCGTTCGTCGGCCGGGCCTGGTTGTGGAGGTCGGCGTCGATGTCGCCCGCGATGCCTCTGGCCACTGGCGCCGCCCCGCCCGCTGGCACCGCACCCGGCTCGATCTCACAAGGGCCCCGACCTTCCTCACGGAGGTTGGTCATCCGGGCTGGCGGGACGCTGTCTGCTCCCTTAGCCGCCGGTCAACACGCGGGACTGCTGCATGATCGGGTGACAGTGGGGTTTATGCAGCCAGGGCTGCGTGTGGGGTCATGATGGTCTCGTACTCGACGGGGGTCAATCGGCCCAGGCGCTTCTGACGCCGACGTCGGTGGTAGGTCCGCTCGATCCAGGTGACAATCGCGATCCGCAACTCTTGCCGGATGGCCCAGACTTGGCGGTCGAGGACGTTCTTCTGCAGCAGGGCGAAGAAGCTCTCCATCGCGGCGTTGTCGCCGGCGGCCCCGACCCGGCCCATGGAGCCGACCAGGCCGTGCCGGGTGAGGACGGCGGCGACCTTACGGGAGCGGAATTGGACGGATTCAATCGGTCGTCGCAACACTGGCTGGTGGGAGCGATCGTAGCTGCTTGGTGAACACTTCAGCCGGGGTTTGCCACCCGAGGGTTTTCCGGGGCCGGTTGTTGAAGACCGCCGCGACAGCCTGGAGTTCGTCGCTGTTCCAGCGGGACAAGTCGGTGCCCTTGGGAAAGTACTGACGCAGCAGGCCGTTGGTGTTCTCGTTGGTCCCGCGTTGCCAGGGGCTGTGAGGGTCGGCGAAGTAGACAGGGATGCCGGTCTCGACCGTGAAGAGGGCGTGCGCGGACAGCTCCTTGCCACGGTCCCAGGTGAGAGACCGCAGGAGCTGCTCAGGCAGCGTGGTCATCGTCCTGGCCAGGGCGTCCTTCATCGTAACGGCGCCGTATCCGGCCAGAGCAGGGCCGTTCTTGGTGCGCGGGATCACGCCGTAACCCTCCTCGCGCGGCAGGTGGACCAGCATGGTGAACCTGGTGGTGCGCTCGACGAGGGTTCCGATCGCCGAGCGTTTCAGCCCGATGATGAGGTCGCCCTCCCAATGCCCGGGAACAGCGCGGTCCTCGGCCTCCGCGGGACGCTCGCTGAGGAGGACTTTGTCGGTGACGTGGGCCCACGCCTTCTGCCGGCTGCGTGCCCGGGGAACCCGCAGCGCCCGTCCGGTGCGCAGGCAGGCCACCAGCTCGCGTTTCAGCGCACCACGTCCCTCGACGTAGAGCGCCTGGTAGATCGCCTCGTGGCTGATGCGCATGTCCTCGTCGTCGGGGAACTCGACCGGCAGGCGTCGCGCGATCTGCTCCGGGCTCCATGCTGTCACCCAGCCTCTGTCCCCGCGGTGCGGTTTGTTGCGCCCCTTCCAGGCCGGGCCCTCGGGGCCGACACGGTTGCCTCCGGCGTCGGTGACGTCCCCCGACAGACGGGCCTGGACATAGGCTCGCAGCCTCGGATTGTCCACGAGCTTGGCTGTCTTCGGGCGCCGGGCCCGGCGTTCAGCGTGCCACTGCGCGGTCGAGGCCCGGTAGTCCAGCGTGTAGGTCCGGGTGGAGGCATTGCGCCGCACTTCACGAGAGACCGTCGACGGCGCCCGTCCGAGCCTGCGGGCGATCTCGCGGACTCCGACGCCCTGGGCCTGCCAGACAGCGATGTCCTCCCGTTCTGGAAACGACAGATAACGCCCGGACACCTCATCAGCAAGACACGGATTCACGCCGCCAGCGTGCCGGAACCAGCGGAACCCCACCGGCCCGGACACCCCGGCAGCACAGCACGCAACCTCGGTCTTGGCACCCCGAGCGATCGCCGTCCTGAACCTGACCCTGTCCTCACGCCAGGCCACCGACGGCCTGCCCGGCGACGGCATCAACCCCCGATACGCACGGACCTGCTTGTGCCGCTCCACAGCACCCATCGCCCCACCTCCCGATCAAGGTGTTGCGACGATCAGTTGAATCCGTCCTGGACGCCGTGATCGGTGTGCATGACGGCGCCGGCGAGGCTGCCGCGGCACCGCTCGGCGGCGGCCAGGGCGTCGACGACGAGGTCGGAGCGCATGTGGTCGGCGATCGTCCAGCCAGCCAGGCGCCGGGAGGAGAGGTCGATGACCGTGGCCAGATACAGGAACTTCCCGCCGGCCAGCGGGAGATAGGTGATGTCACCGACGTACTTCGTGTTCACGGCCGCGGCAGTGAAGTCGCGGCCGATGAGGTCGGCGGCCTTCGCGGCGGCCGGATCCGAAATGGTGGTGCGGTGCTTCCTGCGCAGTCGCAGGCCGGCCAGCCCGACCTGGCGCATGATCCGGGCGACCCTCTTGTGGTTGACCACCTCGCCGGCATCACGCAGTTCGGCGGTGATCCTGGGGACGCCGTAGGTGCCGTCCGAGTCACGGTGAACCGCACGTATCCGGGCGGCGAGCTTGGCGTCGTCCGTCTGCCGGGCCGCCCTCGCGCCTGCGGTACGGCGCCAGTAGTAGAAACTCGAGCGGGCAACGTTGAGGATGGTGCACAGCCGCTTCACGCCGAAGCGGCGCTGGTGGTCGGCGACGCACTGGAAGCGGTTCACCAGCGAGTCTCCCCGGCGAAATACTTCGCCGCCTTGCGCAGAATCTCGCGTTCCTCTTCCAGCTCGCGGACCTTCTTGCGCAGGGCCGCATTCTCCGCCTCCAGCGCAGTGGGCGACTCGGCGGGGATCTCCGCCCGGCGGCCCCGCGGCCGGCTTGCCCCGGCAGCCCGTACCCAGTTCCGCAGCGTTTCCGGGTTGACACCCAGATCAGCGGCGACCTGCCTGATCGTCGCTCCGGGCCGCGACTGGTACAGCGCGACCGCGTCCGCCTTGAACTCGGCGGGGTAGTGCTTCATGACCACGAGATGTCCGTTCTCAGATCCTCAAGATCCAGTGTCTCGTGTGTCCAAGATCAGGGGCCAAGGCCCCAAGGGCTGCGCACCCACAGCATGTACGAAGGCGGTCCTGTTCTCACCAGCGCATGCCGAGTTGATCGAGGGCGATGCGTCGCTCTGCGGTGAGCTTGTCGGCGCGGCGGCGTACGTTCGCGGTCCACATGCCGAGGTCGACCAGGACCGTGTCCTCGGGGGTGATGTCGCGTCCGGTGGCGGCGGGTCCAGCGAGGTCGACGGGGAGGGCTTCGACGGGTTTACGGGGGACGTTGAGATGTTCTTCGCGGGCGTGGAACTGGCGGGGGCGGCGAGGTTGAGGGCGCACATGTGGTCTTGCGTCCGTTTCACCGGCTGCTCGGGCAGCGAATCCGCCTCGAGCCCCAACGCGTTCTCCAGCAGCCACTGCTGCGCAGCAGCCAGCTGGTCGAAGTCGTGCCGCTGCGCGGTCACCCAGCGTCCGAGGTCTTCGCCCGGACGACGACATCTCCGGCCGCCACCGGCAGACGGCCGCCGCCCGTGAGCCGTCCCGCTGCCGCCGCAATCCGCCGCAGGGAGGCAACCGGCTGCCACGGATCTGCGAGACGGGGCAGGTCAGTGCACGCGCTCAGACTTCCGGCTCCCGTGGCGCGACGCGAGCGAAGAACTCCTCTGCGGCCTCGGAGGCGAGTCCCCCGTTCGTGATCGCGGACCGCCGCAGGGCTTCGCCTACCAACGCAGCGGGGACGTCGAGCTGCATGTGCGCTTCGCCCATGATCTCTCCGACGTGCCACTGGGCCGTCGACGCTTTTCCGCTCCTTGGAGCGGAAACGAAGCGGAACCATACGACGGATCTTCGACTCCTGCTGACCCACTTGTCGGCGCGGGTCACGTCCCCTCGAAGACCTGCCATTCGTCGTGAAGTTCGGCCAGGACCGCGGCGGCGAGCCGGTCCAGTGCGGCGGGGTTGGGGAAAACCTGGACGACGTCGGCCCTGCGTTTGATCTCCCGGTTGAGCCGCCCCAGCGGGTTGGTCGATCAGATCTTCTTCCAGTGGACCGCGGGGAAGTCCGCGAACGCCGTGATGTCCGGAGCTGCGTCCAACAGCATCTTCTTGCCCTGCGCGAACTGCCGTCCGAGCATGTCGGCGACCACGTTCAGCTGAATGCGGACGCGCGGCGGTGGGCTGCGCGAAGATGGTGCGGATGGTGGCTGTGCCCCTCTTCCCAGAACACTTCTCGATCACCGAGAAGACGTCACGCACGAAGTGGATACGGCAGCGTCGCCAGGCCGCACCGAGGAAAACGGAGCGGATCTCGGCCACCAGCCCACTGTGACCGTCGGAGATCAGCAACTGGACGTTGTCCAGGCCGCGGGCACGCAGCGAGCGCAGGAGCGCCGTCCAGCACGGTTGCGAGTCGCTGTCGCCGACCATCAGGCCGAGGATCTCGCGATAACCGGTGGTGGAGATTCCGGTCGCGATGACCACGGCCTGCGAGGCGACCCGGTGGTTGACCCTGGCCTTGCAGTAGGCGGCGTCCAGAAAAACGTAGGAGAAGACGGTGTGATTTAACGGCCGTTCCTTGAACGCGGTCAGTTCCGCAACCAGCTCGCCGCATTCCTAAAAATCTAAGGACTACCGGTAGTGGCGCAGAGCATCACAGCGGGCAGTGGCGGTGAACAGCGGATCCCGTGCTGGTCGGGGGCGGTCGAAAGCACGTGCCAGGCGAGGGAATGCTGTGCTTCCTCGGCGATGTCGAACGCGGCGAAATCCGATGCGCAGTACCTGACTCCGGTGAACGAGAGCCCCCTGC
Organism: Streptomyces kunmingensis; assembly: GCF_039533535.1. Lineage (NCBI taxonomy): Bacteria > Bacillati > Actinomycetota > Actinomycetes > Kitasatosporales > Streptomycetaceae > Streptomyces > Streptomyces kunmingensis. Next base: position 17,679 of record NZ_BAAATS010000032.1, read on the forward strand.
GGGAGTGGTACAGGGAGCGCGATGTGCTGCCCCGGCGGCGACAACTTCTTGGACACGGCCTGCGTGTCGCACTCCATAGCATCCCGACCTCCTCCAAGCCCCCCGCGTTACTGAGCGTCGAGCCGGCCCCGTCCACCGTCGCTCTGACCGACGGCCACCGACGGCGTGGCGTGGGCATCGACGCGTGGTGGTACCGGACTCGGTGTCACCGCGGAGGACCATTCGAGTCCGGTGTCAGACCGCATCCAGTCTGCTGGTACATGCTCTGGGCGCGCCCGATGTCAACCATGCCGTGGTGCGACGGTTCCCACTCGGACTGTCAGCCCCCCTTTGACAGCGCACTGTTGCGACCGGCGGGTCTACGGTGACGGAAGGGCCGCGGAAAGGAGGTGCCGTGTGCCGTGATGGAGTCATTGATGTCATCAACTGGTGAGAGTTCCGGTCCGCTGAGGATGTGTCCTGCGGTCCGGCTCCCGCGCGCCCGGCACCGGGGAACTCCGGTGATCGCATGGCGGTGAATCCCTTCCTCGATGGCATCGTCGTGATGCTCACCGGCATGCACGTTCCACGGGGCAGCGCTTCGCGGATGCACCATGAGGTGGAGGTTCCGCATGCCGCTCTGGTGAGGTCTCTGGACGAGTTCCAGGAGGTGGTCGCGGACATCACGAAGTCGGTGTCGGGAACGGTCAGCGGTAAATGGGGCGATGCCTATGCCGGTGCGATGGCCACGTTCGGTACCGGGGCGGGCGCTGACTATGTCAAAAACCTGAGGGATACATCAGCGAGAATCGCCAATTACGCGCGCGAGACGGGTTATCAGATCGATTACACGAACCGCATGATCATCGCGCAGGTCGTGCAGTTCTTGGTCGAGTGGGCGATGACGCTGGTCCTGGCGGTCTTCAACCCGGTCGCGGCGCTCGTCGAGCAGTCCTTCCTCCGGGCTCTCTATCAGTTGATCCTGCGGAGTTTTCTGCTCCGGCTGCTGGCCCAGCTCGCGATGTTCGAGGCGTTGAACGTAGGCCTCGGCGCGGCGATGGATGTGTTTGTGCGGTGGTCGCTGGCGAATGAGGGCAAGTACACGGCTGACGGTGATCAGTACGTGAAGCAGGCGGTTGCCTTCGGAGCCGTACAGGGTGCGTTCATGGTGTTCGTGCCGTATGCCGGCTCGGCTCTGGCGGGCTTGTTGGCGAAGGGGGTGGGCCGGGACGTCGTCGGGACCATCGAGAAACTGGTGGGTGGTGCCGCGTTACCGGTGGGCCGGGACGGGGCCGAGGACCTGGGCGGCACGGTGGCGGCCCGGGACGGTGGCGGTCAGCTGGGCGGGTTCGGCCGAGACCTGGGGGAGACCGCGGCAGGTATGGCGCGGCGGTTCGAGATGGGGGAGGCCGGCCCGTCGGCGCGGGAGGCGTTCAGGACCACGGCGGCTGATCTCTTCGCCCGGGATCTCGGTGTGGTGATGGGCGCGGATGCCGCGCGTGCGCTGGGGCAGCGATGGGCCGAGGGATTCGTGTCCCGGTTCGGGAAGAAGGATCTCGCCGAGACGCTGTTCCAAGCCCTGGACGGCCTGCCCCAGGGGCCGGGTGGGGGGCTGAGGAGGGCGCTCTCGCAGGGTGTCGCGGATGTCCTGTCGACCGACTGGGGCCGCAAATTCAGCGGATATACGGGTGATGCGATCGCCAACACGGCGCACCAGAACTTCTCCGAAGGCATCTACAACCTCTTCACCACCGGCCGTTTCACGACCTCCTGGGAGACGGGCGTGGCGGGTGCCGGCGCCGGTGTGCTGGGACATCTGCTGACACGCAACGCGCTGAGCCTGGGCGCGGGCCTTCGCGAGAAGCTCGGGCTGCCGCCGAAGCCGGCCCTCTCCGTGGACGGCCCGGTCAACACCGTGCCCGGTCATGGGGCGCGGCTCAGCGACCCGGCAGTGCCGTACCGGTTCGCCATCCGGTCTGGGGGTGCTTTCTCCGGGACACCTGCTGAAGGCTCCGGGGGAGCCGACCTCCCGGCGCTTGCCCGGATGGACCCGGCCGGCCCGGTCCTATCAGTTGGCGGTGAGCCGCCTGCGACCGCACGCTTCCGCGACGGAACGGTCCCGGCCGAGACGTCCGGGGAGGTCACCGGTGCCTTTGACCCGGTGAACCGGGCTCCTGGCGGAGGCTTCGGCCCGGATTCCGGAACGGAGGGCGCCGGGGCCGTCGGATCGGGTTCGGACCGTGCGGGGGTGCCGGGCTCGACGGTGCCGAGGCCCCTGCCCACATCCACGGGTGCCCCGGCCCCAGGAGCCGGTCCGGTGCATGACCCTAGTGCCTTCGTCCAGCGTGGTGAGGGGATACCGACCACTGCTGGCCGTAGCGATGACGGTGCGGGGCCCGCCTTCGATGGAGATATGTCTGTCGGCTCTGGGAGGAGCTCGGGCGGCGCCCCGGACACTGCGATGGTCACGCGGAATGAGCGGGTTGCTCAGTTCACGGCGGCGCAGGCGCAGGCCGGCGCGCTGGTTCAGGCTGGCCAGGGCTCGCAGCAGGATCGAACCTCGTCAGGTGGTCAACGCCTGCCCGAGGCGAACGTGCGGCGTGACGAGATGGCGCGGGATGCGCGTGGCGTGGAGGCCGGCCACGGGCGTTTCACGGCCGGAGGCGACGTACCCGGTCGGACCGGTGACGAGGCCGTGGCGGCCGAGCTCGACGATGGCGTCGTGCCCGGTGATCTGCAAGTGCCGACGCCTCTGGTGACCGAGCGTTCGGGACCGTATGCGTCTCTGTCACAGGGCCCTACAACGGGCGGAGAGGCTTCCATGCGGCCGGACACTTCCTTGTCCGGGGTCGGTGGCGAGCGTGATCTGCGGTCACTGTCCGTACCGGGAACGACCTACCGGGCCGTGGAACGGCTGGGCGGGCAGTTCCGCGACCAGACACTCCCCCGCTACAACGAGATCTGGGCGCGCGCCGAACACGACATCGCCACCCGGCTCCACCACGAACACCGCCACGAGAACACCTCACTGGAACACATCACCACCGCCCGCCAGACCCCCTTGCAGACCGTCCCGCCCACCCACCGCGACGCCATCCCCGACAACACGCACCAACCCCCCACCACCGACGACGCCACAGCCCGGCCGGACGGTGACACGGACCACGCCTCGCGAGGGCCCGTCCTGCCGGCCACGGACCCTGCTCGCTCCGGCACGGCCATGGCCGCAGCCGACCGGCCCGCCGGGGACGCCGAGCCCACGGCCGACCCATCGGCGGACGGAGCCGTCGTACGCGTCACCGAAGCCGCCGGTGGACCCGGCGGCTTCGGTGACGTCGCTCGGCACCTGGCCGGCCAGGAGAGGACCAGCGCAATCGACGTGGCTCTCTCGGTCGACTATCGGCCCGGCCACCACGCCGAAACGACGGTCACGGTGGCGAGCACCACAGGCCGGAGGCTGTGGCGCTTCTCGGCCGCTGATCCCGAGACGACCCTGCCCCGGGGCTTCCCACCGGACAGCGAGAGCCGAACCGTCTCCCTCCGCGACTGGCTCAGCGACAACCCGGACTCCCGGTTCGTCTCCACCTCACGTGACCGGCAGCAGCGGTACGGCGTGTCCCGGTATCGGTATGAGCTCGGATCGGAACCCGGCACCACCCCCGTCAGTGTGTACGACGCGGCGCGGGGCGCCACGGGCGTGTGGGACCCGGCGAGCGGGGGGCTGCGCTGGGAGGCCGGAGACCGACAGGCCCCCGCCGAATCCTCCGCGCCCGTCCATCCGAGCTGGCACGACAGCCTGATGCCCGGTGACGCGGCGGCGGATACGGCTTTCGACGAACTTGTCCCCGCACCGCTCTTCACGCCTGCTCTTGGTCCGGTGTGGGGCTCCGGCCAGGTGCGTACCGACCGCTGGACGCCGTTCGGCGGCCGAGGGAGGGAGGGAGAGGGCCTGGGACCCGACGCCTTCGTGACCGCTCGCGACGAGAGCAAGACACGCCCGTTCATCACCCGACCGTCCGGTTCCGGAAAGCGGGCCGAGGTCGGTTACGACTGGACGTGGCATCGCAGGAGCACCGGCGAGCCGGGTGTCCTGCGGGTGACGCGGCGTCTTCACCTTCAGCCCGAGGACGCCGTCTCGGCAGCTGAACTGAGCTCGGTGCGCGGGGCCTTCGCGCGGACGCTGGAGCAGGTCGTGAACCGGCCCGGCTACCGGCTGCCCCTGCTTCAGCCCGACCTGGTGACAGGGTCAGCAGCGACGCCCGGTCCCCGTCTGTCTGTCGCCGTCGAGTTCACGCACGATGTCGAAGAGGCTCACGGCTCGGTGACGGTACGCGACGGTCTGCCGCCCGCCGAGCGGGACATGGTCCAGGATGAGTGGTTCACCGGTGTGCACCCAGCCGCGTACGTCCACGAGTTCCTGCACGGTCTTGGAGTCCAAGATGACGTGCCCGCGCCCCAGTCGCTGTACAGCCCCGACGGCCCGGGCAATCAGGAGATGTCCGACGGCCTGTCGAGCGTGATGGGCCCCATGAACGGGCTCAGCCTGTCCAAAGATCTGTTCCTCACGTCCGAGCACCTGCACCAGATCCACGAAGTGCTTCTCCCGTACCTGCACGCCGGAGGCCGGACCGGCACCGAGCGGAGTGCCTCTTCGGCGGTCGCCGAAGCGGCGGTGCCGAATTCCGGCGTGGATGTCGCCCCGTCGACCCAGGCGGACCGCGAGCCGACAGGACTGGCTCTCACGGTCCGGCCCGGCGCGCTCTCGACCGTCGTGTCCGGCTTGGAAGAGCAGCTGCTCGCGGGTGGGCCTGGCACCCGCTCACTCGTACTGACCGCGATCCCCGGGACCGGAGGGGGACTGGAGCTTTACGCGGTCAGTCTCCGCGATCAAGTGCGCTGGTACGACCGGCGGAGCGGAAACGAGGTGCCGGCGCCCCAGGGTGACGAGACTGTTGTGCTGCGGACGCTGGACCTCGCCGCGGATGGCAGCGTGCTCAATCCTTCGGCCGCTTTGCGGGGCCTGGAGAAAAGGGCACAGAAATTTCCTGCGCTCGCCCTGGGCGCGGACCTCTGGCAGGCACTGGAGACAGTGGGCATTGAGCTGGGCCGGCCGCATACGGACGCGACCGCCCGCCCGTCGAGCCTGTGGCACCAGCGCATGGTCACAGCTACGACGCACCTGCCGAACGAGGCGGAGCGGCCGGCCGGCGACACCACAGCGGCCCCTGACGCGAGCGGAAAGAATCGAGTTCTCACTCGGCAGGGGATCGAGCATGCGGCCGTCCGGGCTCGGCAGTCGGCTCTTCAACGGCTTCGAGCGTTCGCCGGTGAGCGTGCGCCAGAGAACGAGCAGTGGTGTGTCGTCGTGGCCGAAGCGCTGCGCGACGAACTGTTCCCGGCTGCCCACGGAGTACCCGGGGCAATGGGTGCGGGGGCGGCAAGGACCGCGGACGACGCCGGCGGCTCAGGGAGTACCGACCGTACGGCGCAGCATCTCGCTCCTGGTGCCGCATGGACTCCGGTGGGTGACTGGGAGGCCGTGGAGGCCGCACTGGTGGAAGAGGGAATGGGGCCGGGCAGTATGGCGCTGGTCATGGTCCGTACACCGCTCGGCAGTGCCTCGTCCGGTGGCCGGCTGCGGCCCGGTCGGCAGGGGCACGTGTGGGTGGGCTATTACCCTCGCTACGAACAGGACGATGCCGGACCGGTGTGGGTCGAAGTCGTCGAGGACGTGCGGGCCTCTGCTCCGCATGGCTCGCCTTCAGGTGTGAGACTCCTGGACGGTCACCCCGCGAGCCCGCTGCTTCAGGCGCGGGCGGTCATCATCGGTCCGACCGGCCGTGTGGCGTCCGAGGCACTCGTTCCTTTCCGCGCCTCGTCGTCCACCGCGCACGCGCTTGTCGATCCCTCGACCAATCCGACCTACGCGTCACCCACCGGCCAGTCAGGCTTCACCGGGCGAGGGGACCGGGTGGCGGACTGGTTCCAGGCCACTGGCCTCGGAATGACCAAAATACGGTCGCAGGGCCTGCGCCAGATCGACGCCGCGGTTCGCGCACTTCAGCGAGATCGCCATGACGACACCACACGACGGCAGTTGTTGGTGGAACTCGCTGTCTGGCGAGGCTCCAAGGATGATCGAAGCCCTCTCTGGGGGGTCGTGGAGGCGTTGCGCAGCCAAATCTCGGATGAGCTGTGGGAGGCGGCTTCCCCCAAGGACTTGCGGCTCATCCGCTACTCGGAGGCCGCGGAGGCATTCGACGTGCGGCTCGGCCAGTACCTCATGGGCAGGCCACAGGCGACGGAAGCCGTCCGTCACATGGTGCGCGCCTTGTGGAATTTCCTTGAACGCAACAACCCGACGGAAATGACACAATTGGGCATCGACCCAACGGATACAATTCCAGCCAGCGGCAATGTTCTCAATGACGTGAAAGTGCTGCAAGAGGTGGTAAGGGAAGGGAATTTAAGAGAGCTCTCCGCCATGCTCTTCGGAGCCGTCTCCGACGCTGTGTTGCGCGACCATGTACATGTCGACGGATATTCCGATTGGCCATGGCTCCAGAAAGAACGGCTTCATCGCGTAAGAGCGGAGGCATCGCTTCGCCATGTTCCACTGAGCGGAATCTACCCTCCAATCAGCCAGCGTGAATTCGACGTCGCTGGCGTGCAGAGCGAGGGAAAGTGGTTCGTCGCGTGGACCTTCGCAAAAGACAATGTGTCGATGCAGCTGAAATCCGATCTGCACCTGAACGGTGATCATACTGGAGGGCTGGTCACCTCCGGTTCTTCAGGAAGCATGCTCCTCATACTCGAGACCATGTATCAGTTCCAGAACTACACGGGATATCGGTTCAACTTTCCCGAGGTGATTCTGGGACTGACGGGCTCCATCCTTGCGGGCGGGCACCATACGGTTCACGAAATCTTGAAGTCGGTCGCACTCTGGGAACGAGCGGCACAGTTCGGCTTCACTTACGTGGACGGCTGGAGCCGGTATCGACACATTCCATACCTGAGTGAAGCTGAGCTCAGGAGTGTCGCAGTGGACGGTCTTTTCCCGGACGAGATCGCGCTCGGGCTCGTTCCTCCCCTGCCTGAGGACGATGTTCCCGCGAGCGCGTACGACCTCTTGAAAGCCCTTCGGGTGCCGACGGCCGCATGGTCCTCGCAATTGGCTCGCGATCCCCAAGGGCTCGCTCTGGCGCCGTACCGGCCGCCTCACTCCGGCCTGCCCGCCACGAGAATTGAGGTGTGGGCACTGTACTGGTCCGCACAGCAGGGCTACCTGGCTGCTTTGGATGAAGAAGTGAGGCTTCGAAGAGAGGCGAACCAGAGCACGCCTGCCTTCGCGAGCTGGGGCAAGGCGCGTGCGGCAGTCAGGGACCGCACAACCGAACTTGGCACCGCTGTCCGGACCGTGCGCGAAATGGGGCACGACCCCCGGGAGCTGAACGCACGCCTGACCCACGTGGCGGCCGCAGGAGCCAGGCAACATGCCGCCGCGAGCGTAACCCGGGGGGCGAGGGACGACATGGCCGAGCTCGGGCGACGTCTCGGAAACCTGACCGTGAGGGAGGGATCACAGCCCTCGACCAGCTCCGGGCCGGCACGCCGTCACCGTCCTGGTGACGCCGCATGGAGCTCGCATCCCGTCGTGCAAATGGCGCTCACGCAGAACACGCATGTCCGAGGACTGCACCAAGACATCCTTCGAGGCCGACTGCGGCAATTGCAGGCGACCGACCCGGAATACATACGCCTGCAGGCCGTTCTGGCCTCATATGACTCGCCCGCGCCATCCAACGGGGTGGCACCCTCCGTCGGCACGAAGAGCGGCCGGGTCGCCGGGCCGTCCCGTCCGGTGGAATCCGCAACGCTCCGTGCGCTCCTGGCCGATCTGAATTCCTTCGGAGCGCACCGGATGGATGGCGATCCTTCGTGGAACACTTGGAGGGAGCTACTCACGGAGTCCGGGGTCAATCCCGCTACCGACAGCTCTGGCATACGGGGACTGCGCAATTTTTTCACCCGTAGGTCGGATACGCCGACAGTAGACACGCCCAACGTTGGATCACCAGTGCAGCCCGGGGCTTTTGGACCACCGAGCGGCATCAAGGTGAGCAATATCACCGATCGCGACATTCCGAAGATCTTGGCGCGCCCGATCGTCAATCAGGGTGATCGAGTGATTGGCGTAAGCCTCCATGACAACGATGACTGGTCCATGAGAGAAGGACACTGGGCGAGTTACGATCCCAGGCAACAGGTGTACGCGTCGTATCCGCGCATGCAGCTGGTTCCGCGGAGTCTGCCCTTGCCGTGGTCGGGGAGCGAAGCATTTTACGTCACCATGCACGGGGAATACGACTTGGTCAAGGCGTACCGCAAGTCCGGTGGGTCATTCAAGAAAACGATCCTGGATTCTTCTGGCCTCGCTCGTATCATCATGGCCAATCCGCATTACTCGCGCATGCGTCGTGATGTTCGTGATCCCCACGTCGTGCTTGTGATCTGCGAGTCCGGCCTCAGCCGTGAGCACAGCATGGCTCAACAGTTGGCAAATATCCTGGGCGTCACGGTGCACGCCCCCAATGGGAAAATCACGATGAGCCCATCGCGGATTCTCGAAGCGACCGTGCTGACGGTGTACTACAGCGGCGAGGAGGCCGTTACCTTTTTCACTTTCCATCCGGGTGGGGGTGTGAACAGAAACGGTGTCGGCGACGCGCGATCCGCAACCCGGAACATGACCATCGGCGGCCCGGTATCGGTGCCACCGCCCATGAGCTCCGGCGAGCGCACCGACATGGGTTACGACGTGGGAGATCCGGCCAGGCTTCGAGAAATATCGCCTTTTGCATCCGGGCACCAGTTCGCGCAGACGACTGCCGCCCCGGAGCTGGCGCGCATGGCAGGGGCTGCTCGTATGTGGCCAAGAGACGTGAAGCGCACAGTCAAAAGCCTTGAGCAGCGGCTGGCGGCGGCCGGCTCGGGCGCACGCTCGCTCGTCGTCGAGCAGCATGTACCCGAGGGACGCATGCCCCGCATATTCGAGGTGATCCACAATCGGGGCAAGTCAACCTGGTATGCATCCGAACAACGCACCCAGACACAACCTCCCAGTGACGGCTCGTTCGTCTCCTTGGACGTGACAAGCATGGGACAGATACTGAGCGACGCCCCCGCCACCGAGCCGCCCGTCGTCTTCCGCTCGCTGGCCCTCGGCAATCCGCTGAGTCCGGCCGTGCCGGCTCTCCTGGGCTGGACCAACAGGAGCCTTGTCGTAGGGCCGCGTAGTTAGCGTTTCCGTAGTTCGCACCAGCTCTTCGAAGGATTTCCGACGCAGAACAACGGAGCTCTTCGGTACAGACGGTCGACCACGCCGGCTTGTCCCCGCAGAGAACGCCGAACTGCGGAGGGCGAATGCGATCCTCAAGGCGGCTTCGGCTTTCTTCGCGGCAGAGCTCGACCGGCCGTCGAAGCGCTCGTAGCGTTCATCGCCGCCCACCGCGAGGTGTTCGGAGTCGAGCCGATCTGCCGAGTCCTGACCAGTCACGGGATCGAGAACGCGTCGAGCACCTACTACGCGGCGAAGAACCGCACTCCCAGCGCTCGGATACTGCGCGACGCGGAGCTGAAGACGCAGATCAGCCGTGTCCTCACGGACAACTTCAGCGTCTACGGGGTCCGGATGGTCTGGCGGCAACTGCATCGCGAAGGCATACCGGTGGCCCGGTGCACCGTCGCCCGGCTGATGCGTGACCTCGGCCCGGAGGGCGCCCGACGCGGCAAGAAGATCCGCACCACCATCCGGGACGACGGCCACGAGCGGGCTGATGGCCTGTTGCGGTAGCACCTGCTGGGCCAGCGCGTCCGCAACCAGCCAGCCCTGCGCCAACTGCTCGGCGCTCAGCGGGCCCGGGGTGCGCCGGTAGCCGGTCATCGTGCCGACCACAACGGCGTCGATGTGCACCGGCCACACGAACAGCGCCGCGACCCCCAGCTCTTCCGCCTCGGCGGCGAACTGCGGCCACCGCGGGGCCAGCAGCCGTGTCCGGTTGGGTAGTTGCCGGGTGCAGGTCTCTTTTTCGAGGAGCTGGCTGGGGCCCTGGCCGAGAACGAAATGCAGATCCTCCAGGCGGGCACTGGTGTCGTCGCTGAACTACACCAGCTCATGCCCCTAGGAGATGGCGATGCCGCCCAGACCCAGCGCGTGGGCGGAGGCGACCGCCCACGCCTGACGCTCTTCGTCGTTGGCTGCTGCCTGCAGGCTGTTCAGGAGCTTCTGCACGCTGGAACGCATGCAGCACCCGCCTTCGTCCGCGCCTTCTAAAGCGGCCCGGCGAGCGCCGGCCGCAGCACGGGGATTGTAGTAGCGGTCGCATCACGGAGTGTGCCGAAGCGGCACTTCCCCCCTCAACGCCGCGCCGGAGAGGCAGTGCGGTGCGCTGCTATGTACCGCGTGCCCAGAACTGAAGAGCGAGGCTGGGCAGGGAGTTCGGCTGAGGCGCGGGAGCATGTCGGTGGTCACCAAGCCGGTGCGCATGTCCTGCGGGGCGCTCATGGCCGCCCCGCAGAACATGCGCACCGGCCGGGACCGGGGAAGACAGTTCATGCGGCTGCCGCAGCGGCGTGTCCGAGCATCGGCGTGCGTCGGCACGGGAAGGTCCGAGGCTTTCCCCAAGGCGGGCCGGGTCAGTACTCGTTGTGGACGTCGGCCGTGGCTGTGGTGGATCGCGCGGCGTCGTGCAGGGCCAGGAGGGCCAGCAGGTCCGCGACCGTGGCCGGGGTGTCGGCGGGATGACGCAGGAGGGTGTCGGGGCGGACGCGGTAGAGGTTCGAGCGGCCTTCGCGGGTATGGGTGAGGTACCCGCCGTCTTCCAGGTCGGTGATGATCTTCTGCACGGCTCGTTCGGTGAGCTGGCAGCGTACGGCGATGTCCCGCACGCGCGTGGAATGATCTGCCGCGATGGCGGCCAGCACCCGGGCATGGTTGGTCACGAACGTCCAGCCTGCATGCGGCTCCGGGGCACGGTCCATGTTCCTACAGTAACGGCCTTTTTCACGAACCGAGTTGGGCGAATTGCCGTTCGTGTTTCGCATGACGTGAATACTGGGTGGGGTGAAGGGTAGCGACGGCATCTGGTGGAGGACCTCATGTCCCCTGACGCACTTTCTTCCCCGGCTGCGAGGGCCGGCCCGGCCGGCGGCAGTCCGTTCCGGTCGGCTCGGAGAAAAGCACCCCCGCCCGACGGCGCCGGCCGTGGCGCGCTGGTAACAATCCTGTCCGGCGAGCTCGCGCCGGTGCACCAGCGCCCCCGGCGGACGGCCGGCGGCCGCATTCGGGCGTGCCCGGCCCGCTCGAGGCCGCCCGCTCGGGCTGACATGCACGCACTTTTCACAGTCCCACCCGGCGCGGAGCAGGCCCTCTCCTGCGGGCGCGCTGCGGCATCCCGAGGGCCGGTTCCACAAGGCCGGGCATCGGCCCGCCGGTGTTTTTACCCAGCTGCCGCACGACTGGCCCGGCACGCTGATGACCTCGGCAGGAGGGCACGATGACCCTCCGAAGCGTCAGCGAGTTGGTGGACCTCCTGCACGGGGCCGCCCGTTCCGGACGCGGTTTGTCCGCGATCCCGGCCGCTGTCTCTGCCCATCTGCTGGGCCTGGACGCAGTGACGCTGAGCCTGCTTCCTGCCGGCGGGAGCCCGGAGCTGGTCTGGGCCGATCCCGCCGACCGACTCGGCCGCGAACTGGATGACCTGCAGTACGTCGCTGGTGAGGGCCCCACCTGGGAGGCCGGCCGCACCGGGTGCACCGTCATCGTCTGCGACCTCGCTGCCGCCGCCGCGATCAGGCGTTGGCCGGTGTTCGCTGCCGCCGCTGCGAACACCGGGGCCCACGCCGTCATCGCCGTCCCCTTGTGCCAGGGCGTCACCGTGGTCGGCGTCCTGACCGGCTACCGCACCCGCCCCGCCCCGTTGTCCGGCGACCAACGGCGTGACTGCGTTCGGTTCGCCCGCGCTGCTATGGACCTGCTCCGGCAGACTCCGGGGCAGACGATGGCGGTCAGCGCCGACGGCGTGCATCTGTACCGGGCGGAGGTCCACCAGGGGGCCGGCATGCTCGACGTCCAACACCGCGTCTTCGTCCAGGAGGCGCTGCTGCGGCTGCGGATGTACCCCTGGCGGCACAACCACCCGCTGGACGGCGCCGCCCGCGACGTCGTCGCCGGACGCCTGCGCCCGGGGCGGGGTGTTGGGGATATGGGATCCGATACGTGCTCCGGCCTGGGCGCGGTGGCCGTCGCGGAGCGCAGGAACCATTTCGTCGTCCGTATCGAGCACGAGCTGGAACTGCCCGCAGATCTCGACCTGCTGGAGACGGCGCTCCACAAGGGAGCGATGACGGGCAAGCGCGTGGTGGCCGACCTGTCAAAGATCGAGTACCTGAGCGCCGAAACCCTGGGCTGCCTGCTGAGCCCTGCACGCCGGGGCCAGGCGCTCCCGTGGCTCGCCGGGCCGGTGAGTACGCCCGCACTCGGGCGGCTGAGGGTCACGGGAACCCTGCGCGCGTTTCGCGTATTTCCCTCGCTTTGCGAGGCGACCCGTGAAGCCCGGTAGCGACCGGACCGGATCAGAGTCCCTCGGCCTGCGGCAGGTGCGCGGCCCGCCTCGCCTGCAGCGTAGCCGGGCTGTCGAAACCGCGCCCCGGAGATCACCCAGCGGATGCTGGCCGCGGCCCCCGGGGTGCATGTCCTGGCCACCACCTGCAGGTCCGCAGCGAGTTCCCAGCTGCTGGGCATCACACTGCTTGACCTCGACCTGCCGGCCACGCTCGCCGTGGCAGCCGAGACGACCTGGGGGCTGGCCACACCCAGTACGCCGCCCAGCCCGAAGGCGATCAGGCGTTGACGGTGACGTCGGCGGGCTGGTCGAATGCGTAGACGACGGCGTCGGCCTGGACTCGGAGCTGACGACGATGGCGACTAGCTCCGGGGCGGCCTTGCGTCCGGTGAGGTTGGTGACCTAGTCGGCCGCATCGGTGTCGACGACATCACTGTTCCGCCACGGCACGCGGCTTCGGTCGAGGCTGGTTTTCCGTCGAGGCCCGGCAGCGGTGGCAGGCGCTGACAGAAGCAGCACGAACAACGCGCCGGTCAATACCGTTGGTGGACCTTCGCTTCATGCCGGATCCACGTCGCTCCTCGGCAGACGCCACTTCGTCCGGCACTCAGCTGCCGAGTCGCAGCACACCGCGTCAGCGATGCTTCGGCGGGTTCGGCGCACTGCAGGCCAGGCCGGTCGAGGCAACGCGATACGGGTCCGGAACACCACATCACCTCTTCTGTGGTGAAGGCCCTGCGCTGCCCAGCGAGCACCCGCTTACGAGCCTCAAGGATCGAGACGATGCCCTCGATCTCCACGCAGCCGACGGTGAAATCGGCGCACCCGCTCGCGGACACCGACGCACTCCGCCACGGTGCCCGACGTAGGACAATTCGTCCTAGCTGTACCGGCCGGGAAGGCCTGGGATGGATCTACTGACCTTGTCGGGGTGTCGTCGGGTGGCGGCTCAGGTGGAGTCCGGTTTCGGGCAGGTAACCGTCGATCAGGTGGGGACGGAGCTGGATGTGTCGCAGGCCGCGGCGGAGGCTGCGCTCGAGGTGGTCCTCATCGCTGAAGGCGGTGTTGGCCAGTGGGCCGCGCCGCATCAGCGACCAGATGCCTTCCACCGGGTTCAGGTCCGGTGCGTAGGACGGCAGTTGGATGATGGTGAGCCAGTCGTGCTCGGCGGCGTACTGGCGCATTCCGGCCGTCCGGTGGGTGTTGAGGATGCCCCAGATGAGGACGATGGGGGCCTGGAGCTGGAGGTGGGCGCGGACGATGAGGTCGCGGTAGTCGGTCCAGGCGAAGCTGTTGCGTCCCGTGCCGCGGTGCTTGCGGTGCCGTCGGGGCCGGAAGATCAGCCGGGAGGTTTCGCCCGGCCGGTAGCAGCACAGGGCCGCGATCGAGTAGCGGCGCCAGGACCGGCCGCGCACCCGCACCACCGGCGTGTGACCCGCCGGCCCCAGGTGCGAGCCTTCGGCGGGGTCATCCCGAACCCCGCCTCGTCCTCGAAGACGAGGAAGGCGCCGAGCGCCGCCGCAGTCATTCCGCCTGCGGCCATACGTCCTTCTTCCACAGCTCCACCGCGTGCTCGTCACGCTCCAGGGCGCGACGAGCACGGTGACTGCCAGGACCAGCCGTGCCGGTGCATCAGCCGGGCGACCGCCGCCGGCGAGACGTCCAGGTTGAAGGTGGAGGCGATCAGTGCCCGGATTCTCGCCAGCGTCCAGCGCTGGTCCTCCCAGCCATGTTCGGCCGGACCCTTGGCCGGCTCCTTCTCCAGCTCCACGAACCGGTCGTCGGTCAGCTTCGGCGGTCCGGTGGAGGCCAGCGCGGCCGTCCCAGGTCGCCGACCTGCTGGAATGCCACCCGGTCACGGTCCGGGCCGCGGTCCACCGCCTTCAGCAGGGCGGGATCGCAGGACTGCTTGATGCCCCGCGACCCGGCCGTCCGGCCCGGCTTCTCGGCCCGCAGGACCGGGCCGCACTGGGCAAGTTGCTGGATGAGTCCGCCGCGGCGGGGATCACCTGGAGTGCCCCGGGCCTGTGCGACTGGCTGTGGGCCGAACGCGGGGTGGAGGTTTCCACGGACTGGCTGACCGAGCTGCTGCACCGGGAGGGTCTCCGCTGGAAACGCACCCGCGACAGCGTGCGACACAAGGCCGACCCCGTCCTCCAGCAGGCCGCCCGGGCCCGGCTGGAGGACTTGCGGCCCAGCGGCTGAAGGCGAAGTCGGCCAGCGCGACCTGATCTACCTGGACGAGTCCGGCTTCGCCCCGACCATGCCCACCGGATACGCCTGGTCACGCACCGGACAGCGAGCCGTGGTGCCGAGAGAGGACAACCGCAACCGACGGGTCAATGTCCTTGGCGCGATGATTGTCGGCATAGAGCCGGACCTTCTCTGGCAGCGCACCGACGGGAAGATCGATGCCCGCATGCTGCTGGACTTCGTCTGCGTCCGCCTGGCGGGCCTGGGCGGCGGCGCGGGCGTTCTGGACCTGGCCGCCGACGGCATCGGGGTTGATTCGATCCCACTCTGGTGCCGCAGGCGGCCATGCACCGTCGTCCTGGACAACGCCTCCGCACACGTGGCCACAGCGTTCAAGGGCCGCCAGCGACAACTCGCGAGGATCGAAGTGGAGCTGTTCTACCTGCCGCCCTACAGCCCGGAGTTGAACGACATCGAGCTCATCTGGCGGCAGGCGAAGTACGAGGACTCCCCGCAACGCACCCAAATGAGCACCGACGACATCGGCCAGGCCATCGACGTGTCCCTGACCCGCCGACGCAACCGAATCCACACATCAGCAAAGAACTTCCCCATACCGCTCAGCACGATGCTGCATTGCTTCTGAGCCCCCACGGGAACTGGCTGTAGCGGCTTCCCCTCTCATGCCGCCTGCGAGACCAGGGTGACCGAGGCTGGCAACGATCATGGCCCGGGCGGTGGCCGTCTGTCCGCGAGCTCACGCTGGCGTGCCTGGAGGTAGGCGGTCCAGTCGGTGGCGGCTCGTCGGCGCCAGTGGGCGGCGGTGACGGGGTGGAGGCCGAGCATCGGACCGAGGACCGCCGGGGGAAGATCCTGGGCGAGGGTGACGAGGGCGGTGGCCCGGGCGGGCCGGTTGGGATGTGGTGGGCGGCCAGGCGGCGGCCACATGGCGGCCTTCGGGTCCAGCGCACGGACGTTGCCTGCGTGGACCAGCCGGATCGCACCCGGCACGTCTCCCACACCCACCCCACACCTCCGACGGTTGCATCACCCCTCACCCCTCACCCCTCACCCCTCACCCCTCACCTGGACGAGTGACACCCCCGTTCTCAGGCCGCACTGTGCCGTCCGCGAAATCGGCGGAATGATGCGTCGAGCCCAACTCCACCTACTTGGAGTCGTAGGCTTCCGCGAGCGGCACCAGGTGGTCGATGTCCAGTCCGCGGGGCCCATCGATGGTCCGGTCGTCGTAGGGCGAGTACCAGCGGCCGCCGGTCAGCGTGCACCGGCCCGAGCGCTCCGGCGCCACCACCGCCTCCTCGAGCAGGATCTCGTTGCGGGTCGAGCATCCGTCGTGATCTTCGTCGGTCGAGTGTTTGAACAAGCTTCGCTGGTAGCCGGCGCGGTGCTCCTGGTCCACCGGCAGCGCAACCAGCGCCTCACCGACGGAAAGCGTCGTGCTCTGGCCGGGGTCGCGTGGGGGTGCAGCACCAGCGTGGGCAGCGGACAGAAGCAGGGCGAGGCCGGCCACGGCGGCGGCGATGCGGGCCAGACACGCTCGGTGTCCTTACGTAGATCACGCGTGGGTGACCTGCCTAGTGGGTCCCCGGCGCGCCACGACCGGGACAGGAAGAGGAACCGTCCGATCGGGCGGTAACCCCGATCGTCAATCCAGCCACTGCGTTCCCGGCGACAGCAAGCGCACCGCTGTCGCTTTCCATCCGGGCCAGAGCCGACCCGAGGGAGGGTAGCTGTGTCGCTGAGAGCCTGATCGAGAACTCTTGATCTCAGGAGTAGACGCCCTGCCGTATTCGTCGCGGCTCACGGCGAAGTCATCTGGACGATCCCGCCGGAGTTCCTCATACCGTTAGGCGAAGACATCGATCGCCCCGTGAAGACCGCATCCCAACGCTCCGCGGATGGTCATAAGCGCGGGGATGATCCGATGACCCAGAATGTCGCGGTCTACGCTCTCAGGCAGTCCTTCCGTGGCGTTACGAGCCTACTTTGGGTTCACGAACAGGCTCTCAAAAGCACGGATCCTCTGTACACGGGCCGTGCACGGCAGTCTGGCCCACGCACCCTACAGCCGCATAGGCCAGCACAAAGCCGAGAGCCGTTACAGCGAAGCAGGGGTCACAGGTCCAAAACGGCGCGCAGCGCCTGGTCGATGCGGCTCATGAGCTCAGGCGCGAGGTCGCCGCGCAGCTCAGCTTGCGCGAAGCGTGTCGCCCGCTGCTGCTGCAGGTTCACCGCTACCGCAGTGCAGGCGACAGGAGTGTCGATGACCACGGACATCGCGGTATCCGGGTAGAGGCCGGCCGGGTGCAGCACGATCACGAGGACGGCACCGTACGCCTCATCCAGGCCCGTCAGGGAGACGACCAGGACGTCGCGGCCGTCCGGCAGAGTCCACACCTGGCCGCGCTTCAGCTCATGGCTCACAGGGTGTCGCCCTCGCCTGCCAGGTCCTGGCCCAGGCCGAGGTCGGCGAGCTGGTGAGCGGCATCAAGGGTTGCGGCCCGGCGCGCAGCGCGGACCACATACGCGTTCACGCTCAAGCCCGCCGCCTTTGCGGCCTGCCGGATCGAAGGGGCGAGGTCGTCGGGGACACGCAGCGTCATCGTGGTAATCGACATGCCACCATGATAGACACCAGATTATGGTGGCACCCTCTAGTGGCGTTTACTTTCTCCGGGTCGGCTGTCTGTTGAGTCTTGCGGTATTCCCCGCTTCGAAGCGATGAGGGAATGCCTATGTCCGATCCGGAGACGCCCCTGGCGACCTTGGTCGTCAGCTCCCGCCGCAACACCCAGCGCGTCTGCAACCTACGGGACGCCCTGGCCCGGCGGGCCTGGTGACGAGGGCGGCGCTGACGCGCTCACGCGGCCCTCGACGCACTCCCGCTCTGTCCCGGGGACGGCGGGCAGGAAGCAGACCTTGATCGTGCTGCCGGGGCCGGCCGCGGCCATGGGGGTGTAGACGTAGGTCTCCGTGTCGTCCTGGTTGCCCAAGCGCACCGTGTGGGCCGGTCCGTCCGCCGTGACCTCCAGCCGATCGCCGATCCGGCTTTCCCAGATCCGGGCCCAGCCGGCTTGGCATTTGCGGCTGTGGCGCAGCTCCACCTGGGCGCCGGTGGCAGTGCGCAACGTCGTGACGGTCTCGGGAGAGATGCCGCAGATCAGCCGCATGGGGTCCTTGCCCTCACAGGCGGCCGCGCGGCACTGAGAGCCGGTGGAGTACGGGACTGGAGCCATCGGGCTCTTGTCTGCCGCCGGGTACCCGCCCGGCGGCAGCAGCAGCACCAGTGCCACGCCCCCGGCGAGCAGGACGTACACCACCGTCAGCACCACCATCAGGCGGGTCCTGCGGCCTGTGCCGTCACGAGGTTGCCCCGCCTTGGGGCGCGGCGGCGCCGGCAGCGTTTCGGGCGCGGCGGCGAGGACCGTGGCGCGTCCGCTCCAGTGCGACTCGGTGATCTCCCACAGGGCCAGAAGCCGCCCGTCCGGTTCGTCCGCGAGTCGGCACAGCTGCTGTACGGCCTGGCGCGGGGGCAGGCTCTTGGCGTTGAGGTAGCGCTCCCAGGAGGATTTGCTGAACGCCGTCCGCTGCGCGAGCGCCGCCAGGCTCAGCCCCGTGCGGGCTCTCAACTCCCTCAGGGCCGCGTCGAGTCCGATGTGTTCCGCGGTCACCTCGGATCCGCCTCTCGCAGGGCTTTCCAGGTGTGCGGACCGATGACGCCGTCCGCGACCAGCCCTTCTCGTTCCTGGATGTGCTCGACCGAGCGCTGTGTCTTCGGGCCGAAGACGCCGTCCACGTCCCCCGGGGAGACACCCGCCCGCCGCAGCAGGCATTGCGCCTCGGCGACTTCGGGGCCGACGTGTGTGTAGGCCAGGATGGTGCTCGTGGTCCGGCTCAGGCCCGCGTACCAGCGGCCGTCGCTCTCCTGGAGCCGGCAGCTGTAGACGGTCGGCACGAGGGACTCCGTTACGGTGGACGGGGCCGCGACGGTGTCGGTGCGGGCGTGTGCGAGCTGGGCGCGGGCTTCGGCGAGCTGCAGGGCCAGCAGGAGCGCGATGGAGACCGACAGGACCAGGGCCACGCCCCCCGCCGCGACCAGGACACGGGGATAACGCCCGTAGGAGAGGCGGCTGGTGGTGGGCTCCGGTGTCGCCGGGGCGCGGTCCGCGAGGGCGTCGGGTGCCGCGCGTCCCTCCGCCCAGCGTTCGGCGGCCATCTCGTGCAGTGCCAGCAGCCGAGTCGGATCCTCACCGCCGATGCGGGCCATCGCCTCGACGGCCTCGCGGGGCGGCAGTGCTCTGCCGTTGAGATAGCGCTGCCACGACTTGGCGCTGTACCCGGTCTTCGCGGCGAGCTGCCGTGTGCCGAGTGCACCGCGGTCCTTGAGCCTGCGCAGCCGAACGATCAAGTGCCGTATGTGGGGGTGCAGTTCGGCGGGTAGTGGCTTCCATCGAGGCATATCTCCCCCACCAGGTGTTGACGTGTGTCCCACCGTAGCGACTCGGTGGTTGGTGTCCCACCTGGTCAGGGCGTGGGACGTCCCGGGAAGCGGTCACTTCGGCGTCAGCTCTGGGCGGACCTCGCACCGCACCCGCAGTCTCGTCGCCAGGCCACCGGTGCGTTCCGGTGCAGGGGCGAGCAGAAGGTGGGGGAGAAGAGACATTGCGAAGACGTAGACGCGCGAGATCCCTACTCGGGGTACTCGCGGCAGGCAGCCTGTTCATCACGTTGCTTCAGGGGCCGGCGCAGGCTGATCCCGCACGGCCCGCAACAGCTGCGTCCAGTTCCCCGGCAGAGCAGCAGGACACCGTGCCTGCCCAGGACCGCGCCGACATTCTGGGCGAGGGGTATCAGGAGTCGGACGACCTAGCGTGGACGACCTCCGGAGACGCGCGGGGCTTCCACATCCTGACCGCGACGCGGAAGAGCGGCTACACCTGGAGGACTCTGGCGTCCCTGGCGGAGCCCGGGTTCGACGCGGACCAGTGGATCGGGAACGTCTGTGTGACCGGATCCGGGAAACGCGCGGTCGTGGTGTACGCGCCCCGCACCTTCACCAATGATCCAACACTCATGGCCCGCGGTGGCTTCTCGGCCGTGGTCGATCTGGCGTCGGGCACCGTGACGAAACTGCCGGTCAACGCGTCCCTTTCCTACTACAACCCCGGATGCGGCACCGGCGAGCAGGCCGTGCTGACGCAGTCCCCGGGAGAGGACAAACGGCAGACCCGGCTGCTGCGCGTGAACACCGTCACCGGCAAGGTGGCCGAGCCGATCGTGGTGGACGGCCAGGTCACCTCGTCGGTCCCGACGCAGGGCGGCAGGATCGTCGCCGCGGCCGGCCGTACGCTCGTCGACATCGACAGCCGGGGCACCAAGAAGCGGTTGGCGACGGCGGGAACGGTGCCGTACGGCATCAGCGCCGACGGCGACGGCGGCTACGTGTTCCTGGAGCGCGTCCAGCGAGACAGCCTCGGACAGGCCAGGACCACACTGGTGCAACGCTACGCGCAGGGCAGGACGGCGAAGCTGGCCTCCGGGCCGCTCAACGACATCGGCGTGACCCGTCGGGGTGGGCAGGTGTACCTCCTGGGTGAGCTGACCGGCGCGGCAAAGCTCCCCAAGACGGTTACCCGCATGAAGGGCACCGACAAGAACGCCAGACTCTCCACCACAGGCGCCGCCTCCGTACAGGAGACCGTGTGGGCGGACGGTGCCACGTCCCCGCGGAGCCTGCGACCCGAAACCGCCCTGGACGCACGTCCGGTGAACATCACCGCAACGGTGGGCGCCGACGGCACGAGGGCCGAGTTCACGGTGACCCCCCTCGCGAGGAAGTCGCCCGGGTGGGAGACCTCCCGTACGCCCTCCCCGCTCCTGGGCAAGTCGGCGAGCACCGGGAGCGGGAACAGCGCTCCGGGCGAGCCGAAGGCCGAAAACCGCACAGCGTCCGCGGTGACCGGCGGCCGGATGGAGATCGTGGAATCGGAACGCACCTGTTCCGTACCCCGCGGCGATCCGCGCAACCAGGCGATGCAGCCCAAACCGCGCCAGGTGGAGTGGGCCGTGGACAAGGCCGTCGCGGGCAACCTCAACACCGGGGCGTCGCGCCCGGCGAACTGGAAGAACCTGGGAATGCCAGCCTATGCACCCCAGACCCTGTTCCCGCAGCCCGTCCTCGCCGGAGGCGGCCGGGTTCCCGCCCAGGTACTGCTCGGGATCACCACGCAGGAGTCCAACATGTGGCAGGCCGCCCGCACGGCTGTGCCAGGTGTGACGGGCAACCCGCTGATCGGCAACTACTACGGCATCAACTACTACGACGGCGACACCACCAACGACTGGGACGTCAACTGGGCCGAGGCGGACTGCGGCTACGGCATCACTCAGGTCACCGACCACATGCGGATGGCCGGGCGCGAGGGAGGTTCGGGCGGCGCCGCCTGGGACTACCAGAAGCAGCGTGCCGTGGCCCTCGACTACGCGGCCAACATCGCGGCCGGTCTGCAGATCCTGGCATCGAAGTGGAACCAGACCCGCGAGGCCGGAATGGTGGTGAACAACGGCAATCCGGCCAAGCCGGAGAACTGGTTCTACGCCCTGTGGGCCTACAACAGCGGCTTCTACCCGCAAAACGGCTCCGAACCCTGGGGCGTGGGCTGGACCAACAACCCCGCCAATCCTGAATGGGACGCGGGCCGCAATCCGTTCATGGAGGACGCCCTCGGCAACGAGCACGCGGCGGACGCGGCAACCCCGCAGAACTGGCCCTACCCGGAGAAGGTCCTCGGCTTCGCCGCGCACCCGCCGGCCTTTCTGGAGTCGCCTGGCACCATGGTGCCCGCCTTCCGCGCCGCCTGGTGGAACGGCATCGAGGGCAGCGCCCTGATCCCGTTCTCGGCCAAGTGGAACCGGGCGCACGTCAAACCGCCCGAGGACCTGTTCTGCGGGGCGAACAACTGGTGCGAACCCAGCCTCATCGGCGACGGCGCATCGAACAACCCTGGAGCGGGACCCTGTACCCGCAGCGACTACAAGTGCTGGTTCCACGAATCGGTGCAGTGGAAGGACGACTGCGACTACTCCTGCGGCAACGAGTTCTTTCGCTTCCCTTCCCCGGACTTCGACGCCGAACAGGCCGACGGCTCCGCCTACCCGCCCAACTGCTCGACCTCGGGCCTGCCCACGAACGCCATGATCATCGATGACCTTCCCGCGGGCACACCCTCCGTACGGCCGGGCTGCTCCAACAGCGGCTGGACGAACCGGGGGACCTTCACATTCGACTTCGGCGACGGCGAGACGGGAGTCGGATACGACGGATCCGCCTCTACCGTCTGGCCCGCCAAGGTCGACCTGCACCAGCTCGGCGCGGGATTCGGCGGTCACTTCTACTTCGGCCACACCCGCAAGGACGATGCAGACGGCCGCCGCATGAAGATGACGGCGACCTGGAGGCTCAACCAGCCCGTCTCCGGCCCGGCGAAGGTCATGGTCCACCTCCCCGACCACGGTGCGCACACGGCCCTGGCCAGGTACGAGGTCGTGACCAAGCTCGGCACACGCAGCAGGGTCATCGACCAGAGCGGCTCGAGCAATCGCTGGGTGAGCCTGGGCGGTTTCATGTTCGACCAGGCACCGGAGATCCGGCTCAGCTCCCTCACCCGGGACGGCAACGGCACGCAGGACATCGCCTTCGACGCCGTCGCGGTCGTGCCGATCGACGGCGAGTACGTGGAGGAGGCCCTGGAGAGCGTCGCCTACTTCGACGAGGACCAGAACATCGACGTCCGCCCAGAGAGCGCCTTCTTCAACACACCGCTGAAGAACCGGCAAGCTCTCTACGACTGGGCCAGGGAGGTTTCCGGCGGCATCCTCGACCAGGGCGCGTGCGGCGGCGCCGCAGGCCCCTCCTGCGCCATGCCGCAGACCCGGCAGGCCATGCAACGCTGGTACGACGAGGTGACGCTGTCGGGCACCGCCACCGAGTTACACCCGGACGGGCACAGCATCCCCGCCTGGCTGAACTTCTCCAACGACATCAGCCACCGCCCGACGACGGACCGCCGCCCGCAGGAGTTCGGGACCGATGACAGCTCCTACAAGCTGGCGACCGGCGCGAGAGTGTCCTTCATCAAGGCCGAGGGGAAAATCGTCGAGGGCAGCGAAACGGTCCAGTACCACGACCGCACGGCAGACACGCATATACCGGACTTCGTGATGGACACCTTTGAGGCCATCGAGGAGGACTACGGAATCCGGCCCCCGGACCTGAGTTTCTCCGCGACCAACCTCAACGAGCACGACGGCCGGACCACCACGACCGACCCCAACACCACCGGAATCCTCCCGGGCACCGCGTACAAGTCGCTCGGAGCGGCACCGACCATCACCGACTACGACGACAACGTGGTCACCGACGGCACGGGCACCTGTGTCACCGCTCTGTACACCGCGGGCGGATCCATCGGCTACCGCACGGCCCTCGCCCAGCCCTCCGTCACCGACGAGGTGGCACGTTGGGTGAACGAGGCGGAAGCCGCGGCGGGCACGCGCTTCGGTGAACCGGTCGCCCGACTCGCCGCCGAGGTCCGGAACATGTTCTTCAAGCCCGGCCTCACCGGATCGATCTTCGGCGCCGCTCCGCCCATCTGGCAGGAACTCAACTTCAAGACCTGCGTGGACGGCACCGTGCGAAGGATCGCGGACGCCACGGGCAGCCCCCAGCCCCTGCTGCGCTCCAGCTTCATGCCGAGCCAGTACCTGTACCGCAACGGCCGGGCTGTCGACCAGAGCGGTGAGCTCTCCGGTCTGAGCACGCCGTTGACCGACGGCAACTTCGAAAAGTTCAGCGGCCCCACCTCGACACCCGAGGTGAACGACAGCCCCTACGGGCCCTGCGGTACCACGGGTAATCCCCACGGCGGCAACCCCTGGGGCATCGGCTACCTCATCAACGATCCCGGTGTCGACCCAAGCACAGGCGCGTTCTGCTCTGCCCCCGACCGGCAGCCGCATCCCGCGTTCAGCAGATGACGGACCGAACAACACACGTTCAACGCCTTCAACGAAGAAGAGAGCCAGCATGAAGAGATTCAGCCGCACCATCACGGCCGCAACCGCCGCCCTGGCGTTCAGCCTCCTGATCAACCCGAGTTCGGCCACCGCCGCCGGCGAGGGCTACATCGACGCAGACCCCGGCCTCAGCAACGGCTTCGAGAACGACTGGAACGACGAGGGGCCCCTGGGCCAGGCCAGCTACCCCACGTCCAACGCGGTGGGCCTGTGGCAGTGGGTCCTGTGGGCCGACGGCTATCTCTCCACCGTGAGCGACATCGACTGCGTATTCGGCTCCGGCACCGCGGCGGCCACCCGCAGGTGGAACCGCGAGGTCGGCAGCCCGGGCACCCTGGAATCCGGCCGCGCCGAACAGCTGAGTTTCGTCAACGCCGACAACCGGCTCAGGTTCGGCGGTGACTACAACTCCACCCTGCAGTACGTGTACTACGGCTCCTCCGCCCGCCCGGTGACCTTCCTGCGTGGCAAGAGCGCCCACGGCGCCTACTACTTCAAAAACCCGGCCACCGGAGCCTGGCTGTCCGCCGTGTACTCCAACGGAGAAAAGGCGAACGCCTGCGGCTGACGTTCCCGCAGACCGTGACCGCCGGCTCGGCGCCGGCAGCGCCTCCCCGTCCGACGGCCGCCCCGCCCGAACCCCAAAGGAAGCACCTTGAGAACCAGCATTCTTCGCAGAAGACTCGTCCCCACCGCCGTCGCCGTGGCACTGACGGTCGGCACTCTCGTCGGCGCAGCCCCCGCCTTGGCGGCACCGCAGCCCGCCGCCACCGTGGCCGTGGAAGACATCGGCGCGCAAGCTGTGGTCAACCTCGGCCTGACCGTCCGCAAGGCCAAGGGCGTACAGACCTGGCTCAAGCGGTTCCACGACGTCTACGACGGTCGCATTGACGGCGCGTTGGGAACCGACAGCTGGATCGGGATACAACGGGTCCTGGCCATTTATCACGGCTACGAGGGCGACTTCGACGGGGACCCCGGCGCCCAGACCAAGAGGGCTCTGCAACGCTTCCTGAACTACAACGGCTACAACGCCGGCAAGGTCGATGGCATCTGGGGCTCCCAGAGCACCAACGCCTGGGCCACCTTCGCTGACGCCATGGTCGACTACTACAACATTCCCTGACCTCGATCCCTGAGGCTTGGGCGCTGCGGCCGGCGGACCTCCACGCCGGCCGCAGCGCGCCCACTGTCTTGAAGCGTTGCGTTGTCGTCATCGCCGTCGTCGCGCCAGAGCCCGAAGTAGTAGTAGACCGCGGTGTACGACGGGAAGTCGTGCGGCAGATAGCGCCAGTGGCAGACGACCGGGCTTGATCCGGGCAAGAAGAGCTGGCGCCGCGAGCCAGTACTGCGGCCACTATCTCGCTCTTGTACTGGGCTTCTTCCTCCTCACGCCCCTGAACTCCGTCTTCTACTGGCGCCCGCTGGCCAACGCCCGCTCCCCGGAACCCGAAACCCCTGAACACGATCCCGCGCGGCCAGGCCGCGCCGGTAATGCGTCCGCGCACCCGCCGATGACAGCCGGGTCAGGGCTCGACCGGTGTCCCGGGCTCGATGTCATAGGCCTTCTGAACGAGGCTGGGGCGACGCCCGTCGTTCCGTCGGCGGACCCACTGGGCGTCGACCTGCTCGCGGGCCTGCGGCTCCATCTCGACGGGAAGCAGGTTGCGGTACCTCTGTTCCTCGCCGAGCAGGACACAGACCGTGTGCTCGTAGACTGGTTCGGGGTCGTACTGCTCGTGCGGGAAGGCCAGTTCGGAGTAATCGTAGAGGCGGTCGGCGGGGTCGTCCCGCCACTCCTTCCACGTCTCGAACATCGTGTCGTTGAAGCCGGTGAGGAACGGGCCGGGGTTGATGGTGGCGACCTGGACACCGAACTCGGCGAGTTCCTGGTCCAGGGCATCCGCGAACGCCTCCACGGCGTGCTTGGAACCCGCGTACGCGCCGGTGAACGGGTCGACGGTGAGTCCGGCGACCGAGGACATGAACACGATCCGACCGCTGCCGCGAGCGGCCATCTGCCGGGCGATGCCCTGGGTGAGCAGGACGGGGCCGAAGACGTTCACCTCGAACTGCCGGCGCAGCCGTTCCTCGGGGATGTCGGCGGTGGCGCCGCCCTCGGAGACGCCCGCGTTGTTCAGCAGCACCTCCACATTCCACCTCCAGGCGTTCTCCCGGTCACCGGGGTCGGTGACGTCAAGCTTCTCGACCCGCAGGTTCACGCCCCGCTGCCGTGCCTCGTCACGTACCGCACTGACCTGGGCGATGATTTCGACGCCCGCGATCACCTCGTGGCCGTCCGCCGCGAGCCGCAGGGCGACTTCTTTGCCGAAGCCGCTACCCGCGCCGGTGATGAGAATCGGTCCTGACATGTCTGTGCGCCTTTCGCTGCTGGTGCCCGTGTCCGTGTCCTGTTTCGTGTCCGGCCCCGGGTGGATCGGAATGCATTGATCCGCTTATACCCCGCGGCTGTTCCGGTAGCGCATCCGTGACGGCTTCGGCCACGGCGGTCACGTCCCGGAACTGTCCCGCGCCCCGTTTGTCCGGACATGAACGACGAGATTGTCGCCCTCGTCCGCGACGGCGGTGCTGCTGGTGACCGGCTACGTTCCGCCCGGCTGAAGTCCGCGATCGATGGTCCGTCGGGCGTCGGGGGACGCGATCACGCCGCGCGCCACGGAGGTCCGTACCCCTGCCAGATGCCAGAAGCATCCGAAAGGTGATGCGAGTTCGGCGGGGCCCATTGGGCCCAGGACCACAGCTCAGTTCTGCGGCGGACACGCTCCTGGGTGCGACACACCTAGGCCGATGCGGCCTGCCACCCATGTCTGAACGAATGAAGAATCAAGAGGGATCACACGAGCCCCACCGTCGGCTCGCACCTTCTTCCTGGAGCCAACCATGCGCATCTCCCCCCTACCCACCAGCAAGATCGTGCTGGTGACCGGTGCTTCCAGCGGCATCGGTGAGGCGACCGCGCGTCATCTCGCCGCAGCCGGTCATCATGTCGTCCTCGGTGCCCGCCGGATTGAGCGCCTGGCCCGGATCATCGGGGAACTGACCGAGGCGGGGTACAGCGCGGAGTACGCGGAGCTGGACGTCACCGACATCGACAGTGTGCGCGGTTTCGCCGAGGCCGCGTTGACCCGTCACGGACGCATCGACGTCCTGGTCAACAACGCGGGTGTGATGCCGCTCGCGTCCTTCACTGATCTGCGCGTCGACGAGTGGAACCAGATGATCGACGTCAATCTCCGCGGAACGCTGCACGGCATCGCGGCCGTTCTCCCCTCGATGCGGGAGCGCCGGTCGGGCCAGATCATCAACATCGCGTCGACCTCCGCCTACCGCGTCGACCCCACCGCCGCCGTGTACTGCGCGACCAAGTACGCGGTGCGGGCCCTGACGGAGGGGCTGCGGCAGGAGAACACGGACGTGCGGGTGACGCTCATCAGCCCCGGGTTCACCCGGTCCGAACTGGCCGACCAGGGCGGCGACGAGCAGGCACGGAGCGTGGCGAAGAACGCCATGGACGCCTTCGGCCTGCCGGCGTCCGCGGTCGCCGAGGCGATCGGCCACGCCGTCGCGCAGCCGGCTTCCGTCGACGTCAGCGAGATCGTCGTACGCCCCACCCCGCAAGGCTGAGACGCTACTCGCACGTCCGCGACAGGCCTGCCTCCCTCGTCGTCCGAACGCTGTACGGGCAGCGGGGCTGGTCCGACAGGACCCGCGTGCCGGCTTTGAGCTGATGCCCCCGGAACGGCAACGACACGGCCCCGACGCCCGGCAACGCCGTTCTGTGCCCAGCCGGCCCGCAGCACCGAAAGCGCAAGGTGAGACAGGAGGGCCGAGCGACGGGCGTCATACCCCCACAGCACCGCGCTCTGCCATCGCCCCCGCCCCCGCCCCCAGGGACGCCAGCACGTCGGCGCTGCTGCTCCCCGGCTGGGGAACGCCGACCAGGAGCTGCTGGCCGGGGGCGTCATGCACGTCGAAGGTCTGGTAGGTCAGTTCAATGCGTCCGAGTCCGGGGAGCGCGCAAACCGTGTACGTGCGGACCAGGTCCTCCACCGCGTTCTCGCCCCACAGCCGCCGGAACTCTGGGGAGACGTCAAGCAGTTCGGAGACCAGGTCCCTGATACCGCGGTCGTCGGGAAACCGACCCGCGTGCAGGCGCAGCGCGTACACCGTGGCACGCGCCACCGCGGGCCACTCGACGAAGACCTCCTTCGCCCTGGCGTGCCGGAACAGCACGCGAACCATGTTGCGTGTTCCCTCGAAGGGGGCGAGGAGCACGCCGGCGACGGCGTTCTTCGCCAGTACGTCGAACGCTGGGCTCAGCACGTAGGCCGCGGCCGCCGGGAAGGCGTCCAGCATGTGCAGCAGGGAAGGGTGCACCGTTTCGATGTTCGCGGCTGAGGTGCGGGCCGGATGCAGGCCCGCCAGCCGGAAGAGGTGCGTTCTGGCGTCCGGGGTCAGCCGCATCGCCCGTCCCACCGCGTCGACCACCTGGGGCGAGGGGTGACGTTCCCGTCCCTGTTCCAGACGCGCGTAGTAGTCGGCGCTCACCCCGGCCAGGACGGCGACCTCCTCACGTCGCAGCCCTCTCACCCTGCGGGTGCCACCGCCGGCGGGCAGCCCTACGTGGGCTGGTTCGGTACGGGATCGGTTCGCACGCAAGAACGCGCCGAGTTCGTTCTGTGATGGCTGCATCTTCGGTCCTACCGACTCGGACGACGGAACGGCACCAGTGCCGAACGTTAAGTGTAACTACATCTGTTGCAGCATGGTGGTCCTGGTAACGCATCCGCTCCCCGCCCGTGCGAAAGGCACGGCATCAGCCCCGCGCCCCACACGACACCGGTGCGCCTCAGACCTGCTCGTACACCCTGCGGTGCAGCCATAGCAGATCCCGCACCAGGGCGGGATCGATACGCCGGCGTGCGCCCTCGACGCCGTCCGCGGGGTACACCAGACCCAAGTACAAGTCGGTCCCGTCGTCGAGGTCCAGACCGGTCAGGGGCGCGAAGTACTCGTGGTCGGTGCGGTCCTGGGGCACGGGCAGGTGCAGAAAGTCGATCTGCCGTGCGACGCGGCCGGTGAGCGCGTTGGCGACATCGACCAACAGGCTCGTGTCCTTCGGCTCGAGGAACCGCTTGCCCCGCGAGTTGCCGTAGCACAGGTGGTAACCGAGTTCTACGTCCGCTGGTACGGCATCTCCGAGGCCGGTGAGGCTCGTGATGATCTGCTCGAACAGGTTGTCGTGCGGTCCCGCCCAGCCGCCGAGGGCCGTGCCGCCTGATTCGAGGAAGGCCACCTCGACGGCGACGTCCCACTGGATCGCGAGGTCCTCGTGCGGCACCGCGTCCAGGATTTGCCGTACTTCTCCGAGGAGTGCCTGCCGGTACACGGGTTCCACGGTCCGCCGGTGTTCGGGTTCCACCATGAGCGCTATCGGCGCCGAGGGCGTGGGGAGGCTCACCTGGAAACGAGCCGTGGGTGTCACGTCGCCGGCCTCCGCAGTTCCTTCAGTACCTCGTAACTGCGGAGGGCTTCGCGGGCGTATCCCAGTGGTCCGAAGTCGGCGGCTTCCAGGGTGTCCGGCGACAGGGGCCGGTACCAGGTGGCTCCCGCCCCGTACGTCGGCTCCGCGGCGTCGACCAGCCGGAAGGCGGGGGACGCGGCGAAGATCTCTCGCTGCCATACGGCTCACAGCGTGGGGTCGCCGGTCTCCCCGTCGGGGATGCGCCGCACGTAGGGACCGACGCTGCGTGAGACGGTCCTGAAAACGTCGGCGGAGTCGGCCAGCGGCACGCTGCCGAGCAGGTGCACCCCGCCGAGCGCCGCCTGCCGTCCGTCGGGCTCTTCGCCCAACTCCTCGGACTCCTTGCCCAACTCTTGCGTGTTCACTGCCACTCCGTTCTCGTCCTCCGCTCGGCCGACAGACGGCCGTGAGCAGCTCTTGCGTGCGGGACCCGGGGCATGGGGCGTCCGGGACCTGGTGGCGGTCCGCCTTCAGCGAGACCCAGCGCAAGGACGGGCGGGCCCTCACGGCGAACGCGAGGCCCCCGGCGACCATATCTGTAACAATACCAGTTACTGAGCAACTAACTCTATTACACATAAAGGGAGGGGCAGCTTGAGCGCGAACAGCCGCATGAGCCTGGCCGTACACATCCTCGCCTGGCTGGCCTGCGACCGGCGCGGCACCGATCAGGAGACGGCGACCTCCCAACACATCGCGGCCAGCGTGAACACGAACCCGGTGGTGATCCGGCGAAGTCTCGGCCGGCTGCGCGAGCACGGGCTCGTGACCGTCGGCCAGGGCAGGCAAGGCGGATGGACGCTAACCCGTGACGCCGCGTCGATCACCTTGCTGGACGTGTACTGCGCCATCCCGGACGAGCCGTTGTTCGGCATGCACGCCTCCGCCCCTGACGCGAGGTGCCACATCGGCTACGGCATCCAGACCGTGCTGGCCGGCATCTACAGCCGGGCATCCGACGCCCTGCGCCGCTCCCTGACCGAGACGACCGTCGCCGATGTGGTCCGCGAGACGCTGGCCGTGCACGCGGCCGGGGACTGTCCACCGCGGCGATCGCGCCCGACCGAAGGCCGCCCCCCTTTGCTGTAACAGATGTAGTTATGTATTTTATATGTAACTGCTCAAGTTACATTAAGGTCCTGCCGGCCATGGCCCGGCGAACAGGATTCAGCGAAGGGAACATTGGATGAGCCACGCAGTGGTGTTCGACGCGGTGGGCGGTCCCGAGGTCCTCAAGGTGGCGGACGTCGACGTCCCGGAACCCGGGACGGGTGAAGTGCGTGTCCGAGTGCTGTGCATTGGGGTCAATCGCCCCGACCTGCTGTTCCGAGCGGGTCTGTACCCCGTGAAGCCGACACTTCCGCAGTCGCGGCTGGGGATCGAGGCGCTCGCAGTCATCGAGTCGAGGGGCCCCGGAGTGACCGGCCTGAACGTCGGCGACAGGGTTCTCGTAGGTCCTGTCGTCCAGCAGAGCGAGCACGGTGTCTACGGTGAGCACGTCGTCGTACCCGCCGCGCAGACGGTTCTCGCCTTCGAGGGCGCGGACGACCTCGTGACGACGGCCTCCTGGATGGCGTACTTCACGGCCTACGCGGGCCTGGTGACAAGCGGCGGGCTACAGGCGGGCGACCCCGTGCTGATCACGGCCGCGTCGAGTGCCGTGGGCCTGGCCGCCATCGACGTGGCCCGTCACCTGGGGGCGGTACCGATCGCCGCGACCCGGTCCAGCGCGAAGGAAGAGGCTCTGCGGGACGCCGGAGCCCGGCATGTCGTCGTGGGCCGCGACCAGCTGGGTGACAGGGTGCGGGCGGTCACCGACGGGCGCGGCGCGGCGCTGGTCTTCGATGCCACTGGAGGTCCCGAGTTCCCCTCGACGGCCGACGCCGTGGCCGAGGACGGCACGATCGTCGTGTACGGCTGGTACGACGAACGGCCCGCCGTGCTGCCCACGCGGTGGCCCATGAACATCGTGGGCCACACCAACTTCACCACGACGCAGGACCCCGCCCGCCTTGCCCAGGCCCGCAACTTCGTGGCGGCGGGCGTACGTTCGGGGGCGTTCGTCCCGCGTATCGACAGGGTCTTCCACGGGCTCGACCAGGCGGCCGCCGCGCACCGCTACGCCGCCGAGGGAGGGCAGTTCGGGAAGGTCCTCATCGCTCTGGACTGAGTGTCGCGGCGTCCGGGCCGGGCACCACCCCGGATCAGGACGCGGCGGCCGAAGCGTCCTGGAACGCCAGCGTGTTGCGCAGGACGTCCGCCACAGTGGTCGTCGACAACGACTGGCGCAGAGCTTCCGTCGCGTCCTGATACACGTCCGTCAGGGCGTGCTGGATACCGAAGCCGACATGGCAGGCGGCATTGGGGTCGGAGGCGTGCAGACCGAAGACCGGCTCGTCGGGGAGCGCGCTGTAGACATGCAGCAGCGTGATCTCCTCCGCCGGGCGTGCGAGGTTCCAGCCGCCGTTGCGTCCGTGCGTGACCTCCACCAGCCCGCCGTCCTTCAACTGCCCTAGGCAGCGCCGGATGACGACCGGGTTGGTGTTCACGCTCTCAGCGATGCGCTGGGATGTCGCGACCTCCTTGGCGGTGCCCCGCCGGTCGTAGGCCAGCCACGTCAGGATGTGCACGGCCAGACTCATACGACTGTTGGCGCTCACACCGTCCGCCTCCCTTCGGTCCCGCCCCCGTACAGGCGAATGAGCGATCTCGCCCACCCGCCCAATATAACCGGACCAGTTACGTAATGGTCGGGGCCCGTCCGGCCGCTCCCGTCCCTGCCGGCCGGCATGCCGCCCAGGTGTGTGACACCTCGGCCACCGCGGCCTTCCCCTTCCGGCCGCTCGGGGCAGGGAAGCGCCCATTGTGTAACCAACTTGACTACGCTGTATCCGTAATGGTTACAGTGCACTACCGGGGCGCCAGGGACTACCACGCCGACGATTCCTACGAGGACGACCTCGTCCGCACACCGGGCGGACGGCGCATAGCCCACCGCACACTCCGTGGTCACTGAACGACCGGCGCCCCGGACGTCGTCCTCATCCCCTGATGGCCGCTCCCCCGCCGCAGCCCCCGGCCGCGCCGCAGACCCGTAAAGGAACCAGACACCATGGGACAGTTGAACGACAAGGTGGCCGTCATCACCGGAGGCACCTCCGGGATCGGTCTGGCCACCGCCCGCCGCTTCGTCGACGAGGGAGCCTTCGTCTACATCACCGGCCGCCGGGCCACGGAACTGCAGAACGCCCTCACAAGCCTGGGCGAGCGGGCGGCCGGCATCCAGGGAGACGTCTCCGACCCGGCAGCCGTCGACCGGGTAATCGACGCGGTCGCCGAACGGCAGGGACACATCGATGTTGTCGTTGCCAACGCGGGCGGCGGAAGTGTGATCCCTCTGGAACACATCACCTTCGCGGACTACGAACGACACTTCTCCGTAAACGTGGCAGGCGCCCTGTTCACCGTCCAGAAGTCGCTGCCCCTCATGAGCAGCGGCGGTTCCATCATCCTGGTGGGCTCGGTCAACGGCTCCCGCAACGTGCCCCAGATGAGTCTGTACGGCGCCACCAAGGCCGCCCTACGCAGCCTGGGCCGGTCCTGGGCCTACGAACTCAGCGAGCGAGGCATCCGCGTCAACACGCTCAGCCCCGGCCCGATCGAGACTCCTGCCTTCTTCGCGAATACGGAGGCCGACGACGAGGACGCCATGCGTCGGGTCCGCGAGCAGGTGGGCGGCACCCTCGCGATGGGGCGCATGGGACGCCCGGAGGAAGTGGCTGCCGCCGCCCTCTTCCTGGCCTCCGGCGAAAGCAGCTTCACCACCGGCGCGGAACTGTTCACCGACGGCGGCCAGGGCCAGATGTGACCCCGTTCCACCCACCACACCCAGCACTGTGACAGCGGGCGGGCCGCTCCCGCGGCCCGCCCGCGCAAGGAGAACACATGTCAACGGCACCCCGTACCTGGCTCGTCACCGGTTCGTCCTCCGGACTGGGACGCGCGCTCACCGAAGCGCTGCTGCGCGACGGCCACCGTGTGGCCGCGACCGTACGTGACACCACACGCCTGAACGACCTCAAGGACACATACAACGACCGGCTGTGGACCGCGGATCTCGACGTCACGGACACCACAAGACTGCGGCATGTCGTCGACACGGCCTTCTCCGATCTCGGAGACATCGACCACATCGTCTCCAACGCGGCCTTCGGGCTGTACGGGGCCGCGGAGGAACTCGACGACCAGGGCATCGACCAGCTCCTCGCCGCCAACCTCGTCGCGCCCGTCCAGCTCCTGCGGAGCGTCCTGCCCCATCTGAGGCGCCAGGGATCGGGGCACTTCACGCAGATCTCCAGCACCTCCGGCCAGACCGGCATGGCCGGAGCGAGCCTGTACCACGCCAGTAAGTGGGGCGTCGAAGGGTTCTTCGAGTCCCTGCACGACGAGGTCGCCCCGTTCGGGGTCGGTATCACCATCGTCGAACCCGGCAGCATCGACTCCAACTTCTTCGCCCGTCTGAACGTCGCCGAACCCATCGACGCCTACGACAGCGGCCCCGTCGGTGACCTGCACCGCTATCTCGCTGACGCCGCGGCGGTCAAGGCCGACAGCCTGGGCGACCCGGCGAAGATGGCTCGCGCGATCATCGAGGCCGCGACCTCCGCCCGGCCACCCCGGCGACTCGTGCTGGGAAGCGACTCCTACACCGCCATCGAGCAGGCCTTGAGCGGACGTCTGGCGGCGCTACGGGCCCAGGAGGAAGTGGCCCGCTCCACGAACCGCTGACCGCGCGCCCGCCTTCCTCCGTCACAGGCGGCTGACTGCCGGCCCGGGTGTGCGGCACCCCGGCCGGCAGGGCCCGGCCCGTACACAGAAGGCCGATCACTGTGGTGAATCACTTGTTCCGGAGCCACCACCGCCGGACCCGGCGCTCGCCAGGGCGACACGATCGCCCCGCAAATCGACGCCCTGGGCCCCAGCACGGACCTGGCCACCGTGACCATATGCGGCAATGACATCGGCTTCGCGAGCATCGTCGAGACCTGCGCCACGCTGGGAGCGGGCGACCTCGCCGGGTTCCTTGCCGGACCCCTTGCACGCGTGACGGTGTGGACCAGCTCCACCGTGCCTTCGCCGCAGGTGACTTCGCATACCTTCGTGACACCACGGTCGAGCTGAACTCCATGCTGGCGCGCGAGGCACGGGGCAGCGGTGCCGGCTATGTCGGCACCTACCGGCCGACCGTCGGGTACGACGTGTGCGCTCCGGCCAGCTAGTGCTGCGTTCCCGTTCGGGCGGGTACATCTGTTGGGAGTAGGCAGCGGGCAGGTGCCGGGTGGATGCTGAGGGATGGTCCTATGGGCGCGGCCGTGCCGCGATGAGGAAGAGCTCAGGGTCGTGCACCGGTTGGTGCGGGCCCGGAAGGCTCCGCGCGACCTGGCGGTGCGGGCCCGGATGGTTCAGCTGAGTTGGTCAGGGCAGCGAGTGCCGGCCATCGCGGCCACGCTGGGGTGCAGCGCCAAGACCGTGCGCTGCTGGCTCCACCGTTTCAACTGCCGTGGTCTTGCGGGGCTTGAGGACCTGGGCGGGCAAGGACGCAAGCGTCGGATCACCGAGCAGGAACGCTCGCGGGTCATCGCGCTGGTGAAGACGCTGCCGCCGGGCCGGCTGCGATGGGAGCCCGTCGACGAGTTGTGGGCGCCGGACGAGCTGGGCCCGGCGGAGAGGACCCTGTCCACTCTGGCCGCAACCGCCCGCGCCGAGGGCATACAGATCGGTCGTTCCCAAGTCCGTCGCATCTTGCTGGCCGAGGGAGTGAGGCGGCGGCGCCCGCGGTCCTGGACGCGGCCCACCGATCCGGACTTCGTCCCAAAAGGACGCGGATCATCGGGCTCTACACGAACCCTCCGCCGGGGGCCACGGTCGTTTGTGCCGACGAACTCGGCCCGGTGATCCCTCGAACCTTTCCATCTGCGCCGGCCTGGTCCGCTGACGGGCACCGGATCAAGTCCGAACTCGACTACACCCGCGGCCCGGAGAAGACCTGGATCTTCGGTGGGCTGCGGATCCGTGATGGCCACGGAGGTCACCATGACCGCTCCCTCCCGCAGCAGCATCTGCTACCAGCAGTTCCTGGAGCACGTCGAAAAGCCAACCCGGCGGGGGCGATCTGGATCGTGACCGACAATCTGTCCGCGCACCGCAGCGTGTCGACCCGGGAGTGGCTGGAAGGACACCCGCGTATCCGCCACGCGTTCATTCCGGTCGGCGCCTGCTGGCTCAACCTCCAAGAGGGCTGGTGGCGGCTGTTCCGTAAGACCGCCTTGGCCGGTCGTTCCTTCTGCAACCCACACGACATCGCCTATGCGACGAAACTGGCTACCGCCCAGCTCAACACCCACGCTCAGCCATGGGTATGGGGCCGCCCGGCCCCTCCCACTCGCACACGGCGGCGTCGCTACGTGTACGTCCTTTGAGGAACGCAGCACTAGCGGTGGATCGCCCCCGAGCCCCGGCGAGCCCCGCTAATCCGGCGCACCCCAGTGCCGTGGGCGAGCAGGCGATGGCCGAGGCCGTCAGCCGCATGCTGCGCAAGTGAGCCCGCCACGCCCGTGGACGGCCGCGTCCGCCCCCGCGGGACGGCCCCTCTTCGCTCCCGACCGTCGCTCCCGACCGTCTCGGAGCCGTCGAGCCGACCGACCGAGGCGCCCGGCCCCGCTCATGCGAGTGCGGCCGGGCACCTCGGGTGTCGTGTTCGCTGCGGGCTTGGACTCCACCGGGGCTTCGTCCCCGCCGGCCTCTCTGTTCTGGGCGTCGCGCAGTTCGCTGCGGCGCCCAGAACAGAAGGCGGACCACGTGGCGCTACTCGGGGCGCTCGCAGACCGCCTCGATATTGTTGCCGTCGGGATCCCGTACGAAGGCGGCGTAGTAGGTGTCGTGGTACTGCGGCCAGACTTTCGGTGCGTGCAGAACCTCGGCGCCAACGGCGACAGCTCCCTTGTGGAAGGCGTCGACCGTCGACCGGTCGGGCGCGGTGAAGGCCAGGTGACTCTCGCGAGCCTGGGAACCGGTGGAGTCCGGGACAGGTCCGATCCAGAACTCGGGGCGCTCGTCTCCGTATCCGATACGGCCCTCGTGCTCAATTCGGCGGCCGACGCCCAGCGGTGCGAGCACGGCGTCGTAGAACGCGGCGCTGGCCTGTACGTCGGTGGTCTGGATTTCTACGTGGTTCAGCACAGGTCTTCCGGCTTCGTGTGAGGCGTCGAGGTTCGACACGGCGTGGCAGGCATCAGTCTTGATAGCCGAAGAAGGCCTTGATCTCGTGCAGGACACGGTCGGGGGTCTCGTGCAGCATCCAGTGCCCGCTGTCGACCGCTGCTCCGGACACGTGCGGCGCGGCGCTGCGGATCCCGGACAACAATCCCTCGAACAGTCGGGCTTGGGCAAGGAAGTGAACGGGGAGCGTGAGCGGATCGGCCATGAAACGTCGGTTGTCCTCCTCGTCCTGTGTCCAGGCCTGGTAGAGACGCGAGCCGTTGTGCATGACGCCGGGGCGGGAGTAGGCGCGGGTGTATTCGTCCACCGCGTGCTGCGGCACCGGCTCTTCGACGCCGGGTGAGTTGGCCCGGTAGAAGTACTCGAGGTACAGCCGTTCGCGGCCCGCGACGAGCTGCTCGAACAGTGGCTCCTGGGAGTGGAACGAGAAGTGGTAGGACAGCGGCTTCACCTGTTCATAGGTCAGCTCTCCACCGGTCACGGGGAAGTCCATCATGAGAAGGCCGGAGAACTGTTCGCGCCACTGTGCGACGAGGGCGTACGCGACGGCGCCGCCCGCGTCGTGGGCGACAAGCTGGACTCCGCCGGTGTGACCCAGCTTCTCCAGGAGGCGGTGGACGTAGCGCGCCAGGGTCGCCTTGTCGTGCGACACTACATCGCCGCTCGAGTCACCGAACCCGGGCAGGTCGATGGCGATCACGGTATGTCCGGGGAGCAGGTCGGCCATGATCGGGCGGTAGGCGTACCAGGTCTCGGGAAAACCGTGGAGCAGCACGATCGGCTGGGGTCCATCGCCTCCCACGACGTAGTGCATCTGCAGGCCGTCGACGGTGGTGAAGCGGTGCTCGAAATCTTCGTTGAACTGGGCGTCGTCGCGTGTTGCAGCGTCGTACCCCTGGCTCAGTGGGGTTTCCGATGTGGGCAGTCCGGTAGTCGTCACGGGAGATTCTCCTTGGGGTGTCACGGGGTCAGGGACTCGTCGTTGAGGGCCGGGGTGAGCGGCGTCGGACGAGGGCTATAAGGGCTGTGAGTACGGCGAGAGCGGAGATGGCGCCGGCGAGGTAGAACGCCGGGGCGATGCCGGAGGCCACTTGGCCGGACTCCCCGGCTCCGACGTAGACGGCCACGATCACGGCGATGCCCAGGGAACCGGACACCTGCTGAACCATCTGCAGGAAGCCGGACATGGATCCGGTGTGTTCCGGCGGGAGACCGTCCATGATCATGACAGTGGCCGGGGTGAACACCAGGGCGGCACCGACGCTGTGGAGGAACAGAGGTGCCAGTACGCCGCCGGCGTATGTACTGCCGCTGTCGAGCTGGGCGAACCAGATGAAGCTGACCGCCACGAACAGGCTCCCGGCCACGAGCGGTTTCGCGGGGCCGACGCGCCGGATGAACGTGGGAACGAACTGGGTCACCGTGAGGATCGTGCCGGTGAGGGGAAGGAAGGCGAGACCGGCCGTGAGCGCGCCCATACCAAGGCTGCGTTGCAGGTACTGGACCAGTATGAACAGCAACGAGAAGTGGACTCCGACGATCAGTCCCATGACCACGAGTGCCGTGGCGCGGCCGGTGTGCCGCAGCAGCGTCAGGTCCAGCAGGGGATGTGCGGCACGCCGCTCGATCAGCACGAACGCGACGAGCAGGACGACGGCGAGGACGAAGGCGAGAACCGTCTGCACGGTCGCCCAGCCCGCTTCGGCGGCGTGGATGAACCCGTAGACCAGCAGCAGTGAGCCCAACGTCGCGGTGACGGCGCCCGCGATGTCGACACGCCCGCGGACCGGCGCGCTCTCGCGTACGAGTCGGTGGACCACCGCTACGACCGCGATGCCGACCGGAACGTTGATGAGCAGCCCCCACCGCCATGAGGCGAAGGCGGTCAGTGCACCGCCGAGGATGAGACCGAAGGATGAGCCGACGGCCGAGGCGGCGGTGAACATGGCCAGGCTGCGACGTCGGGCGGCCTCGTCCTTGGCCATGGACGTCAGCAGGGAGAGGACGCTGGGCGCGGCGATGGCCGCGCCCACTCCCTGAGCGACCCTGGCGATGATCATTGTGGACGCGTTCGGAGCGAGCCCGGCGGCGAGGGAGGCTGCGGCGAACAGCGCGGTGCCGGCGTTGAAGACTCTCACCCGTCCGAAGGTGTCGCCGAGTCGGCCGCCGAGGAGCATCAGGCCGCCGAAGGCCAGGGCGTAGGCGTTGGGGACCCAGGACAAGCCGGCTGCGGAGAACCCGAGTGCGGTCTGCACCTGCGGGAGGGCGACCGTGACCACCTGCGCGTCGAGTTGCAGCATCAGTTGGGCGGTAAGCACGGCGGCGACGGCCAGCACGGCGTGCGGCGGCACTTCGGCACGGCGGGCGGCAGCGGATGGGAGGGGCGCCGGTTCCGTCCCGGTGCTGAGCTCTTCATGGACAGGCATGGTTACCTCGGGGGTAGGGCACGAAGGGGACATCGATATGACTGCGACGGTCACCGCGTAGTGGTAGCCAACTCATCTGGTTTCGAGGGGATCTCTGAGTGAGCGGCCGCGAGTGGCAGGCCGGCGCCGCGCGTTCGGATCGCCACGGCTTCCGGCCCGCCAGGTGCGTGTCTCGCCATGGGTGCGGAGCGGGCCTGCCCGAGAGAGACATG
Source organism: Streptomyces kunmingensis (assembly GCF_039533535.1). Taxonomy (NCBI): domain Bacteria; kingdom Bacillati; phylum Actinomycetota; class Actinomycetes; order Kitasatosporales; family Streptomycetaceae; genus Streptomyces; species Streptomyces kunmingensis. The sequence continues at coordinate 57,034 of NZ_BAAATS010000032.1, forward strand.
TAGATGGCCGACCGCACCCTGCCCGCGGAGACCACAGGTGTGCCCGACTCCGCTGACAGAGCGGTGCTTGCGCCGGCAGGTCAGGCGCCGGTGACCACGCTCGGCTCGCCCGTGGTCCACGAGGTGTGCAGTACGCGGTGGTCGATGCGCCATCCGTCGTCGGTGCGGACGAAGGAGTCGATGTAGGTGCCGCCGGTGTGGTAGAAACCGGTGCCGCGGTGGTGGTGGGCGATGACCTGCGTCCGCGTGCGCACTCCCCCGGCGGTGGGCTCGAGCCAGATGGCACCCAGGAAGTGCTGGGTGGCATCGAGGCGCCCCATGAGGCCCCCGATGGCTCCTGCGATGTTCTTCGCCCCGCGCGCCATGACGCCGGTGAAGGCGTCGCCGCCCGGGATGTAGCTCTCGAAGGTGTTCTCGAGCGCTGCGGTTTCCGTGAAGGCTTCGGCGAGTTGCTCGAAGTTGCGGCCGTCCAGCGCCTCGACGTATCCGAGGAGCACCGAGCGGATCTCTGCTTCGTCGCGGTCTTCAATGTGCTGGTTGTTCAGTGCCATGGTCCTTGTTTCCTTGCTTCTGGCAGTGAGTGGTGCACTCGATGGCGGGTTGGGATCAGGGCGATGTGCCGATGCGGTGGTCCCGGAGTGTCGGCTGGAGGCGGTGGAGGCCTCCTCGCGGAGGCTTCGCTGGACACGGCCTGATGGGCGAGGCCGAGGATCTCGCGATCGAGCCTGTAACCGTATTGCTTACAGCGCAACTAAATCAGTTACACGTTCCGATGGCAAGTCGCGACGCCCGCCGATTCGATAGCCGCCCGCGAAGCAGAGACCGGTTGTATCTATTCTTGTTACAGTTGGCCGATGGGACCGCGGTTTCTGCCGGAAGCCCCCGAAGACGTGAAGGAGCAGCATGAGCGCGAACAGCCGCATGAGCCTGGCCGTCCACATCCTGACCTGGCTCGCGTATGACCGGCGCGGCACCGACAAGGAGATCGCGACATCGCAGCGCATCGCGACGAGTGTGAACACCAACCCGGTGGTGATCCGCCGTAGCCTGGGCCGGCTGAAGGACCATGAACTCGTGACCATCGATCACGGCAAGGGCGGCGGCTGGAACCTTGCCCGCGACGCCGCGTCGATCACCCTGCTGGATGTGTACTGCGCGAGTTCGGACGAGCCGGTCTTCGGGCTGCACGCCTCGGATCCGGACGCGGAGTGCTACGTCGGCTACGGCATCCAGCCCGTCCTGACCGGGATCTACGACCGGGCGACTGACGCCCTGCGCCAGTCCCTGGCGCAGGTGACCATCGCGGATGTGCTCCGCGAGACCCTGGCCGCGTACGCGGCGGGAGACCACCCTCCGCAGCAGCCGCAGGCCTCCGTCATCTGAAGCGGAAGTACTGCTTCGTACCCCAGACCACATTCATCCGGCTCGGCACGGTGCAGTTGCCCGTGCCTCTTTTCGTCGCCTGGTAGCCGCTCAGCCGAAGGTCGTGACCACCGCGTCCGGCACGCCGCGACCTGGCTTCCGCACGTGTCGTGGTACCTGAGTGCGGCACACCCAGAAAGTCACGCCCTTCCAACGACCGTGCACTGCGAGCAAGGTTTTGGACGAAGGCGCAGCCCGAACAGAGGCGCGCTGCTCCGCCTACCGCGGCGGTGGGCAGAGATCCGGCACCGCACACCTCGAGAGGCGCAATGCGGATGCGCGTGCCCGCTGTACCTGCCCGCGACACAGGGCGGACCGCCAAAAGCAAGGGGACCGCGTCGGACAACGTGCTCGGCGAATATCTCCGCCTCTGCCGCGCCGGGCTGGATCCGTCAACGGCTGGCCTGCCGGTCGTCGCACCGGGCCGCTGCTGGAGGATTCGTCCCCGGCAGTGGCCTACGCGCTGAGTCCCTGTTTCGACGTTCTGGCGGTCAACCGGCCCGCGCGAGGTCTGCGTCTCCCTTCGGCAGCGAATCGAACTTGGCCTGGGCGACGAGGTGTTCGCCGTGGCCATGGCGCTACGGGAGGGAGCACAAGGCGCGGCGCTCGGCGCCGACCCAGCAGCCCTCTCAGCCCTGCTGAAACTGCGTCAGATCCTGCCCACCCACATCGCAAAGCGCCTCGAGAGCCTGGACGCCACCGTCGAACACACCCCGCGCTGCGAGTCCCCCCGAGCCTCCGCAGACGTACTGCTGCTCCTGGCCTCCGTCTGCCGGGCATCCGAACGCGCCACACCCTGCGTGAAGAGCCCCACCAGTCTGGATGCCGCACATTCAGTCTGGTGGGGCTCTTCACGCGCGAAGACATCCGGGCGGCGGTACCCGGATCCGGGCCTGCATCAGCCACCAGCGAAGGACGGCCGCAGGGCGACGGCCGTCCTACCGGGCGAACCGGTCGAGGTAGCGCCCCGTGGCCCCGATGGTCTTCGGTTGCGGAGTGCTGGTCCCCGGCAGCCCCATTCCGTTCAGCAGGACAAAGTAGCTCTCGACCCCGACCGTCTCCTGGTCCGAGCTGTATCGGAAGCGGTGGTTGGTCACCAGGTGCCGTATGGGTTGCGGACCGGCCTCGATGAGCCGGACGATGTCCGCCCCGATCACCTTCTGGGGGCCGGCGACGAAGGTCACGCCCTGCAGCAGCATGTAGAAGGCCTCCCTGTCGCTGTCATCGACAGCCTGGGCGCGGGCCAGGATCATTTCCTGGATGGCCGCCCGGTCTTCGGCGGAGACGGTCGGCACCGGGTTCAACACGGCACGACCCCATCTCGGCTGAGGAAGACTCCGGTGGGCCCCTCAGGAGACGCCGAGTTCCTCTGTCAGCCGGGCGAGCGTCAAGGCCGAGTCGGCGTCCAGGAGTCCCCGACGCGGGCGTGCAGCTGGTCGCGGGGCACCATGTCGCCGCTGCCCTTGGGCCGGTGTCCCACCTCGCCGGCCGCCGACGACGGCTGCTCACGATAGGCGCGCAGCGCCCGCGCGGGCAGTGCTCCACGCCGGCAACCGTCACCAGGTGCGACGCGATCCTCGGATCCTTTTTGTTGTAGAAGTCCCAGGTCTTGGGAGTGACGTCCAACGCGGCCGCCTCCATCCGCTCCAGCAGGTCCTCCTCGTCATCGACGTCGGGGAGCGCCGGTACGGGGGCGCCGGCGGGGAGGGTTTCGGTCTGCTCGCCGGATCGGCCCGCCGCTGGGTCAAGAACGACCGCCTCAACCACGCCGGCTACCTCTGGGCCTTCTCCGCCCTCCGCGCCTCGCCCGGAGCCATAACCCACTACCGTCGCCGCCGCAACGAGCACGGGGACTGGCACGCTGCCGCCCAGCGCAACCTCTTCAACCGTATGCTCGGACAGAGGTTCCACTGCCTCCAGCGACGCGAACTGTTCGATGAGAACACCGCATTCCCAACTGCGTTGGCCGCTGCGGCTTGACGACTTGGGGTCGTGAGGTGTCTATGCGGTCACAGCACCAGAAGATCCCGTGAGTGCGTCATCGTGGCCCGGCGCGCTGCAACTCCTCGCGCAGGTCTGTCCGCTGTCTTGTGCCCTCCATGTCCTTGCGGTCAACGCAAGCGCACAGTCTTGAGGTTGCGGCTGCTTCACTCGGTTCGTCGCTGCGGTCACGGTGGGGCGGCGCCTGCTCAGCGCAGGTGTCCTCGATCTCTCCGATCCTCCGGAGGACCGGTGCTCGCCGTCCCGCACGAGAACGCAGGAGAAGCTGGATCGGGAGTGCGGAACGCGGATCGCGTTCATGCCGCATCCAGGCGCGCGAGGGGGAGGATGACGCGCTCGGTAATGTTCTCGGGCCAGGAGTAGGACGGGGGGACGATCCGCCGGTGGGCAAGTCCGTGCAGCCCCGCCCACAGTGCCGTCGCGTCGGCGGACACATGGTCGCTGGCGACCGTACCGGCGGCAACGCAGGCATCGAGGGCTTCGACGAGTACCAGCATGGACGGCGCACCCAGCATGACGAGGTCGGTCTCGGTCAGCGAGCTGTGTTCCAGCGTCGGTGCCCACAGGCCGCCGAACATCATGCGGTAGCGCTGGGGATGGTGCTCGGCGAAGTCGAGGTAGGTCTCGCAGACGGCCAGCAGCCGGCGGCGTGGGTCGGTGACCTCCTGCTCCGCCGCCGCGCCCAGCGCTCTCTCCAGGCCGGTGAACTCCCCTTGTACGGCGGCCAGCAGGATGGCCAGGCGGTCCGGGAAGTGCGGATAGATCGAGGGAGTGGCGATACCCACGCGGCGGGCCACCGATCGCAGGGTGACGGCGTGCTGGTCACCGGTCTCGTCGAGCAGTTCCGCCGCCGCGTCGATGATCTCGTCCCGCAGCCTTCCGCCCTCGCCTCGACGGTTGCGTACGCGGACTACTCTGATTCGGATTCCTTCACTTCGTTCACCTTCCGTCATGCCGGATGGGCCGGATGGGCCGGATGGGGCAGGCAACCCTGGCCCCTCTGTCCGGTGCAGCCGGCCTTCATCTTGGTGGGGCGCCGACCCAGGACCGACCGGACGGGGTCAGCCCAGGTGCTGGCGGCGGTGTTCGAGGAGGGTGGCGAGGGCGTAGGCGCCGCCGCCGGCGAGCGTGAGGATCCAGTAGAAGCCGGGATTTCCGAGGAGGAGAGCTGCGGTGGAGCTGAGAGCGAGCCAGGCGCCGAGGAGGTAGTGGAGCATGTTGCGGCGGGTGGCGCCCTCGGCGACATAGATCAGGCCGACGACGAAGCCCGAGCCGGTGGGCCACAGCAGGGTCTGTATATCGGGGTTGTCCAGGGCGGTGCTGAGGCCGGTGATGGCGAGGAAGAGGGCGGCGAAGGCGATGACCCAAAGGGCGCCAAGGAGTTGGCCGGTGCGGAGGGTGTGCGGGTCGGTGGTAGCACGCTGAGCGCGCAGGGCGGAACGGGTGGCCTGGACGGTGCCCACAGCGAGGCCGGTACCGAGGAGGGTCATGGGCAGCCAGCCGGGGAGGGCGAGGATGGGGGTGTCGCCCTGGGAGAGGGCGGCGGAGCCGTGGCCGAGAAGGTAGGCGAGGCCGAAGCTGATGTACGTGCCGAAGTTGTCGACGTCGGTCGTCGCAGGGCGGGCGGGGGCACTCTGGTCGACGGTGACGGACGCGGCCGTGGCAGTGAGGGACATGGCGATTATCTCCGGGTGGTGTCGGGTGGGCGGCGCGCGGGGAAACGGGCGGGTAGGGCAGGGGGCGAGGAAGGGCTTTGGTGTCCGGGGCGCCGAGTGTCAGGCCTCGGGGACGATGACGACCTTGCCCGCGGCGGTGCGGGATTCGGCGAGCCGCAGGGCGGCGACGGTGTCGGTCAGCGGGAACGTGGCGGCGATCTGCGGGACGAGGGTGCCGTCGGCGACCAGGCGCAGGACCTGCGTGAGATCCTCTGCCATACGGCGCTGCCAGGAGGCCCGGCAACGGCGCTTGCCGGCCCAGAAGTTGTAGAAGCCGGCGCTCTTTCCGTTCGGCAGGGCGTTCCACGCGTTGAGGCGGGCGAAGAGCTTGAGGACGGGGAGCTGGGAGTTGCCTTCCTCGTCCTTGCTGGCGGCGGTGCCGTAGGAGACGAGGGTGCCGCCGCGGCGCAGCAGTTGCCAGGAGTCCTCGATGGCGGGGCCTCCGACGTGGTCGAAGACCGCGTCCACGCCGTCGGGGGCCAGTGCGCGGATGCGGGCGTACATGTCTGGGTCGCGGTAGTCGACCGGGGTGGCGCCCAGTTTGCGCAGGGCGTCGTGGTGGCGGGGCGAGGCGGTGCCGATGACGGTTACGCCTGCGTGTGCTGCGAGCTGGACGAGGGTGGAGCCGACACCGCCGTTGGCGCCCAGTACGACGATGGTCTGGCCGGCGCGGACCTTGGCGGTGCGGTGCAGCAACTGCCAGGCGGTGATGCCGTTGACGACAAACGTCCCGGCGGCGGCCGGATCGACCTCGTCGGGTACGGGCATCAGGTCGGCGGCGTCGACGATCACGTGGCTGGCCCAGGCGCCGGTCTTGGTGACCGCGGCGAACCGGCGCCCGACCAGCGCGGCGTCTGCCTCCGGGCCGACCGCAGTGACGATGCCGACCACGTCATAGCCGGGCACGAAGGGGAACGGCGGCTGGTCGTAGTACTTGCCCCGGCGCATCTGCTGCTCGGCGAAGCACACCCCGGTGGCCTCCATCCGCAGGACGACCTGCCCCTTGCCCGGGGCCGGCAGCTCACGAGTCCGGGTCTCCAGCCCCTCGGGCTCCACCCTGCCGGGCAGGACGATCTCGGTCGCGGTGGCGGTGGTGCTGCGCATGGCGTGCTCCTTTGGGTTTCCGCCGTGTGTTTACGAGCGTAAGGCTATAGGCGTTAGGTCAAGCAGGGCAAGGGGCTACGGCAATAAACTTACGAGCGTTAGGTATAGCTGTGGCTGTGGGCGCCGTGCCCGTATGCGTGGTGCCGTGAGGCCGGCCGTGGAGAGCGGCTTGCCGGGATCTCGCCGGACAAGACTGAGCCGGCCGAACGGTGTGGGTCACCGCCCGGCCGGCTGGTCATCGTCTCCTCAAACGCGCGCGGCTGGTGTTCAGACGATCTGGAGCTGCTGGAGCATGTGCAGGCCGTCCGTGTTGAGCCAGTACTCGACGAACCGGCCGTCCCGGACGAGGAGAGTGTCGGTCCCGGTGAAGGTGACCACGGTGCCGGCCGGGGCCTTGGCGCCGGGGAAGCTGCCGTCGTAGGTGCCGGTGGCCGTCCAGCGCACGGACAGGTAGTCGCCGTCGAACAGCGGCGGGACCTCGACGGAGAACTTCAGGTCCGGGGTGTGCGATCGGCCGGCGCGGACGAATTCCGCCAGACCTTCAGCGCCACGGATGGCGCTGCTGTCACTCCCGTCGATCATGTGGCTGTGGACCTGGAAGCCGTCCGAGGCGACCTCGGGGGCGAGGGACAGATCGCCGTTCCAGAGCTGAAGCCAGGCGTCGAACAGGGCCTTGGCGTCCGCGTTGTGGTCGGTGGTCATGTGGTGCCTTTCAGGTTGTCGCGGAGAGTGGGGGTCGGTGGTCCCGCGGAGGCCGAGGCCATGGCGGGCGCGAGGGTGACGTCGCCGTCCGGAGCTGGAGCCGGGCGTCGAACAGGGCCTTGGGTCCTATCAGCAGCCGGTGCGGGCTTCGGCGGCGGCCTTGAGGTCCTGCAGCCAGGTCTCCAGGCCCGCGCCGAGTGCCTGGGTCGAGAGGTCGACGTCGGCCTCGGCCTGGTCGCCGGTCCAGGTCTCCTCGGTGCGGACGAGGGTGCCGCCCTTGACCTTGGTGAACGTCCATACGTGCGTGCCCTCGTCGATGTTGATGGCGTCGCTGGTCGCGGGTCCGCTCCAGCGGACGCAGTGGTCGCGCTGGATCTGCTGGACGGTGGAGGTGACCGTCAGGGTGGTGGCGGGTGTCGCAGGGGTGGCGGGCACCGGGGTGGTCCACCGGAAGGCGGAACCGGGGCGCAGGGGGCCGTGGTCGAGCCGCTTGCTGGTGGCGACGGCGTCCTGCCAGGACGGCCACCGCTCGACGTCCGTCTGGGTCTTGAAGACGGTGCTCGGCGGCGCGGCGATCAGGATCTCGGTCCCGTAGCGCACGAGGGCGTCGGGGTTGGTGCCCTGGCCGCGGCATTCGACGGCGCCGTCGTGATGGCCGGCGCGCGCCGGGGCGGAGGCGGCCTGGGCGGGTGCGGCGATGGCTCCGAGGGCGCCGCCGGCCGCGGCGAGGGAGAAGGTGAGCGCCGCGAGGCGCTTGCCGAGGCGAGAGCGGGTAACGGACATAAGTGGACCCCTTTGGTAACGGTCTGAATGACAGAAGTAATGGAGAGACGCGGAGATATGGGAGGGCGCGACCTGCGGCGTTCGCCGCCGCCGACTCCCGTCCCCACAACCGAACTTACGCCCGTAAGGCTACGCACGTAAAGCGAGAGTGGGCAAGAGATCACGCCAATAAACTTTTGCGCGTAAGGTTACGAAGGTGAAAGAGACCGATGTGACGAGTACGGACATACCGAAGCGAGCTGCCCGTGTACGCAACCGGCGCGGCGAAGGCGGCCGTCTGAGCGAGGACATCGTCGACGCCGCCGCCGCGCTGCTGGACGAGACCGGCGACGAACGGTCGATCACCCTGCGGTCGGTCGCCCGCAAGGTCGGCATCGCCGCCCCGTCGATCTACCCGCACTTCCCCGACCAGCCGGCCATCATGCTGGCCGTCGTACGACGCGAGTTCACCACGCTCGAAGCCCATCTGCGCGCGTCCGTGCGAGAGGCCGGTAACGACCCGAGCGACCGGCTGTATGCCCTGTGTCGCGCCTACCTCGGCTACGCCCAGGAGCACCCCGGGCGCTACCGCACGATGTTCGGCGGCCTGTGGATGCCGACCCTGGGCGACAGTTCACTGACGGAGGGCGAGCTCACCACGCTCGGCGCGACGGCCATGCAGTTCCTCGCCGACGTCCTCGCCGCGTGCGCCGCCGCCGGGCAGTCAGCGGTCGCCGATCCGCAGCAGGACGCCGTCACCCTCTGGATCTGCCTGCACGGCCTCGCTCACCAGCACGCCGCCACCCGCATCTTCCCCTGGCCCGAGGAGAGCATCCTCGACGCCATCATCACCAGGGTGGCCAAGCTGAACGAAGCGGGACGCCCGTGACCGCAGCCGTTGTTCGTCCAGGGGCTCGCGAGAGAGAGGCGCGTGCGACGATCGTGGTGTGGAGAGCCCTGATCCCTCGTTCCGAACGCTGACCGCTGGACAAGGGATGCCCTGTCCCGCGATGAGGGCTGGGCTCTGGTCCGGCAGTTGGCCCGCCGGGTTCTCGTCGAGGAGGTGGGCACATGGCAGCGGCCTCTTCCGGACATCAACGTTGTCCGATAGCGGCTTGTCCCCTTCGCCCGTCCCTCGTCATCCCTGGCGATAACGAGGGGCGGGCCCCGCGGGCGAGGCCCCTGGGCCGTCGTTTCTCCTGTCGCAGCGAGCGAGGTTCGTCGCGCGGAGCGGCATGAAGCGACCGAAGCGACCGAAGCGACTGAAGCCATCCATCAGTAGTCGGGGTGCTGGCCGCGTGACTCAACCTGTCACCCAACCCTGCAGCAGACCCGATGGGGTGACCGCTACCCAAAGGTTCGGCCCCTTCAGCCGCTGCTCGCGGCGGCTTGCTCCCTCTGAGCTGCGATGCCGAGCTCGGCCACGATGGCGGTGGCAGTCACGACCGGGTCCTGGTTGAGGCCTTCGGTGACGCGATCGAGGATCTGCTCGCGCGGGACAAGGTTGCCACTGCCCTGAGGACGGCTGCCGACGCGATGGGAGCCGCGGCCCGGGCGGGGGTGGCGAAAGGACCGCACCGCATGCCGCGGCCAGTGCTCCACTTCCCCGACCAACAGCAGGCGGCCGGCCACTGTGCAATCGCGTTTGTAGGTGTTCCAGGTCGTCACGCCCACACCGCAATTCGCGGCCGCCTCACGCCGGTTCAGCAGGTCCTCACCGCTCTCGTCCGCGGGCAGGACCGGCACCGGATCGCCGACGAGATGAGCGGCCGCCTGCTTACTGCCCCACAGCAGCTTCTGCGCCTCGGGCGAATTGACCGGCGCCGGGAACCCCTCAGCCGTGTAGGGGCGGTGTTGTGCAGCGTCCTCTCTGACACTCTCAGCACCCCCGCGAGATCCGCCAACGTGCCACTGCGCGGTCGAGGCCCGGTAGTTCAGCTTGTAGGTCCGGGTAGACGCAGTGCGCTGCAGCTCACGAGAGACCGTCGACAGCGCCCGTCCGAGCCTGCGGCGATCTCGCGGACGCCAACGCCCTGGGCATTCCAGACGGCGATGTCCTCCCGTTCGGGAAACGACAGGTAGCGCCCGGACACCTCATCAGGAAGCCACGGGTTCACACCGCCGGCGTGCCGGAACCAGCGGAATCCCACCGGCCCAAACACCCCGGCAGCACCGCACGCATCCTCGGTCTTGCCACCCCGAGCGATCGCCGTCCAGAACCTGACCCAGTCCTCACGCGAGGCCACCGTCGGCCTGCCCGGCGACGGCGTCAACCCCCGATACGCACGAACCTGCTTGTGCCGCTCCACAGAGCTCATCACTCCACCTCTCGATCAAGGTGTTGCGACGGTCAGTTGAATCCGTCCAGTACCGCAGTCGGGCCGTTACCACCGACGCTTGCCGAGGCCGGCGTCACCCAGTCCATGGGTGACGCCGACTCCAGCGCGGACAACACACTCGCCGAGTCGTTCAACGCGACCTGCAAACGGGAGATCCTTCAGGTCCGCTGGGCCTGGGACATCGAGTGCGAAGCCCATCCGGACCTCTTCCGCGCCAGCTGCAGCACTACAACGCCATCCGACGCCGCTCCCCCTCGACCACCTCAGCCCGATCACCTACGAGCGAGCACTCCGTACAACGCCAACTACGCTGGTCAAAGCCGCGTAACCCGTGCTCAGGTATCAGGGCCAAAGCCGCTCCGCACTCGGGTCAGGACCTCAAGCTGTAAAAAGCTATCGGCGAGTTGGGCTTGAAGCCGATGCGAGGATACACGGGCGCTCCGGCCGCGGTCGCATGCAGAGTGGCCCGGGTCAGCCCGGTGTTTCGGGCTCCTTCGTACAGCGCCTTGCGGGTCACCGCCTCGCCATAGCCCCGGCGCTGCCACTCCGGATCCGTGGCGACGAGGGCGACGAAGAGACGGTCCTCGGCTTCCACCGCCCCGGCACACGTCACTGGGACGCCGGCCCTCATGCCCAGATAGGCGTGCACCTCACTCCTCCAGAGCGTGGAGCCGCCGAGCCCGTCGCGACCGTCCGCCAACGGGAAACCGTAGGCACGCGAGTTGAGGTCTGCGTAGGCCTGGAGTTGTTCGTCGGTGGTCACGCGAACGAAGGTCAGATCGGGGTGGACCGGTTCCGAGAGAGGAAGCAGGTCACCCGCCATGCCCGTACCGGGGAAGGCATATTCCAGCCCCGCTTCCTCTACCGCCGTCTCCAGCACCGCACGTGCTCCGTCATCGAGAAGATTTTCGAAGAGCCACAGGAATCCCGGGTGCGTCTTCGACCGCATGACATCCGCGGCCTGCCGCAACCGCCGCTCCAAGAGCGTCGCGCCGATGCTCACATCGGTCAGCGTCACGCAGTTCCAGAAAGCGAACCGGCAGTCGGCCCAGCGGACAGCGATGCCCGGAAGGTCCCTCACGTCCGCAGCAGGATCACGATCGGTCACCATGGCCCGCCAGACCGTGGCGAGTTGTTCCACCGACTCGACCGATTCCGAAAGATCAGTCACTGCGCCTCCATAAGAATTCGAGAAGCCTTGAGATACGCTGACGAATCTGACCGTCGTCAGCGCTGGTGGGCGCTTTCCCGAAGGGCCCCAGTCAGCCTCGTACGCGAGCCGTTCCCTCATCGTGCCACCGCGCGCGCTAGGCAATGGGATCAGCTGGCCCTGTGGGACGAAAGACATCTCACATCATGTCAGCCACCAGCACCTCGGCTGCGTCCCTGCCGTCATCCGTAGGATCGCGCATGCCGCACTCGCGCGATGCGCAGAAGCGTGGACGCCGCCCTGTGGTGGTCGGCTCCCTCATCCAAACCCGTTCGCCTGGGCCTGTCGGTCCTATGACTGACAGGGCCTGGCGGGGGCCAGCCGGGAAGCGGCCGGGAGGCGCCAGCACCCCGGAAGCACGACCAGCGGCGGGTGCGCCGGGGGCGAGCGAGCGGGCGATGCGACACCCATGTCGAATTCGTCGCAAGGGATTCACATCGCGGCACCACAAGCGAATTTATTGACGCTTTCAGTGCTCGAAATATCAAGTGCCAGAAGAGGGAGGGATTGAGGTGGGCCCGCTGGCGCGACTCCTGACACGGTATCGGTGCGCGCCTATGGCCTCGAACGCAACCCTTCAGTGAATGGGATCACGTGTTCGGTGACGAATTCCTCGCCACCGCCATCCTCGACCGACTCCAGCACCCATGCGACGTCGTGTCTGTCAATGGCCTGAACTACCGGCTGACTTGTCGCCATCGAACGCGACATCAACGTTACTTGATCAATCGCCCGGGCCGGGCACTCGGGACGCCGTCCACGGCTGAGCACGCCGGCCCGGAAGTTCCTTGTCCAGCCATTCCTGGACGGTTCGCCGACGGCGACCGGATTTCCTCGGATGTGCCGAGCGGACGTCGGCGACGGGGCGGGATCCGGAACGACCAGCCAGGCAAGCCGGAACTTCGCGTCGTACCGCTGACGCTTCTCTGCCATGCACATCCTCTGAGGGCCTCCACGCTCCGAGGAAGATCTCAGTCCGTGTCTCTGTGGGCGCCGCACCGGCCGCGCCCAGCCGGATCCGCCGGTCGACAGGACCGGCCCCTCGGCCACCGAGTCGGCGAGTGGGCCCTTGTCGGCATGCTCAAGAACGATCTACGTGTCGCTCCCGCGCCAGTCCTCGATGCCCTGGTTGCTCAGTCCCAAGTTGGGCAGCATGGTGCCTATTTGACCGGCGCCCACTCGGAAGGTGAGTCCGATGTCGTCGGTCAGGGGGATCGCGAGGACGCGATGTCCGGAGCCACGCAGGGTGGTGGCATCGGCGATGAGGATCACGTCGGCGACTGTGTCACCTCGGTCGGGGTGGGGGCGGACCTGTGCCATCACCTGTTCGGGCGTGGCGTCGGCGAAGGCCGGATCGTTCACACAGGTGAGCTGGTCAAGGAAGTTGTCGCTGGTATCCCCGTTCACCGGTTGGGACACTTGCTGGAGTAGTGAGCCCCAGGCGGCGTCATCGGTGAAGTCGGTGCGCACCAGCAGGTCCCACTCATGGTCGAGCAGAGGGAGTTCGTGGGCCGGGCGGGTGTAGCGGGGCGGGTTGGCCAACGACTCCATCTCGACGCCCATGGGCTCATAGAAGGATTCTTCGTCTGGTTCTTCGTCTTCCTCAAGGTCGTACTCCAGATCGGCGGGCGCCGTGTCGACGAAGCGTTCGATGGCCCAGGAGGCGCCAGGGTGGCCCAGCGCCAGGTACGTCATGGCCGACTGTCGCGGCGTGATCCAGAAGGAATCGACGTCTTTCTGATAGCAGGTATAGGCCAGCAGCGGGCGCGCCTGCGCATTGTTCGTGGTCCGGTCGTCGGTGAGCAGTATCAGATTTGGCACCCAGGCTCCGGGCTGCTGTTCCAGGGCCGCAGTGACATCTTCGACAGTCGCGCCCCGCCACGTCGGGTCGTGTGCCACGATCAGGCGCCGCCGAAGGGACGGCTGCGTTGCAGCATCGGCCACGGCTTCGTGACCGGCCGCTTGTCGCATGCCGGGCAGTTCGCCCATGCGCGAGAGAACGTCGTTCCAGACGTCGTCATCGTCGCCGGTGTGTATCAACAACATCCCGGGCACACGGACCGCGTCTTCGGGAGGAAGGGGCAGAGGGGAACACATGGACTGGCACCTCATGGGATCGGCTGTCGGACGGTCGGGCTGTGGTGACGGGCATGGTGCTTTTAGTGGTGGGGTGCCGGTGCCTCCGGCGCCGGCCAGCGTCTCGACGCGAGCCGGTCCTCATACGCGCCAAGAGAGGGGTGGGGGCTCGACATCGCCTGGGCAGCTCACCGATCGCTCACCGCCTCGCGAAGTCCGTCAGAAGGTCCCGAGCGGGTTGACGGAGAGTTCGGTCAGGCCGTGAACACGTGGGGCACCCGGCCGTTGAGGGCGAGGTCGGGCAGGGCGCCCCGGGGGCACGACGCCTGCGGCGAATGCTCCGGCACAGCCGTGTCGCACACTGGCCGGCGTCACGCTTTCCGCTGCAGCGTGCCTCGGGTAGATGTGTTTGTTGTGGATCTGGTGCCTCAGGGCGTCTGGCCGGGTCGAGCGCGGATGAAAGTCGGCCACCGGCATCGCGTCCGCCGACGTGGACACTCCCGCAGCGCATCATGAACTGCCGCACCGTCTAGTCGTTGGTTTTCTGGGGCTGCGCCCGACGCCCTGATCGCGGCCTCTGAGAGCGATGTCGACGGAGCATCCGCGGTGGGTGGTACGGACGGGAAACGGTTTTGTGGTCATCCCTGTTCGACCGCTGGACGCCTCCAGTCCGGCGATCGGCCGGCGAACCCCAGCAGTCGATCCAGCGCCGGAGCGCTCGCGTGCACCGGCACCTCGGCGGCGAACGGCATCCCCTCGCCGCCCCGGTATTCCGGCTTGATCTGTTGTGCGAGCAGGGCGTGCGCCACCTCCGATGCTGCGGGATCGGGCTGCCATGACTGACCGGTGGCACGGGCGGCGTCCCAGCCGTGTACGACGGCCTCGGCGAGCAGCATGCTGAGGACGTGGTCACCTGGAAAGGTGCCCCCCAAATCCGGCACCTTCACGGAGACCGTCTCGACGCCGTCGGCCAGTGCGGCGCGTACGGCCCCCGACAACAGCTCGATCGCCGTACGCAGGACTTCCGGCTCGTCGGGACCGACGTACGCCCGGGGATCCGGCCGGCCCCGCCGGTCGTCTGCCGGGTCGGCCAGTACGACAGTGAAGTAGCCGATCCCGCCGAGCAGGTGTCGGCGTAGCCCGATCACGTCGAGACCCTCGCACGGTGTCGGGGCCGTGTCATGCTCCGGAGCCATCCCGCCGATCACGCGGGCCAGATCGTCGAGCACGGGAAGAACCGGGTGAAGGGACATGGGTTTCCTGTTTGGTAGATGAGCGAACGGCGGAAGTTGGGAAAACGGAGCGGCCTGACCACAGAGGGGGCCGCGCGGGCTCTCTTATCAAGCTTCGCCCGAGCGACCTCACGGCCTCATTCACCCCCGTAGTCCACGAGCTGATCAGCCCCTGCCATGAACCGGATCAGCGCCTCGGGATCGTAGGCGTTCTGCCAGTGGTGAGTTATGCGGCCGTCGACACCGAAACGCCATAATCCGCAGAAAGGCATCGCGAAATTGCTTTCCGCGGCATCAGGAGCTTTGGCGCGGAAGACACCCATGACGGTCCCGAAGTGTTCGTTGGCGCCGATCCAGTCGATGTCCGCAACCAGGGTGCCACTCGTCGCCTTCGCGAGAAGGTGCTCTCTCTCCGTTACCTTCTTCTTCCCGTGCAAGATCGACACGTCTGCTTGAAGGTCGCGTTCGGCCACGTGATAGATGATGTCGTCCGCAGCATAATCTCCGATCTTGGTGAGGTCGGCGTAGAGCTTTCGAAGCAGTTCGACATGCGGATGCTCTCGCATCGAGATATCCCTTCCATCAAGCAACGGCGAATGCGACGCAGAAAAGGCCGTCACCCGACCCGCGCCACCCGGAGAATCTAACGGAGTCCTCTCAGGACACAGCGGCCGCAGGGGACACGGGCTCGACCGTCACCTCCAGGCGGTCGAGGCCGCGCAAGCCGTTGTTGATCATCGGCCGGTGGTCGATGATGTCGAAGCGGGCGACCCGGTCGGCGAGCCTTTCCAGCAGCGCGCTCATCTCCAGCCTGGCGAGGTGCATCCCGACGCACACGTGCTCGCCCCGTCCGAAAGCGAGGTGGTCCGAAGGGCGGCGGGTGATGTCGAAGCGCGTCGGGTCGGCGTAGTGGCGTTCGTCGCGGTTGGCGGAGGCGTAGAGAAGCGCGACCCGTGAGCCCGCCGTCAGCGGGACTCCGCCGATCTCATGGTTTTCGGTGAGTACGCGGCTGAACTGGGGCACCGGGGTCTCCAAGCGCAACGACTCGTTGATGGCGTGCGGGATCAACGAACGATCCTTGCGAAGGAGGTCCCATTGGCCGGGGTTCCGGGCGAACAAGGCGACCGCGTTGGCGATGGCGAGGATGGTCGTGTCCAGGCTGGGGGTGACGTAGTCGAGCATCATCACCGGGCACTTGTCGCGCGGGATCTCTCCGCGGTCGGCGGCCTCGTAGAGCTGCGCGGCCCAGCCGTCGGGGTGGATCTTCCCGGGCACGGCGTCGTTCATGGCGAAGGCCATGAACTCCTCGACGGCCGGTCCCGCCGCGGCCGCCCGGTCATCGGCCGGCCCCTGGGTGTTCCAGATGGCCGCGGCCCACTCCAGCATCTTCTCCCGTCCCTGATCGGGGAGCCCGACCAGATCGGACACCACGGTCATGGGCAGATACTCCGCCAACTCGGTGACCACCTCGAACCGGCCCCGCCCGACGACCCGTTCCACGACCCGGTCGGCTTCGGCCTCGATCCGCGGCGTCACCTCGCGCATCCGGTCCGGCCGCAGCGGCCGGCCCAGCACCGAACGCATCGCCGTGTGCTCGGGCGGGTCACTGCACAGCGTGATCCCCTCCAACTGCGCGTTCACCTCCCGGTCCACGAACACCCCACGCGCCGACGAGAACGTCTTCCAGTCCATCAGCGCGGCGCGCACCTCGTCGTAGCGCGGCAACGCATACATGTCGTAGCGGGACAGGTACACCACAGGCCCGAGGGCACGCAGTTCGGCATAAAGGTCGTATGGGTCGGTGCGGGCCGATTCGGTGTAGAGATCGACGTCGCTGACGGGTATGTGGGGCAACGATTCTCCAAGAAGCGGGTGTAGTGGGCACCGCGGCGAGCAACTCAGTGGTGCAGGGAGACAGGAGGGGAGAGCGGCGCTGAGGCGTCCGCGCTCACCGGCGCGTCAGAAGCGAACGGCGTGCTCTCACCAGTCCCGTTGTTTGTTCGGTGTCGACCCTCGTGCGGGCCCGCGAGACGGTTCGGATACACGGAGGGCATGCCAGTGGGCTCCTCCGGCACGTGCGGTCGAGAACGGTCCAGCCGAACGGGGACCTGGGGAGAATCTCTCTCGCGGCGGGGCTCCTTCGCGTCGGTAAGAACTACGTATGTCGCGCGGGATGCCGGGACGCGCCGAGACGGTGGACCTCTTCCGTGAAACGGTCGCTGTCCAGGCGGATGGTCCGGGCGCACTGCTCGGGAGGCACGTCAGGTGCTTGCTTCCACGACGGCATGACGGCTGGCGAAACCGTCGGTGGCGCACCGGGTCTACGTGATTCGCGCCGACGCGAGAGTCTTTCCCGGCGCGGAACGGTGGCCTCATGAAACGACGCACAGCGCTGAAGGCCCTCGGGTTCGGCACCGGGGGCGCGGTCGTCCTCGCCGGTGGTGGTTCCGGCATCTACTACTACGCCGCGAAGCAGGACACGGTCGGCGAGGTCGCCTTCGACAAGGCCCTGCCGATCCCGCCGCTGGCAGCGTCGGAGAACGGCGCGCAGGGGGCCCGGGTGTTCACAATCGGTATCCGATCGGGCAGGACCCGGTTCAAGGCCGGGGCTACCACCCGTACTTGGGGCGTGAACGGTGCGTACCTGGTCCGACGATTCGTGCGCGGCGCGGCGAGCAGGTCGAGTTCGTCGTGCGCAACGGCCTCGATCAGGGCACCTCGCTCCATTGGCACGGGGCGCACCTTCCCGCGGTTATGGGCGGCGGCCCCCACCAGGTCCCCGGCCGGGGGGACCTGGCAGCCGGGCACTGCACTGCTGTGTCGCGTTGACCTCGGTGGAGGCACCGGTACCGGCAGCACGTCTGGCACAGCTGCACGACGTCTCGCCCAGCCACCTCGCCAAACAGCTCCAGGCACTCTCCCGCGCCGACCTCGTCCGGTCGGTCCAGGGCAAGGCGGGCGGCTACGTCCTCACCCGTTCCCCGGCGCAGATAACTGCTCGACGTCGTGGAGGCCGTCGACGGCCCCGGCCCGGCCCTCGTCCGCACCGAGATCCGCCAGCGCGGCCCACTGGCGGTCCCGGCGCAGTCCTGTGCCGCGCCGTGCGTCATCGCGCGCCATGGCCGACGCCGAGACCGCTTGGCGCACCGCTCTGCGGTCCACGTCCATCGCCGACCTGGCCCGCGATGTCGACTCCGCTGCACAGTCCGGTATCAGCTCCTGGCTCAGCAAAGCCGGGGCATAACGCGTCCGGCTCTGGGGGCGATGCGAGGTTTCTCCTGTCGCAGCGAGCAGGCATGTCGCGCCGGGGCGGCATGAAGCGGCTGGGTCGATCCCTCAGCGACCGGTTACGGGCTACGCCACTGAAGAGGCAGCGGAGTTCGTGTCGCGACGAGATAGCCGCACTGCACACATTCAACCCCTGCTCGCCGCAGCTTGCCCGCCCGGCGGGGCGGGCCTGAACCCGGACTTTCCCCTGAGCCACCAGCCGGTCAGCGCTGCCAGCAGCAGCGTGATCGCGCCCCCCGCCAGCAGAGCGACGCGCGGCCCGCTCCACTGGGCAAGCGCGCCGAGCAGGAGCGCGCCCACCGGACCGCTGCCGTAGAAGACGGAGTTCTGCACGGCCAAAACCCGTCCCCTCACCTCCGGGTCCGAGCGGAGCTGCAGGGCGGCACCGGAGACGGTGGTGAACACCATGGAGGCGGCGCCGACCGGGATCAGCAGGAGGGCAAAGACCAGGTAGCTCGGGGCCAGGGCGGTCGCGGCGCCGGTCAGGCCGGTCACGGCCGCCAGGGCCGTCACCGCCGCGCCGCCGGGCTCGGGGAAGCGGGCAGTGAGCAGGGCGCCCAGAAGGCATCCCACGGTGACCATGGAAGGGAGCAGGCCGTATCCGGACGGGCCCAGGCCGAAGGCTTCGGTGGCCATCAGCGCGTTGGTCACGGTGAACTGCACACCTACCGAACCGACCACCGCAGACGTGACGATCACCGCCGTCAGATGCGGGCTGGCCCGCACTTCCCGCAGGCCGGGCAGGAAACCGCGCGGCGGAAGAACCGTGACCCCGGTGGTCTTACGGGGCGGGACACGGATGCGCAGCAGCACGGCGACGACGAAGACGAAGGTGAGCGCGTCGACGACATAGACCCAGCCCAGGTTGGCGCGCCCGATGAGGAGACCGGCCAGCAGCGGTCCGGCGATCTGGCCGATGTTGAACAGAGCCGTATATAGGCCGATGGCCCGGGACAGCCGGGTCTCCCCCACCATGTCGGCGAGGAGCCGCTGCCGGGCCGGGCCGGTCACCACGGTGACCAAGCCGGACAGGAACGCGATCAGATACACCTGATAGGCACGCACCGCCCCGGTGAACGCCAGCACCGCGGTGACCGTAGACAGCAACACCTGGGCGCTCTGGGTGGCGATCAACACGCTGCGCCGGGGCCACCGGTCGGCGAGCCAGCCGCCCCACGCGCCGAACAGCAGCACCGGCGCCAGCTGGAACGTGGCCAGCAGTCCCAGCAGCGAGCCCTTGGCACCGGTGGTTTCGAGCAGCAGCCAGGACTGTGCGACCTTCGCCATCGACGTGCCCAGGCTGGACACCAGCTGGCCGACGGC
The DNA here is from genome assembly GCF_039533535.1 of Streptomyces kunmingensis. Taxonomy (NCBI): domain Bacteria; kingdom Bacillati; phylum Actinomycetota; class Actinomycetes; order Kitasatosporales; family Streptomycetaceae; genus Streptomyces; species Streptomyces kunmingensis. Next base: position 76,208 of record NZ_BAAATS010000032.1, read on the forward strand.
GACGGACCGGAAGGCGCGCAGCCGCAAGGGGGCGAGGAAGCCCCCGTCGGACGGCTGGACGCCTGGGTCGGCGGTGGCCGTCACGCGCCGCCCCCGTGGCCCGGCGCGGGATCCAGCCACAGACGGCGGATCACCCGCCGCCCCTCGAAGGCCGTACGCCGGTGCAGCACGGTCCAGTTGTCGAGCAACAGGCAGTCTCCAGGCCCCAGTTCACCGGCGGGGACCGTCCCCTGCTCTGCGGCCTCGCGTACCGCCTCGTGCACGTCCGCGAGCGCCATGGGGTTCCCGGCATCGGTCATCCGGTCCTGCCGGTAGCGCACTCGGCCGGGCCGGGCCACACCCGGCACCGGCTCCAGAGCGGGGGCGGTCAGTGTCCCGTCCTGGGCTTGATAGCCGACGAGCGCGGACAGCCGTGCAGGATCGAGGAATTCGGTGGGCAGCAGATCCAGGGCGCCCCCCTCGTCGGCCTCCTGGACGAGGATCGCCATCCAGCGGGGCGGTGCCGGCACGAAGGTGGCATCGGTGTGGAACCAGAAGTCACCCAGCTGAGCGACCAGTTCGGTGTCGTCGCCGCGCATCCCGATGACGACGTCCCGCACGGTCACCAAAGGGATGCCCACCAGGGACGCAATGAAGTCCGGGAGGTCCGTGCCGTCCCCGGTGTAGCGGAACTTGAGCGCGCGCGACGGGCTGGTCGGCTCGGTGGGCGGCCACAGGTGCTCCAGTTGTGTAGCGCTCACCGCTCGTGCCCCAGCTTGATGTAGTACATGGCGTCCGCATCGGCGCCCACCGCATCCAGCCCGAGGAGTTCGGCGGCCCGGCTCTCCGAGACGGCCGGGGTGAGCCAGCCCGCCAGGCCGAGCTGGTAGGCGGCCTGGAGCAGTTCCTGCGCGAACTCGCCCACCTGGATGAGGAGGTTGAGGTAGGCGCGGGAGTGCCGATACAACCATTGGTAGCGGTCCCACTGCACGGTGACGAACACGCTCACCCCGCCGCCACCGATCCAGTTCTGGCCCTGGATGGTGGAGGCGATCTCCTCCACGGAGGGCTGCCGGCCGGTGGCGAGCAGGGAGTTGTCGGCGGGGTCGTACTGATAGACCCCGTTCGGGACGCCTTCGACGCCCTGGACGACGACGTAGACGTGCAGCCACGTGTAGAAGGAGTTGAGGAGGAAGTACGGGTCGCCGGACGCTTTGGAGTCCTCGGCCATGCGGACGTTCGCGGTCGCGTGGTGGAGCAGGGCGCCCAGCGTCTCTACCGGCACCGGACTCCCGGCGAACTTGCGGACGCTGCGCCGGGCGAGCATGGAGTCCAGGCTGTACGTGATCGGTTCCTCGGGAACGGGCAGCCGGTGTGTCCACGCGGGTTCGACGCGGAACCGCTCGGGGTAAGGTTCGGCATCCTGGAAGTTGGCGATCTGTCCGCGGCGGAACACCGACAGGCTGCTCAGCGGGCGGCCCTCGCCGACCGGCTCGACGTACGGCAGGTCCTGCTGTGAGTAGAGCAGGAAGGCGGCGCGGGACCAGCGGTGCCGTTCCCAGCGGAACATGTGCTCAGCGGTGTCGGCGTCGACCAGCAGGCCGGCCGCGACCGCCTCCGCGGTCTCCTCGGCCGAGTAGCCCGCGGCCTCGGCCTCCGGCGTGGTGCGCGGCTCCAGGTGGAAGTGCAGCAGTTCCCAGGCCCTGAGGGCCAGGCCGCGCAACCGGGCCCGCTGGGACAGTCCCAGGGCGCAGACGGTGTCGTCGCGCCGCTCGTGCGCGAAGAACAGGGGTGAGGCGACCAGCCGGGTGGCGGTCCGGGACGGTGTGGTGGGGGTGGGGGTGGAAGTGCTCATACGAGGGTCCCGAGGAAGAGGGGGATCATACGGTTCACGTCGATGCCGAGCAGGTCGGCGATCGCCGCATCGTCGAACTTCTGGTACGTGTAGCCGCCGACGCCGAGGCGTTTGATGACCGTGCGGTACGCCATCAGCGTGTGGCCGACGTCGATGAACGGGGCGCGGGCCGACCGGGCATCGCGGTAGCGCCACATCGCTCGCTCGACCAGGGAGCAGAACACCAGCAGCCCGAACGGCTTCCGGTGGAACTTGTCGAACAGGTCGAAGCTCGCCGTCCGGAACGCCTCGCTGTGGTCGCCGGGTCGGACCACGTCGAGCCGGTGCCGCTCCACGTTGTAGTGGTGGACGCCAGGCGGGATCGACGCCCCGGGGAAGGTCACCAGGAACGCCTCTGTGGGATGCCGGGCGCCGCCGGAGGGTACGGCCTTGCGCAGGAACTCGCCCTGGACTGCGAACGGCCGCCGGGTGCGTTCCCCGAACACCACGTCCATGAGCACCGACAGGCCTTCGGTCCCGCGCTGCTCCTTTGCCGACAGCATCTCGAGCAGGGCGTCCGCCGACTCGCCGGGGCCGAGCTTGCGCAGCGCGATGGAGTCGGCCGAGGCCGGGAGGTCCATGGTGATCGGGGGCGGCGCGCTCTCCTTGACGTACTCCTCCATACGGGCGTCGTCGGCGTCGAAGGCTCCCTCCTGGTCCATCTGGAGGAAGGGGTAATCGCGAGTGGAGGCGTGGTAGCGGTAGGCCTCCTCCCAGCCGAACCGGCGCCATGCGCGGGCCTGTTGAGGTTCCTGGTCCGCCGTGAGCAGGACGTCCTCGGCGAGCAGCGCCTCGAAGAGGTCGTCAGCGATCGGTGCGAGCACCTTCTCGGACCGCCAGCGCGCGACAATCTCGGTCCGGGTGCCCTGGTCGGGCAGCAGGGTGATCGCCCAGGCCACGCGGATGTCTCGCAGGATCAGCGGCGGGGTGGCCGAGCCCGTCTCGGCTATCAGGAGTCGCTCGCCCTCTATCACCGCAGGATGGACGAGCAGGGTCGGATGGGGCACGTACGTCTGGGCCGCGGCCCTGGTTGCTGAGGAGCGCGTTGTCGTGGTCACAGCGGGATCTGCCTCCATCGATGAGGCCGGGGCCCG
>NZ_BAAATS010000032.1:79208-106691 GCF_039533535.1 Streptomyces kunmingensis
GTCCCGGAGCGGGCCCCGGCAGGGGTAGGTCAGGCGGCGCCGTCAGCGGTGTAGACCCCCGGGTCATTGCCGTTCTGGATCAGCGCGGCACGCACGGCGGACTCCGGAGCGCGCTCAACCAGCGCGTTGCCGTCAGTGGTGTAGACCCCCGGGTCATTGCCGTTCTGGATCAGTGCGGCACGCACGGCGGACTCCGGAGCGCGCTCAACCAGGTTCTGGGTCATGTCTGTCACCTCTTTCTTCATCAGGGTCACGGCGGCGGCCGATGCCGCGGCCGTTTGCCCTCCGCGGTGCGGAGGGAGTCTGCGGGGGTGCCGGGCGGTTCAGCGGGACCAGACGCCGTAGACGATCCGGTGCCGGTGCACAGGGCTGCCTCCATGGGTGTGGCTGACGTCGCGGTCCCAGCGGTCGATCGGGTGGCGGCCCAGTTCTCGGAGGGTGCCCAGAACCAGGTCGCGGGGCGGGAGGTAGGCCTGCGCGTAGCCGAGCGGGATCTCGTCGCAGATCCAGTTGAGCGCCAAGGGGGCCTCGGGCCGGGCGAGTCGGTCGACGACGCGCAGCATCTGGCGTACCCGCTCCGGGCTTCCGGCGTAGTGCAGGACCCCGAACAGCACAACTGCGTCGAAGCCGGGACCGGTGCCGGCGGTGAGGTCGAAGAGGTCCGCGCGCCGCAGTCTCAGGCTGTCGGATTCCGCCGAGCCGGCGTGCCGCAGAGGCAGTTCTACGTCTATGCCGAGAACGCGATGTCCTTGTTCAGCCAGCCAGCGGGCCACGGCCCCGTTGCCGCAGCCCGCGTCGAGTACCTCAGAGCCGGACGGCAGGGCGAGGACGGGCTCCAGAGCCCGGTGGGTGTGGGCGTTGAACGGTAGAGGGAGGGTGCTCGACACGATGTGCCACCGCCTGGGATGTCGGTCCGTCTCCGGGCCCGGTGTGCAGCCCGAAGTTAGTGGGGTGTGTACAACTAGGACGTCGATCCCCTGGTCCGGAGAGGCGTGGGTTACGCGGCCCGGCCTTCCTGATCGGTCCGGGATCACGCTTCCTGGATGATCCATTCGAACTCGACGGGGACTTCCCGCCGGCCGCGCGGTGACGGCGTTTGATGGCTGTGCGGCCCGTCCGCAGCCGCGCCTAGGTCATACACGACCCAGACGGCGAACGCCGACCGCGTTACCACCGGCCGGACCCGTCGGACAGCGGCGTCGGCGAGCGGTATCGGCGGCACGCACTCCAGGTCACCGTCGGGCCGAGCGCGCAGACGGTCGCCTCGTATGTAGGGCGTCAGCCCTTCTTGACGACGACCTTGTCGAGGCGCGGAAGCAAGTTCGTGGCGTGGCTGCGGTTCATGTGCATTCCCCATTCGAGAGCATGTGCTGCACAGGTCCGAGGCGGCTGCGCCGGATCTCCACGAACGCTAGGCGAGAGGCCATGGACGCCCGATCGACGGCACCGCCCGCCATGCGTCACCCGCCGTCGATCGGTTGTAGATCGGTCCTTCATCGATCTCTGGCACGATCACCGATGTGCTCCCTTACCAGGGAGAAACGATCCGATCTGGACCGGGAGTGACTGATGAACCTTCGGCACACGGCCGCCCACTCGAAGCTCGCCCTCACGGTGCTCGCCCTCAGCGCGGCGACCGCCGTGATGACCTCCGGAATGGCCTCGTCCCACGAGAAGCACCACCATTCAGAGGGGACCGCGTCCGTCACCCAGTCTTGGTCCGACACCGATTGGAACAACACCGGCGCCGGCGGTACCCGGCCTCCACAGCCTTCTTGAGGGGCCACCAGCCCATAACCCCGAACCAGATGCGAGACCACGATGGCCGATCCGTCCGAATCCGGCGCCTGCGCGCCGACACGACGTACGACGTCTCTCGCCGTCGGGGACGGCTACGTGACACTCTGGTGTCCGCACCTACCGCGAGTGCATCGCAACCCGCGGAGGGCTCGGCCGTACGTGTCCCGCCTCAGTGACTGCTGCCGCCCACTGCCTCCACCAGCAGCTCCGCCTCCCGGCGCTCGGGCAGGCTGAGGCGTTCGAATAGAGCGAGGGCCTGCTCCCCGTACACGCGCGCACCCTCCGGGTCGCCTCGATCCACGCTCACCCGGCCGCACACCAGCAACGCCTGTGCCTCGGACCGTTGATCGCCGCGTCGACGGGCCAGGATGATCGCCCGGCGGGCCATGGACCCGGCCTCCGCGAGTCGTCCCAGGCACCGCAGTGTGTCGGAGAGCCGATGACAGACGTGGACCCGGCGGCCCTCGTCACCCGCACGGTCGCAGGCTTGTAGCGCACCCGTCAGCGCCGCCAGGGCCTCCTCATGCCGCTCGGCGCCGCTCAGCGCGACGCCCTTCACATATAGCGCGTAGGCGAGAGCACCGTCGTCGTCCAGCTCGCCGATGGCATCGAGCACCGTCTCCGCGCAATGCAACGCCTGGTCCGTCCTGCCCAGTCGTACATGGGCCAGCGCGGCGTTCAGGCTGGTGGCGATCTCCCCGGAGCGATGGCCCAGACGGCGTGCCAGGACGAGCGCCTTCTCGTAATGGGCGATGGCACCTTCAAAGTCCCCCAGCGAGACGGAGATCAGTCCGAGGTCGTTGAGAACCTGCCGAAGGATCGGTATATCGTCCACCGCCCGGCTGGCCGGGGCCGCGCGCTCGGCGTGGCGGCCGGCGTCGGTCAGCCGGCCCGCACGCAGGGCGAAGGAACAACTGAGCCACCGGGCGCGCCCGAACGACCGTTGATCACCGTGTCGTTCGGCTGCCTCCGACACCCGCAGAGCCACCGAGGCGAGCTGTGAATGACGCAGGTCCCCGACGAACGGGCTGAGCGCCACCAACAGATCCGCCGCGGCGGGCAGCAGACGGCGGTACGGCTGGAGATCAGCCCGGTCCGCGCAGTTCAATGCGGCGAGGACAGCGGTCTCGAAGTGTTCCCTCGCCCAATGGCGTGCTCCTTGTGGGTCGTCGAAACGCTCTCCAGTCGCTCCGAGAGAGACGATCGAGCTCACCACCGAGTCGCCCGGCACCAGCTGGGCGAAGGCGCTGCACGCCGTGGCAAGGAGGTAGCCGAGCAGGTTCTCGTACGCGGTGTCGGCCTCCGCGGGATCGTGAGCACGGGCACGGGCTCGTCCGAACGCGCGCAGCAGATCGTGGATGCGGTAGCGGCCGGGTGTCGGTGACTCCACCATGGACGCGCTGACCAGGGCTTCGAGGAGCTCCTCCGCCTGTGCCTCGTCGGCGTGCAGGACAGCGGCGGCGGATCTGGGAAACACATCAGCGCTGGTGGCCGCAGCAATCAGCCGGAAGGCGCGGGCCTGTTCCGCGGGCAGGTGCCGATAGCTGAGGTCGAAGGCGCTCTCCACCGCGAGATCGCCTACACGAAGCTCGCTGACTCTGCGGACCTCGTCGGTCAACCGGGCCGTCATCGTGGCGATGGGCCACGCGGGCCGGACCGCGAGGCGGGCCGACACGATACGCGTGGCCAGCGGGAGCTGTCCGCAGGCACCGACCAGTGCCCGGACATCGACGCGTTCGGCATCGAGACGGTCGGAACCGATGATCCGGCCGACGAGAGCGACGGCGTCCTCGGGCAGGAGACGGCCCAGCCCGAGCTGTACAGCGCCTTCAAGACTGGGGAGCTGAGAGCGGCTGGTGACGAGTACGGCGCAGCCTGCCGAGCCGGGAAGAAGGTGGCGGACCTGGGCGGCGTCGGCGGCATTGTCCAGAACGATGAGAACGCGTCGGCCGTCGAGAAGAGTGCGCAACAGCCGGGCACGGGCCTCAACGGTGTCGGGCAGGAGGTGCAGCGGGCATCCGAGTCCGTCCAGGAAGGCTCCGAGGACGATGGCGGGGTCCTCCGGGTCGGTGTCCATACCGCGCAGGTCGACATAGAGCTGGCCGTCCGGGTAGAGCGCGCGCGCGAGGTGGGCGACGTGGAGAACGAGTGAGGTCTTGCCGATGCCGCCCATTCCGGAGACGGCGGCGAGTGGGGGGCCTTGTCGGTCGGATGCGCTCAGCAGGGTTCGCAGTGTCTCCACTTCGTCGGCGCGTCCTACGAAGTCCGGGACTGGGCGCGGCAGTTGGGCGGGGACGACGCGGGGGAAGGGGCCCCTGGCGGTGGATGGTTCGCCGGGTGGTGACGGTGTCCTGTAGGGCGCGCCGTCGGGCACGGTGAGGTGTGCCGAGGCCGTTTCGGCAGACACCGTGCGGCCGGCGTGGTCCACGGTGCGCGCGATCGAGACACTCCCGGATCCGTCCCCGCGCTCTCCGCCGACATCGTCAAGAATGCGCGCGTGCACCTCGGATATCTCGCGTCCGGGCTCCATCCCCTGTTCGTCCACGAGAACGCGACGCACACGCTGGAACAGTGCCAGGGCCTCGGTTCTGCGTCCGTCGGCGTGCAAGGCCCGCATCAGCAAGGCGTGCATCCGCTCGCGGTCCGGATGCTCGGCGGCCAGAGCGGTCAGTTCCGGCACGATCGCGCGGTGCGTGCCTCTCTGCAGCGCCAGGTCGTAGTGCTGCTCCAGGAGTACGGTGCGCAGCTCGCTCCAACGCTCTCGCTGTCGTTCGGCGAACGGGCCCGGCACACGGGCCAGGGGCTCACCACGCCATAATCCGAGGGCGTCCTCGACGAGATTCCCCGCTTTGTCGAACTGCCCCGACTCGCAGGCCTCGGCGGCTTGTTGAGAGAGGGCCGCTGCCTCGTCGGCATCGACCGAGCACCTCGACGCGTCGAGCCGATATCCGTCGCCGACCGAGACCAGAATCCGGGGCTCGGCGGGGCTGGGTTCCAAGAGACGGCGCAACCGCCAGGCATACGTACGGAGGTTGGCGATGGCGCCGTTAGGCGGTTCGTCTCCCCAGACACCGCTCACCAGCTCCCGCATGGACACCCCCAGCCCGGCGCACAGCAGCACCTGAACGAGCAGGGCCTGCTGCTGCGGCGATCCAGGCTTGAACCCCTTCTCCCCCGAGTCTTCGCCTCGGGTGACGCGTAGAGGCCCGAGGATCTCGAACCGGAGCGTCCCCAAGTCCCCACCGGGAGCGGGTCCCGACACTGCATGCCCCCTCACTACTGCACTGCGACCGGAACCTGATGGCCCCGGCCCCGGCCCCGATCAGCATCGTCCTGCACCATCACGGCAGGGTACGCCGTCGCGCAGTCGGTTTATGCTACCGAACCCGTCTTCACATTCCGTGCGTATCGCCGCCCAGGAGGGTCGAACCGGAATCCGCCGTACACCGGCCGCTGTTGTCCGCGAGTGACGTTCCGCGGCGGCTCCTCGCCGGCCGACGGTGTCCGGGAATCAGCGGGCTCGGCCGACACAAAGGTGAGGCAGCCGAAGGTCTTGTGCTTGCGCAGGCGCCGACGGTTGCGGAAAGTCTCGATGACCCTGTTGCCCAATTCGTTCATGCTCCGAGCTCGAGGGCCGCGAGCCGGGATGTTCTGGTTCGGGCGAGGGTGTGTCGTTCCACCAGGCGTCCAGTCGGTCATCGACGCCCTCGTCGAGGTCGCCGCAAGGTTTACACCGACAAGGTGTATCAGGGAGCGGCCCACCATGTCCGGGTGCCGTTCAAGGGGCGCCGTCTCGAGCGGTGGCAGCGCCGTCACAACACCACCCACACCAAGATCCGCTTCCGGCAAGAGTAGGTTGCGCGGCGTACTGCCAGGGCTGGGCAACGAGCGGCCTGACGCCGACCGGTGGGCCCGCTTGGCGGACGATTCCCCTTGAAGAGGCCGGCGACTCCCTGGCGAACCCGCGGCAGCTGACTTCGACGTCGCCTGGATCCCCGGCAGAGTCAAGTCACCAGAGAGATCGGCGAGGTGCATTTCTACGGGGAAGTCCATGGCGACGCCGTAGGCGATCTTCTTCTTCTCAGACCATTGGTTGTCGAGGCCGCCGAGGTTCCGCCAGCCGTAGAGGACGTTGTTCTGAGCGGAATACTGCAGGACGTAGTCGGCGCGCCGGTCCAGGTTCACGCTCCACGCACCCCGGCATCGCACGCGACATACGTAGTTCTTACCGACACGAAGGAGCCCCACCGCGAGAGAGATTCTCCCAGGGCCCCCAGTGGCTGGACCGTTCTCGACGGTACGTTCCTGAGGAGCCTACTGGTATGCCCCTCCCGTCTCCCGGCCGCGCCGCACTGACGGACTGCCGGCCGGGTCGGGGGCCGTGGTGCTCCATGCCTCCGCCAACCGCGGCGAGCGCCACTGAGGATACGACGCGGTTCGACAGTAGCCGCCGCCCCTCGGACACCTATCGTTACTTGATGGAAGTATCTTTTCGATGCGCGAGCATCCCCATGTCACATTACTTCGGAAGCTCTACGCCGACCTCACCTAGATCGGAGAATATGCTGCGGATGACATCATTTATCACCTGGCTGGACGTGATCTTCAGGCAGACGTGTCAGTCTTGCGCGGTAAGAAGAAAGTAACGCCTGCCGCGAAGAGTGATTGCGCGATGCCTTTCTGCGGCTTGTGGCGATTCGGTGTCGACGGCCTCATAACCCATCACTGGCAGAACGCCTACGACCCCGAGATACTGACGGTTCATAGCGGGGTCTGATCCAATTGTGCACGCGGGGGTGAGTGAGGCCGTGGGGCCGCTCGGGCGAAACTTGGCGAGGGAATCGGCGCGGTCTCCCTCTGTACGTATGAAAATTGGCCCGCGTGATCGACGGGACGACTCCGGAGCATGACACGGCTCCGACGCCGTGCGATGGTCTCGGCGTGATTGCGCTACGTCGACACCTGCTCGGCGGGATCGGATACTTCACGATCGTTCTGGCCGATCCCTGCCGGCGCAGTTGTTCCTCGGGGATGTCGGCGGTGGCGCCCTTCGGAGACGCCCGCGTTGTTTAGCAGCACCTCCACATTCCACCTCAAGGGGCGTTCTGCCCCGCCGCTACGTCCGCAAGACAGGCCACGGCGGCCTCGGCCACAGCGGTGTCCTGCTCCCGCGATCCGCGACCGACGCCGACGCCGACCGCGCCCACGATCCGGCTGTCGGCCACGAGCGCCACTCGTCCCGCGAAGACCAGCACCCGTCCCCGTCCCGACAGGGCCGAACCCCAGAACCGTCCGCTGTGCCGGGGGTCCCGCGCCAGGTCACCGGTGGGCGAGCGGAGCAGGATGCTGATGTGTACCTTGCCGATGGAGTGCTCGACCGGGTCGTGCGCATATGTGTCGCGTCAGGCCCCCGGCCACCGGGGTGCCCTGTGGCGCGGCGTGATCGTGTCCACGGGGGGTGACGCGATCACGCCGCACGGCACGGAGCTCCGTACCACTGCCAGATGCTAGCCAGGATCCGCGATGTGATGCGGGTTCGGCAGGGCCTGCTGAGCCCAGGACCACCAGGCCCATCCCGCTACATGCTCGTGGGTGCGCGACACCTAGTGTCCTGGTCTTGAGTTCTGGTCTCGCCTCGTGAGTTGTGTTCTGTTTCAGATCCTGGGGTTCGTCGATGGCAGGGTGGCTGTGTGCGGTGTCCTGATGGCATGGGTGACACCAGGCTGGAGCCGCTCGTGCTGTCCGAGGACGAGCGGATGACCTTGCAGAACTGGGCCCAGCGCCGGTCGCGGTCGCGGCCCGGCTGGAGACCGACCGCAAGACGGTGCGCCGGTGGCGGACCCGGTTTGCGGCCGACCGGCTCGACGGGCTGAGCGACGAGCCCCGCCCAGGGGTACCGCGCACCCACGCCGATGCACAGGTTGAGGAGGTGGCGGTGCGCACACTGGAAGCGGTACCGGAGGGTGGAACGCATTGGTCCAAGCGGGAGTTGGCCCGCCAGTTGCGTATCTCACCGACCAGCGTGCACCGCAGCTGGAAGGCGTTCGGGCTGCCGCCACACCGCACCGAGGTATTCAGGATCTCCCCTGACCCGCTGCTGCTGGACAAGATCCGTGACGTGGTCGGTCTGTATCTGGCCCCGCCGACCAACGCGGTGGTCCTCTCGGTGGACGAGAAGCCGCAGATCCATGTGTTGGAACGGAGTGCACCCGTGCTCCCGACGCTGCCCGGCGTCCCCGAGCGGCTCAGTTTCGAGCATGTTCGGCATGGCACCACTGACCTGTTCGCGGCGCTGGACACCGCCACCGGGAAAGCGATCGGCAAGGTGTCCGCCCGCCACACCCCGCAGACTTCCGCGACTTCCTGGACCTGCTCGACCATGAAGTGGAGTCCGGCCCGGTGGTCCACGTGATCTGCTACAACCTCTCCGCGCACAAGGCACCGGTCGTGCACCGACGGCTGGTGGCCCACCCGCGCTTCACGTTGCACTTCACGCCCACACACTCGTCGTGGATCAACGAGGTCGAGCGCTGGTTCGCGGATCTGCAGCGCCAGCCCCGGGTTCACCCGGTCCGAACTGGCCGACCAGGGCGGTGACGAGCGGGCGCGGGACGTGGTGAAGAACGCCTTGGCTGCCTACGGCCTGCCGGCGTCCGCGGTCGCCGAGGTGATCGCCCACGCCGTCGCGCAGCCGGCTTCCGTCGACGTCGGCGAGATCGTCGTACGGCCCACCGCACAGGGCTGAGACATCACTCGCACGTCCGCGACAGGCATGCTTCCCTGAGGAACACTTTGTCGTCGCTTGCCATCCAGGTGTCGAAGCCGTGCCGCCGCAGCGCTGCCCGGACGGTCCCGTCCCTGTCGATCAGCCCCTGCCTTTTGATGTTGTACAGCCACTGGCCGACCGGCAGGTCCCGTCCGTCGACCGCCCGGCGGGCGGTCGACGGCGGGAGCCGGCCCGGTTCGCCGGGGCCCGCTTCCATGAACGCGTCCAAGGCGGTGACCAGGTCGGCCACCGTGTTCCTGGCCGGTGTTCCCCCTGTCATCGCCACGCCGGGCGCCATCGTGACCTTGCCGTCCTCGGTCAGCCGGACGAGGAACCCGTGTCGCCGCAGTGCCGCCGCGACCGTGCCGCCGCGGTCGCGCAGGCCTCGCCTCTTCACCGAGTGCATCCACTTGCCGAGCGGCACGTGGTGGCCCTCCACCCATTGCTGTGCGGACGTGGGGGGAAGTACACCGCCGGTGCGTTCGGCGTCCCCGTCCATATAGGCGTCCAGGGCGGCCAGGTAGAGCCGGACGGGGAAGGCACGTCGTGCGGTTCCCGACATGGGAGTGTTCCAGGCGAGCCGTACCGTCCCGGCGGAACTCTCGGTAGGGAACCCGAGGCTTTCGAGGCGTCGGCCGACGTGTCCGTCCGGGTCGGATGTTCCTTCGTCCCTGACCCTGCGGATCCAGCGTCCCAGACCGATGTTCTTGCCGGACAGGGTGAACACCGCGTCCGCGGGCGGTATGACCCCCGCGTCGCCCGCACCGTCCGCGATGTACCGTTCCAGAGCCTCCAGGAAGCGGTGGGAATTCGTCGCGGGCGGCTTCCTCGGTACCGGGGCGGTTTCGGACGACAGGCGGATCTTCCCGCCGACGGTGAGGGTGCTGAAGCCATGACGCCGCAGAGCGTCGTAGACGGCGCCGTCGGGGTCCCGTAGCCCCTGGTATCTGATGTTGTGGAGCCATGTTCCGAGCCGGACGGCCTCGCCGTCGACCTCGACGGTCGTGCCGGAACCGGGCAGTTGCCCCCGGTGTTCGGGCCTGCCGCGCATGTACAGGTCGAGCGCTTCGACGAAGGTGCGTCGCCTCTCGTCCGGGCGGGTCCGCGAGGCGTGAGGCCAGTTCGCTGCGATCCGCGTAGCGGACATGCGGTCGTCGTCATCCTTCCGGTCACACGTCGCTGACGACGTGGCTGCTGCTGGCGGCACGTGTGCGGTGTGTGCCGGCAACCCGGATACGAAGGAGCGCTGAGCACCGTCCCTGACACCTGTCGTGCGGCGGCGTGAACACATGCACACTGCGGGAGCCCACACCGAGCGAGACACTAACCCCGGCCACCTGCCGACGGTCGCCCGCCAGAGGGTCTGCCAGGCATAGGTCTGCCAGGCCTGCCTTCAGTCGGACGCGTCCGGGGCGTCCTTGGTGATGCCACTGCGCCGCAGCACCGCGGGGACCGACGACGCCAGCGCGCACAGCCGCCTGCCGAGCCCGGCGCCGATGGGGAAGAAGTCTGCCGCGATGAGACTCTCGGCCTGGGTGATGAGGAACTCGCGCCAGGGCAGGCCGGAACGGTGTGGGCGGCGAACCAGAACCGCTCCGCGGGCTCCTAGCGGGAGTGGTCCGTTATCGGCCGGGCATCATGTCCGCGTGATCGTCTCCGTGCTGTACAGGCCTCACGGAGACTGCTCACCAGTAGCCGCGGTTCCGGCGGTCAGCGGCATCACCCGGACGTCGAAATCAAGCGGGTGACGTTCCTTCAGCAGCTCTGCGGCGCGGTCCCCTCACGTGCAGGACTACGGGAGACCGGGCAGAAGTCGGGCACCCAGGCCCGCCCGCCTTCCACTGATGGTCACATCCCGACCGCTGAGGTGCCGTCCCGGTGTACCTGCGGGGCGCCTGCCCTCAAGGTGTCCGTACTTCGCCGGTCGGGAAGTCCGGGATCGGTGTGAAGACCTCGATCATGGTGGTGTCCTCGAGGGCTACTGCGGAGTGGGGCACTCCACCTGGAATGCCGAGCGCCTCGCCCGGACCCAGGACACGCTCCTTACCGTCGACCACGTACGCCATGCGGCCGGTCAGGATGACGTCGATCTGCTCCATCGGATGGACTTCCTGCTCGCTCGGATCTGCAGGGTTGGGGATCACTGTGTCCGCCGCGATCGCTACGTGCAGCACCTGTGCCTTGTCTGCGGTCAGCGCTTTGATCATGATCCGGCTGCCGAAGTCCCCCAGGGGCGTCGGCTCGATCTCACTCCAGTTCCGGTGCTGCGGACGGCCGAGTTCATGTGCGGGGTTGTGTTCTGTGGTCATGGAGAAGACGCTACGCCGCAACCAGGACACCTTCAGTCCTGGTTGTGGGGCAGACTTTCGCGTGTGATCAGTACCTCTGCCCGCCTGCTGCGTTTCGTCAGCCTGCTCTCCGCACGCCCTTCGTGGACCAACGCCGAACTGGCAGAGAAAATGGAGGTCAATGAGCGAACTGTCAGGCGCGACGTGGCCAGACTCCGGGAACTCGGCTATGCGGTCGAGTCCGACGCCGGGCCCTGGGGCGGCTACCGACTTCAGGCCGGTGCCCGCATACCGCCACTGATCCTCGACGACGACGAAGCTCTGGCCGTGACGGTCGGGCTTCGTGAGGCCGCACTCGGCGGCGTGCTCGGCGGCGACCACTCGGCTCTGTCGGCGCTCCTGAAACTGCGTCAGGTCCTGCCACCCAAGGTCGCCGCACGGTTGGCCGAAATGGACACGGCCCTGGTCCATACCCCGCGAACCGAAGAACCACAGATCACCGCGGGCATGCTGCTCGAACTGACCGCCGCATGCCGCCGAGATGAGCGCGTCACCCTGACGTACCGCGACCGGGAAGCGCGGGTCACGATCCGCGAGGTCGCCCCCTACCGCCTCGTGCATACGGCGCGCCGCTGGTACTTCGTGGCCCAGGACGTGGCGCGAGGCCACTGGCGCACCTTCCGGGCCGACCGGGTCGTACGGATACAGGCCACGGGGCGCGCCGCGGAGATCTCCGATCCGCCCGACGCCGCACAACTGGTCTGCGACTCCATCCCGGCGGGCACATTCCCGCTGTACACGACGGTTCGTGTGCCTCTGCCCATGGACCGGGCAGTGCAGCTCATCCCCACCACGATGGGTGTCCACCGCCCGGACGGGCCCGACGGCACCCTCGTCGAAATCGGCGGCTACGACGCTGACGACCTTGCTCGCTACCTCCTCAGCCGGGCCTCACCTCTGCAAGTCCTGTCGCCCGACACCGTACGAGAGGCACTGCGACGCCGGGTACAGGAACTGCTGCAGGCATTGTGAGGCGCTGCCGACGGACGGCACGTCCGTCAAGTGTCAGCCCTTGGACATGCTTTGCAGGGTGCGCAGCAGGCCGCCTCCGATGCGGTCCGGGGTGGCCTCATGGGCTCGCGGCATGTCGACGTCGAGTCGGAGCACGGTGACCGACTGCCGGAGCCCGCACCGTTTGCTCTTGTGTCACTTCGATCCGCTCGCCCGGTGCGAGAATGCGGGTGGTGAGTCTGGATGTCTTCCCGGTCCGGGCTCCGTCGGCCTTGCGGTGGTCCACATGCAGTCGAGCGCGAGCCGCGCCCGGGAACCAGCTGTGCTGCGCGTCGCAGCGGTGAACCAGCCGATCCCGCTGAACGGTGCGACCGTAAGGGCGAGTTGGGGCCGTCGAGGTCCAGGACCGCGACAGCGAAACCGAGCAGTTCCAGCATTCCTGGGCGCTCGCGCTTGATCAGCGTCCGCAACCCGTGCCGTACCAGGCGTTCCCCGGTGGCGTCGGCGCTGTCCAGCCGGTGGCGTGCCATGCGGATGGCGAACTCCGGCAAGGGTGCTCGTTCGTCCTGTCGTCGGGCGAACACCATCGGTCTGTTCGCCCGACGACCGGCCAGGAAGAGCCTGTCCACCTGGATGGCCGCACACCCATGCTCCGCGAGCCGGTCCCGGGCCGTTGGCGGAGGAAGGCGACTGGAAGCCGGGGGTGAAGGAGCCGGCCGGCATGCGGCGGCGATCTCCACGGACGACCGCTGGGTGAACCGGTAGCCGGTCGGTGTCTCGACCAGGAAGCCGACCACGCTGCCGTTTTGGCTGGTCACCCCCGCGGAGACCTCGCTGCGTACCGCCTCCCGTTCCTACGCGATCGGTTCGTCGGGCAGCGCCGAGAGGTCCAGGTCGACGGGGCGCGGCTGATCGACCTGATCAGGCATCCGACCACGCTGGCTGCACCGCGCCGCTGGGTGAGACAGACACCCGGGAGTGAGGCCATCTCCTCGAGCGCGGCCACGGCCCGTGCCATCGACATGTCGGGGCTGCCACCCGCCTTCGTGGATGCCGGCTCCCGACACCTTCCCCGACGAGGGCCCGGAAGAGTGCGTATCCGCGCCGATGGGTGACCTGATCACCAGTCACCCATCGGCACAGGCGTGCTCTCGATCGAGAGGTACGCGGGGATCAGCAATGCGCGGGCTGTCGTTCGGGGCGCCGGTAGCCGGAAGTGAGCGGGGCGGCGGCACCGGGCTGGTGCGTCACGGGAGCGGTCATGTTCCATGCCTTGATGACGGGGCGGCCGTGCTCGAGGCTCAGGCGGCTGACGGTGCCGGTGTCCAGGGCGAACAGGGCCCCCGCGGCCGGCGGCAGACCGAGGCGGGCCGCTGTGAGAACGCGCAGTATGTGCCCGTGGGCCACGAGGACCACATCACCGGCGGCCGGATCGCTGAGAAGCGGCCCGATGCGGTCCAGGACGCGGCGGGCCCGGATTCCGACGTCTTCGGGGCTCTCGCCCGGGTGGTCCCCCGGGCCCGGGGCCACACCGTCGGTCCACAGGTTCCAGTCCGGACGGGTGCGGTGGATCTGGGCGGTGGTGATGCCCTCGTAGCTTCCGTAGTCCCACTCCCGCAGATCGGGGTCGGCAGTGGTAGAGGTCAGCCCGGCCAGTTCGGCGGTGCGTACGGCGCGCCGCAGCGGGCTGGTGAGTGCCATGGCGATGTCGCGCCCGGCCAGCGAGGGCGCGACAGCGGCGGCTTCCTGTTCACCGCGGACCGTGAGCGGCAGGTCGGTGAAGCTGGTGTGCTGACGCGAGAGGGTCCATTCGGTCTGGCCGTGACGGACAAGGAGCAGGTCTCCCATTGCGGATCATCTACTTTCGGCGGGACGGTGTGCTGGGGGAAGGAGAACGGGCACGGCCGGGGCTACGAGCCCGGTCCGCAGGGTCGAGGCGTAGGTTTCGTCGGGGTCGAGCCGGCGCAGCTCCTCCGCGATCAGTTCCGCCATGGGACGTACCGCCAGCGCGAGCCGGTGTGTGCCCTGCCCGAGGACGGACAACCGGGCCGCCTCGCCGGCCGGCCAGTGGACCGACAGGTCACCGCGTGCCGTACGCAGCCGGACAGCGCTGATCTCGTGCCCCTGGCCGACGGTCCGCTCCACGGGTACACCGAGCCGGCCGGTGAGCCACCGCACCAGGAGTTCGCCACTGGGGCTGCCGGGCCGGTGTGTGACGGCCGCCGAGACCACCGGGGCGCCCGCCTGGTCGAGCGCGGCGGTCAGGACCGAGCGCCAGGGGGTGATGCGGGTCCAGGCGAGGTCGGTGTCGCCGGGGGTGTAGGCGTCGGCGCGGGCGGTCAGTTCGCGTACCGGTTCCTCGGAGGCGTGCAGGTCGGTGATACGGCGTTGGGCGAGGGCTCCGAGCGGGTCCTTGGCGGGGGCCAGTGGGGCGTTGACCGGCCACCACACCACGACGGGGGCGTCGGGCAGGAGCAGGGGCAGGACGACTGACTGGGCGTGCTCGACGACGTCGCCGTACAGCCGCAGCACGACCGTCTCGCCGGTGCCCGCGTCGGCGCCGAGGCGGACCTCGGCGTCCAGGCGGGAGTCGGTGCCGTCGCGCGGGGAACGGGAGGCCCGCTTGATGACGACGAGGGTGCGCGAGGGGTGCTCGTGGGCTGCGTCGCCGGCGGCTTTGAGCGCGTCGTAGGCGTTCTCCTCGTCGGTGACGATGACGAGGGTGAGGACCATGCCGATGGCCGGGGTGCCGATGGCCCGGCGGCCCTTGACCAGCGCCTTGTTGATCTTGCTTGCCGTGGTGTCGGTGAGGTCGATCTTCATGGTCGGCGCCAGCTCCGTCCGTCTCGCTGCAACATCTCGTCGGCTTCCACCGGGCCCCAGGTGCCGGCCGGGTACTGCGCGGGCGTGCCGTGGGCGTCCCAGAACTCCTCGATCGGGTCGAGGATCTTCCAGGACAGCTCGACCTCTTCGGTGCGCGGGAAGAGGTTGGCGTCGCCCAGCAGGACGTCCAGGATGAGGCGTTCGTAGGCCTCGGGACTGGACTCGGTGAAGGACTCGCCGTAGGCGAAGTCCATGGACACGTCCCGGATCTCCATCGACGTGCCCGGCACCTTGGAACCGAAGCGGACGGTGACGCCCTCGTCGGGCTGGACGCGGATGACGATCGCGTTGGAGCCGACTTCCTTGGTGACGGTGGTGTCGAAGGGGGAGTGCGGGGCGCGTTGAAAGACCACCGCGATCTCGGTGACGCGGCGGCCCAGCCGCTTGCCGGTGCGCAGGTAGAACGGGACACCTGCCCAGCGGCGGTTGTCGATGCCCACCCGGATCGCGGCATAGGTGTCGGTCTTCGACCTGGGGTCGATGCCGTCCTCCTGGAGGTAGCCGACTGCCTTCTCGCCGCCCTGCCAGCCCGCCGTGTACTGGGCGCGGACGGTGTCCCGGCCCAGGTCCTCGGGCAGTTGCACGGCGCCGAGCACCTTGGTCTTCTCCGCGGCCAGCGCGTCGGCGTCGAAGGAGGCGGGCTCCTCCATCGCGGTCAGTGCCAGGAGTTGGAGCAGGTGGTTCTGGATGACGTCGCGGGCGGCGCCGATACCGTCGTAGTACCCGGCGCGGCCGCCGATGCCGATGTCCTCGGCCATGGTGATCTGTATGTGGTCGACGTAGGACCGGTTCCAGATCGGCTCGAACATGGTGTTGGCGAAGCGCAGCGCCAGGATGTTCTGGACGGTCTCCTTGCCCAGGTAGTGGTCGATGCGGAAGACCTGGTCCGGGGCGAAGACCTCGTGGACGATCGCGTTGAGTTCCTCGGCCGACTTCAGGTCGTGCCCGAACGGCTTCTCGATCACCGCGCGCCGCCAGGAGCCGCCGCTCTGGTCGGCCAGCCGGTGCTTCTTGAGCTGCTGGATGACCACGGGGAAGGACTTCGGCGGTACGGAGAGGTAGAAGGCGAAGTTGCCACTTGTGCCCTGTGCCTGGTCCAGTTCCTCGATGGTGGCGCGCAGCCGCTCGAAGGCGTCGTCGTCGTCGAAGGTGCCTTGGACGAAGCGCATCCCCTGGATGAGCTGCTGCCAGACCTCCTCACGGAACGGGGTCCGTGCGTGTTCCTTGACGGCGTCGTGCACGACCTGGGCGAAGTCCTCGTGCTCCCAGTCGCGCCGGGCGAAGCCGACGAGTGAGAAGCCCGGCGGCAGCAGGCCCCTGTTGGCGAGGTCGTAGACCGCGGGCATGAGCTTCTTGCGTGACAGATCCCCGGTGACACCGAAGATGACGAGGCCGGACGGCCCCGCGACCGGCGGGAGCCGTCGGTCCTGGGGGTCGCGCAGCGGGTTTCCGCTCAACACCATCTCAGGCCTCCTGATGAACGGGGCGCCGGAGTCCGGTCCTGTGCGGCATGACCAGATCGTTGCGGCGGACCTGGCGCCTTCCGGCGCTCCGGCGCTCGCCGGCCCCCGGCAGCGGCGGCGGGGCGGTCGTGACGGTCCCGGGCAACCGGATCCGGCGCAAGCCGCTGCTTCTCCCGGTCCCATGAGTGGGCGGATGCATGGTTTCCTCCAAAAAGTGACGGACAGGATGTTCTGGGTGGTCGGCGATGTGGTGGCGCTGAGCGGCTCCGGCATCGAGGGGTGTGTGACGCGGCCGCCCTTCAGGCGCCGGACACCTCGATCGTCAGCGTCGGGAGCGGGACGGGGAAGGCCACGGCAGCCTAGGTGTCGCGCACCCTGGGCGGCATGCCGGCCGACAGGGCCGGGAGCGCTCCGAGCGGGCCCGACTATTTCGTAACCGACTACCTCTTCGGCCAGGCGCTTCCTGAGGTGTGGCAACGCCTGTCCCGCGCGCAGACGGCGCCAATGGGCCACGGCTCTACGACTACTGGGCGGCCGCCCGGCTGCAGGGCGTCTGGGAGCTCGACGGCGACGAGCCCACGCGGCATCGCTGGATGCTCGCCCGCGCAGTATCACCGGACCCGAAGAGATCGCCGACGTCGACGGAAGCCGGCTGCGCGACGGCGTGGGCGATCACCTCGGCGATCTCGGACGCCGGCAGGCCGTAGACGGCCATGGCGTTCTTCGCCTGTCCCGCGCCTGCTCGTCATCGCCCTGGAAGCACCGGTCACCAGCTGTGGGTATGACAGCGCTCTGCGGACCGCGGTCCGGGACGGTGTGGGGTGAGACGCAGTTGGAGCCGATGCCCTGTGCCCGGGCCATCGCGATGGCAGGGCGGTGCGCTGCTGAGTGTCGAGCTCGCCGAGCTTTGCGCCGTGCTCGGCCAACGTGCGGCCCGTACGGAAGTTTTCCCCTCCGGGTCCGTAGCCGCTCCGGGGCTACTGGGCAGTCATCGTGACGGGCCAGCAGATCTCGGTGCGTGTGGGGCTTGACCCTTCGAGCGCCAGGTAGTGCTCACGTACGGGCCCTACAGCGCCGATCTGTCGCTCCATGATGTAACTGCCCAGGTCTCCACAGACTCGCTCCGCCCCTTCACGGGAGCCCGTGTGAACGGCCACGGCGTAGTGGGTGGCCGGCAAGGTGACCTCTACCAACCGGGTGCCGGCCGGCGGCGGAACATCCATGGGGACGAAGAGTGTTGCCCCGCCCGTCTCGTCAGTGAACAGCTCTCGTGTGATGAGCCCGCCCAGCGGGCCGAACGGCGCGGGCTCGACACGGGGCAGGGCGGTGCGGATCTCCTGCAGGGCGTCTGCGTACCAGGCGTAATAGTCATCCAGGTTGATCATCGAGGTCAGTGCCCACGCCCGTGTGGGGGGCGTCGTGCGGAATTCGACGTCAAGCTGCGCGCTGCGTCCGGTCAGGAGTTCCCGCAGTGTCTGGACGGCCTTGCCGGTTTCCTTGAGCTGGTCTTCCATACGCGTCAGATGCGCGGCGATGATCGTGTTGCGGCCCTCGGCGCTCTCCGCGGCCAGTGCGGCCTTGACCTCGGGCAGCGGCATGTCCATTCCGCGGTAGCAGCGGATGATCTGTGCCTGGGTGACCTGGTCCGTGCCGTAATGGCGGTATCCGGTGTGCGGGTCGGTGTGTGTCGGCTCCAGGAGCCCGACCTCGTGGTAGTGCCGCAGCGCCTTCTTGCTCAGGTGCGTCATCAGAGCGAATTCGCCGATGGTGAGGCGTGCCGTCACAACTTCTCCTTCGCGGGCAAGCCGCGGACTTGGGGGTTCAGTGTAGAGGTCGGCGCTCCGCGCACGTGTGACGGTGTGCGGGGCTGGTTGACGCGGGTGTTTTCGCGGTCGCGGCAGCCAGGTTTGACCTTCCCCCTACGGGAAGGTCAATCGTCGGATGCAGCGGGGCCGGTCCACGGCCCTCAAGCACTTGGACGGATTTCATCATGGAGAATCTCGCAGGGAAGACTGCTCTGGTCACTGGCGGTACCAAGGGAATTGGCGAGGCCATCACGCGCCGCCTGGCGGCTGCCGGCGCTCGCGTCGCCACGACAGCCCGCAGCAAGCCCGCCGGGGGGGTGCCTGCGCACATCGACCGATTCATCGCGGCCGACCTTTCCACCTCGCAGGGCGCCGACGACGTTGCCACAGCCGTACTGAAGGCTTTCGGCGGCATCGACATCGTGGTCCACAACGCCGGGGGCAGCGATGCGCCCATGGGGTCGGCCGCGAGTTTCAGTGACGCCGACTGGGAGCAGACTCTGGCACTGAACCTGCTGGCCCCGGTCCGGATCGACAGGGTACTCACCCCGGCCCTCCAGCAGAGCAAGGGCACGATCGTGCACGTGGCGTCCCTCGGGGCCAGGCTTCCCCACGTCGTCACGGTCCCGTACTCGGCGGCGAAGGCTGCCCTGAGCAGCTACAGCAAGTCGCTGGCCACCGAACTCGGCTCCTCGGGCGTGCGGGTCAACCGGATCCAGCCCGGATTCATCGAGACGGCCGGCACGGAGGTGTTCATGGACGAGATCGCAGCGAACGGGGGCACCGACCGCCAGGCAGCACGCCAGATCGTCATGGATGCGCTCGGTGGAGTCCCGCTCGGCCGCCCCGGCCGCCCGGAGGAAGTCGCTGACCTGGTGGCATTCCTTGTATCCGACGCAGCCCGGTACATCACCGGAATGGATGCCACCATCGACGGAGGCTCCAACCCTGCCGTGTGATGCACGGCGGTTCCTCAACCGTATGCGACCAGTGGCAGCGGCCGCGTGGCGGTGGGAGCCGTGGGACGACCGGTCTGGCGTTCCTCGCAGCGGGTCCGGACGCCGTACTCTGGCGGGCCACGCGGGAGTCCGCACTTCGATGTCACAGCCAAGCCGGCGGGAGTTCCCGCCTTCATGGCAGGCGATGCCTCCCGGTCGTGGCGATGGCCGCCCGTGCGATGACGTGTAGGTCACCATGCCACCCCGCCGGGGACACGGCTCAGCTCCGCCGGACGGCGGGACGCCGTCGGGGGCCGGGGCCCAGGGGGCGGAGAGAAGCGGGCCATCGCGTGGAGACGAGGTGGACCTGATCCGACCTCACCACCGCCACGGGGATTCGGTTCTGCCGGCACTCTGATCGGCCCGTCACCGACAGAAACGCGGATCCTCCGTTCTGTGTGCAGTGACGCCACCCCGCGGAGAACAGCCGCCTCAGGGTGACCGTCGCCATAGAGCCGGCAGGGCTTTGACGGGCGCGGCCGCATCGTGAGGGAAGTACACGGACCCGCTTCATATCGATCAAGAACGCTGGGAGAACCGTAATTATCATGCCTATGATCAAGGCCCTCGGTCTCGTACCGCGCCGCGCGAACATCAGTCCGCAACAGTTTCACCTGCACTGGGCCATCATTCACAGCCGACTGGCAGAGGAAGTGCAATCGATACGTCATTATGTCCAGTTCCACGGGACCACGGAGAATCCGGGTACGTTCACCCGGTCCATCTACGAGGGAATCGCCGAGGCCTGGCTCGAGGACGTCCCGTCGCTCACCTCTCTAGCAGCGGATCCATATTTCATGGAGGTCATCAAGAGGGACGAGGAAAACTTCCTCGATCACTCGCGTGACGGAATCCTCGCAGTGACCGAGGACGTGAAACTGGAGGGCCCCACCCTCACCCGCGACCATCCCTTCCACAAGACCATGCTGCTGGTGAAACGAACTCCTGACGTGGGAACGACCAAGTTCCGAACCTGGTGGAACGACGTACTGCCGGACCTGGCCCTCCGTGAAATCCCGGGCGTTACGCGATACGTCCAAAGCCTGCCGGTGGACGAGATGTACACGGCCGAACAACCCGCCTTCGACGCGGTCATCGAGATCTGGCGAGGAGATCCTGCCTCACCCGAAAGCGAGGCCCCCAGCCTCGACAAGTTCGCTGCCGTCCTGGGAGCGAATTCACCTATCGATATCAGCCACACAAGCGCGATAGTCGGTACGGAATTCCGGATCCGGTGAAGTCGGTACGCGGCGGGAACGGAAACTGTCGCCTACAACAAGGAAGGAACCTCCGATGAAGTTCGGGGTGAACTGCACTTTCACCGATCAATCGACCATGTCCCCAGCAGAATATGGCAGGGCCGTCGAGGAGCGGGGATTTGACTCGATCTTCCTCGCCGAGCACACCCACATTCCCGTTGATGAAAAATCGCCCTACCCGTTCGGCGATCGCCCGGCCTCCCTTTATCACACTATCGACCCTTTCGTGGCACTCACCGCGATGGCCGGCATCACGCACCACCTGCTTCTCGGCACGGGAATTTCGCTGGTCGCCCAGAGGGACCCGATCACCACGGCCAAGCTCATCGCCTCTCTGGACCTGGTGTCGCAGGGCCGGTTCATCTTCGGGATCGGGTCCGGATGGAACGCCGAAGAAATGGCGAATCATGGCGGAAATCCCGCCAAGCGTGGAGCAATCGCGACCGAGCACATTCTCGCCATGAAGGAAATATGGCACCACGAAAAGGCCGAGTTCCACGGTGAATTCGTGGACTTCGATCCCATCTACTCGTGGCCCAAACCCGTGCAACAGCCGCATCCCCCGGTCTACGTAGGCGGAGGGGAGAAGGCATTCGCCCGGGTGGTGAAGGCCGGAGACGGCTGGTTCCCCAACCCCCAGTCGCCCGTCGGGCTGAAGCCGAAGATCGAGCGGCTGCGCGAACTCGCAGGTCGCGAGGTCCCCGTGACAGTCCTGCATGTGGGCCAGGCCGAACCTGAGATCGTCGGCGGATACGAAGAAGCCGGCGTGGAGAGGATCGTCTTCCCCCTCGACACGGAAGCACCCGACCCACTGGCGGACCTCGACAAGCTGGTCACGCTCACCGCCGATGTGGCGGCCTGCCGGGAACGGCCCCGGCCATGAACGTACCGCCTTCCGTCGACGACCACCGTGGTGGGCGTGCTGCGTAACACGCCCTTATGCAAAACCACTCCGCCCGACGCATCCCGATCTGGTCGGTCAGGGTCGGTGTACGGCGTCGCCGAAGCGCTGGCCCCTTGCCCCTGGCGGCCGTGCCGAGCCGGGTCGTACGGAACGACGCTCCGGCCGGTCATGCCACGTCCTGTCGACTCGACGGCCCGAGTGCCTCGACGTCCCATCACGGCTGCGGCCGCGTCGGCCCAGGAAGGCGCCGAGCAGGGCAGCGGCAGTGCCCCAGCCGCGGGCGTCGGGGTGGCGTACACGGAGTTCGCGACCATTCCGGCGTCACGCACTGGGTCGATACCAGATACCACCCGCAGCCTTGACGATGCTCAAGTCCACGCTGTCGAGCGCGACTTGTCGTTGGTCGGACAGTTCGGCGACACCTCATGCGGCCCTCGTGGGCGCGGCGGGTTCGAAGGCGAGTCCTCTTCGCGATATCTATCCGCTGGACACCAGACCGCCTGGTCTAAGTGAGCCGTTCTACATGGCGCAACCTGCGCCGTTACGTTTCAGACCGTTCGGTCCACAGACCGATTGGTCTGGCACGGTGGTCAGCATTCCGGCGGTTGCTCAGCAATTTGAAGGCCCAAGAAAGGGTGTCTCTCTTGTCGACGACAAGCTCAAGCGAGCGTGAGAACGGCGCGGTCCACGCGCCCACAGGTCCAGGAAAGAAGCTGGCCGGGAAGACCGCGGTTGTCACCGGCGCTTCGAGCGGAATTGGCGCCGGCATCGCCAGGGCCCTCGGTGCTGAGGGCGCTACCGTCGTCGTCGGCTACGCCACCAGCAAGAACGGTGCCGACTCCGTCGTGCGGTCGATCGAAGCAGCAGGCGGATCGGCGGTCGCCGCGCAGGTGGACATGAGCGAGTCGACTGACGTCATCCGCTTCTTCGACGAGGTGAAGGCCACGCACGGCACCGTGGACGTACTCGTGAACAACGCAGGCTTCGCAATATTTGAAATGATCGACGACCTCACTGAAGAGGCTTTCCACCAGCAGTTCAATCTGAACGTGCTGGGCTACTTCCTGGCGATCCGGGAGGCGGTGAAGCACTTTGGAGACAGCGGCGGCAGCATCATCAACGTCAGCTCGATACTGAGCACCGATCCGTATCTGGCGTCCAGTGTCTACGCGGCCACAAAGGGCGCCGTGGACACGATGACCTTCGCGCTGGCCCGCGAACTCGGCCCGCGTGGGATCCGGGTGAATTCGATCCTTCCGGGCCACACGAACACTCCGGCCACTGACGGACATTGGACCGGCGAACTCGGGGAGAAGCTGCTCGCCGGTACACCGCTGGGCCGCTTCGGCGAACCCGAGGACATCGCACCGGTCGCGGTCTTTCTCGCGTCAGAGGACTCGCACTGGGTGACGGGTGAGTCGATCCGCGCCGCGGGCGGCGTGCGCGGCGTGGGCTACTGACCACCGGTCCGTACCCGCCGACCGCGGCTGTTCACGGCGATGCTTCGCTTCCTGGTGGCCCGACCCATCAGGCCGATGCCACCGTCGTCACAGTTGATCCCATCTGCACGCGGAGCATCGCGTCGGCGGCATCAGAACCTCGGCGCAGCGCGCTACTGGATGGCCAACGCCTCAGCTCACGCTGTCGACTTGACAGGCAGGGCGCGTCGGATCACTTCTTCGGCGAACGCCACGCCGGCGGGCGCCGCACCCTCGCGGCCACGGGCGGCACCGCTGACGTTCAGCCCGTCGATGATCAGCATCAGCCGATCGGCCAGCCCCCGCGGGTCAGCAGCGCCCGCCTGCCGGGCCAGATCGATCAGCCCGCCGTGGACTTGGTCGTAGTAGGCGATGGACAGTGCGTGGGCAGGGTGGCCGGCGTCCGAAAACTCGGCGTGGGTGTTGGTGACCGGGCAGCCGCGGTAGCCGGGGGCCATGACCTGCTCGGCGGTCCAGCCGACGATCGTGATCAGTTAGCCGGCGGGGTCGTCGGGCCGCTGCTCGGCGGCAAGCTCCCTGACCCGGGCGAAGGTGCTTGTGTACCGCTCTAGGTAGGCCACGACCAAGTCGTCTTGGTAGCGAACTCGCGGTACAGCATGGCCTTGCCGCAGCCAATCTCGTCGATCATCTGTTGCATGACCACCGCGTGCACGCCGTACCCGTCGAACAGCCGGGACACCACATCGAGGATCCGTTCCCGGCTTTCCGAGTCACGTGTTACGGGGGGACATGAGCATGCAGGTGACCAGACCGTCCGGTCCGCTTACGGTGGCCACTCTCCGTAGCGTCTTCGCATGGCTGTAGAACACACCTCGACGCATGAACGCGGCCGCCCGCAGTCGAGATCGCGACAGGCACGGTGATCCCGAAACCGGGAGAAGCGTCGTCGGCTGCGGCTGCGGCTGCGGCTGCGGCTGCGGCTGCGGTGGGTTGGTGCTCCCGCTCGTGACCGCTGATGCACGATGCCGCCACGGCATGGCCGCGGCCTGCTTCTGAGCTGTGTTCATGGGCGCGACCGGGGGCACCGGCTCCCCTGTCGCGCCCATGACTCTCTGTCTCAGTGCGCCAGAGACTGCTCCATGACGTGCAGGACTCGGTCGAGTCCGGGCAGGTAGTCGTCTTCGATCCGGGCCGGCGGATACGGGGCGTGGAAGCCGCCGACCCGGAGCACCGGTGACTCCAGGTGGTAGAAGCACCTCTCCTGCACCTTGGCGACGATCTCGGCGCCAGGGCCTACGAAGGTGGGGGCCTCGTGCACCACGACCAGGTGGCCGGTGCGCCGTACCGAACGCTCGACGGTGTCGATGTCGAGCGGAGAGAGCGACCGGAGGTCCACGACCTCCACCGAGCGTCCCTCGGTCGCCGCCGCGTCGGCGACCTCCAGGCACAGCTTCACCGACGGGCCGTACCCGACGAGGGTGAGATCGTCGCCGGGCCGGACGACGCGGGCTGAGTGAAGGGGGGCAGGCGGCTCCGAGAGGTCCACTTCCGCCCCTTCCCAGTAACGCCGTTTTGGCTCCAGGAAGATGACCGGGTCGTCCGAGCGGATGGCCTGCCGCAGCATCCAGTAGGCGTCCTCGGGCTGCGACGGCGACACCACTCGGAGTCCCGCGGTGTGCATGAAGTAGGCCTCAGGCGACTCGCTGTGGTGCTCGATGCCGCCGATCCCGCCGCCGTAGGGCATCCGGATCACGACGGGCAGGCGGACCATGCCCTGGGAACGGGCATGCATCTTCGCCAGCTGCGTCACGATCTGGTTGAACGCCGGGAAGACGAAGCCGTCGAACTGAATCTCCACCACCGGCCGCAGCCCGCCGAGGGCCATACCGATCGCCGTCCCCACCAGTCCCGACTCCGCGAGCGGAGAGTCGATGACCCGGTCCGCGCCGAAGCGCTTCTGCAACCCGTCGGTCACCCGGAACACGCCGCCGAGGACGCCTATGTCCTCGCCCTGGAGCAGGACATCGGTGTCCTCCGCCATGGCGTCGGCCAGCGCCGTGTTCAGTGCCGCCACCATGGTCAGCTTCTCGTGGGCGCCGCCGCCCGTGTGCGCAGTCGTCATCGAACCGTCTCCTCCTGCGCGAAGGAATTCTGGAGATCTTCGAACATGCGCCTCTCCTCCCCCACTTGGGCATGCTCGTCGACATACACGTGCCGGAACATGTCCACCGGGTCGGGATCGGGCATGGCACGCACGCCCTCGCGCAGGCGTCGCGCCATCAGCTCTGTCTCCGCTTCCAGGTCCGTGAAGAAGTCGGGGCCCGCGTGACCGTAGGCGATCAGGTGTGCCCGCAGGCGGCGCAACGGGTCCTTGGCCTCCCAGGCACGCACCTCTTCGGTGTCCCGGTAGCGCGTCGGGTCGTCGGACGTGGCGTGCGGCGCCATGCGGTAGGTGAGCGCCTCGATGAGGGAGGGGCCCTCGCCCGAGCGGGCCGCGTCCAACGCGGACCGGGTCACCGCCAGACAGGCCAGCACGTCGTTGCCGTCCACCTGGACGCCGGGGAACCCCCAGCCATCGGCACGCCGGTACAGCGGGGCGCGGCTCTGGCGGGAAACCGGAGTGGAGATCGCCCACTGGTTATTCTGGCAGAAGAAGACGATGGGCGCACGATTCACCGAGGCGTAGGTGAACGCCTCGGCCACATCTCCCTGGCTGGAGGCCCCGTCGCCGAAGTATGAGAGGACCGCGCTGTCGCCGGGCCGGCGGGCCGTCGCCATGGCGTAACCCACGGCGTGCAGCAGAGGCGGTCCGATCACGAGCGTATACAGGTGGAAGTGGTGCTCCTGTGGGTCCCAGGCTCCGTGCTTCACGCCCCGGTACAGACCCATCAACGTGAGCGCGTCCACGCCGCGCGTCCAGGCCACACCATGTTCCCGATAGCAGGGAAACACGTGATCGTCCGGCCGGGCGGCCCGGCCAGAGCCGATCTGGGCCGCCTCTTGTCCCAGCAGCGGTGCCCAGAGGGCCAGTTCACCCTGTCGCTGCAGAGTCGTGCCCTCGGTGTCCAGGCGCCGGGTGATCGCCATGTCCCGGTACAGGCCGCACAGTTCGGTGCCGGACAGGGTGAGGGCGTAGTCCGGGTTCTCGACGAGTTCGCCCTCTGGGCTGAGGAGTTGGACAGCGGGCATACGCGGGCTCCATTTCTGGACGGAAGAACGGGTGAGAGGGAGGGCCTGGGCGCGCACGACACCGAGTGCAGGAGGACCCCGCACCACCCGCAGGCCGAACCTGAGGCGTCGCGGCCGCTGCGAACGGAACAACGCCGGGCAACGCTCGGGTCGTCCCCCGCCGCTCGCCCGGCTCCTCCCATGCCCGCTCACACAGCCCGGGATCCAGGCTTGGTACCTGCCTCCGTCGCGGCCGGCCGGCCGCATGAATTCCTTTCCCGAGGTCCCGAGCAGTACCGCACGACGGAGCCCGCCCAGTTTTCCCTCCCACTCACGTGCAATACCAGAGGACCACATGACCGAATGACGGCTGGGCATACGGATGCGCCAAGGAGAAGCCAAAGAGAAGAATCGCTCAATCACGGACGCGACTGCGCGCCGCTGGTACCCGCGAACCGTGGTCAGTTCGCGAGCAGGTCCTCGGAAACCTGCCACAGACGCTGGGCGGCCTCGGGGTCCAGAGCGTGAGCCGCTACCCCGTCGGCCTCGCCGTCGGCCGGGACTACATCGCTGGGGAGCGCTTCGTTGCAGTTCTCGAAGTAGCGTCCACCGATGCCTTCCACGAGCGGGGAGGCCGCCAGGAGCACGGAGGTGGCGGCGCCCTGCTGGGCGGTGCGCCACGGATAGGCGTCGAAGATCGCCTTCTGCTCGGGGTCCGCCGGGGACTCGTCGAGGTGGCGCTGCAGTCCGGTGCGGATTCCACCGGGCATCAGGGCATTGGCCGTGATGCCCTGGCCGGACCAGCGGCGGTGCGCCTCGACGGCGAACAGCACGTTGGCGGTCTTGGCCTGGCCGTAGGCGAGCCAGGGGTCGTAGGCGCGGTGGGTGAAGTGGATGTCCTCGAAGACGAGCGGGGAGGCCAGATGGCCGCTGGAGCTGACGGCCACGATCCGGGCTCCTTCAGCCGCCGCCAATGCCGGTTGCAGGGCGAGGGCCAGACGGAAGTGTCCCAGGTGGTTGGTGGCGAACTGGTACTCCCAGCCTTCGGAGGTGCGGCGCAGGTCGGGCAGCGCCATGACGCCGGCGTTGTTGACCAGGATGTGCAGCGGACCGCTCCAGGAGTCGGCGAACGAGGCGACCGAGGCGGGGGCGGTCAGCTCCAGGGCCGCGACGTGCACGCCGGGGTTACCGGTGGTGGCGGTGATGTCCGCGGCTACGGTACGCCCGGCCTCGGTGTTGCGAACTGCGAGAGTCACTTCGGCGCCGGCGCGGGCCAGGCTGCGGGCCGTTTCGACGCCGATTCCCGAGGCGCCTCCGGTGACAACAGCGCGTTTGCCGGTCAGATCGACGCTTCGGACGATCTCGTCGGCGGTGGTGTCGCGGCTGAAGCGTGTGATCATACGAGTGTGCTCAGTCATGGAGTGTCCTGCCGTGTCGTGCACTGATTCTTCTCGGGCGTACCGGCGCTCGTCGTTCTGGGCTCGGCCGAGTCCAGAACGACAAGCGCTGTTGCAGCAGATCGGTCTTCATTGGCCGGCAGGTGTCCATGGGTTCACGGTGCAACCGGCCCGAGTCGGGTGTTCCGTTGTTGCTGGCGCTTCGGCGAGGAGGGCGCCAAAGCACAGGCTGTCCTGGGCATTTCGCGGGGTGTGGGTCAGATCCAGTTGGGGGCGTAGTCCTCGGCGTAGCGGGCACCGAA
>NZ_BAAATS010000033.1:0-13217 GCF_039533535.1 Streptomyces kunmingensis
TTCGAGGTGGGAGGGGGTGGCTTTGAGGAAGCTGATCGGCACATCGGTCAGGATGAGATCGACGGCCGCGTCGAATGCCGTCTGTCCGGGCTGGAGTTCGGGGATAGCCAGGCGAGTCCCCTGGATGAGGGGCAGGAAAAGAGCGGTGATGGTGAGGTCGAAGGTGACGGACGAGTAGAGGATCGTGCCGATACCGCCCGGGTTTTCGACGGGGTAGTTCTGGTCGCACCAGTGGAGGTAGTTGACGACTCCGCGGTGTTCGAGGGCGACGCCTTTGGGGCGGCCGGTGGAGCCTGAGGTGTAGATGATGTAGGCGAGGTCGTCGGGGGAGGCCAGGGGGGCCGGGTTGGTCGTCGGTCCCTGGGGCCACTCGCTGTCGACCAGGAGGCGGGCCGTGTCGGCGGGTAGACGGCCGGTGTGGTTGCTGCTGGTGATGATGAGCGGTGCTTGGGCGTCGTCGACCATGTAGGTGATGCGGTCGGTCGGGTACTCGGGGTCGAGGGGGACGAACGCGGCGCCGGCCTTCATGATGCCGAGCAAGGTGGCGATCAATTCAGGCGACCGGTCCAGGCAGACCGCGATGAGGGTGTCCGGGGTGATGCCCGTTCCGCGCAGATGATGGGCGAGTTGATTCGCTCGCTCGTTGACCTGCGCGTACGTCCACTGCTCGGTGCCGTGGGTGATGGAGATGGCGTCCGGATCCGTCGCCACGCGGTCCTCGATCAGGGAATGGATGGTGGCGGTGTCGGGGTAGGGGCCGGTGACGCCGTTCCAGTCGACCAGGATCTCCTGCCGCTCCCGCTGCGTGAGCATGTTCAGTTCGGAGAGGCGGGCGTCGGGTGTGGCAGCGACGGAGGCGGCGAGTGTGGCCAGGTGGCCGGCCATCCGCTCGATCGTCGCCCGCTCGAACAGATCCGTCCGGTACTCCAGAACAGCGCGCAGTCCCTCCGACGACTCGACCGCCGTCAGCGTCAGGTCGAACTTGGCCACACCCCGCTCGATCTCGGCCGGCTCGACGTCCGCGCCGGCCAGTTCCCAGGCCTCGCCGTCCGCGCTTCCCGGGGCCTGGAGGACGAACATGGTCTGGAACAGCGGGTTGCGGGAGAGGTCACGCTCCGGTGCCAGTTCCTCGACGAGTCGCTCGAACGGCAGGTCCTGGTGGTCGTAGGCGCCCAGCGCCGTGTCCTTGACCCGGTCGATGAGCTCGGTGAACGTCGGGTCTCCGGACAGGTCGGTCCGCATCACCAGCGTGTTCACGAAGAAGCCGACCACGTCCTCGATCTCGGCCCGGTTGCGGCCCGCGATCGGGGTGCCCACGGCGATGTCGTCCTGGCGGGAGTAGCGGGCCAGCACGATCTGGAACAGCGACAGCAGTGCCATGAACAGGCTCGCGCCCTGCCGGCCCGCCGCCTCTCGCAGCCTCTCGGTGACCTCGCTCGGCACTGCGAAGGTCACCACGTCGCCGGTGCCACTCGTGTGCGCTGGACGCTGGTGGTCGGTCGGCAGCTCCAGGGGCGCCGAGTGCGCGAGGCGCTCGCGCCAGTACCCGAGCTGTCGCTCCAGGGCCGGCCCCGTGAGCCGGTCACGCTGCCAGACTGCGAAGTCCGCGTAGCGGACGGGCAGTTCCGGGAGCGAGGCCTCGCTCCCGGCCAGGGCCGCCGCGTACAGCTCACGCAGTTCCCGCGCCAGGATGCCCGAGGACCAACCGTCCGACACGATGTGGTGCACCGTGAGCGACAGGTAGGCGTCGTCCTCCGCCAGGCGTACCAGGTCCGCCCGCAGGGGCCGACCCGATGTGAGGTCGAAGGGGCGCGTCGCCTCGATGCGCAGCACCTCGCGGCCGCGATCCTCGGCGTGTGCGTCGCTCCGCAGGTCGTGCACCGTGACCTCTACCGGCCAGGGCGCGGTGATCACCTGCTGCGGCGTTCCATCATCGTCCGCCGAGAACGCCGTCCGCAGTACTTCGTGCCGGGCCACCAGGCCGGACAGTGCCTTCTCCAGCGCCGCGACGTTCAATGGACCCCGGACACGCAGCGCCGTCGGCACCAGGTAGTCGGCGCTCCCGGGGGACAGGCGGTCCAGGAACCACAGCCGCTGCTGTGCGAACGACAGCGGCAGTGGTCCGGCGGCTTCCTCGGCGCCGCGTACGATCCGGTCCGCGTCCGCGCGCCGTCGCATACGGGACAGCAGCCGCGCCTCGATCGAGTTCTCGCCCATGATGATGTCCGTCCTCATTCTCTTCGTGTGGGCAACGGGTCTGTGCGTGTGGGCAGCGGGCCGCTGAATTCAGGAGGCCTGTTCCTGTTCGTTGTCCTGTGTGTCGAATTCCTGCGTGTCGAACAATTCGATGAGCTGTTCCTTGACGCCTGTGATCGTCGGGACCAGGAAGAACCGGCGCAGGCCGATACGGACTCCCGTCACCGTCTCGACGCGGTTGACGAGCTGAATGGCGAGAAGGGAATGGCCGCCGATGCCGAAGAAATCGTCGTGGATCCCGACCTTTTCGAGTCCGAGCACCTCGGCCATGATCCCGGCGATCTCCGCCTCGATCTCGTCCCGGGGCGCCACGAATCCCGCCGTGATGTCGCTTTCCGCGGGCGCCGGCAGCGCCGCGTGGTCGACCTTGCCGTTCCGGTTGAGCGGGAGTTCCGGCAGGTCCATGAACGCGGACGGCATCATGGCCCGGGGCAGGCGCTCGGCCGCCCACCCCCGCAGCGCCGCGGTGTCGGCGATGCCGCCCGGCGCGGGTACGTAGTAGGCGACGAGCCGCTTGTCGCCGGGGACGTCCTCGCGGACGGCCACCGCGCACACACCTACCGCGTCATGGGTGAGCAGCACCGCCTCGATCTCGCCGAGTTCGACGCGTACGCCACGCAGTTTCACCTGTCGGTCGATGCGGCCCAGCAGGTCGAGTTCGCCGTCGGCGGTGAAGCGGCCGACATCGCCTGTGCGGTACATGCGGCCACCGGTGAACGGATCGGGCACGAACCGTTCCGCGGTGAGCTCGGGGCGCTCGTGGTAGCCGCGCCCCACGCTGTCGCCGCCGAGGTAGACCTCGCCAAGCACCCCCGCCGGCACGGGGCGGCGGTCCGGGTCGAGGACGTACACCGTCTGGTTCACCATGGGCCGTCCCGCGAGCACCGGACCGCCGGGGTCGGTGCGTGAGGCCCGCCAGTACGTGGTGTCGACGGAGACCTCCGTCGCGCCGTACAGGTTGATGAGGTCGCCGGGGAAGCGGTCGAGGAAGCGGGCCACCAGGGTCGGCTGGAGGGGCTCACCGCTGGCGAAGGCGTAGCGCAGGTGCGCGCAGTCCCCGGGCCGTGCCTGCGAGACGAACAGGTCAAGCAGGCTCGGGACGAAGTGCAGACCGACCACGCGGTGGCCACGCATCAGCCGTGACACCTCGGTCATGTCAAGGCGGTCGGAGCCGGGCACCAGTACGACCGTCGCGCCCTGCCACAGCGGCCAGAAGATCTCGTACGCGGACACGTCGAAGGAGAGCGGCGTGGCCTGGAGGAAGCCCTCGCCCGGGGTCAGCGGGAAGGCGTGCTGCATGCCGGCCAGGTAGTTGACCACACCCCGGTGCTCGATGCGGACGCCCTTCGGCCGCCCCGTGGAGCCGCTCGTGTAGATCAGGTAGGAGAGGTCGCCGGGTTTCGCGACGGGATCCGGAGCGGTGACCGGAAGGGTGTCCGGCAGGTCGGTCGAGCTGTCGACGGCCAGCAGGCCCAGGCCCGCGGGCAGCAGAGCGGCGTGCGCGGTGTCGGTCACGACCAGCGGCGCACCGGAGTCCTCCACCAGATACGCAAGGCGCTCCGCCGGATGCTCCGGGTCGAGCGGGACATACGCGGCGCCCGCCTTGAGGATGCCGAGCAGCGTCCACACCAGGGCGGGGGAGCGCTCCAGGCAGACACCCACCAGCACGTCCGGCCCGATCCCCGGCACGGCACGCAGGCGGTGTGCCAACTGGTTCGCGCGCTCGTCGAGTTCGCGGTAGGTCAGCTCGTCCGCGTCGCACACGACGGCGACCGCGTCCGGCGTGAGAGCCGCTCGCTCCTCGAACAGCCGGTGCAGGGTGGCCTCGGCCGGGACGGGCGCCGAGGTGGCGTTCCACTCGGTCACGATGCGGTGCCGCTCGTCCGCGCCCAGCATCTCCAGCTCGGACAGCGCGGTCTGCGGGCGGGCCGTGGCCGCTTCGAGGAGGATCGTGAAGTGGTCCACGAGCCGGCGCGCGGTGGCCTCGGTGAACAGATCGGCCGCGTAGACGACGGCGCCGTCCAGCGTGCCGTCGGACGCCTCCGCCAGATACATCGACAGGTCGAACTTGGCCTCGCGGACCGGGGACTCGACGGGCTCCGCCGTCAGACCCGGCAGGCTCCAGGCATCGGCGCCGGGCGTGTTCTGCAGCGCGAACAGGGTCTGGAACAGCGGGTTGCGGGACAGGTCGCGGTCGGGTGACAGTTCCTCGACGAGGCGCTCGAAGGGCAGGTCCTGGTGGTCGTACGCGCCCAGGGCCGTGTCCTTGACGCGGGCCAGCAACTCGCTGAACGCCGGGTCGCCGGAGAGGTCGGTGCGCAGGACGAGCGTGTTGACGAAGAAGCCGATCAGTTGTTCCGTCTCGGCCCGGTTGCGGCCGGCGATGGGGCTGCCGACCGCGATGTCCCGCTGACCGCTGTAGCGGGCGAGCAGCAGCTGGAACACCGACAGGAGCGTCATGAACAGGCTCGCACCGCCCTCGGCGGACACCGCCCTGGCCCGTGCGGCGACGTCGGCGGGCACCGAGAAGCGGACCACTTCGCCCTTGCCGGTGCGCTCCGTCGGCCGTGCGTGGTCCGTCGGCAGCTCCAAGGGCTCAAGGCCCGCCAGGCGGCCCCGCCAGTAGCCGAGCTGGCGCTCCAGCGCCTCGCCGGTCAGCCAGGAGCGCTGCCACAGCGCGTAGTCGGCGTACTGCACCGGCAGCGGCGCCGGGGCCGCGTCGGACCCCGCACCCAGAGCCACCGCGTACAGGTCGGACAGCTCGCGCAGCAGCACCCCGATCGACCAGCCGTCGAAGGCGATGTGGTGCACGGTGACCGCGAGGACCGCTTCCTCGTCGGCCAGGCGTACCAGCACGGCGCGCAGCATCGGACCGGCGGCGAGGTCCACCGGACGCAGGGCGTCGCCGGTCAGGACCGCCGCGAGGGCGTCCTCGCGGGCCGCAGCGTCCGCGACGCCCCGGAGGTCGCGCACCAGCACCGTCACCGGGGCCGCGGAGGCGATCGACTGGACCGCCGAGCCCGCTTCGTCCGTGCCGAACCGGGTGCGCAGGATCTCGTGGCGCTCCACCAGCGCGGTGAAGGCGTTGTTGAGCGCGTCCACGTCGACGACGCCGTGCACGCGGAAGGCGAAGGGCAGCAGGTACTCGGCCCGTCCCGGCTCCAACTGGTGGAGGAACCAGAGGCGTTGCTGGGCGAAGCTCAGCGGCAGCGGGCTTCCGTCTCGCGGTACGGCGGGAATGCGCGAGACGCCCGCCTCGTCGAGATCCTCCACGGCCGCGGCCAGGAGCGCCGGGGTCGGCGCGCCGAACAGGGCCCGTACGGGAACGTCGACGCCAAGCCGGCGGCGCAGCCGCGACACGACCTGCGTCGCAAGGAGCGAGTGGCCGCCCAGGGCGAAGAAGTCGTCGTCCGCGCCGACCGTGTCGATGCCAAGGACCTCGGCCCAGACGGCTGC
Organism: Streptomyces kunmingensis; assembly: GCF_039533535.1. NCBI lineage: Bacteria > Bacillati > Actinomycetota > Actinomycetes > Kitasatosporales > Streptomycetaceae > Streptomyces > Streptomyces kunmingensis. The sequence goes on from NZ_BAAATS010000033.1 coordinate 5,713, forward strand.
CACCGTCCGCTCGGTCTCCGTGCGCGGAGCCGTGTACGCGGCGCCAAGGTCGGGCCGGTCCGAGGCGGGCGCGGGCAGCGCGCGCCGGTCCGTCTTGCCGTTCGGGGTGAGCGGGATGCTGTCCAGGGGCACGAACGCCGCGGGCACCATGTAGTCCGGCAGGTCGCGCTGGAGGCGAGCGCGCAGGACACCCGCCTCGACGGGCGGGTCCGCGACGACGTACGCCACTAGGCGCGGGTCGCCCGGCACGTCCTCACGGAGCAGGACAGTGGCGCCGGTCACCGAGGGGTGGGTCAGCAGGGCCGCCTCGATCTCGCCCGGCTCGATGCGGTAGCCGCGCAGCTTGACCTGGTTGTCGCCCCGGCCCACGAACTCCAGGTGCCCGTCCGGGTGCCACTTCGCGAGGTCGCCGGTGCGGTACACGCGCCGGGGAGTGCCGTCCACGGTGACGACCGTGAACTTCTCGGCGGTCAGCTCGGGCCTGTCCAGGTAGCCACGCGCAAGGCCGGGGCAGCTGATCCACATCTCGCCCGGGACACCCACCGGAACCGGTCGGCCGTGCCGGTCCACCAGGAACACCTTCGCGTTGGCGACCGGGCGTCCGATCGGCACGTGGTCGCCGGGGCCGGTGATCAGCGCCGTCGCCGCCTCCTGCGCCGCCTCCGTCGGACCGTAGCCGTTGACCAACGGCACGGAGGTGTGGCGGAACCACTGGCGCACCTGCTCCCGCTGGAGCGCCTCACCACCGAGCCGCACCAGGCGCAGTTCCGGGCCGAGGTCGTCCGGTCCTTCGAGCTGTGCGGCGAGCGCGCCGAACGCCGAGGGAGTCAGCCAGGCCACCGTCACCGCGTTGGTACGCAGCGCCTCCGCCAGCATCCCCGGGTCCCAGGCGTCGTCGCGCAGGACGAGGGACGCGCCCGAGACGAGCGGCGCGAACAGCTGTCCCACCGAGGAGTCGAAGGAGATCGACGCGAACTGCAACACCCGGTCCGCACAGGTGAGATCGAGCTGCCGCCGCGTCTCCCGCATCCGTGCGCGCAGAGCGCCGTGGGTGATCTGCACGCCCTTCGGACGGCCCGTCGATCCACTCGTGTAGATCACGTACGCCAGATCGTCAGGTCCCGCCTCGGGCGCGGACGCGCCACCGCTTCGGGTCGCAAGCTCCTCGGGCCAGTCCTCCAGCGGGAGGTGCGGCGTCGCGGCGGGCAGCCGGTCGACGAGCGCGGGCCGGGTGACGATCAGCGGCGCCCCGCTGTCCTCGATCATGTACGCGAGCCGGTCCGTCGGATAGGCCGGGTCCAACGGCACGTACGCGGCGCCCGACTTGAGGATGCCGAGCAGGGCGCTCACCATGTCGGTGCCCCGGTCCAGGCAGATGGCCACCAGCGTCCCGGGGCCGGCGCCACGCTCGCGCAGCCGGGCGGCGATCCACTCGGCCCGCGTGTTCAGCTCCTGGTACGTCAGATGGTCCGAGCCGCACGTGACGGCGGGGGAGTGCGGCCGCTCGGCGGCGCGGTCCTCGAACAGCCGGTGGACGGTGACGGAGTCAGGGGAGTCGGTGTCCGCGCCGTTCCACGTGGTGAGGATCTCCCGCCGCTCCGGAGCCGTCAGCATCTCCAGGGCGGACAGCGGGGCGGTGGGGGAGTCTGCCGCGGCACCGAGCAGGGTCTCGAAGTGCCCGCCGAGCCGTACCATCGTCGTCTCGTCGAAGAGGTCGGTGGAGTAGACGATGGTGCAGTCCAGACCGCCGTCCGCGGCCTCCGTCGCGTAGAACGTGAAGTCGAACTTGGACTCCTGCGCAGTCACGTCCACCTGCCGGACGCTGAGGCCGGGGAGTTCCCAGGAACGGCTGTCGGGAGTGTTCTGCAGGACGAACATGGTCTGGAACAGCGGATTGCGGGAGAGGTCCCGCTGCGGTGCCAGCTCCTCCACCAGCCGCTCGAACGGCATGTCCTGGTGATCGTAGGCGCCCAGCGCCGTGTCCTTGACCCGGTCGATGAGCTCGGTGAACGTCGGGTCGCCGGACAGGTCGGTCCGCATCACCAGCGTGTTCACGAAGAAGCCGACCATGTCCTCGATCTCGGCCCGGTTGCGGCCCGCTATCGGGGTGCCTACCGCGATGTCCTCCTGGCCGCTGTACCGGGACAGCACCGCCTGGAACACCGCGAGCAGTGTCATGAACAGGCTGGCGCCCGTGTCGTGCGCCAGCCTGCGTGCACCGTCGGCGGTCGCCGCGGGGATGCCGAAGGTGAGCATCGCCCCGTTGCCGCTGCGCCGTGCCGGACGCCTGCGGTCGGTGGGCAGCTCCAGTGGATCGGTGCCTGCCAGCCGGCCCCGCCAGTAGTTCAGTTGACCCGACAGCACGTCGCCGGTGAACCACGAGCGCTGCCAGACCGCGAAGTCGGCGTACTGGAGCGGTGGTTCGGGCAGCCCGGCGGCGATCCCCGTCACCTGTGCCGTGTACAGCGTGGTGAGTTCACGCGAGAGGACACCCACCGACCAGCCGTCGAAAGCGATGTGATGAACGGTCAGTGACAGCAGGTGCTCCTCGTCCGCCAGCCGAAGCAGCAGGGCGCGGACCATCGGACCGGTGGCGAGATCCATCGGGCGGAAACCCTCGGTGTCCACGAGCGCGGTGGCCGCCTCCTCACGGGCGGCATCGTCCGTCACGTACCGCAAGTCGTGCACGGCCAGCGGCAGCGGGCGGGGTGCGTCGACCAGCTGGCCCGGGGTGCCGTCCTCGTCGGTGACGAAACGGGTCCGCAGTACCTCGTGCCGCGCCACCAGCTCCGTCAGCGCCGTCTCGAGTGCCGCGACGTCCAGCGGACCGCTGATGCGCAGCCCCATCGGGATCAGGTATTCGGCGCGGCCCGGATCCAACTGGTCCAGGAACCACAGACGGCGCTGCGCGAACGACAGCGGCAGCGGCCGCCCGTCCCGGACGGCGAGGGGGATCGAGGTGGTGTCGTCGGAGGTGAAGGAGGTGAAGGAGGTGAAGGAGGTGAAAGAGGCGGACGAGGCCGCGAGGCCGTCGGAGTCGCCGTCCATGCCGTCCTCGAACATGCGGCGGGCCCGTTCCATCGCCTCATCGGCGAGAAAGGACGCCACAGTCCGAACGGTCGGCGCCCCCGGTGCGAAGGGGGCTCGGAATTCCGAGCCGAATTCCTCCGCGACCTGTCGGGCCATTTCCGCGGCCTGCTCGCCGGTGCCGCCCAGTTCGAAGAAGTCGGAATCCGCCGACGTCACCTCGGTGCCGAGAACCGACCCCCATATGGCGGCTATTCGGCTTTCCGCCGGTGAGAACGGCTCACGCCCCGCGTCCCGGCCGGGTGCCGGTGTCGGGGGCGCCATCGGATTCGTAGTCATGCGTCCACCAGTTCCTCGTCGTCGACCCGTAACGGAAGGCCCTCGGATGCTCAGCCGATTTGATGCTCGCAGAGCGATCTTGACGAGATAAGTGGTTACTTCTACCCGCGGAACATGGGCACTTCTGCCCGCGGAACGTGGACACTTCTGCCCGCGGGACGTGGACACTTCCGCCCGTGCGTGCGATGGCCGAGGTGGACGCCCCGGCCACCGCACGCGGCCCCGCCGTTCCGCGCCGGTTCAGGCCGCGGTGCGAACCGAGGACTCCCCCCGCGGCTTCTGCTGCGGCAGGCTCTGGGCCGCGGCGCTCGCCGGACCCGCCCCGCCCACGTCCTCCACGGGGTCCGAGGAGTCCACGGCGGCGGTTTCGGGCACCGTCCGCTTGCGCATCCCGGACCACTCCCGGCTCATGCCTGGCACGCCGATGGCCACCAGGTACAGCCCGCCCACGATCCACAGCGCCGTCGACGTGCCGGTCAGGGTCACCAGGCCGGCCCCCAGCAGCCCGCCGAACGGGATGCCCGCCCAGGTGACCGCCTGCGCCAGTGTCTTGACCCGGCCCAGCAGCGGTGTCGGGATCAGCTCGTACGTCACCGCGCCCACGATCGGGTTGACGAAGCCGGATCCCAGACCGCCCACCGCGAGCACGGTCAGCACCAGCCACAGCGGTGCCCCCGTCGCCATCGCCGCGAACCGGGGCAGGCCGCCCAGGGAGAAGCCGATCAGGTAGACGGTGCGCCGCGGCAGCCGCTCGGCCACCCCGGCGGCCACCAGAGCGGCGATGATCGACGTCGCGGCGAAGACGCTCACCACCAGGCCGATGGCCTCCGCGCCGTTCCCCGACTCCTTCGCCCACACCGGCAGCAGCACTGACATGAACGCCTGGTCCAGGAGGTTGGTCACCGCGAGCATGCCCACGATGGATCGGAGCAGCTTCGCGTCCCTCAGGAAGGCCGCACCCTGGCGGAGCTGGGAGAAGTAGCCGCCGCCGTCCTCGACCGGGATCTCGTGCGGCTCGGGCACCGGGTCGGTCAGAGTGGACGAGACGATCAGCGCCGACACCGCGAACAGCGCGGCGGTGACCCACAGCGCGTACAGGCTGCCGAACGCGGTGACGACGACGCCCGCCACGGCCGGCCCGACCGTGGTGGCCGTCCGCTCGACAGCGGCGGAAAGACCGGTACCCCGCTCGATGGGGACGCGGGCGGCGCGGGTGGCCGACGGTACGAAGAGACCCTTGGCGCCGTTGGCCGGCCCGTCAGCCGCCCCGACGACAGCCAGCAGCGCCAGCAGGACGCCGAAGGGCAGACCGCCGGTCAGGTACAGCAGTGGGGCGGTGACCATCGCGGCGGTGGACAAGAGGTCACCCGCCACGCTGATCCGCTTGGGTCCGACACGGTCGATGATCGGGCCTGCCAGTGCCTGCGAGATCACGTACGGGACTATCTGGCAGAAGGCCACCAGGCCGGTCTTGCCGACGCTGCCCGTGGTCGTCAGGACGAACCAGGGCAGGGCGATGGACAAGACCCGGTTGGCCGACAGGGCGGCCGCGTTGGCCGCCAGCATGCCGACCAGACCGCGCAGGACCCTTGGGTGCGTGTCCGGCGCCGCTGACCGTGCGCCGTTGTCCGCCGCCTTCTTGGCGACTGTGTGCTGAGTGGGCATCGGTCTACTCCATGTCGGTGGGCTGGGTGGCGTGCCGGTCCTCGCTGGTCGGAAACAACTGGAACTGGAAGGAGACCCGCGCCGCGCCGTCCGGCGGCTGCGCTTCGGAGGCCGTGGCGGCGGGTGTACGCCGCCGGAGCAAGGTGTGGATCTCCGCCGCCAACTCCTTGGCCTCGGCCGGGGTGAGCGTCAGCGCGTAGTCGCCGAAGTCCTGCGCGTCGCGCCACTCGGGCGTGAGCGACGGGGTCGCCTCGATCGCGGCCATCAGGGCGCCGGACCAGACCTGGCCGAGAGCCTGAAGGTAGGCACTGCCGAGTCCCACGCTGCCGTCGAGCACCTCGTCGTCGGGCACGACGGTGTTGGCATGCGCCGCCCGCCACCACCGCTCACGCCGTCCACCCCGGGACGGCTCCTCCGTGATGAAGCCGTACTCCGCGAGCTGCCGCAGGTGGTAGCTGGTCGCCCCGGTGTTCAGATTGAGCCGGCGAGCCACCGTGGTGGCCGTGGCCGGCCCCTCCGTCCGCAGGCTGGTGAGGATCTGCACCCTCAGCGGGTGCGCGATGCCGCGGAGGTTTCGGGGGGTCAGATGCACTTGAGAAGGCTGCTGCGGGTGTTCCATGACCATGAAGATAGACCACACAGAAGTGTGTGCATAGGAGTGCGTGCAAAGAAGTGTGTGCAGACTACTTATGTACGTCGGAGCACAACTCACCTGGCGTTGGTCGGAGTTGCCGCCCTGGAGATGGCTGCCAGCGGTCGGCGAGCGTGTCGCGGACAGGGCTCAGCAGGGGTATGGGATGTGCCCACCACTCAGGCGGAGAAGCGGCCTTCGGTATCGGCGCTCGGAGGGGGTCGCAACAGGACGGGGCGACGGTGACCCCAGTAGCGCCCGGTCGCGGCCGGGCAGCGCGTGATGTCCGTGCGGACGGTCGTGAGGCTGCCTGCGTACTCGTCGGTGACGGCGGCTACGACGAGGTCCATCGCCCGGCAGGGCTCAAGCGCCTCCGGCTACGTTCCGTGAAGTGGGCGAGCACCGGTGCCTCACTCATCCTGAGGATGAAATCGAACTCCCCGTCCTCGCAGGGTTGGTGAGTACGCCGCGCCGGCGCGCTACGCGGCATGTCGGTGGCGAGGTGCGCGGGCTCCTGCCGGTCAGGCGACTGCGCGGCCGGCCCCGCGCGGTCAAGCGCGAGGTGTCTGACCACCGGCCTACTGGATCAAAAGGGCTGAAACACCACCACTGGCCCCAGCCCGCCCGCCCTCGCCGGTACCCGGACCGTGCGCATCCAGCGACCTCGGCCCGCGAATACGTAAAGCAACGACATCGCTAGCAGTAAGTGTTTCGCAACCTGCCGCGGCTCAACTCGGCCAACATGACACCGATACGCTCATGGTCATGAAGGCAACGGAACCGACCATTCTCGCAACTTCCGGTGGGCACCGAGTCGGAGGACGGACCAGAGTGATGTTCGATGCTCTGGTGCATCATGCGGTTGACCTGTCCGGTGTGCACGGTCGGCGGCCCCGCGTCATGTATGTAGGCACCGCCATCGGGGATGCCGAGCACTTCACGGCCCGTATGAACGAAGCCGCGCGGATGGCGGGGTTCGATCTGACGCCTCTGCAACTGTTCCCCATGCCCAACGTCGAGGATGTCGAGGGATCGGTTCTCGACCACGATGTCGTCTGGGTGATGGGGGGCTCGGTGGTCAATCTGCTGGCGGTCTGGAGAGCACATGGTCTGGACAAGATCATGCACCGTGCCTGGCAGGCCGGTGTCGTACTCAGCGGAGTCAGCGCAGGCTCGATCTGCTGGTTCCAGGGAGGTGCGACCGACTCGTTCGGGCCACAACTGCGCCCGGTCACGAACGCACTCGGTTTCCTGCCGTACGGCAACGGCGTGCACTACGACTCGGATGAGGGGCGACGCCCGTTGGTCCACCAGCTTGTGAAGGACGGCAGCATACCCACCGCTCACTGCACGGACGACGGAGTCGGCCTGGTGTACCGAGGAACGGAATTGGTGGAGGCGGTGACGGAGACCAGCGGTAAGGGTGCCTACATAGTCAGCCGCGACGGATCCAAAGCGGTGGAGGAACGCATCGAACCTCGCAAGTTGGCCTCATCCGGGCGGTGACCAGTTTCCATCACCTGCGGAGCGAGACGAATCACAGCTCTGTGTGGGGGCCCTGCCGGGCCGGGCGACGGGGCAGCAAGGTGACCAGTGCCCAGGTCACGTGAGCCTCGCTGACCTGCGGAAATCTTTGGTAGCCCCAGACATGGGGCGGTCCGTGGCTGCCCTCAGCAGCTCCTCGACATTGGCTGCCTCGGCGCATTGGGCCACGGTGCCGCGGCTGAGGCGTAGTGCACGGGCGATCGAGCGAAGGCTGTCACCGCGCTCGATCCGCTCATTGAGCGTTTTCATTGTGGCCACTGATCGAGTGACGGGGCGGTGTGCGGGCGGGGCGCAACGG
>NZ_BAAATS010000034.1:0-39035 GCF_039533535.1 Streptomyces kunmingensis
CCGGGACAGGAAGCGGGTGGGGCCGTGGCCGCGGAGGTAGGGGACGAGGACGCGGTAGCCCTGGTCGGCCAGGAGGGGGGCGACGTCGACGTAGCTGTGGATGTCGTAGGGCCAGCCGTGCAGGAGGAGGACGACGGGGCCGTGGGCGGGGCCGAGTTCGGCGTAGCCGATGTTCAGGACGCCCGCCCGGACGTGCTTGAGGGTCGGGAAACCGGTGTGGGTGCCCGGCGTGATCGCGGGCACCACGGGGGCGGGGGAGGCCGCCGGGGCACCCGTGGTGCGCGCCGCGGACGCGGAGCCCGCCGGCCCGGCCAGCGAGACCGCGGCCGCACCGGCCCCCAGACCGACGGCCTTACTGAACGTACGCCTGTTGATCATGTGAAGCCCTCTCGTGTGCACGGTGACCAGCGACACACACTCTGACCCCGCCGCGCCACCGGCCACATCCGTCATCTGACGGTCCGACGCGGACAACGGCGCCGAACACACACGGAACGGCCGCTAAGTCATGCGACTGACGCGCGGGCCACCGATGCCGTGTAGAAACGTGTCTACCGCCAGATCGGCTGCTTCACCCGGGCTCAGGTGTGCCTGTTGGTGCGACGCGAGGATCAGCAGATGGGGCAGGAGCACCCGCGCCCAGCCCTCCGCGGGACCGGGCCGCAGCAGGCCTTCGTCACGAGCGCGGGCCAGGAAGACATCGACCGCGGTGATGCAGGCGTCCCGGCGGTGGCGCACGACGTCGTCGGTGAGCATGAGGGACAGATCGACCGGCCAGGTGCGATTGACGCCGATGATGTTCTCGACGTAGCGGTGCAGGGCGACGACGACGGGCGCCTCGCGCAGCCGTGCGTCCTCGATGGCCGCCTCGATGGCCTCCAGCCGGGCCGTGTGGATGGCCGCGAGGAGCTCCTCGCGGGAGGCGAAGCGCCGGTAGACGGTGCGCCGGTCCACGCCCGCCTCGGCGGCGATGCTCGCGATGGTGGCGCCCGGCTCGATGGCGAGTATGCGCGCCCCGGTGGTCAGGACCGCTTCCAGATTGCGCGCTGCGTCGGCTCTCATCCCTCAAAGGTAGCGCGCTTGAGGAGATTCAAAGAGGTAAAGCCATCCTTACGAGCAGTTAACGAAATCAAGTGCTACATTGAAGTGGCACTTGCAGATCGGTAAGTCCCTATGGACCGACAGCACTGGAAAAGAGAAAGCTCATGATCACCTACGGCAAGCTCTACATCGGCGGCTCCTGGGTCGAGCCGAGCAACCCCGAGCTGCTCGACATCGCCTCGCCGCACGACCAGTCGCTGATCGGCCGCGTGGCCCAGGCGCGGCCCGCGGACATCGACCGGGCGGTGGCCGCGGCCCGCGCCTCGTTCGAGAAGGGGGAGTGGCGGCTGACTCCGCCGGCCGAACGGATCGCGCTGCTGCGCCGGTTCAACGCGCTGCGCGAGGAGAACGCCGAGCGGGTCGCGCACCTGATCTCGCTGGAGAACGGCTCGGCGGGCTGGTTCACCCGGGCCGGACAGCCCGGCCTGACCCGGCAGGCGAACGCCTACCTGAAGGCGGCCGAGGAGTTCGGCTGGGAGGAGACCCTCGTCCCCTCCGACCCGTCCTCGCCCGTACGCAGTGTGGTGCGCCGTGAGGCGCTCGGCGTCGTCGCCGCGGTGATCCCGTGGAACTCGCCGTTCTCCTCGGCCACTTCGAAGATCATCCCCTCGTTGCTCGCGGGCAACTCCGTGGTCCTCAAGGTGTCCCCTGAGAACTCCCTGAGCATGGGCTTCCTGGCCGAACTGCTCCAGCAGGTGGGGCTGCCCGAGGGTGTGCTCAGCGTGCTGCCCGCGGACCGGGAGACCAGCGAGTACCTGGTGTCGCACCCGGACGTCGACAAGATCGCCTTCACCGGTTCGACGGGGGCCGGCCGCCGCATCGCCTCGATCGCCGGCGAGCAGCTCAAGCGGGTCAGCCTGGAACTGGGCGGCAAGTCCGCCGCGATCATCCTCCCCGACGCCGACATCGAGCAGGCCGTCGCCGGCCTGAAGTTCGGCTCCCTGCTCAACAACGGCGAGTCCTGCATCGCCCAGACCCGCATCCTGGCCCCGCGCGAGACGTACGAGGAGGTCGTGACGGCGCTGAAGGAGCTGGTCGGCTCGCTGAAGGTCGGCGACCCCAATGACCCCGACACCTTCATCGGCCCGATGATCCGCCCCGACCAACAGCAGCGGGTACGCGACTACATCCAGCTCGGCATCGAGGAGGGCGCCCGCCTCGTCGTCGGCGGTCCGCAGGTCCCCGAGGGCCTGGAGAAGGGCAACTACGTGACGCCGACCGTCTTCGCCGACGTCGACAACTCCATGCGGATCGCGCAGGAGGAGATCTTCGGCCCGGTCCTGGTCGTCATCGCCTACGACGACGAGGACGACGCCGTCCGCATCGCCAACGACTCCGAGTACGGCCTGTCCGGCGGCGTCTGGTCCGCCGACGAGGAGCACGCCCTGGCCGTCGCCCGCCGCATCCGCACCGGCACCGTCACCGTCAACGGCGCCTCCGTCGCCTTCGACGGCCCGTTCGGAGGCTTCAAGGCCAGCGGCATCGGCCGCGAGTACGGCTCGGTCGGCCTCGGCACCTACACCGAGTACAAGACCATCACGGTCTGACCACAGCCGACCCACTCGGGAGACGTATCTGATACGTATCTGACACGTACTATCGTGACCGCGAACATGTGTCAGGTGGAGCGGCGTGACCGCTCCATGACACACCGGTGACGGACCAACTCGGAAGGAGCCGTGCGCCATGGATCTGCTGCTCAAGGGTCTGCGAGCAGTCGTCACCGGAGGCAGCCGCGGCATCGGCCTCGCCGTCGGACGCGCCCTCGCCCAGGAGGGGGCATCAGTCGCCCTGGTCTCCAGGACCGCCTCGTCCGTCGAGGAGCAGGCGGCGGCCCTTCGCGCGGAGACCGGCGCCGAAGTCATCGGCGTCGCGGCCGACACCGGGGTCGACGCCTCCGTGACGGAGATGGCCGCCGTGGTGCGTGAGCGGCTCGGCGGCGTGGACATCCTGGTGAACAACGCCGCCGCGACCAACCCCGGCACCATCTCCGAGGACGATCTCGAGGCCGAGATCAATGTGAAGGTCCGCGGCTACCTGCGCTGTGCCTGCGCCTTCGCCCCGGACATGACGGAACGCGGCTGGGGCCGGATCATCAACATCGGCGGACTGGCGGCACGCCGGAGCGGGTCGGTGGTCGGTTCGATCCGCAACGTCGCGGTGTCCGCCCTGTCGAAGAACCTGGCCGACGAACTCGGCCCGGGCGGTGTCAACGTCGTCTCCGTACACCCCGCGGCCACCCGCACCGACACCTTCACGGACATCCTCGGCCGCCGGGCCGAGGCCCTGGGGTGCAGCCCGCAGGAGCTGGAGCGGCAGTTCGCCGCGTCCGTCTCCATCGGACGGATCGTGGAACCGCACGAGGTGGCGGCGGTCGTCGCCTTCCTGGCGAGCCCGCTCAGTGTGGCGCTCAACGGCGATCCCGTCTTCGCCGGCGGCGGGACGAAGGGCCCGATCCACTACTGAAACCGCTGTACGCCGCCGGCGACGTCCCGCCGGGCCCGCACCGCCGGACCCGCACCGCCCCGGTGAGGTGTCAGGCGGTGCCCTACGCGCCGTCCTGCTTCACCAGGGTGTACATGACGGAGCGCTGCTGCTTGTGCCGCTGGATACGTCCCTTGGCGACGAGCGACTCGAGGGTGTTGCGCACCACCTGCGGTGTGGGACTGCGGTCGGGGTGCTTCTTCAGCAGCTCGTCCCGCAACTCCTTCGCCAGGCGCGGCTCGTCGTACTTGCCGAGCAGCTTCATGAGCAGGTCCCCGAGCAGGGCCTGACGCGGCTTCCCCTCCGCGCCGGCCTTCGCCGGGGTGCCCGCCGACGCGGTCTTCGCCGGTGCCGTACGCCGTGCAGCGGTCCCGGCCGCAACCCGCTTCTGCTTCTGCTGCGGCTTCGTGGCGACCGGCTCGTCCTGCAACTGCTCGGGCAGACGGGACGCGTCGGCGAAACCCTCGTACCGCTCGGCGAGGCTGATGATGTCTCCCAGGAGTGCCTCCTCCTGCTTGAGCATCGAGATCCTCTCCTGCAACTCCTGCTGCAGGCGGCGGTTCTCCTCCAGGTCCGATGCGGCTTGATCTACGTACCGCGATCGGAGCGCGGCGGCTGACTGGCTGGTCACAACCGTTCACTCCCTCGTATGAATGACGTGTGCATGGTACCCATGTCACCGGGGCCCATGCAGATAAGTGTCGACGCCCGACGGTTCGCCCGGCATGTTCGCTCCTCACGATAAGCGCTGATGTGCCTGTGCACGCGGGAAAGGACGGCTCTTCATAGACAAACCAGGGTCATACATATGTGACATGTTTCTGCGAAACACGGGCGCCTTCATCGTCGACACTCCGGCACCGCAGGGCGCACGCGCTCCGGCGTCGGTGTCATGCGGAGGGCGGTCGCCCGCCGTCGAGCAACGACGTCAGGAAACCGTCCCAGTTCAGATCGGCCATCTCCGCGTCCGACGGGACGACCCGGTAGGTCGCGTCGAGCCACGTGGCCAGCGACTCCGTGGGTAACTCGAACAGGGCCTCCACCTCGTGCGAGGCGAGCATCAGCCACGACGAGGACCGTTCACCGGGCAGCGTCGGCCACATCCGCACGTCGCCGGCGCCGCTCATCGCCGTCAGGCCCCGGTGGAGGAGCCCGCGGCCGAGGTGCCAGATCAGGCTCGGCCCGCGTGCCGCCAGGAGCTCGAACGTGATCACGGCGGGCATGCCCGGGTCGAACCGGAACTTCGCCCGGACCGGCACCCGGGTGAACTCGTCCTGCATCTGGTCGAGTTCGAGGTGGAGCGGAGGCACGGGCCCGGGCGCCGAACGCGCGCTCAGGGGCGACTGATCACGGTGCATGACAGGAGTTCCCCTCCATCGGACGAAGTCTGCACCCACCACTCTTCGCCGCGGGCGCGCCCCGCACATCGGTCACATGACGGTCGAAGCGCGCCCTCACCGCGGCCTGCGGTTCAGGTCACGGGCGCCAGATCCGGTCCGGTCGTGCCGAGTCGTTCCGCCGCCACCACCTGCGGCACCGGCCAGGTCATCCCCTTCGGCGGCCAGCTCTGCCCGGTCGCTCGCAAGAAGTCGGCGGGCGGCTCGTACATCGGCGGCTGGTTGCCGTCCGGGATCATCGAGGCCCACTCGATGCCCTCGGTGCGGCCTTGGAACTCCTGCTTCATCGCGTCCAGCAGCTCCGGCTGCTCGATCAGGTCGATCGCGCCCGCGGCCAGATAGCGGGCCGCGGACAGCGTCGCCTGGTGGCCGATGTTGGTGGCCGCCGTCGCGGTGGCACCCCAGTTGTGGTTCGGGATGCCGGGCGGGTACGCCGCGGAGAGCAGTACGGCGGTGGGTGCCTGCCAGCTGATGTCCGCGGTGTCGGTGGCCAGGCCGCCGGTGTAGGCGGCCGCCGGAGGCGCGAGCGGGGTCAGACCGGCCGGCATGCCCACCTCGGGCTTGCCCAGCGACTTCTGCACCGCCCTGGCCAGGGTGTGATCGGCGTCGGTGAACTGCGGAGCGCCGATCTGCCGCATGTTGTCGTTGAGCAGCTCCGCGCCGGCCTTGTTCGCCAGCAGGTTCCACGTCGCGGCGTGGAACTTGTGCACCAGGCGGGTCTGGCTGGCCTGCGCGGCCGCCCTGCCGCACTCCACGATCTTGTCGTACAGCACCCGGGCGCGGGCCGGACTGCCCTCGCGGACGAAGAACCAGATGGAGCACATGTCCGGGGTCACGTTCGGGGCGCCGCCGCCGTTGATGATCGCGTAGTGGAAGCGGCCGGAGGGGGCGACGTTCTTCTCCCGCAGGTACTCCGACATCGTCGCCATCAGCAGGGCGCCGTCCAGGCCGCTCTTGTTGCCGAGCGGGGTGCCGCCGTGGCCGGAGGCGCCGAGGAAGGTGAAGGTCGCGGATATCAGCGCGCTGGTGGTGTTCCAGAACGGCACGGTGATGTTGAAGGGGTGCCAGTCCAGGAAGGCGTCGAGGCCGTCGTAGACGCCCTCCTTGACCGCGTAGGCCTTGCCGACGAGCTGTTCCTCGCCCGCGCTGCCGAACAGCTTGACGGTCGCCTTCAGGCCGTTCGCCCTGATCGCCCGCGCGACCGCGATGGCGGCTGCGGTGCCGCCCGCGCCGAGGCAGTTGTGGGCGTCGCCGTGGCCGGCACCGTAGGTGGGACCGTAGGCGTCGTAGTGGTAGACGAGCGGGTCGTGCGTGCCGACGCCCCTCTTCTGCGACAGGCCCGGCAGCGCGTCGTACTCGGCGTTGAAGCCGATGACGGGGCCCTCGGTGCCGTAGGTGGCGACGAACGCGGTCGGAAAGCCAGCCGAGCCCCACTTCACGGTGAAGCCGTTGTCGCGCAGCAACTTGGCGTGGGCGAGGGAGGACCGCCACTCGCGCAACGACAACTCCGCGTGCTGCCACACGTCGTCGCTGAGCCCGGTGATCGCACTCTGTCCGGCCGTGATCCAGTCGAGCGCCGTCCGCTTGGCCGCGGTGTTCTTCGCCAGCCCTTCGGGAGCCCGGTACGTGGCGGGGGAGACCCCGGTCCGCTCGTCGTACCCGAGGGTCGCCGCCAGCACCGGATCGGCCCGGAGGATGGCCGCCGTGGTCGCGGTGGCTCCCAGTCCGAACATCTTCAGCAGGCGTCTGCGGCCGGGGTGAAAGTCGTTCACGTCGGTCCTGTCCTGTCAGGTGTGAGGTAAGAGCCGGACAACCGGCTCCAGAACATGTGTTTCTGTCATACTGCGGAGCAGCATATGTCTCCTGTCCGCGTATCAGCCCACTGTTTCGAGTCGGGTGTGTGTGGCCGACTCCCAGGTGTGAGCCCCGCGCGGTCCGGTCCGTTCGTCCGTACACACCGGGACCCCCTCCCTTCCTCGGAAAGGCACATCCATGAGCACCGTGACTGGCACACTGATCGCCATCCCCACCGCGGACGGCACCGCCGACGCCTACCTCGCCCACCCCGGCGACGGCCACGCACACCCGGGGGTCCTCCTGTACCAGGACGCCTTCGGAGTGCGCCCGCACCTGACGGCGAAGGCCGACCGGCTGGCGGCCGCCGGCTACACGGTGCTCGTCCCCAACGTCTACTACCGGTCCGGGCGCGCCCCGGTCGTGGAACTGCCCGAGTTCATCGACATGCGGGCCCGTCCGGACATCCTGGAGAAGGTCGTCCCGCTGATGACGGCGCTCACCCCCGCCCACACGGAGCGCGACGCCGGGGCCTACCTGGCATGGTTCGCGCAGTCGCCGCTGGTCACGGACGGGCCGGTGGGCATCACGGGCTACTGCATGGGGGCGCGGCTCGCCCTCTACACGGCGGGCACCCACCCGGACCGGGTCGCCGCGGCGGCCGGTTTCCACGGCGGCGACCTGGCGAACGAGGCACCCGACAGCCCGCACCTGCTCGCCGCACGGATCACCGCCGAGCTCTACTTCGCGCACGCCGACGAGGACGACTCGATGCCCGAGGAGCAGATCCTGCGCCTGGAGCGGGCGCTGAGCGACGCGGGCGTCAAACACCGCTGCGAGGTCTACGAGGGCGCCCACCACGGCTACACCCAGTCCGACACCGCGGCCTACGACCCCGCGGCGGCCGAGCGGCACTGGACGGAGCTGCTGGCCCTGTTCGCCCGCACCCTCTGAGGCCGCCGCGGCCCACCCGCCGAGCACCCGGGCGAGCCCCGAGCGGGGCTCGCCGCACCACAGCGGCGAACCCCGAGCGAGGCTCGCCGCACCACAGCGCGAGGACACACCGATGAACACCCACACTCCTCCCCACACCCATGACCGGCCGACCGGTGAGACGGACGACCTGGTCGTCATGGACGCCGCGTTCAAGGCGGACGCCCCCCGCCGGTACGCGGCGCTGCGCGCGAAGGGCCCCGTCCACCCGGCGCAGTTCTTCCCCGGCATCACCGGCTGGATCGTCGTCGACCACGACCTGGCCCGCGACGCACTGACCCACCCGGCGCTGCTGAAGGACCCCGAGCCGGCCGCGGCGATGCTGGAGGCGGCCGGCTTCCTCGGACACAAACGCGGCACCGGATTCGGCGGCCAGATGCTGGAGGCCGACCCGCCCGCGCACACCCGGCTGCGCCGGCTGGTGTCGGGCGCCTTCTCCCCGAAGCGCTCCGCCGAGCTGGAACCCCGTATCACCCGGCTCGCCCACGGACTCGTCGACGCCCTGCCGCCCTCCGGCGAGACCGACCTGGTGGAGGCCTTCACCGCGCCGCTGCCCGTCGCCGTCATCGCGGAGCTGCTCGGCATCCCCGAGGACCGACGCCAGGACTTCCGCCGCTGGACCACCCTCGCCTTCCAGGTGAACCACCCGGAGTACGCCGCGTCGGTGGCCGCGATGCACGCGTTCCTGCGCGAACTGGTCGAGGACAAGCGGCGCCGCCCCGGCGACGACCTGATGTCCGCCCTGGTCGCCGCCCGTGACGAGGACGACGGCCGGCTCTCCGAGGAGGAACTGGCCGCAACCGCCGCCCTGCTCGTCATCGCCGGCCACGAGACCACCGTCAACCTCCTGGGCAACGCCCTGCTGGCCCTGCTCACCCACCCCGATCAACTGCGACTGCTGCGCGAGGACCCCGCGCTGCTGCCCACCGCGATCGAGGAGTTCCTGCGCTACGACACGTCCGTCGAACGCACGACCAACCGCTACGCGGCCGAGGACCTCGAACTCGGCGGGGTGAGGATCCCCCGGGGCGGTGTCGTCGCCGTGGCCCTCACCTCCGCGAGCCGCGGCGCCCCGCTGGCCGGAGGCGGCGACCCGGAGACGCTCGACGTCACCCGCCCCGTCGCCCGCCACCTCTCCTTCGGCCACGGCATCCACCACTGCCTGGGCGCTCCGCTGGCCCGCCTGGAGGCCCGCGTCGCCCTGCACACCCTCCTCACACGTATCCCACACATGGAACTGGCGGTGCCCGCCGAATCCCTGAGCTGGTTCCCCTCCGGCATGGTGCGCGGGGTGCTGTCGCTACCGGTGCGCTACCGCCTCGCGTGACAGGCTCCGCCGGGTGTGGGCCGAGGCGCGGACCCGGGCGTTCCAGTCGTCCGACCGAGTAACGGCAAACACCCTGACGTCGGGTACGCAGTCATTCGACGGATGTGTGTGTGATGACGGCCCGACAAGACTGACCGGGTGCTCGTCCACGAGGACGTCGTCTTCGGGAACCTCGTTTCGGGGACCTCGTCTGCGCAGACCTCGTCCATGAGGACCTCGTCCACGGGGATCTCGTCCACGGGGACGAGCCCCTGTCGGCGCCCTCCGCCCGTGTGGCTCCCCCTCCGCACCGGCCGCGCTCACGCCCACACCGACGAAAGGGTCTGTCGTATGCCCACCTACGCCGAACACGTCATCGCCTCCCTCAAGGCCTCCGGGGTGCGCCGTCTGTACGGCCTGCCCGGGGATTCGCTCAACGGCCTCACCGACGCCATCCGCCGCGACGACGACGTCGACTGGGTCCATGTGCGGCACGAGGAGAGCGCCGCCCTCGCGGCGGCGGCCGAAGCCGGGCTCACCGGTGAGCTCACCGTGTGTGTCGGCAGCTGCGGCCCGGGCAACCTGCACCTGATCAACGGCCTCTTCGACGCCCAGCGCAGCCGCGTCCCGGTGCTCGCCATCGCCGCCCAGATCCCCGGCAGCGAGATCGGCAGCGGCTACTTCCAGGAGACCCGCCCCCAGGAACTGTTCGCCGACTGCAGCGTCTACGCGGAGGTCGTCACCAGCCCCGAACACGGGCCGCGCATCCTGGAGACGGCGATGCGCGCCGCCGTCGAGCGCAGGGGAGTGGCGGTGGTCGTCGTCCCCGGTGAGATCTTCCTCGGCAAGACCGCCCGCGACCTGGCCCCCACCGTGGTGCGCCCGGCCCGCACCGTCGTCCGCCCCGACGACGCGACCCTGCGCGAGGCCGCCGCGCTGCTGAACGACGCGAAGCGGGTGACGATCCTGGCGGGCGCCGGCGCGGCCGGCGCCCACGACGACCTGGTCCGGCTCGCCGAGACCCTCAAGGCGCCCGTCGTGCACGCCCTGCGCGGCAAGGAGTACGTCAGTTACGACAACCCGTACGACGTCGGCATGACCGGACTGCTCGGCTTCGCCTCCGGCTACAAGGCGATCGAGGAGGCCGACACCCTGCTGATGCTGGGCACCGACTTCCCCTACCGGCAGTTCTATCCGCAGGACGCCAAGGTCATCCAGCTCGACCTGCGCGGCGAGCAGATCGGCCGCCGCACCCACGTCGACCTGCCTCTGGTCGGCAGCGTCCGTGACACCCTGCCCGCGCTGCTGCCGCTGCTGACCGTCAAGAGCGCGCGACGGCACCTCGACGACGCCCTCGCCCACTACGCCCGTACGCGCAAGTCACTCGACTCGCTCGCCGTCAACGACCGCGAACGCACCCCGATCCACCCGCAGTTCGTGGCGCGCACCCTCGACCGCCTCGCCGACGAGGACGCCGTCTTCACCGTGGACGTCGGCTCCCCGGTGGTGTGGGCGGCCCGCTACCTGACGTTCAACGGAAAGCGCCGGCTGATCGGTTCGTTCAACCACGGCACGATGGCCAACGCGCTACCGCACGCAGTCGGCGCGCAGGCGGCGTACCCGGGCCGTCAGGTGGTCTCGCTGTCCGGCGACGGCGGCCTCACCATGCTGCTCGGCGAACTGTTCACGCTGCGCCAGAACCGACTGCCCGCCAAGATCGTGGTCTTCAACAACGGCTCCCTGAACTTCGTCGAGCTCGAGATGAAGGCGGCCGGCATCGTCAACTACGCCACCGAGCTGGACAATCCGCAGCTCGCCGAGGTCGCCGCCGCGATCGGCCTGTTCTCGCGCCGGGTCGAGCGGCCCGGCGACCTGGAGGACGCGCTGAAGGCCGCCTTCGCGCACGACGGCCCGGCCCTGGTGGAGGTGATGACCGCCCGCCAGGAACTCTCCGTGCCGCCCGCCGTCACGGTGGAGCAGGCCAAGGGCTTCACCCTCTACGCGATCCGCACGATCCTGTCCGGCCGGGGCGAGGAACTACTGGACCTGGTTACCACCAACGTGTCCCGCCGAATCCTGCGCTGACCGCCCCGACCGGCCCGCCCCCGCACACCCGCTGACACCTCGTACACCCGCCTCAGCCACTTAAGGAACCACACCCATGACCACCACCCCCAGCGCAGGTGTGCGCCCGCACACCCAGCCCATAACGGGGGTCGCGCCGCCGATGACACACGCGCAGATCATGCGCGCCCTGTCGGGGCTGCTCCTCGGCCTGTTCTGCGCGATCCTCTCCTCGACCGTCGTCACCAACGCGCTGCCCCGCATCATCGGCGACCTCGGCGGCGGCCAGTCCGCCTACACCTGGGTCGTCACCGCGTCCCTCCTTGCGGTGACCGCCTCGACCCCGCTGTGGGGCAAACTCGCCGACCAGTTCAGCAAGAAGATCCTCGTCCAGTCGTCCCTGGTCATCTTCGTCATCGGCTCCCTGGTGGCCGGTCTCGCGCAGAACCCCGCCACGCTGATCGGCGCCCGGGTCATCCAGGGCCTGGGCGGCGGCGGTCTGTCCGCCCTCGCACAGGTCGTGCTGGCCGCGATGATCTCCCCGCGCGAGCGCGGCCGCTACTCCGGATACCTCGGCGCCACCTTCGCCGTCGCCACCGTCGGCGGTCCGCTGCTCGGGGGCGTCATCACCGACACCTCCTGGCTCGGCTGGCGCTGGTGCCTGTTCGTCGGCATCCCCTTCGCCGTCGTCGCGCTGATCGTGCTCCAGCGGACGCTCGACCTGCCCGTGCTCAAGCGCCAGGTCGAGGTCGACTGGGCCGGCGCGTTCTTCGTCACCGCCGCCGTCTGCACCCTGCTGGTCTGGATCACCTTCGCCGACGCCATGTACGCGTGGCTGTCCTGGCAGACGTACGCCCTGGTCGGCGCGGCGCTCGTCCTGACGCTGATCTTCCTGTTCGTCGAAACGAAGGCCGCCGAGCCGATCATCCCGCTGCGGCTGTTCCGCAACCCGACCATCGCCCTCGCCTCCGCCGCCTCCCTGTTCGTCGGCAGCGCGCTGTTCGCGGGCACCGTCTTCTTCAGCCAGTACTTCCAGCTGGCGCGCGGCGCGTCCCCGACCATGTCGGGCGTCATGACGATCCCGTTCATCGCGGGCCTGTTCGTCTCCTCCACCGTCTCCGGCCGCGTCATCACCCGCACCGGCCGGTGGAAGGGCTGGCTCCTTGCGGGCGGCATCCTGCTGACGGCAGGCCTGGCCCTCCTCGGCATGCTCCGCTACGACACCTCGTACCTGTTCATAGCCTTCTGCATGGCGCTGATGGGCCTCGGCGTCGGCATGACGCTCCAGAACCTCGTGCTGTGCACCCAGAACCAGGTCTCCCCGGGCGACCTCGGCGCCGCCTCCTCCACAGTGACCTTCTTCCGCTCCCTCGGCGGCGCGGTGGGCGTCTCGGTGCTCGGCTCCGTCCTCACCACCCGGATCGGCCACTACGCCCGCGACACCATCACCCACCTCGCACCCCAGGACCGGGCGGCGGCCGCGCAGGCCTCCGGCGGCGGCCGGCTCCCCGACCTCGCCATGCTGCCCGCACCCGTGCGCACCTGGCTGGAGAGCGCCTACGGCCACGGCATCGGCGACATCTTCATGTACGTCGCGCCGATCGCCCTGCTCGCCTTCCTCGTCACCCTGTTCATCAAGGAGGTCCCGCTGCGCGCGTGAGACCGGGGCCGGGCCCTACGTGGGTGATACACAAACCGTAGGGCAGCCCCTATGGTCCCGCCGCCGGATCGTCAGCCATGCTGACAGCATGTGCATCGACATCGTCGTCGTCGACGACGACCCCGGATTCCGCCGCATCGCCACGATGCTGCTGACGGCACGGGGTCTGCGGGTCGTGGCGGAGTCCGGGGACGGCGCCTCGGCCCTGGACGCGGTGCGGGCACACCGGCCCGACGGGATGCTGCTCGATCTGCACCTGCCCGACACGGACGGACTGACCGTCGCGCGTCAGGTCACCGACGAGGAGAACCCGCCGCGGATCGTACTGACGTCCACCGACAAGTCGCCCTGGTCGCCCGAGGAACTCCAGCGGGCGGGCATCGAGTACTTCGTCGCCAAGGACAGACTGTTCGACGCGGATCTGCGGACGATGTTCGGTTCCACCGGGTCGTGAGGCCCGGGGCCTGAAATCTGCGTTCCGCTCAACACCCCTGTCCCTCCGGCAGGTTGAGAGACGGACACATTTTTGTGAAGGGCACATGTGGTCGGGCGCTCTCCTCCCACGCATGCGCCCCACAGGCATATGTTTGTCCCCGTCGCCGCTGCCCTCACCATCGAGCGGCGACGCCGGAGGAGTACACCCGGCGCTCTCCTTCCCCCTCGAAGGACCAGCAGCTCTTGAGGACCACCAGCTCTTAAGGACCATCAGCTCTTGAGAACCACCCCCTTGCACAAGCGAAAGAGGGCCGTCCGCGTCCGCGTCGCGTGCGCGGTAGGCGCGCTGGCCGTGGCAGGCCTGGCCGCCATCCCGATCACGGCGCTGGCCGACACGACGGACGACGCTCCCGCATCCCGGCAGCAGACGATCCAGGCTGCCGCCCAGGAGTACCACGTCCCCGCGAACGTGCTGCTCGCCCTCGCCTACGAGGAGTCGGCCTGGAACCCGCACGGCACGCAGGCCAGTACCGGCGGCGGCTACGGGATCATGCACCTCACGGACGTGACGCCCGCGATGCTGGCGGCCGGCCCGGCGGGCGCCGCGGGCCGCGCCGACCTCGCCTCCCTCGCCGACGACCCGGCCCTGCACACCCTCCAGACGGCCGCGAAGCTGACCGGGCTGTCCGCGCAGGAACTGCGTGAGGACGAGACCGCGAACATCCGCGGCGGAGCGGCGCTCCTGGCCTCGTACGAGAAGGAGCTGGTCGGCGACACCCCCGCCGACGCCTCCCGTTGGTACGGAGCCGTGGCCCGCTACAGCCAGTCGAAGCAGCGACAGGGCGCGGCGAGCTTCGCCGACCGTGTCTTCGACAAGATCCGCGGCGGAAAGTCCGCGACGACACGGGACGGCCAGCAGGTCCGGCTGACCGCCGCCCCCTCGGTGGACCCCGCGACCTCACAGGTCGCGAAGTTGCGCCTGAAGTCGACGTCCGCGGCCGACACCGAGTGCCCGCCGACCGTGCGCTGCACGTTCGTCGCCGGTTCGCCCGCCGGCGGCCAGGTCTCCGACCGGCCCGCCAACGGCATCCGGATCGACACCATCGTCCTGCACGACCTGGAGTCCACCTACGACGCGGGCGTCAAGGGTCTGGCCGACCCCACGAACCCGGCCTCGACCCACTACGTGATGGACTCGGACGGCTCCGTCACCCAGATGGTGCCCACCAGGAACGTCGCCTTCCACGCGGGCAACTACTCCACCAACCTGCACTCGGTCGGCATCGAGCACGAGGGCTACGCCGCGCACGGTTCGGCCTGGTACACCGAGGCGCAGTACGAGGCCACGGCCGACCTGGTGAAGTACCTGGCCGCGCGGTTCGGCATCCCCCTGGACCGGCAGCATGTCATCGGCCACGACAACGTCGCCGGCCCGAAGTCCTCGCTCGTCTCCGGCATGCACTGGGACATGGGACCCGAGCTCGACATCGCCCACCTGATGGACCTGGCCGGCGCGCCGGCCACCGGTCCGCGCGGTGTCCCGCGGGCCGGTGAGGTCGTGACGATCGACCCGCCCTTCGCCAGGAACGAGCAGACCGTGACGGTCTGCCCGCAGGACGACCCGACCGGTCAGACGAAGGCCTGCGCCCAGGACCGGCGCAAGGTGAACTTCGTCCACCTGCGCACGTCCCCGAGCAGCACCGCGCCGCTCTTCGGCGACTAGGCGATCCACGAGACGGGTGCCGGCACCGACCGGATCAACGACTGGGGCAGCACGGCCCAGTCCGGCCAGCAGTTCGTCGTCGCGGGCTCGCAGGGTGCCTGGACCGCGATCTGGTACAGCGGGTCCAAGGTGTGGTTCCACAACCCCCACGGCGTCAACACGAGGATCAGCCACGGCGTACAGGTGATCCGCCCCGCGGGCACCGCCGCGGTGCCGCTCTACGGGACCAACTACCCGGACGCGTCCGAGTACCCGACCGGCCTGAGCCCCTCCACGCAGGCCCCGCTGAGCATGTACTCCGTCCCCACGGGCCAGGCGTACGTGGCCACGACGGACCCCATCGCCACCGACGACTTCTTCGCCTCCAGCGGCAAGGTCGTCACCGGCGGCAAGAAGATGTACACCATCCAGTACAACCACCGCGTCGCCCTGGTCTACGCGGACGAGGTGACGGCGACCGAGGCGACCGGCCGCTGATCCGACCGGGGTCATGACACAGGCTCTGATCCGGGCCCGGTACAGCCGGAGGCCTCCGGCCGGGCGCGTACTCCCTCGGGGTGCGCGTCGGTCGGGGGCCTTCGTGCCGTCCCGTCGTGCCGACCGGGCCGAGGGGCGGTGTTCGAAGGCGGGCCCTCAGTCCGTGGCGCGGCGGGCCGCGATGAGGACGGGGCCGCCGGGCACCGTGGGGAAGCGCCGGCTCTCCCGCAGGCCGGCGGCGTCGAACACCTCCGCGATCCGGTCCGTGTCGTAGGAGCTGCCGCCGTTGCGTACCGAACGCGTCGGCCAGCGCGAGCGCCAGCGCCGCCACCCCGGTCCCGACGTCCAGGACGCGGGCGCCGGGCCGGCCCAACCGCGCAGCGAGACCGGGCGGTTCGGGTACGACGCGGGTCGCGAGGGCCCGGCCCGTGGCGGCGGACGCCCGGCCCTGAGCCAGCAGGACCTCGTCGTCCTGCGCCGCCCAGCCACCTCCGGTCGCCGCCGGTTCCCGTGCCGCGACGGCCACCGCCTGGCGCAGGGAGCCCAGCCGTGCCGTCACCGCGCTGCGGGCGGTCGCTCCGTCGGCGTACACCAGGGACGGGTGCGGAACGAGCGCCGCCCCGTCCCGGCGCACCAGCCCGGCGGCCTCCAGTACGGCCGACGGGTCGTCGCCCGGGTCCACAGCGGGCGGAGAAACGGAGGAAGACGCAGACATCCCAGACCTCTTTTCGACGCCGGTCCAGGAACACGTATGCCGTCATGGAAACACCTGGATCCGTCCGAATTCTACGGACGTACCTCCGCACGTGGCTTGCCGAGACGTGTGTCACCGGTTAAAGTGGTGACGAACTTGTACTGCGCGAGGCACACACATCACCGGAGGGCACCATGGCACGCAAGAACCGAGGCACCGGCAGGCGCTGGCCCCTGTGGGGCAACGACAGGTCGATCGAGGCGCTCGACCAGGAGCACCGCGCCGAACGCGGCATGTCCGGTGACCGCGAGGTCCGGGCGGAGACCGTACGGGCGCGGCTGTACGCGACCAGCACCTACCTCACCGCCGCGACCTGAGAGCCTGTGTCACCGCCCCGGCCGGCATCCGCCGCGGGGCACCCGGACGCGTCCCTCGCCGGAGCGGGAGACAAACCGTAGGGCTCCCCCTATGGCCCGCTCACCAGGGCGTTGGGCAAGCTGGGAGCATGTGCATCAACATCGTGGTCGTCGACGACGACCCCGGCTTCCGTCGTATCGCCATCGCCCTTCTGACGGCACGGGGGCTGCGCGTCGTGGCGGAGTGCGGGGACGGCGCCTCGGCTCTGGACGAGGTGCGGACACACCGCCCCGACGGGGTGCTGCTGGATCTGCACCTGCCCGGTCTGGACGGAGTGGCCCTGGCCCGGCTGCTGAGAGCCTGTGTCACACCCCCGGCCGGGCGCGCGGCGTCTGGCACGCCCCGCATCGTGCTGACCTCCACCGACGAGTCGCCCTGGTCGCACGAGCAGCTGGCGGACGCCGGGATCGACGCCTTCGTCGCCAAGGACCGGCTGGTCGACGCGGACCTGCGCGGCCTGTTCACCCCCGCCGCGCCCTGAGTACCTGTCCTCGAACCCCCGGTGGCCGGAACGACAGCCCCGGGGCGCCACCGGATTGAGGGCTACTTGGACTACTGCCCGAGGTAGCGCAGCACCGCCGCCACCCGCCGGTGCTGTCCGGAAGCCGTCTGGCTGAGCCCCAACTTCAAGAAAATACCGGTCACATGGCGCTCCACGGCGGCCACGCTCACGAAGAGCTGTTCCGAGATGCCCGTGTTGGAGTGGCCCTCGGCCATCAGCGCCAGGACCTGTCGTTCCTTGGGCGTCAGCGCGGCCAGCGGATCGTCCTCCGGGCGCTTGCGCCCGAGCAGCGCCGAGATCACGTCCGGGTCCAGCGCCGAGTCCCGGGCCATGACCCGCTCGACGGCGTCGATGAGGATCTGCGGGCTCGCCACCTTCTCCTTGAGGAGATAGCCCACGCCCCGGGGATCGTCCCCGACCAGGTCGAGAGCGTAGGACGCCTCGAGGAACTGGGACAGTACGATCACGGCGGTGTCCGGCCGCACGGCACGGATCCGGCGCACCGCGAGCAGCCCGTCCGCCTCAAGGGCCGGCGGCATCCGGATGTCGGTGATGACGACGTCGGGCCGGTGTTCCTCGGCGACGCGGACGAGGTCCACCGCGTTGTCGACGGCCGCGACGACGTCGATGCCCGCCCTGCCGAGAATGGCCATGATGCCTTCGCGCACGATCGGCTGGTCTTCTCCCAGCACCGCCCGCAGTGGTTGCCCCATGACCGCATCCTAGCCTGCACGGACCCCACACATGTGACGGGAAGTGTGGGGTGCACCCTACGGACACCTCGGGGGGCGCCCGAGGGAGGGCGAGGGAACGCACGACAGACCAGGGCGCCGCCCGCGCCGAGACTTGGGGCCAACGCTCAGGACAGCCCGACGTGTCGAGTCCGGACCACCGGCAGACTCCCGAGGACCCGAGGAGAACACCATGAACAAGAGCCACCTCGCACTGACGATCACCCGCTGGCTGGGCGGCGACCACATCGTGGAGGTGCCCTGCGAGTTCTCCTACGACGCGGGTGACCCGCTCGCCGTCACCGTGACCTTCACGGTCGGACAGGAGTGGTCGGTGCGCTGGGTCATCGCCAGAGAGCTGCTGGCCGAGGGGCTGGTCACCCGCAGCGGGGACGGGGACGTGGCGCTGTGGCCGGTGTACGGCGACGACGGCGAGCCCGTCACGCTCGGGATGCGTCTGGGCGGCACGAACATCGCGCTCTTCGAGATCCCCGTCGAGCCGATCACGCAGTGGCTCGCGCAGACCTACGCTCTGGTCGCGCCGGGGGCGGAGTTCGACGGGGTGAACTGGGACGAGCTGCTCCAGCCCGCGGAGTGACGGCGGTCGGCCGGACCGGAGCACACCGGCCCTGTCAGCCCCTTCGTCCGGGTCCGCGGGACGGAGCTGAAGAACGTCGACCGGGACGAGTCCGTCCAGTCGGCGGAGGGACGAGATCCGGCTACGGAACCGGCTCACCCCCTTCGCCCGGGCGCGACGCCGCCCGGCTCTCAGTCCCGGATCGGGATGGTGATCAGCAGGGTGGTGCCCCGGCCGGGCGGGGAGTCGATGGTCAGCTTCCCGTCGAAGGCCGCCACACGGTCGGCGAGGCTCGTCATCCCGCTGCCGGCGGTCGCCTTGCCCAAGCCACCGATCCCGTCGTCGGCGACCTTGATCCGCAGCACGTCCCCGAACTCCACGAGGACGTCGATACGGGACGCCCGCGCGTGCTTGACCGCGTTGGTCACGGCCTCGGCCACCACGAAGTAGGCGTTCGACTCGACCGTGGAGGGCATCCTGCGTTCGCCCTCGCACTGGACGACCGTGGGCACCGGGCACCGCGAGGCCAGATCCTGCACCGCCGCCACCAGACCCTTGACCGTGAGAACCAGCGGATAGATCCCGGAGGCGAGTTCCCGCAGCTCGTTGATGGCGGTCTGCGCGTTGTCGATGGACTGGTCGAGCAGGTCGATCGCGGCCGTCTCGGTGCCGGGGAGCAGCTCCCGCGCCAGCCGCAGCCCGATCATCAGGCTGACCAGCCGCTGCTGCGCCCCGTCGTGCAGATCCCGTGCGGTACGCCGGTGGACTGCCTCGGTGTTCTCCATGATGCGCCGCCGGCTGTCCTGGAGGGAGGAGGCCATGCTGTTGAAGGAGGTGCCCAGCGCCCCGATCTCCGCGATCCTGCTGGGGGCGACCCGCACACCGAGGTCACCGCCCGCGAGCTCCTGGGCCGCTGTCGCCGCCCCGCGCACCGGACGGACCACCGCGCGGTGCTGGAGCACCGTGAAGACGGCGAACAGCGCCGTGGACGCCGCCAGACCGATCGCGGCGGCGAGCACCGCCTGGTGACTGTTGGCGCCCGCGGCATCGGTGCGCTCCGCGAGCTGGACGCGCTCGTCGGACACGTACTCGTCGAACTGGGCCCGCAGGGCGTCCACACGCCGCTTGCCCTCGGTCGCCTCCCGCAGCGAACCGGCGGCGGGATCGCCGTCGCGGACCATCGCGACCAGCGGGACCGAGAAGTCGTCGAGGAAGGACTCCACTCCCCGCGTGATCTGCTCGGCGGTACGCCGCTGCTCCCGAGAGGTCGTGCTGTCGGTGAACCCCCGGGTCTCCAGCGGCAGCGCCTCGCGAGCCGCCTCCCACGGTTCGAGGAACTCCTCGCGCCTGGTGATCACGTATCCGCGCTGCCCGGTCTCCAGGTCGACCAGGAGCTGCTCCATCGTGCCCGCCTTGACCAGCGCGGTCCGCGAGGCCCGTCTGGCCGAAATGGAGTTGTTCGCGTCGTTGATCGCCCACAGCAGGACGGCGAACGCGACACCGATCAGCAAGGCGAGCAGCCCGCTCGCAGCGACCGTGAGGCTTGTCAGCCCCAGTGGGCGACGTATGTGTTCACGCCCAGCACTCATGGTCCGTCCTGCCCCCCATGGAAAAGTATGCGACAGGCAAAGTGTGCAATGTATCGGGGCCGAGCAGAAGACGTGTCCAGAGATTGAGGGCGACGGCGGGCCACGAGGGACTGCCGGGCACCGCGACCAGCAGCACACCGACGGTGATACATGTGAGCAAACGGACCCTTATCGCATCCACATGTGATGCCCACGCCCTCTGAAAGGAACACGGACACACGTACCGTTCCAGTCCACACACACACGCATTCGCCCCGGGCGCGTTCCGTCCAACCGAGCGGCTGCTCGACTTCTTGCACCACAACACCCGCTTGCCGGACGGGCGTTCCGCCCACCGCCGCCTTGAGCCATTGTATTAGCGCTGTTATATTAGCGCTGTGACATCTTCAGATCCCACAGCGCTCCCCGATCCCTGGCACGCCCTGCACAAGCTTCTGGCAGCCATGGACGCCGAGATCGAGCAGGTCTACGTCGAGCGGGGCATCGAGGGGGTGCGGCCTCGGTTCGCCTATCCGCTGATCCGGCTCGCCCACACCGGCCCACTGACCATCCGCGAGCTTGCGAAGTCCCTGGACCGCTCGCACTCCGCGGTCAGCCAGACCGTCACCGCCATGCGCAAGGAGGATCTGGTCACCTCCGAGCCGGGGCCCGACGCCCGCACCCGGCGGATCGACCTGACCGAGCGCGGCCGGTCACTGGTGCCGTTCCTGGAGGCGGAGTGGCGCGCCACCCACGCCACGGTCGCCGAGCTGGACGGCGAGGTCCCGTACGCGATGACCACCGTCGTCGAGGAGGTGCGGCGGGCGCTGGAACGCCGGTCGATGCGGCAGCGGATCCTCCATCACCTCGTCGAGCCACCACGATGAGGGGACGTGTTCGTGCCCGGCTCCTCGACACCCGCCCGCTGCGCAGCAACCAGCCGTTCCGTGACCTGTGGATCGGCACCTCGGCCTCCCAAGTCGGTGGACAGATAGCCAACGTGGCGGTGCTGGCCCAGGTCTGGGACCTGACCGGCAGCCCCGTGGGCACCGGTGCCATCGGGCTCGCCACCGGCCTGCCGATGGTGCTGTTCGGTCTGCTCGGCGGCACCTTGGCCGACACCTATGACCGCCGTGCGCTGGTACGGGCCACCACCGCGGGCCAACTGCTGGCCGCCGCAGGGCTGTGCGCCCAGGCCCTGGCGGACAACCGCAACGTACTGCTGCTGCTCGCCCTGGTAGCCCTGGGCAGCAGCTGCGGCGCGCTCGGCGCTCCCGCCCGGCGCACCTTCCCGGTCCGGCTGTTGCCGAGCGACCAGGTCGCGGCCGGTCTTGCGCTGACCAACGTCTCCTTCCAGGCCGCGATGCTGGCCGGGCCCGCGACAGCCGGGCTGATCATCGCCCGCTGGGGCTTTTCCGCCGCATACGCGACCCAGGCCGTGGCCGTGATCGTCTCGATGCTCGCGGTGATCCGTCTGCCCGCCATGCGGCCCGAGGGCGCCGACGCGGCAGGCAGCAGGCGCCGGCCGGAACGTGGCGGCTGGCGGATCGTCCTGCGCCGCCCGACGCTGTGGGGCTCGATGGCCACCGACTTGTCCGCCACCCTGCTCGCCATGCCCATCGCGCTCTTCCCGCTGGTCAACGAGGTCCGCTTCGAGGGAAACCCGCAGACCCTCGGCCTGTTCCTCTCGGCCGTCGCGGTCGGGGGGATCACGGCTGGTCTGCTCTCCGGCACGGTCACGCGCTGGCGCCGTAGCGGCCTGGTCCAGCTCGCCGCAGCCAGTGTCTGGGGCCTGGCACTGGCCGGTTTCGGCCTGGCGGGGCCGTTGTGGCCGGCCCTCGGATGCCTGGCCGTGGCGGGCGCCGCCGACACCGTGTCGGTCGTCACCCGCAGTGCCCTGGTCCAACTGGAGACCCCGGACGCGTACCGAGGACGGGTCTCCTCGGTGGAACACGTCATCGGTGTCGCAGGCCCCGAACTCGGCAACTTCCGTGGCGGCCTGTTGGCGTCGGCCACCTCCGCCTCCTTCTCCCTGGTCTTCGGCGGACTCTCCGCCATCCTGGCGATCGCCGCCGTGGCCGCGACCAACGCGCCCCTTCGCGCCTACCGCACACCGCCTGCCGCCACGAAACCGACCGCAGCCCTTGGGATCACCGACCCGACGACGACCGCCGACCAGCTTCCCTGATTCGCCTCCAGCCTCCAGCGACGACCGCCTGCTGATCACGCCCCTGCGGCACGAGGAGGGGGTACAGCTGTGCGGCGACGTCGGCACGCACCCTGCGCCCCCCGCAGTACCTGTACGTGACGGCCCGCCACGAACTTCGCCTGCAGGAACGGCTGGAGGAGCGCGGCTGGGACCAACTCGACACCCTGCGCCTGCGCTGCGCATAGGAGCGTGTGGCCTCGCCGCCGTGGGACGGCCGGAGCACACGGCGCTCGTCGACTGCGCACAGCCACGCCTTCCGCCCGCCGGCACCGGCCGTACTGCCGCGCCCTGCCGACCGCGGGCGGGTCGGCAGGCCCTGGCCGTGACCGGGGCGTGGGCGTGCAGACGGATGGCCGGGGTAGGGGCACGGTGTTGTCTCCCATGCGGATGTCGACCGGGCGATCGGCGTCCTGGTCGCCGTCGCCCGCATCCCGCCCGGCCCCGCGTGGGAGGTGCTGCGAGAGGTCTCCCAGCACACCAACATCAAGCTGCGGCACGTAGCCCTCCTGGCCGTCCAGTGGGGCCACACCGGCATGCCGCCCGGCGTGGTGCACGCCGAGCTCTGCCGCCAGCTGAGCGCCTACAGCGACGCATGGCAGCCCGCGGCCGTCAGTGGAAGCAGCGCGGCGACAGTGCTACCACCGACAAACCCGTAACGGTCGCCTGCCTCCTTCTGCCCGCGCCCCTGCCGGGTGTGCGGGTTACGGGCCGGGGGTCGGGCGGGGAGATGCCGGGCTCGCCTGGCCCGTGGCGAGACTCCGGCAGTTCGGCGGCGGCAGTGCCGGCGGGTGGGGGCGGGTGGGGCGACTTTGGTTTGCGTGCTTTCGGGGGCGCAGAACCGATTATTCATTTGCCGGAAAGACGCACTATGCGACCTGGCGGCCACCCGTATGCCGCACATCTTCTGGCATGCGGGCGCCGTTGTGTGCAGCATGACGACACCGAGGCTGCGCTCTTCTTCAGGGGACTCTGCGGCGGACGCAACCAGCAGGAAAGCGGATGCAGTTCGCATGGGAGCCTGGCTCTACACGCCATCCGGCACCGGTGCGGCACCGGCCGCCCTGCACGGCCACTGCCGACGGGTCGAGCTCTGGTACTCCGCCGAGCTGGTGCAGGACCTCCTTACCGAGCTCGGCCTCCTCGAGACCTCTTACGCTGCCGCGACCGGCGCCCCGCACCGGCTCGACGCTTCCGTGTCCGACGTTCCCCGGCAGCTCGCGCATGCATGAGATGCCAGGCCGTCACCGCCGACCCCAGCCGTTCATCCCGGGCCCTGCCACATCCGACCCCGCGGCCGGCTACTCCCCGCAGTGGGAGGAGCCCTCGGGGGCCGGCTACTCCCCGCAGTGGGAGGAGCCCCCGGCGACGGGCTGTTCCCCGCAGTGGGAGGAGCCCCTGGCCCCGCTGGACTCTCTGGCTCCGCATTGGGATCCGACCGAGGAACTCGCCCACCTGCTGCGCGAGGCCGCCGGGACGGAGGCGGACAGCGCCCCGGTCGACGAGCCGAGCGACCCTGGTACCCAATTCGCTTCCGACGAGGGCGCGTTCGACGGTCTGCCGGAGGCCACCGCCGAGCTGCCCCGGCAGCGTTCCGCACCGCCCCGCCGCCGCACCCGCACCCGCACCCGCACCCGTTCCCGTGCCCGGAAGCGGGCGGCCAGCGGCATGCTGCGTATCACCAGCCGGATCCTTGGTGCGGTGGCCGCGCTCGTCGTGTCCGTGGTGTGCGTCTTCGGCGCCATGGTCAGCTACGCCCCGCTGCGCAACCTGGCCGTGCACCGCACCTCCGCCTCCACCCTGGACGCCTGGCCGCTGCTGATCTACGGCCCCTGGATCGTCGCCTCGGTGTCGGTTCTGCGGGCCGGCCTGCACCGGAGGCGCGCCGCCCATTCCTGGGCGGTGGTGCTGCTGTTCTCGACCGTTGCGATGGTGCTGTGCGTCGCGCAGGCCGCACACCGGCCCCTGGACGCGGCAGCAGCCGCACTGCCCGCCCTGGCCGCACTGGCCTGCTTCCAGCAGCTGATCCGCCAGATCACCCTCAGCCGCCCGCCACGCCAGAGCCACCCGCGCCACCGTTTCCGCCGTACATCTTCTGCGTCCCCACCTGCGACCGAACCGGCGTGAGCGGACCCCCGCCGTGCACCCGGGGCCGTCGGCGAGCCGGACTCGTAGCAGGCAACGGCCCGCGCACACACGGCTGTTCGCCCTACAGCCCCTCACGCTAGGCCGCCGGGCAAGCCACCGCTAAGGCGGGACGCTGCCAGGGCTCCGGCTGCCAGTCCCTCGGCGACAGCCGGCACGGCGCGGGACCGAGGCTCCCTCCCGGCCGGCTGGCGCCGCATGCGCCCCACCAGGACCGCGGCGCCTTCGGACCGGACATGGACGGCCGGCCGCTCGCAGATCCAGGGCAGCGCGGGACTCCACCGAGTGGGGTGGCCCGGCCCGCCTCGGGCCTGATCCGCGCGCTCATCCGCTCGGCGATACGGCGACGCACCGGCACAGGGTCCCAGGTGGACTGGTTCACGAACTGCTGCAGGTTCTGCTCATTGCCGTCCGGCAGCCGCGCCGCCATCGCCTGAACCGACCTCCGGCGTCCGTCCGGCATCAGCCCCCGCAGACAGCAGTCACCCATGGCCCGCTGGTCCTTGCGCAGCACCGAGGCAAACACATCCGCGACGAAGAAGGCCAACTCCGCCCGGACACGGTTCACTTCATGTGCGTCCAGACATCCAACATGCTCCCGAGCACGCCGAACGAGAAGACCTGACGGAGTCCTATCAATCTGCCATCGCCTGTGCGGTGCGGAACTCGTGTTCAGGCAGCGGGAACTTGTCCCACAGGAGCTGTGAGCGGAATTCACCGCTGAGTACGCCGGCGAGGAAACGGGTCACGGTCATGTCGTATCGCTCCCAGTCCTCGCCCGAGGCCTCGTTGATCAGGATGGGGCGGGTATCCGCGTCGTCGCCCGACTGCACGAGCCAGTAGAGGTACTCGCCGTTGTCTGTGGTGGCCCAGCAGACGAGACGGCTTCCCTCAGCCGCCAGTTCGGCCGGCTTGTCCTCGAACTGCCAAAGGGATTCGTTGGCCTCTTCGCGTTCCGCCGAGATCTTGACCAGGTCGTACACATCGTTGGGGCATCCCGGTTCCAGGAGCAGCAGATAGCCGTCGATGAAGCCGCCGCCGTAGGTGTCGATCAGTTCCTTGTAGTCGGCGGGCAGGGCGGTCTGCAGGGTGGTTTCAGCGGTGTTCCAGTCCGGGGTCTGTCCGCTGTCCTGGGGCCGCGGCAACAGTTCTGTCAGCCGGGTCAGGTCGGGGGTCATCTGCTGATCCTTTCGTCACCGCTTGCGGTTCCAGATGGTGAAAACGTTGGTTCCCTCGCCGCTGCTGCCGTGCGGATGCATTTGGAAGCCCTTGTTGCCATGGGCCTCGATGGTCACGCCGAGGGGGATCTTCGCGTTGTCGTCGGCGTAGATGGGAGTCACGCTGTACTGAATGATCTCATCGTTGTCCCTCACGGAGTTGCGGACCTGCATCTCGACCTGTCGCATGACCGGCGAGTTGGCGTAGCTGTGCATGGTGACGAAGTTGCGGGGGTCCTTGTTGGATCCGCCGATCATGGCTGCGAGCAGGTGGGCACGGTTGTATCCCTTACCTGATTGCCAGCCGGCCGGGTCGTGCTGGGGGTTGGTCTTGCCGCCGAGCATGTCCCGGGTGATGGTGGCGTGCATGGACGTGGCCCGGTCGTGTGGGCCGAGGGCGCCGTACTGGACTCTGTCGCCCCAGGTGACGTCGTTCTCGTCGCACGGGGTGAGCCCGAGGGGGTCACTCAGGGAGTGCGGGTTGTCTACGTAGGCCAGCGGGTTGGGGGCGGGCAGCAGGCCCAGCGGGTCCGGGGTGAGGTAGCGGGCCGATTCGGGGTCGTAATGGCGATAGTGGTTGTAGTGCAGGCCGGTCTCGGCGTCGTAGTACTGGCCGGGGAAGCGCAGGGGTGTGTAGGCGGTGGCGTTCTTGTTCCAGGTGGTGGCGCCCCAGAGGGTGGCGCGGGTGCGCCAGGCGATGGTGCCCGCTTCGTCGACCAGCTCGGTGGGGGTGCCGATCTGGTCGGTGACGATGGCGAAGAAGCGCTGGTCGACCGATTCTTGCGGGGCAGTGGCCAGGGACTTGGTCTCGGTCTGGGATACGGGGGTGCGGTCGTCGTGGTCCCAGGTGAGGGTGAGCAGTTCGGGTGCGCCTGTGGTGTGGCCGGTCTGCTCACACAGGATGGTGCCGTCCCACGTGAAGGTGGTGCGCTCGAGGACGGTGCGGTCGTCGGCAGCCATGCGGAGTTTGGCGGAGCGCCGGCCGAGTGCGTCGTAGGTGTACCGCCAGCGGGTGCCGTCCGGTGTCGTGCAGCCGGTGAGTTGGTCTTCCGCGTTCCAGGTGTAGCGCCAGGTGTCGGGCTTGTGCGAGAGGCGGGTCTTCTGGCGGAGGACGATACGGCCCTGGGCGTCGTGTTCGTAGCGGACGTTGCCGGCCCGGGTGAGGCGGGTGCCCGCGTAGGCGCGGGGACCGGTGGCTTCCTGTCCGGCGTGGCGGGCGGGCCAGGCGGCGTCGGTCTGGTTGCCCATCGCGTCGTAGGCGTAGGTCTCGTTCCAGGTCTCCGCGCGCACGGCGGTGACCCGGCCCGCCGGGTCGAGGTCGAAGCGGCGCGGCCCGGCGTGCAGGTCGTCGATGCCGGTGAGGTGTCCGTCGGCGCGGTGGGTGTAGGTCCGTTGCTGGATGAGGCGTTGGTCGGTGCCGGTCGTGACCGTGTGGCCGGTCAGGTGCCCGGACAGTCCGTAGGTACTGCTCAGAGTGGCGAACTGATCGACGGTACGGACCAGTTCGCGACCCGCAGCATCGTAGGTGAAGTCGATGCGGTGCCCGGAGGCGGTCAGGCGGGCCGGGCTGTCCGCCGTGTCGTGCGTCCAGGTCGTGAGCGCGCCGGACGGTGTGATCCGGCTGGCGCGCCGTCCGGCGGCGTCGTAGGTGAAGCGGAGCGTGGAGCCGTCCACGGTCTGGCTCACGAGCCGTCCGGCGCTGTCGTAGGCGAACTGGAGACTGCTGTCCGTGCTGGTGGCGCCGATCAGGCGGGACGCCGTGTCGTAGCGGTAGTCCGTGCGCCGGCCGTCGGCTGTCTTCGCGCTCAGGCGCCCGGCCGCGTCGAAGGCGTAGGTGATGGTCTGCTCGGCAGCGTTCGTGCGGGAGACGGGCTGCCCGGCCGCGTCGTAGGTGTAGCGGCTGGTACGGCCGTCGAAATCGGTCTCGCTCACCAGGCGTCCGGCCGGATCGTAGGAGTAGCTCCAGGTGAGGTCCTGGCTGTTGGTGACGTGAGTGAGGCGTTGTTCCGTGTCGTAGCGGAAGCGGTGGTATACGCCGTCCGGAGAGGTGCGGGTGGCCGGGAGGTCGAAGGGTCCGTAGGCGATGTGGCTGTGGCTGCCGAGCGGGTCGGTGTGGCCCGTGCAATTGCCCTCGCCGTCCCAGGTCCAGGCTTCGCGAGCGCCGTCGTGCGCGGTGCGCTGTTGCAGGCGTCCTTCGGCGTCCCACTGTAGAAGTGTGGTGTGGCCCAAGGGGTCGGTGAGCTCTATGGGGCGGCCCAGTGCGTCGTAGCGTCCGCGGTGGGTGGCCCCGCGCACAGTGGTGGCGGTGGGGAGCCCGGCACTGTTGGATTCGACCGTGGTGGTGACGCCGCGCGGGTCCGTGGCAGCGGCCACCGCCCCGGTGGCGTGGTGGGTGAACCGGTGGGTGGCGCCGTCAGATTCGATCAGCAGCGCGCGGTTGCCGCGAGGGTCGAACTCCTGGCGGGTCCGGGCACCGTCCGGGCCGGTCAGCTCTACCGGCAGGTGCAGGTCGTTGTAGACGATGCGGGTGGCAGCCCCGTCGGGTGTGCTCACGCGGATCAGATCGCCTGTGTCGTCCCACGCCCAGCGCGTGGTGCGGCCCAGCGGGTCGGTGCGGGACAGCAGATGGTCGCGGCTGTCCCACTCCTGCGTGACCGTCGCGCCGAGCGGATCAATGATGGCGATGACTTGGCCGTACCGGTTGGCGCGGTAGACGGTGGCGTGCCCCAGGGAGTCGGTGTACGTGGCGGTGCTGACGCCGTCCTGGTCCGGGGCGGCGTAGGCGATGGTGGAGTTGAGGATGCCGTCGGTGCCGCGGGTGGCAGTCACCCGGCCCTGCGCGTCGTACTCGTACGCGAAGGTGGTGTCGTTCGAGTCGCGCCAGCCGGTGATGCGGTGCGCGCCGTCCCAGGTCAGCTCCAGCGGAGCGTCGACGGCGTTGCGCACGTGGGTCAGGTCGCCGCCGGCCTCGTCGTAGGTGAACGCGCGCAGCCGGACGGGGCCGTCGTCGGTGAGGGCGTGCAGGGCCGTGACGCGTATCTGGTCGGCGGCACGCGCAGTAGGGGCGGTGGTGACTTCCAGGCGGTAGCCGCCGGTGTGCGTGACGGCGAGCGGAGCGTCGTCCTCGCCGCGGTCGATGCCGATGGTGTTGTGGTTGCGGTCCTCGATCGCCGCCAGCCACCAGGTGCCCACGCCCTCGGCCGCGGGCTCGAAGTGGCGGATGAGGCCGGTGCGGGGGTCTTCAACTGCCAGGACATAGGAGGTGCCGCGGGTGACAAAGGTCAGCGGCAGCGGCGTGCCCGCGGCCGGCAGCACGCGGTCGCCGGGCAGGTCGGGGCGGCGGGGGTAGACCAGGATGGAGCCGTCTTCCCGGTACCACCAGATTCCGCCCAGTTCTCGGTTCTCTTCGAGACGTTCGTCCAGGGTGGAGGCCCAGGACGGTCCGAAGAACCCGCCTGCCGTGTAGCCGGTCAGATGGGTGCGGCGCAGTGTCAGCGGCAGTACGCCGGGCAGGTCCACATCGGTTTGGGTCAGCATCATCTGGCCACTGGCCATGTCGATGGGGTCGCCGCACCACTCCTTGCTGTTCAGGGAGTGGGACTGCCGGGACAGCTTCGCCGAGTCGACCTTCAGACCGTCATCACCCTTACCGCCGGACGACGGGCCGCCGCCGTGACCGTCCGAACCGCCGCCCGCGTCGCCCTTGTTGACGTGAATGTTCTTGGCTTTGTCGCGGACGTCGAGGTCGTTGCCCTTGTGCAGCCGGGAGGTCGCCTTGGCCCGGTCCGGCACGGTCTCCGTGATGTGCTTGGCGACCTTGCCGAGCGCCTTCTCGGAGCCCTTGAGGGCGCCGTGCAGCACGCTGTCGAAGGCCTGCGTGAACGGGTCCCGGCCCTTGCTCCGGCCGAACGCGCCCCGCGCCTTGCCCAGCGACGTGGACGTGGCCAGGTGCAGTTCGCTGCCGTGCTTGGAGACCTTGCCCGCGCCGTCCTCGAACTCGAAGTGGTCGATCTTCGTGCGCTTCTGCGCGCCGCCGTCGGCAGAGGCGAGCTGCATGCCGCCCCCCGCGCCGCCGGCCGAGGCGATGTGCATCCCGCCCTTGCCGCCGTGCCCCCCGCTGCCGTCGGCGGCCGGCATCGAGAACGCGCCCTCGGCCAGGTCGAGGACCATGTCCTCGACCATCGCCTCCAGCTTGGCGTTGACCGGCTCGGTGAGTTTGGCGAGGACCTCGTCGACGATCCGGTCCACGGCCTCGTCGATGATCCGCTTGACGACCTGGCGCATGGCGGTGACCTCGGCCGCGCCGATCAGCGCCGACAGACCACCGGTGACCACGGCCAGACCGGCCGAGATGCCCACCGACGCGGCCATCACACCGAGTTCGATCTCGGCCTTCGTCTTCATCCCGAAGATGATGTCCGCGAGCACGTCACAGGCGTCCGCGAACAGCCGCGCCAGTTCCGGGAGTTTCTCCAGGTGGCTGGTCTTCACCTGGTCCCAGTGCTTCTCGAACGAGTCCACGGCCCAGCCCTCGGACGAGGACAGGATGCGGGTCACCGCCAGGTGCGCGTCGCCACCGTGGCCCTCGAACTGCTCGGCGAACTCCCGCATGGCCGTGGCCATTTCGCGGTAGTCGTCCTCGTCGACGTTCGGGAAGTTGATCCCGATGAAGTCCAGGACGTCGTCCAGCCAGCCCGGAATCGTGTAGCCCATCCCCCGTGCATCCTTCCCCTTGGTGCTCCTGATGCGCTGTTCAACCGTAGCGATGAGCACCGACAGTGACACAAGTGGTAGGCAGGGGCTATGGCGCGACTGTGACACGCACGCCAGTACGCGAAAACCTGCTGCCGCCGCCGGACCTTGCCCATGCGTCCCCACACCCAGGACCTACCAGTCGCGCAAAACCCAATCTGCACCCCGCCATCCGAAAGATCACGTTCACGTACTGCACCCGCTCGCTGCCGGCGAGGCACCTTCCTACCGGTGGTTTGTTGACGTCGGGCAGTCGTCGCGGTAGGACGACAAGCAGGGGTGGTTGCCATGACCGCTCGTCGTCCGTGTCCACCAGCACCGGGGCCGCTCGAGGACTACGCGGCCGGCTTCGATGACCTCTTCGACTCACTGGCTCAGCGGCGGGGTTTTCGCCAGTATCTGACCGGGCTGCTGGCCCCGCGGGAGCGGAACAAGACGCTGACCTGCCTGGCCGGGGCGGAACCGGTGGCCGGAGCCCAGCACCCGGCGGTGCAGCGGCTGCAGTTCTTCCTCTCCGAGTCGCTATGGGAGCACGAGCGGGTCAATGCCCGCCGTCTTGAGCGGCTGCGAGGCGATCCGCGCACCTCCCCGCATGCGGGCGGGGTGCTGGTCATCGACGACTCCGGCGATCCCAAGGACGGGGCGGCGACCGCCAACGTGGGCCGGCAGTGGCTGGGCCGCTACGGCAAAACCGACAACGCGGTGGTCACCGTGACGACGCTGTGGGCGGACGAGCGTCTGTACTACCCGCTGCATGCGGTGCCCTATACGCCCGCCCACCACTTCGAGCGGGGCCACGGCGATCCCGGCTTCCGCACCAAATAGCGCATCGCCGCTGCCCTGGCCCAACAGGCCCGCGCGGCCGGGTTTCCCTTCCGGGCGGCGGTGGCCGACGGCGCCTACGGCGACGTGGACGACTTCCGCTGCGAACTGCACGCCACGGACGTGCCGTTCGTGATGGCCATCAGACGCCGCCGCGGCATCTGGGCCTACGCGCATGAGGCCCATACCCCCGTTGACGCGGCACGGCGGCTGGCCTGGCACGGCCCCGGCCGGCCCGGCGACTGGACGCCGGTGACCCGCACCTACCGCGACGGACACACCGCCACCTGGTGGGCGGCGGACGCCACCCTGGGATTCTGGGGCCCGGACGGGCTGAACCGGCTGGTGGTGGCCACCACCGACCCGGCCACCCTGCCGGAGAGGAACACCTGGTACCTGGTCACCGACCTGCCCCGGCCCGGCAGCCCACAGGTCGCCGAGTCGCCTCACCCGCCCGCCAGCCTGGCCGAGGTGGTGCGGATCTATGGGATCCGCAACTGGATCGAGCAGAGCTACAAGCAGGTCAAGGACGAGCTGGGCTGGGCTGACTTCCAGGTCCGCACCGACCGCGCGATCCGCCGCCACCAGACCCTGGTCAACTGCGCGTTCTCCTTCTGCTGGCATGCCGGCCTGCCCCCGGCCGCCGACCCGCCCGGGTCAGAGAGGGGGCACCCGGCCATCCCAGCGGCCCCGCTGGCCACATGCTCTGCGGGCCGTCCGCAGCTGGCTGACCCCGGCCGTCATGCTGCAGCACTGGTGGAGAGTCTGGTCCAGCACGCCCCCGCCGGCACCACTGCAGGACCTGATCGACGCCGTCAGCCACGGCCAACGACTCAACCCCTACCTGACCCCGCCCTAACAAACCACCGGTAGTGCTCTGTCCGGGAAGGTTCGCCGGGTTGCTGGGAGGAGGGCGGATGGCGTGCGATGACTTCCGACGAGGGAGACCCGCCTCATAGGATCTTGAGCCCAGGCATGGATGTCGGAGGGCGACGATGGAAGAACCGCGGATACGCCTCGGCAGCGATGACGTGTGGCTGGAACTGGCTCGGACTGATGGCGACAGCTGGCAGGTCACTGCAGATTGGTGCTCGTGGCTGACCGCTGACTTCACCGCAGATCTCAGCGCTGCGGAGGTCGTGGACTTCGCGGCCCGCATGCTCTCTCACCTGCGGGCGCCGTCGGGTGGACGCTTTTCGGCGGCGGTGACTCCCGGTCGGAACAATCCGCTGATGTGGCAGGCGGAGCCCGTCGGGGACGGGTACGCCTTTTTCGTGCGCCTGACTCCCAACGGTGACGACGCCGTGTGTCATTTGCAGATGGAGATCGATCCGATCGCCGCGTGGGAACTTCGTGAAGCATTCCGTGCGCTACACGCGGCGCTGGTGGTCTGACCCGCCGGAACGACAACAGCCACTCAGGCGTAGGTGGGCGATGGCGGGACGCGAGCAGGGCCAAGGGGCGGCGCCGAGCATGGAGGCGCGCTACGGCCGTCTGCCGCCTGCCTTTTCAAGTTCGCGGGTGATCGCTGCTTCCCCCTGGCCGCGTACGGCCTGCTCCAGGCTGCGGTCGTCGCGCTGCGAGAACCGCTCTCCCTTGGCGAAGTCGTCCTCGCTCAGCGTCTGACCGCACCACTCCCCTCGCCCCGCCACCTGGTCGTCGAACGGCACGGCGGCGCCCTCCCCGAGGATGACCCACTGGCCGGCATCCCAGCGCAGGGCAAGGACATACGAGTGGCCGCTCTCCAGCCGGGGCGCCTCCGGAGCCGTGCCCTTGACCCGTTTGCCGTTGCGGTACACCGACCAGCCCGGGGCGGTCATCTCGAAGTCGCTGCCCAGCTCATGCCGGGGGGTGGCGGCGGACCACAGCACCTTCTCTTTCCGGAACGTCATCGTCCGGTCCACCGTGTACCGCACCGAACCCTTGGACACGTCCTGCCTGTTGCTCTCCTGCTCCGAGGTCGGCAGCGCCACGACCACGTGGTCCGCGAACGCCTTCCAGTCCGCTGCCGTCTGGGAGGGGTAGGGGTCGTCGGCCGCGCCGCAGCCCACCACGGTCCCCAGTCCCTCCCGGCCGATCAGCACACCTGCGGTGATGCCGGCGAGCGCCAGTATCGCCAGAACGGGTCTACCGGACAACAAAGGACGAACTGTGGAATTCAACTCGGGTCTCCCGTTCTCGAACAGCATTGGGCCATTCGTTCTGTGTCTGCAATGATCAATTTCCTCACCGGTTGGTTCCGTGAGTGCGGCAGCGAGCGGCGGCCCGCGTAGACGTGGCCGCGCTGGAAGGCAGGGCCCCGGCGCCCGCCGCGGACGACAGCCGGGCTGGGGTCAGTCGCGTGTCCCGCACCGTCAGGGGCTCGAAGTGAAGGCGTTCGTAGAACGTCCGCGCCGCGGAGGGTGTTGTGGAGGAGGTGTGCCTGGTGGATGACGAGCGCTTTTCATATGAGCGGCGCGTGCTAGCCTCCCGACAACCATGATCGCTTGCGTACGGGGGAAACGCGGTGGGCTTCGACGGCTACCAGATCAAGGCGGGTATGACCGGTCAGGCCGGGCAACTCGACGATGCGGGCACGGAGATGGACGGCGTCGCCTCGGCCGTCAAGTCCCGCACGACCTACTCGTACGACGATGTCGGCGGCGGTGACGCGGCGTCGGCGCTCAACGCGTTCGTCAAGGCGTGGGAGGACGAGGCCAAGACGCTGGCGTCGGCGCTGCACGAGCTCGGCGGGAAGGTGCAGCTGGCCAAGAAGACCTACCGCGGCACCGACGGCCTGGTGCGCACGCAGGTGGACAGTGTCCCCGCGGGCGGCACGAGCGCACTCACCGACACTTCGACGCAGGGCGGGCGCGCGTCTGCCCTGTCGGGCTACTGAGGGGCGGGCCGGTGTCTTTCTTCTTCTCTCCCCTCGACTCCCCTTCCCTGCGCCTCGAGTGGCTCTCCGGACTGTCCAAGAAAATGCTTGGTGCCGGGAGCAAGAACGAGCTCCTCGACCTGATCGACGACGCTCTCTCGGTGCCCGCGCCGGGCGGGGACCCGGGTGCCCTGGAGGGTCTGGCCAGGCTCTACCACGGTCAGCTCGACCCCGTCGGCAGCGTCTTCGACCAGGTCGACCGGGTAGGCCGCAAGGGTCTTCCGGAGGTGTGGGTCGGCGACACGGGCGTCCGCGCCGCTGACGCGGTGAACGCCGCCGGGCGGGCCGTCACCCAGATGAGCGAGGCGTTCCAGGGCGGAGCGTCGGTGCTGCTGACGCTGGCCGACGCGATCGGCACCGCGCAGCGCGACGACGAACGCGGCCGTGGACAGTTGCTGGAGCAGAAGAAGACGCTCGGCGGCAAGGACGGCTTCATGGACGACCTCCACGAGGACGACGAGGAGGAGTGGGACCGCAAGAACGCCGCCCACTTCGGCTCCTACGCGGTCGACCTGATGCACGACGCCGTCCGAAACGCGCAGGAGGCCACCCGCGTCGCGGCCCGGGACCTGAACAAATGGGCCGCCGAGGCGCGGGCCGGGAAGATGGGGACCAGCGAACTCACCGCCGTCGACAAGCTGATGCTCGCCGACACCGGCGTCGCGGGCGCCGACACCGAGCTGAACGAGATCCTCACCGCCGGGGAACTGGCGCGCGCGTCGACGCGCATGGACCAGCTGAACCTCGACGACGAGATGGCCATGGAGCGGATGCTCGCGACGTCGGAGACCCCCCAGGAGCGGGCCTACCTGATGAAGGCCCTGGCCGCGGGCCACAGCGTCGACGAGATCGCCACGTTCCAGGACAAGATCCACGGCAAGGATCCCGACTGGATGCGCCGGCACCTCACCCCGGT
Source organism: Streptomyces kunmingensis (assembly GCF_039533535.1). Lineage (NCBI taxonomy): Bacteria > Bacillati > Actinomycetota > Actinomycetes > Kitasatosporales > Streptomycetaceae > Streptomyces > Streptomyces kunmingensis. Next base: position 34,899 of record NZ_BAAATS010000034.1, read on the forward strand.
GGTCACCGCGGGAGACAGCATGGACGACGAGGGCCTGGCGCCGGACGGCGGGAGCAACAACAAGGACGCCGTCACGTTCGACGGCCAGCAGTGGAGCCAGGGCGGCGACGGCGGCGAGAGCACCTGCGTGGCCTCGTCCACCGTCACGTCCCGCGCCATGGTCGACCCCCTGTACGCGCTCGAACTCACCGGCGGCCCCGACGGACAGGAGGACGACCCCGACGCCTTCAGGCAGCGGCTGGTGGCCGAGCAGCACCGGCTGCACACCGAGGGCGACGGCGGTGACGACTGGACGGGCATGGGGCCCGAGGGGCAGGAACGGATCAACGACGACACCGTCGGCAAGGCCACCGGGACCGACTACGAGCGACAGGACCTGGACAGCGCCGCCGACCGCAGGGCGGTCCTCACCGACGTCGAGAAGTCGGTGGCGGAAGGGCGGCCGGTACCGGTCGACGTCTCGGGCAAGGAGGGCGCCCACGCGATGACCATCATCGCCCAGGAAGGTGACATGCTCCAGGTGTACAACCCCTGGGGCACGACCACCTGGGTCAGCGAGGACGACTTCATCAACGGCCACATGGGCAAGGCATCCAACAGTGATCTCCCCAACGCGTACAGCGTCTATCTTCCGCGCTAGCGGTCGCCGAAGCGGTAGCGGTAGCGGAAACAGGGGCGGTGCCGCGCTCGCGGCGGTCGCGCTCCTCGCTCTCGCGACGGGCTGTGGCTCGGACACCGACGAACCGGGCGGCGGCTCCACGAGCACCGTGAGCCACCCGGTGAAGGACACCAGCATCACGGCGAAGCCGGGCGAGCGCTTCTCACTCACCGTCGAGCAGAACGCCTCCACCCGCGAGTACTGGTACGTGGTGGCTCCCGAGCCCGACAGCTCGGTGCTTGTCGAGCACGGCCGGAGCCACGCGTCGGACTCCGGCGACGAGCAGATGGCCGGCGCCGGTTCCAAGCTCACCTTCACTTTCGAGGCCAAGGGCAAGGGGACCACCAGGTTCACGCTGCTGCACTGCACGTTCACCACCTGCCAGGGCAACACCTCCGACCAGCCCCCCAAGACGACCGGCCCCGCCGCCACCCCGACCACGGGGGCGACCGCCCCCTCCAAGGCTCCCGAGCGCATCACCTACACCGTCACCGTCGACTGAGCGGCGGGCGGAACACTCAGATGAGACGAGACACCCGAGGCCCCGCCATGAACGACGACGCCCCGCACTCGCCGGACCGCACGGACGACGAGCTGGCCCGGCTCGACATCACCGTCCTGCTGCGGTACGGCCTCACCGCCGATCCCGGCCCCCGGCGCACCGCCCTGTTCGGCGACGGCGCCGCCGCCGCGGCCGTCATCCTCGACCGCCTCGGCACCGAACCGCGCTCGGTGGCCTTCCTCGCCGACACGGTGCGCGCAGGCGGACTCGCCCGCGCCGCGGAGCTGCCCGAACCCCTGCCCCGCAGGGATGCGGCCGTCGTCGTACGGGAGTGGCTGCGCGCCGGCACCGAACTGACCGGCGAGGTCACCGCCGACGACACCGCGGGCACCTGGCTGCGCGCCGTCGCGACCCTCGTCGAACTGAAGCAACGGATCCGGGCGGGACGGGACGTCGACGGCGCACCAGGGTCCTGATCCGTGCCTTCAGGCGCCGTCGCGCAGGACGATCTCGCAGGCAATCAGAGAGCCTCTTGCCATGCTGATACGCAGAACCGCTGCCGTCCTCGGGACACTCGTCGTCACCCTCTCCACGGCCGGATGCTCTGCCGCCGACGACCTCTTCTCGGATCTGGACCCGACCACCTGATCCGGACTCTCCGCCGCAGCCTCCGCGAGATTCAGTACCGCCCCGAACTCATCGACGCATGCCTCGCCGCAACTGGCCTCACCCTCACGACATCGCGCCCACAAACTCAGTAGAGCCTGTCTTTGAACCCCCTCCCCCAGCTAACGCTGGGAGGTGCCCCCAGCGCCCCGGCGCCCGGCACGCACCCTCGGCGTGCGGCGCCCCAGGACAGGTGGCTCCGCCACATGACCTGCGACGCCGCACTCCCCCAGCCTCCGGCCGGGGGGACCCCCAGGCCACGCACCGACCGCCGCTGCGCCCGCGCTCCGCGCGGACGACGGGGGTTCAAAGGCAGGCTCTTAGACGTTGTCCTATGTGATGAGGCGAAGGAGTCGCTTGTAGCAGCACAGGGCGGCTGCAAGGCCGCAAGGGCGGCGCAGTCCGACTTTCGTATCTGCGCCGCCTCGTGTGTGCGGTGCCATCGGCGCAGGCCGCCCCCCGCCTCCCGGCCCGCCGGCCGCCCGGGGTGGCAGGGCCACCGTCTGGTTTTGCGTGCGCCGGCTTCTCACTCGTCCCGTCCAAGACTGCCCCGGCACCGGGCCGAGGCCCGTTTCTTAGTTGGTGACGAAGTCCCGGATTCGCGGCTCGCGGACGGAAGTCCCGGCAGTCGCCGACCCGCTGTATACCGCGCCTGTCCGGCGCCTGCGGCTGCCGGGCGCGGCGACCGGCGCTTATTTCGCGGGCAGTGATGACGTGATACACGGACGTCCCCCGTCCCGACGCGACGTCGCCCGCCCCCCGGGCGAACGGGAGAGAAAGCGGTGCTCACGGTTTTTCGTCATTGATTCGTCGAACCGGTGCGTGTAACTCGCAGCTTTTGAACGTGACACGTCCGTGTGCGTGCCGGTTGCACCGTTCTGTCCCTCGGTAGAGGAGAGGCCGATTCCGGCCCGCATGAAGGACAACATCGGGGGCACTGCCCGCCATTCTGTGTGGTTTCTGTGTGAACGTGTGTGCTCCTCGTGGCCGCTGGGGTCAACGAGATGTGTCTTCCTGTGGGGGGAAGCCTTGATGCAACGCACCAAAGGTGCGCGGCTTTCGCGTGCCCAGAAGAGATTCAGACTGGCTGGCTTGGCGGTGCTCGCGTCCGGTGCGCTGACCGTGTCGCTGCTGCCCGCGGCGACCGGCGCCGCCGCGGACGATCCGTCCTCGGCGTGGGGCAAGGATGCCCCGTCGTTCTCGATGCCGAAGGTGCAGGTCGGCCCGAACCGGCCGGTTGCGTCGGAGGCCGAGCGCACGCCGTCGACGGACCTCGCGGCCTGGCGCGCGGCGCAGAAGAAGCGCGCCCAGGGCGCCTCGCCCACCGCCCGCAGCGCGGCGCCATCGCTGCTGACGTATGTGCCTGAGGGGCAGGGTGCGTGCCGTGGCACCGGATCAGTGATTTCGCGATCACGGACGCGCTGACCGCCCGGATCGACTTCTCGACCGGCAACCTGATGCTGGCGGCCACCGACTTCTCGATCGCGGGCGTGGGCCAGGACCTGACGCTGGCGAGCACCTACAACAGCCTCGACGCCCCCTGGGGCAAGGTCTCCCAGCGCTGGTGGCAGCAGTACGAGCGCTACCTGTACACCTCGTTCACCAACGAGGTGATCCTGTACGACGCCTCCGGTGACACGGTGCGTTTCACCAAGAACAGCGACGGCACGTTCAAGACCCCGGCGGGCTACTCCAAGGACCTGAAGAAGAACGCGGACGGCACCTACACCGTCACGTCCTGGAAGTCGGGTTCCAAGGACACCTACGACTCGAACGGCACCCTGACCAAGGTCACCGACCGCAACAAGGGCACCGTCACCGTCACACAGCACGACGAGGGCGGCGAGAACAAGGGCTTCAAGCTCACCGAGACCCGCTCGAAGCGCTGGATCGACCTGGTCAAGACGGACGCCTCGCAGTGGCAGGCCAAGGACAACTCCGGCCGCACCGCCGTCTTCGACCTCGACGCGGACGGCAACCTGGCCCGCACCACAGACGCCGAGGGCAAGACCACCACCTTCGGCCACGACACCTCCGGCCGCATCACCAAGATCACCACAGCCGAGGGCCGCGTCACCGTCTTCACTTACGACGACGCCAACCGCGTCACCTCCATGCTGCGCGCCACGGAGCTGAACGGTTCCGGCCACACCGGCCCCACCTGGACCTACACCTACGACACCGAGTCGCCGACGGCTGCGGGCACGACGAAGGTCACCGACCCGGAGCAGCACGCGACGAGGTACAAGCACGACGGTTGATGGGCGTCGTGGGTTTTTCAGTGGCGTGACGCCATGGGCTTGCACTGCTG
>NZ_BAAATS010000035.1:0-8657 GCF_039533535.1 Streptomyces kunmingensis
CCGGGACAGGAAGCGGGTGGGGCCGTGGCCGCGGAGGTAGGGGACGAGGACGCGGTATCCCTGGTCGGCCAGGAGGGGGGCGACGTCGACGTAGCTGTGGATGTCGTAGGGCCAGCCGTGCAGGAGGAGGACGACGGGGCCGTGGGCGGGTCCGAGTTCGGCGTAGCCGATGTTCAGGACGCCCGCCCGGACGTGCTTGAGGGTCGGGAAACCGGTGTGGGTGCCCGGCGTGATCGCGGGCACCACCGGAGCGGGGGCGGGGGAGGCCGCCGGGGCACCCGTGGTGCGCGCCGCGGACGCGGAGCCCGCCGGCCCGGCCAGCGAGACCGCGGCCGCACCGGCCCCCAGACCGACGGCCTTACTGAACGTACGCCTGTTGATCATGTGAAGCCCTCTCGTGTGCACGGTGACCAGCGACACACACTCTGACCCCGCCGCGCCACCGGCCACATCCGTCATCTGACGGTCCGACGAGTACGCCGCATCCGACCTTGCTGCGGACACGTGTCTAAGTCATGCGACTGACGAGCGGCATGACGGAGAAGTAGAAGTAACTGTCTTGACAGGTGATGGAAAACGTCGCCATGATTGCGTCACCACCTCAACCGGTGCCTCTCGGTGGGACGAGGTGGCCGATGAGATCGATGACATTTCGAACCTGATGGGGAGCACAAGCCATGGCAGTCAGCTACACCGCCGTTGTCGACGTCGACGGAGAAGGCCGCAACGGCGGCCACGTCCGCTCCTCCGACGGCCTGTTGGAGACCAGCCTCGCCCTCCCGAAGGAGCTCGGCGGCGCCGGTACCGCGACCAACCCCGAGCAGCTGCTCGCCGCCGGCTGGGCCGCCTGCTTCCTCGGCGCCCTGCGCCGCGCCGCCACCGCCCGCAAGATCCGGCTGACCAGCACCAGCATCACCGCCGAGATCACCCTCACGCACGGCGACGACGGCGAGTTCTCCCTCTCCGCGGTCCTCAACCCCGTCCTCGGCGGCGTCGACCGGGCCACGGCTCAGGAACTCGCCCGGGCCGCCCACCAGATCTGCCCGTACTCCAAGGCCCTGCGCGGCAACATCCCCGTCACCATCAACGCGGACGCCGCCGCCGGCATCGCCGACGCCGCCGCCTGAGCCGTATACCGAAGAGCGAGGGCAGGACATGGCTTCTCAGACGCACTCATACGTACGGTTCGCCAGGCGCTCCCGCCCCGCTCCGGTAGGTGTCTCCCCCGAGTCGCCGCCCCGCGCCGGGGCCGGGCCCGACGAACGCGCCTGGCCGACAAACGTAGAGATGTGGAACTGGGCGCAGAGCGCCGTGCTGTTCGGGTACGGACCGACAGCCTCGAACTTCCCTCAAAGTCAGCCGAGTTGACCTACCGAAAGCGGGACACAGCCATGGACATGAAGCTCGAAGTCGTCGTTCTGCCCGTCTCCGACGTCGACCGCGCCAAGGCGTTCTACGTGGAGCAGCTCGGATGGCGGCTCGACGCCGACTTCCCGATCCACGACGGCTACCGGATCGTGCAGGTCACCCCACCCGGTTCCGAGTGTTCGGTCATCTTCGGAGAGGGCCTCACCCAGCAGGAGGCGGGCACACTCCACGGCCTTCAGCTGACCGTCACCGACATTCTCGAGGCCCAGGAGGAGCTGACCTCCCGGGGTGTGGAGGTCTCCGGCCCGTTCCGCGACGAGACCGGCGCCTTCCACCATGCCGGCGACACACATCGCGTCCTGGGCGCGCACCCCGAGCGGGCCAGCTACGGCACCTTCGCCGCCTTCAAGGACCTCGACGGCAACGAGTGGTTCCTCCAGGAGGTCACCGAGCGGGCCCCCGGCCGCTGACCCGCCCGCCGACCGGCCCGCCGCACGGCAGCACCACAGGCCGGTGTCGGGCGGAGGTGTCTATCCGTCCTGCTTCACCAGGGTGTACATGACGGAGCGCTGCTGCTTGTGCCGCTGGATACGTCCCTTGGCGACGAGCGACTCGAGGGTGTTGCGCACCACCTGCGGTGTGGGACTGCGGTCGGGGTGCTTCTTCAGCAGCTCGTCCCGCAACTCCTTCGCCAGGCGCGGCTCGTCGTACTTGCCGAGCAGCTTCATGAGCAGGTCCCCGAGCAGGGCCTGACGCGGCTTCCCCTCCGCGCCGGCCTTCGCCGGGGTGCCCGCCGACGCGGTCTTCGCCGGTGCCGTACGCCGTGCAGCGGTCCCGGCCGCGGCCCGCTTCTGCTTCGGCTGCGGCTTCGTGGCGACCGGCTCGTCCTGCAACTGCTCGGGCAGACGGGACGCGTCGGCGAAACCCTCGTACCGCTCGGCGAGGCTGATGATGTCTCCCAGGAGGGCCTCCTCCTGCTTGAGCATCGAGATCCTCTCCTGCAACTCCTGCTGCAGGCGGCGGTTCTCCTCCAGGTCCGATGCGGCTTGATCTACGTACCGCGATCGGAGCGCGGCGGCTGACTGGCTGGTCACAACCGTTCACTCCCCTTGATATGGATGACGTTGCGCATGCTACCCAGGTCAAGGGGCCTGTGCCGGGCAGACAAGTGTTTACGCCCGACGGCCCGCCCGGCGCTCACACCTCGCGCTGCTTCGCCGAAGAACATACGTGCCGGCGGCCCGGGTCATACTGCCGGGGCTCCCGTCTCCGTGAGCGTTCCGTCGGCCAGTCGCAGCCAGCGGTTCACACCGATCTCGGCGAGGAACCGCTCGTCGTGGCTGACCACCATGAACGCGCCCTGGTAGGAGTTGAGGGCGCTCTCCAGCTGGGCCGCGCTGACCAGGTCGAGGTTGTTGGTGGGCTCGTCGAGCAGCAGCAGGTGCGGGGCCGGTTCGGCGCACAGCACACACGCCAGGGTGGCGCGCAGCAGCTCGCCGCCGGAGAGCACCCTGACCGGCAGGTGGGCCCGCGCGCCGCGGAAGAGGAAGCGGGCGAGCAGGTTCATCCGCTCCGCCTCGGGCCGCTCGGGGGCGAACGCGGCGAAGTTCTCCGCGACGGTGCGGTCCGGGTCCAGGAGGTCCAGGCGCTGTGAGAGGTAGGCGACGCGGCCGTCGTTCCGCTTCAACTCCCCCTCCTCCGGGACGAGTTCGCTGGTGATCAGACGCATCAGGGTGGTCTTCCCGGCGCCGTTCGGCCCGGTCAGGGCGATCCGTTCGGGGCCGCGGACGCTCAGGTCGAGACCGCCCGCCGCGAACACCTCACGGTCCCCGAGACGGACCTGCATGCCCTCGCCGAGGAAGAGGTTGCGCCCGGCGGGCACCTGGGTGTCGGGCAGTTCCAGGGTGAGCCGCAGCTCGTCGCGCAGGGCACGTCCGGCCTCGTCGAGGCGGGCCTTGGCCTCGCTGACCCGGGAGGCGTGCATCGTGCCGGACTTGCCCGCGGCCTCCTGGGCGCCGCGCTTCATATTGCCGGCGAAGATCTTGGGCAGACCGGCGCTCTTCAGGTTCTTGGCGGCGTTGCTCGCGCGGCGCTCGGCGCGCTCGCGGGCCTGCCGCAGCTCCCGCTTCTCGCGCTTGAGTTCCTGCTCGGCGTTGCGGACGTTCTTCTCGGCGACCTCCTGCTCGGCGCGCACGGACTCCTCGTACTCGCTGAAGTTGCCGCCGAACAGGCGCAGTTCGTCGCTGCCGAGCTCGGCGATGCGTTCCATCCGGTCGAGCAGCGCGCGGTCGTGGCTGACCAGCAGCAGACAGCCGGAGAAGTCGGAGAGTACGTCGTAGAGCCGGTGGCGGGCCTCGAGGTCGAGGTTGTTGGTGGGCTCGTCGAGCAGCAGCACGTCGGGGCGCCTGATCAGCTGGGCGGCGAGGCCGAGGGAGACGACCTGGCCGCCGCTGAGCGTGCCGATGACCCGGTCGAGGGTGAGGTGGGCCAGGCCCAGGCGGTCGAGCTGGGCGCGGGTGCGCTCCTCGATGTCCCAGTCGTCGCCGATGGTGGTGAAGTGTTCCTCGGCCACGTCGCCGGACTCCACGGCGTCGATGGCGCGGATCACCGCGTCGACGCCGAGCACCTCGGCGACCGTGAGGTTCCCGGTCAGCGGAAGGCTCTGCGGGAGGTAGCCGAGGGTGCCGTCGACGGACACGGAACCGGCGGTCGGCGCGAGCTCGCCGGCGATCAGCTTGAGCAGGGTGCTCTTGCCGGACCCGTTGGGAGCGACGAGCCCGGTGCGGCCGGGGGACACGTTGAAGGACAGATCGTGGAAGACCGGGGTGTCGTCGGGCCAGGCGAAGGAGACGTTCGAGCAGACGACAGAGGCGTTGGACATGGCGATGACCTCGAGCGATGCACGGGCTGGGAGCAGAGCTCTGCCCTGGGAGGAAGGGAGGACGCGGGAAAAACGGGTACGACGGGACGGACCACGTCAGCGGCGCTGCTGCGCGCCCGCCGATGGCCGTCGGAACCGGATCTCATCCGGAGATGTCGTCTTCACCCGCCACGTCTGTGACTCCTCGCTGGACAGTCGATGTCTCCAGCAGCGTAACACCTGAGCGACGTAGCAGCTGAGCGTGTTAACAACTGCGCGTCGCAACAACTGCGCGGCGTATCAGCTGTGCGACATGACAGCCGCGTGGGGCACCGGTTTCTCGACTCACACATGTGTGCCGCGTCGTTGACAGGCACCGCGAGCCATGTCACTATCATCACCGTCTTGAACGGTTACGTATTCAGTGTTCGATCGCGTGATCGAGCCAAGGAACGAGGAGCGCCAACCATGGCAGAGAGGTCGAAACGGCAGGCCGTTGATGCCGCCGAAGCCGCCGAGGGCCCACCGGTGGGGCGGCGCGCGATGCTGGGCGTGCTCGCCGCCGGAGCCGCGGGGCTCGCCACCGCGCCCTACCTCCAGCGCGGCTGGGAGGGGTTCCTCGGCGCCGCTTCCCAGCTCGACCCCACCGGAGCGACCGGACTGCTGCCCAATCCCGGCGGCTTCCGGTACTACAGCGTCGTCGGCTCGGTACCGCACAAGGACGAGACGAACTACCAGCTGCGGGTCACCGGCCTGGTGGACCGGCCCAGGAGCTACACCCTCGACCAGCTGCGCGCGCTGCCGCAGACCCGGGTCGTGCACGACGTCGTGTGCACGGACGGATGGCGGGTGGAGAAGACACCCTTCGACGGGGTGAGACTGGCGGACATCCTCGACGCCGCCGGTGTGCGTTCCCCGGGCGCGGCAATCCGCTTCACCTGCTTCGACGGCGCCTACAGCGAGAGCCTCACCCTGGAACAGGCCCGCCGCTCCGACGTCCTGGTCGCGCTGAACATGCAGGACAAGCCCATCAGCCATGAGCACGGCGGCCCCGTCCGCCTCTACGTGGCACCCATGTACTTCTACAAATCGGCCAAGTGGCTGTCCGGTATCTCGGTCACCGACGAGGTCGTCCCCGGCTACTGGGAGGAGCGCGGTTATGCGGTCGACGGCTGGCTCGACGGCGCCGACCGGAACAGCGATGCGGCCTGAGAGTCCGGGACAGGACGCCGTCTCCGAACCGTCCGGCAAGGTCCGGCGGTTCAGCCCCGCCGAGCGCTGGATCCACCGGATCACCGGCTACCTGATGCTGGTGTGCCTGGTCACCGCCGCCTGTCTGTACCTCGGCCCACTGGCCCAACTCGTCGGCCGACGGCACCTGATGGTCACCCTGCACGAATGGTCCGGCATCGCCCTGCCCCTGCCCTTCCTGCTGGGCCTCTTCTCCCGCGCCTTCCGGGCCGACCTGCGCCGGATCAACCGCTTCGCGGCGTACGACCGGCAGTGGCTGCGCGCCGTCCGCCGACGCCGCACCTCGCCGGGGGCGCGCCCGGCCGGCAAGTTCAACGCGGGACAGAAGCTCTACGCGGGATGGATCGCCGGTGCCGTGCTGGTGATGATGTTCACCGGCCTGCTGATGTGGTTCATGGGACTGCTGCCCTTCATCTCCCGCACCAGCGCGATCTTCGTGCACGACCTGCTGGCCTGGGCGATCACCTTCGTCGTACTCGGACACCTGCGCATGGCCCGCCAGGATCCGGAGGCCCGGCTAGGTATGCGTACCGGGTATGTCAGCAGGACCTGGGCGCGGCGGCACCACGCGAAGTGGCTGCGTGAGGAACAGGCGGGGTCGTCGACGTCCGTCGAATGACCTAAACGTCAACTCCGCCGACCGAGCCGTCAATTGACTGTTGTTCCGCGGCGGGGCCCACGGACAAAGTGTTACCAGGCAGCGACATCGGTCCCGGCCGAGCGCTCGACTCTTTCACTCCGAACTCTATTGTCACCGCTCTGACAGGTGATACTGTCTGTCTCGGTTTCTGGCACGTCGTGTGGCGTGCACATGTGTCGCCGTTGCAGAAGGCGCACACCTACCACTTGGATGGAAAACAATGAAGAAGGCTCTGACGGCACTCGCGGCAGGTGTGCCGCTGGTCGCGGCGGCAGTGTGGCTGCCGACCGCCTCGGCGGACGAGACGCGGAACACCGCCACCGCCACCACAGCCGCCTGCGCGGCACCGTCCGTGAAGGCTCCGGCCGGCACGAAGGTGGAGTCCGTGACCGCGGTCCGCCAGGCCGGCGGCACCATCCAGGGCACCGGGCTGCTCGGCGGCGAGGTCTCCGGCGTCCCGGCCTTCTGCCAGGTGACGGTCAGCCTCACCCACCCCGGGGAGGGCGATCACGCCAAGGTGCAGACCTGGCTGCCCGAGCAGGAGTGGAACGGCCGCTTCCAGGCGATCGGCGGCAGCGCCTTCAGCGCCGGGGACAACGGTGTCGGCCTGGGTGCCGCGGTGAAGAACGGCTACGCGGTGACCACCACGGACGCCGGTGTCGGTGACGTCCTGGACACCAGCTGGGTCCTCGACGGCAAGGGCAAGGTCAACAGCACGGCGCTGAAGAACTTCGCCTCCCGCTCCCAGCACGAGGCCGCGGCCGTCGGCAAGACGGTCGTGAACGGCGTCTACGGCAAGCGCGCCGCCTACTCCTACTTCACCGGCTGCTCCACCGGCGGCCGTCAGGGCTACATGGAGGCCCAGGCCTACCCCGACGACTACGACGGCATCCTCGCGGACGCGCCCGCCATCAACTGGGACGAGTACGAGGTCGCCACCCTGTGGCCGCAGGTGGTCCTCAACAACGAGAAGACCTACCCGACCGAGTGCGAGCTGAACGCGTTCACCGACGCCGCGGTCAAGGCCTGCGACAAGCTCGACGGAGTCCGGGACGGGCTGGTCAACGACTCCTCCCGCTGCGACTTCGACCCCCGCCGGCTGATCGGCACCAAGGTCGTCTGCAAGGGCGATGAGCTGACCATCACGGCGGCCGACGCGGCCGTGGTCCGCAAGATCTGGGACGGCCCCCGCACCACCTCGGGCAAGAAGCTGTGGGCCGGCGTCCCGATCGGGGCCGACCTGAACGGCCTGGCGCACTCCCAGCCCGACGAGACCGACGGCGGCGTCGTCAAGGGCGTGCCCTTCCAGGTTCCCGCCGCCTGGGTCCAGCTCTTCCTGAAGAAGGACCCGTCCTTCGACCTCACGAAGATCACCTACAGCGACTTCACGAAGCTTTTCCAGCAGTCCCAGGCCGAGTACGACAAGGTCATCGGCACCGACGACCCGGACCTGTCGGACTTCCGCAGGTCCGGCGGCAAGCTGATCACCTGGCAGGGCGACACCGACCAGTTCATCCCCGCTCAGGGCACCGTGCGCTACCACCAGCAGGTCGAGCGTGAACTGGGCGGCGCCAAGCGGGTCGACGACTTCTACCGCGTCTTCCTCGCCCCGAACACCAGCCACTGCGGCCTCAACGGCCAGGACGGTTCGGCCGACGGTCTCGCCGCGCTGACCGCCTGGGTCGAGCACGGCAAGGCGCCCAGGACCCTGCCCGCCACCCTGGTCAACACCAACGGCGAGACGGTCGCCCGTGACCTGTGCGCCTACCCCGCGGTGTCCCACTACAAGGGCCACGGCGACCCCGCCCTCGCCTCCAGCTTCCGCTGCGTCTCCCCCCGGCACTGACCCGGCCGGCGACGACCTCCTGACCTGAAAGGCCGAACCTCCATGAGCACCCAGACGGCGACCGCGACCACCCGGTCGGCGTCCGCGACCGCCCAGGCGGCTACGGACGAACGATCCTCACTGCTGAAGCTGTACCTCGGTCGCGGCATCCTCGCCGTGGCGTGGGCCCTGGCGTTCGCCCGCGCCCACGAGGACGTCGACGCGGTGGCGATCACCCTGCTGGTCGTCTACCCGCTGATCGACGCGGTGTCCTCGCTGCTCGACCACCGCGCCGCCCCCGACGGCTCCGAGCGCCGGATCATCGCGTTCAACGGGGTGCTCAGCACGCTGGCCGCCCTCGCGATCGGCGTCGCGGGCGCCGGCGGCGAGGCACCGGTGCTCCATGTGTTCGGCGCCTGGGCCGTCATATCCGGTGCCGCCCAGGTGATCGTCGGGGTGCGGCGGCGCGGCCCCGAGTTCGGCAAGCAGTGGCCGACCCTGATCTCGGGCGGGCTCTCCTTCCTCGTGGGCATCACCTACAACATCCAGGCCGCGGGCGACGATCCGTCGCTGGACGTGCTGTCGGTGTACGCCACCGGCGGCGGGGTCTGGTTCATCCTCCAGGCGCTGCTGCTGGGCTGGAAGTCCCGCCAGCAGCGCACCGTCTGACGCTCGTACCTCCTCCGGGAACGCCCCGGCCCGCGCCTTTCAAA
>NZ_BAAATS010000035.1:8674-13947 GCF_039533535.1 Streptomyces kunmingensis
GGGCGTTCGCGTGCGTCGTGCCGGGTGTCAGCCGACGCGGTAGCGCACCGGCAGGGACAGCACCCCGCGGATGATGCCGGAGCCGATCCACTCCAACGAGTCGGCAGGGACGGCGAGTTCGAGCTCGGGGACGCGGGCGAGCAGGGTGCGCAGAGCGATCGTGCTCTCCAGGCGCGCCAGCGGAGCCCCCAGGCAGTGGTGGATGCCGTGCCCGAAGGCCAGATGGCGGGCGTTCGGACGGGTCACGTCGAGCACGGCCGGGTCACCGCCGCCGACCTGCGGGGCGTCGCGGCCGGCGGCCCCGAGCGCGACGACGACCATGCCGCCCCGGGGGATCGGCACCCCGCCCAGCTCGAGGTCCTCGGCCGCGTAACGGTTGGTGGAGCGCTCGACGGAGGTGTCGTGGCGCAGGAACTCCTCCACCGCGCCGGGCATCAGCTCGGGCCGCTCGCGCAACAGCCTTAGCTGGTCGGGGTGTTGGAGCAGGGACAGTACGGCGTTGCCCAGCAGGTTCACGGTGCTCTCGTGGCCGGCGACGACCAGCATCAGGGCCGTGCCCACCAGTTCCTCCTCGGAGAGCCGCCCGTCCTCCCCGTCGCGTACGGCGATCAGCGCCGACAGCAGGTCGTCCTGAGGGGCGCGCCGCTTCTGCGCGACCAGGGCGGCCAGCAGCCCGTGCAGCCCGGCCAGCGCCGTACGGTGTTCCGGCGAGGCCACCTGGAGGGCCAGGGCCGACCAGCGGCGGAAGTCCAGGTGGTGCTCCTCGGGAATGCCGAGGAGTTCGGCGATGACCGTGGCCGGCAGCGGGGCGTTGAACGCCTCGACGAGGTCGGCCTCGCCCGCGGGCGGCAGCGCGTCGATCAGGCCGTGGGCGATCTGCTCGATGCGGGGGGCCAGTTCGGCCGTACGGCGTGGCGTGAAGGCGGCCGAGGCCAGGCGGCGCAGCCGGGTGTGCTCCGGCGGGTCGGCCTCCATCATCTGCGCGCCGAGCCCCACCGAGGGTTTGTGCAGGACGTAGCCCGCGGCGGCCAGGGCCTCGGCCGCGGGTGTGGCGTCCTTGAGCAGGGCGGGATGGGCCAGCGCCTCCCGGGCCAGATCGTGGCCGACCACCACCCAGCCTTTCAGGCCGAGATGGAACTCGGCCGGATGAATGGGGCCGAGGCCGCGCAGCCGTGCGTAGCGGGCAGGGGCATCGGCCTTGAAGGCGGGATCGATGACCACACGGCCGTCCCGGTACGGGCATTCCTGATCGGGGCTCATGAGATGACTCTTCCCTTTCGCAGCGGCATGCGGCCGCCGACATCGTGACAACGCGCGGGCTCCGCTACGGGTCCAGGCGGCGGCCGGAGAACAACGGAGAGCGGCGCAGCACAGGGCCCCGCTCGACAAGAGGCCACTGGACCTTTAAGCTCGAAGATCTAAAGGTCCAGTGGCCTCTTATGGGTGGCGCTGGTTGGGACGCGCGTCCACGACCCGCCAACCACCGCCACGACAACAGGAATTGGGGAAAACGGCATGAGCAAGACCTGGCTGATCACCGGAAGCTCCCGCGGACTGGGACGCGCCCTCGCCGAGGCCGTCCTGGAGGCGGGCGACAACCTCGTCGCCACCGCACGACGCACCGAGGCGCTGAACGACCTCGCCGAGAAGTACGGGGACCAGGTCCGGCTGGTCACCCTGGACGTGACCGACACCGAGGCGGCACGGCGCGCCGTACGGACCGCCGTGGACACGTACGGCCGCCTGGACGTGGTCGTCAACAACGCCGGCTACGCCGACATGGCCGCCATCGAGGACATGTCCGACCAGGCCTTCCGCGACCAGATCGAAGCCAACCTCTTCGGCGTCGTCAACGTGTCCCGGGCCGCCCTCCCGGTCCTGCGCGAGCAGGGCAGCGGGCACATCATCCAGGTCTCCTCCGTCGGCGGCCGCGTCGGCGTCCCGGGCCTGGGCGCCTACCAGGCGGCCAAGTGGGCGGTCGGCGGCTTCTCCGAGGTACTCGCCCAGGAAGTCGCGCCCCTCGGCATCAAGGTCACCGTCGTCGAACCCGGCGGCATGCGCACCGAGTGGGCCGGCTCCTCCATGGCCACCCCGCCGGTCAGCGCCCCCTACGAAGCTGTTGTCGGGGGCGCCGTCGGAGGGATCCGCGGCGCGCACGGCCGGCAGCCCGGCGACCCGGCCCGCATCGCCCGGGTCCTGCTCGACCTCACCGAGACCGACCGGCCGCCCCTGCGCCTGCTCCTGGGCAAGGACGCCGTCGCCGCCGCCGGGAGCATGGCCGAGCGGCTCGCCGCCGAGGACGCCGCATGGCGTGCCGTCAGCGAATCCGTATGACACCTGCCGTACGGGGACGCGGGGACGCGGGGGCGAGGGGGGCTTAGGGTTGCCGGGGGCGGCGCCGGACCCGGGCCGCGGACAGTTCTCCTGGGAAGCGACGATGACGGACGAGCGGCCGATTGCCTTTCAGCGTGCGCGCAGCGCCGAGCAGCGCGAGATGCGCAAGCAGGCCATTCTCGACGCCGCGACACAGCTCCTGGGCGAGATGCCGGTCGGCGAGATCAGTCTGCGGGAGCTCAGCCGCCGGGTCGGCCTGTCGAAGACCAACGTCGTGCGCTACTTCGAGACCCGGGAAGCGGTCTTCTTCGAACTGCTCAACCGGATGCTGGCGCGGTGGATCGAAGAACTGTCCGCCGACCTCGATCCGACGGCCACCGGATCCGCCGAACCCACGGGACCCACCGAGCCCGCCGGACCGGCCGGACCCGCCGCTCCCGAAGCAGTGACGCACACCCTGGCCCGTTCCCTGGCCGAACGGCCGCTGCTGTGCGGCCTGTTCAGCGCGCTCGGCTCGGAACTGGAGCGGAACATCTCCGCCGAGGCCGTCCGCGAGTTCAAGCTCGCCCACGTCCGGCTGCTGGGTGAGCTGGCCGATCTGCTGCGACGCCACCTCCCGGAGCTGTCCCCGGCCGCGGCCCGCGAACTGGTCTCCATGACCGTCGTGTACACCGGCGGGCTCTGGCCCTTCGCCCACCCCTCCGACGCCGTCGCCGAGGCCCAGCGCGCCCCCGGACTCGCCGACACGAAGGTCGACTTCGCCGCCCACCTGGGGCGCACCCTGCACCTCACGGTCACCGGACTGCTGACGGTGAGGACGTGAGGGCGCGCTGAAGGCCGCTTCCGCCGCTGACGGGCCCGCCCCTGTGCCGGGTCAGGCCGCGCCGGTGTCGTGCACGAAGGCGAGGACCGCGTCGCGGAAGCGCTCCGGTTCCTCGATGTGGCCGAGGTGGCCGCTGTTCTCCGGGACGACCAGAGTCCTCGACGTCCATGCGGGCGGTCGCCCTGAGTCTGCTCGGTTTCGGCCCCGACGTGGACGACGTGATGCAGGACGCCGCGCTGGTCGCCCTGCGCCGTCGCGGCGACGTCCGCGACCCCGCCGCCGTCGGCGCCTGGCTGCGGGCGGTGGTGCGCAACGGCAGCCGCACGGTGCTGCGCGCGGCGAGCCGCAGCGAGCCCCGGGCCGAGGTGCGTTGCCGCCGGTACTGACCACCCCCGAGCACGTACTCGACACACATGCTCTGCGCGACTGGATCTGGGAAGCCGTCGAGAACCTGTCCCCGGCACTGCACCTGCCCGAGCCTTTCCGTCAGCCTTTCCGTACGCCCTCGAGGAAGCGCCCCGCCATGTCGAGGCGTGCGTCCAGGGTGCCGGGCGACTGCCCGAAGTCGATGAAGAGTTCGTGGACGCCCGCCTCGGCGGCAGCGCGCGTAGTCGACGTACTGGTCGAGCGTGCCCGCACCCGGGACCTTCTCCGGGTCGGTCGGTACGTCCGTGAGGGTGGGGTTGACCCGCAGCGCCATGCGCAGTGCGTCCGGGTCACGGCCCGCCTTCAGCGCCTCCTCGGTGACGGTCCGCCACATGCCCATCAGCGGGACCAGCGGCATGGCCACCGGCAGCCAGCCCGCGGCCCGCCGGGCGACGCGGCGCAGACCGGCCGGGCTGAACGCGGCGAGCAGGACGGGCGGCCCGGACCGCTGCTCCGGCTTCAGCCCCACGACGGTCCCGGGCACGGTGAACAGCGGCCCCCGGTGCGCGAACTCGTCCTTCGTCCAGTACGACTCCAGGACGTCGAGTGTCTCCTCGAGCCGGGCACCCCGGCCTTCCCACGGCACGCCCACCGCCGTGTACTCGTCGGGCATCCAGCCCTGGCCCAGGCCGACGTCGAGGCGTCCCCTGCTCAGGACGTCGAGCGTGGTCAGCGCCCTGGCCAGCATCAGCGGCGCGTGCCACAGGCCGTTGAGCGTGCTGGTGCCAAGCCGCACCCGGGTGGTGCTCGCCGCGGCGAAGGCGAGGCTCGTCAGCGGGTCCATGTGGTTCTCGTAGGCCCGCGGCATCACTCCGTCGCCGCTCGGGTACGGGGCGCTGGGCGAGCGGGGGGCCAGGACCCGGTCGCCCGTCCACAGGGAGTCGTACCCCAACTCCTCCGCGGTCCGGCTCATGGTGCCGATGCCCTCCGCGTGCGCGTCGGTGCCGAAGGTGGGAAGGGCCAGGCCCAGCAGCATGTCTCGTCCTCGGAGTCTGCCGCCGGCGACCACACCGGCGAACCGCGTGTACAACGCAAACGACTATACGTGTGCGCACGCCGAGAAACCCACATCGAGTACACACGTATAAAACTGTGTGTCGCAACCAAGAAACACTGCCCGAGCTGCTCGCCGCTCGTCCGGGCGACTGGACCGACGACGAGCTCGGTCGGGTGACCCTTCTCATGGCGCGCCTGCGCACCGATTTCGACGACTCGCCCTGTCCACCCGGATCAGCCACTACGCCGCAGACACCGGCGCGCTCTCTGACCTGAGCCTGCTCGTCCCCGGTCTCAAATGTGAGCCTGGACTACAGTCCGGCCAGCATCGTCGTGGTGGAGGGCATCGTCGACGGGTTCCGCACCGACGGTGCCACGGGTGTGGAGATGGCCGAGTCGCTGGTGGCCTTCGGCTGTTATGTGGGCGAGATCCTGACCCGGTATGCCGGCGGGGCCTGGCAGCACACACCTGGAGCCGCCCGAGGTGTCCCCCTGACGGTGCGACTGCCCGGTGCGCGGGAGTGTGACCCCATAGAGTGGGTGTTCCGCCGCCTCGAAGCCGGAGCCGCCGTCAGCATCCGTCAGTTGTACACGGAGGCTCTCCCGTCGGGGCCGTCCGGCGGAGAAGCCCCGCCTGAGAAGCTGTGTCAGAACCGGCAATCCGTGACGCTCTGGAGCCGGGGGAGCAGGATCG
>NZ_BAAATS010000036.1:0-20376 GCF_039533535.1 Streptomyces kunmingensis
ACCCGGACCCGTCGACACCGCCCCCGACGTCACCGACCACACACGGCCATCCAGCCCCGCATCACCAAGCGCCTGCACCACCCCAGCCGTCGCAGCAACACCGCGACACCCGGCCTCCTCCTGACCCAGGAAAGAGACCACACGAGCAACATCACCGAACTCGCCCAACCGCACCGCCAGAGCCGCCCGGCCCAGACCGTCCGTCCCCAGCCGCAACCGCTCCACCCGGGCACCCCGCGCCACCAACTCCTCCGCCAGCACACCCGCCCACGCGTCCTCGCCTTCCGCCGGCTCGACGAGCAGCCAGCCACCGGCAACATCCACGGCCCCATCAGCGACAACCGGCTCCCACACGGCCTCGTAGCGCAGGCCGTGTCCGGGTTCCCGTTCCTCCGCCCGCTGCTGGACCACGGCGCCTTCGGGATTCCGCATCCAGTAGCGGTCACGGGCGAAGGGGTAGGTCGGCAGGTCGGTGAAGTGTACGTCCGTGGGGGCGTAGAAGTGCTGCCAGTCGACGGGGTGACCGTCGGTCCACAGGTGGGCCAGGGCGCGCACCGCCGTGGCCGGTTCGGGCCGGTCCCGGCGCAGTGTCGCCACGGTGAGGGCGTCGCCGTCGTACGTCTCGTCGATCGCGCCGGTCAGACTCGCGTCCGGGCCGAGTTCGAGAAAACGGGTGACACCCTGCGCCTTGCAATGGCCGACCGCGTCGGCGAAACGCACCGTGCCACGCACCTGATCCACCCAGTACGAGGCCGTGAACTCGGCGACCGGCTCCCCCGTCAACGTAGAGACGATCGGGATACGGGGCGTGCCGTACGTCAACTCGCCCGCAGCCGCCGCGAAATCAACCAGCATCGGATCCATCAGGGCCGAGTGGAAAGCGTGACTGACCTCAAGCCAGCGGCCCTGACGGTCGGCGAACTGAGCGGCCACCGTCTCGACGGCTGCACGGGTACCGGAGAGAACGACCTGCCCGGGGGCGTTCACCGCCGCCACCGACACACCCTCCACCAGCAGCGGAGTCACCTCATCGAGGGTCGCCCGCACCGCCCACATCGCACCACCCGCAGGCAGCGCCTGCATCAACCCGGCACGCGCACGCACCAACCGGCAGGCGTCGGCGAGGGACAGCACCCCGGACACATGCGCGGCGGCCAGCTCACCCACCGAATGCCCGACCAAATAGTCCGGCCTGACACCCCACGACTCGAGCAGCCGGAACAACGCCACCTCGACCGCGAACAACGCGGGCTGCGCCCACCCCGTCTGTGCTAGAGCCTCCGCGTCCTCGCGGATCACCTCGCGCAGGCCCTCGAAGTGCGCACACACCTCGTCCAGGGCAGTGGCGAACACCGGGAACGAAGCCGCCAACTCCACTCCCATACCGACCCGTTGACCACCCTGACCGGAGAACACGAACGTCAGCTTCCTGCGGCCCCGGCCGGCGGCCCGTCCCGCGGCCGTGCCCTGGACCACTCGTCCGGGGGCGGCGTCACCGGCGATGAGTGCTTGCAGGCCGTTCAGAGCCGACTCCGCGTCATCGGCCAGGATCACGGCCCGGTGGTCGAAGGCGGCACGGCCCGTGGCCAGGGTGTGGCCGATGTCCTGGGGGCGGGTGTGCGGCTGCGTGGTGAGGGCGGCGTGGAGGCGGGACGCGAGTTTGGGGAGTGCCTCGGGCATGCGGGTGGAGACCGGCCAGGGCAGGACCGGCGGCCGCACGGTGTCCGCCGGCGCCGGCTCCTCGGCGGGAGCCTCCTCCAGGATGACGTGCGCGTTGGTGCCGCTGATGCCGAAGGACGAGATCCCGGCCCGGCGCGGGCGTTCGCCGCGCGGCCAGTCGCGGGCCTCCGTCAGGAGCCGTACGCCCCCCGCCGACCAGTCCACATGGGTCGAGGGTGTGTCCGCGTACAGGGTCTTGGGGAGTGCCTCGTGCCGCATCGCCAGGACCATCTTCAGCACGCCCGCGACACCGGCGGCGGCCTGCGTGTGCCCGATGTTCGACTTCACCGAGCCGAGCCACAACGGTCGGCCGGCGGGCCGGTCCTGACCGTACGTGGCGAGCAGCGCCTGCGCCTCGATCGGGTCACCGAGTGTCGTGCCGGTGCCGTGCGCCTCCACCGCGTCCACGTCGGGCGCGGTCAAACGGGCGTCCGTCAGCGCGGCCCTGATGACCTGTTGTTGTGAGGGGCCGTTGGGGACGGTCAGGCCGTTGCTCGCGCCGTCCTGGTTGACGGCGGTGCCGCGGACGACGGCCAGTACGTGGTGGCCGTTGCGCCGGGCGTCCGAGAGGCGTTCCACGAGAATCAGGCCGGCGCCCTCGGACCAGCCGGTGCCGTCGGCGTCGTCGGAGAACGCCTTGCAGCGGCCGTCGGTCGCCAGGCCCTGCTGGCGGCTGAACTCGAGGAACATGCCGGGGGTCGACATCACGGTGACGCCGCCGACCAGAGCGAGGGAGCACTCCTCGGAGCGCAGTGACCGGACGGCCATGTGGAGCGCCACCAAGGAGGAGGAGCAGGCCGTGTCGACGGTGACGGCGGGGCCCTTGAGGCCGAGTGTGTAGGCGATGCGGCCGGAGGCGACAGCCATGGAGTTGCCGGTGAGGAGGTAGCCCTCGACGCCCTCCGGGAGTTCGGTGAGGTGTGATCCGTAGCCGGTGGACGCGGCGCCGACGAAGACGCCGGTGTCGCTGTTCTTCAGCGTGGTGGGGTCGATACCGGCGTGTTCGAAGGCCTCCCAGGAGGTCTGGAGCAGCATGCGCTGCTGCGGGTCCATGGCGAGGGCTTCGCGGGGGCTCAGACCGAAGAAGGCGGGGTCGAACTCGGTGGCGTCGTAGGTGAAGCCGCCTTCGCGGGCGTGGCTGGTGCCGGGCAGGCTCGAGTCGGCGCCGAAGAGCCGCTCGAGGTCCCAGCCGCGGTCGACGGGGAAGGCGGACATGCCGTCGCCCGCCCGGTCGAGGAGCTGCCACAGCTCCCGGGGCGAGCGGACTCCGCCGGGCAGGCGGCAGCTCATGCCGACGATCGCGACCGGCTCGCTGTCCGCGGCCTCGATCTCGCGCAGTCTGCGGTGTGCCTGGCGTAGGTCGCCGGTGACCTTCTTGAGGTAGCCGAGCAGCTTCTGCTGCTCGCCGCCGTCAGCGTTCACAACCTGGTTCTCGCTCAAGACGCCCCACCAAATTCGCCGTCGATCAGCTTGAAGAGTTCGTCGGCCGTGGCCGACTCGAGTGCGTCGTCCCCGACGTCGTCGCCGCCCGGGGAGCCACTGTCCACGGACCCGTTCACGGACCCGTTCACGGACCCGTTGGCCATGGATCCGTCGGCCGTGGATCCGTAGGCCTTGGACCCGTCGGCTGTGGGCCCGTCGGCCGTGGATCCGTTCGTGGCGGCCCATTTCGCGGCGAGCGCCTCGAGGCGTCGCCGTACCGTGTCGTCGCCGCCCGGGCCGGAGCCGGCGAGCCGGTCCAGGGACCGTTCGAGACGCTCGATCTCCTCGAGGGCCAGGTGCGGTGCGCTGTCGACGTCGTCCCGCGCCGTGTCCGGCGCGGGGTCCGGAACGATCTCGGCCAGCAGGTGGTCCGCGAGCGCGGCCGGTGTCGGATAGTCGAAGACCAGTGTCGCGGGCAGCCGGGTACCGGTGAGGGTGCCCATCCGGTTGCGTAGTTCGATGGCCGTGAGGGAGTCGAATCCCAGGTCGTTGAAGGCCTCCTCCGGTTCGATGTCCTGGGCCGAGCCGTGTCCGAGCACCGCCGCGCACTGTCCGCAGACCAGGTCGAGGAGATGGTCGGCGCGGTCGGCGGCGGGCAGGGCGCGCAGCCGGTCGGCGAGTGCGGCCGACGGTTCCGCCGCGGGTGCCGCGGCCGCCTGTGTACGACGTGGTGCGGCGCTGCCCGCGAGGTGGCGCAGCAGTGGCGGTACGGGTCCTGCGGCGAACGCCTTCGGGGAGGTGTCCAGGCGCATCGGGAGCAGCGCGGCCTCGTCGGCGGTGAGGGCGAAGTCGAGCAGGGCCATGCCTTCCCGTTCGCCGAGCGGCCGCATTCCCGCCTGTTCCATGCGGGCGATGTCGGTGTCGGTGAGGTGTCCTGTCATGCCGCGGTCGGCGACCCACGGGCCCCAGGCCAGCGCCACCGCGGGGACTCCGCGGTGGCGGGCCCAGCGGGCGAACTCGTCGAGGAAGGCGTTCGCGGCCGCGTAGTTGGCCTGTCCGGCGCCGCCGAAGGTGCCGGCCGCGCCCGAGAAGAGGACGAGGGCCGCCAGGTCTGCGTCCTTCGTCAGCTCGTACAGGTTGAGGGCCGCGTCCGCCTTCGGCCGCAGGGTCGTGTCGAGGCGGTCGGGGGTCAGGGACGGGATGACGCCGTCGTCGACCACTCCGGCGACGTGGACGACCGCGCTGAGCGGGTGCGCCGGGTCCACGGTGGCGAGGGTGCGGGCGAGTGCGGCCCGGTCGGCCGCGTCGCAGGCCTCGATCCGTACGGTGGCGCCCGTCTGTGCCAGTTCGGCGACGAGTTCGGCCGCGCCTTCCGCGTCCGGCCCACGGCGGCTGGTGAGCAGCAGGTGGCGGACGCCGTACCGTTCGACGAGGTGGCGGGCCACGTAGTGACCGAGTCCACCGGTGCCGCCGGTGACGAGGACGGTGCCGTCCGGGTCGGGGCGCCTGGGCAGGGTGAGAACCACCTTGCCGATGTGCCGGGCCTGGCTGACCAGCCGGTACGCCTCCGGTGCGCGGCGCACGTCCCAGGTGGTGAGCGGCAGCGGTCGCAGTGCCCCCGCCTCGATGAGCCGCAGCACTTCGGTGAGCATCTCGCCGATGCGGTCGGGTCCGGCCTCGATGAGGTCGAACGCCCGGTAGCTGACGCCCGGCCGGGTCTCGGTGACGCTCTCGGGGGTGCGGATGTCGGTCTTGCCCATCTCGACGAAGCGCCCGCCGTCGTCGGAGAGCAGCCGCAGCGAGGCGTCCACGTACTCGCGGGCCAGCGAGTTCAGGACGACGTCGATGCCGCCGGGCCCGGCCGCCGGGCGGAAACGCTCCTCGAAGCGCAGGTCGCGGGAGGAGGCGAGGTGGGCGTCGTCGAGGCCGAGGGAGCGCAGCGTGTCATGCTTGCCCTGACTCGCGGTGCCGAACACCTCGGCGCCGAGGTGCCGGGCGAGCTGGACGGCGGCCATGCCGACACCGCCGGCCGCGGCGTGTACGAGGACCGACTCACCCGGCTTGAGTCCTGCCAGATCGACCAGCGCGTAGTAGGCGGTCAGGAAGACCACCGGTACGGACGCGGCCTGCTCGAACGACCAGCCCTCGGGGAGCGGCGCGATCATCCTGTGGTCGGCGACCGCGACTGGCCCGAACGCCTTGCCGAACATGCCGAGGACGCGGTCGCCCGGCGCGAACCCGGTGATGTCCGGGCCGACTTCGGTGATCACACCCGCGCCCTCGACACCCATCGGGCCGGGGTCGCCGGGATACATGTCGAGTGCGTTCAGTACGTCCCTGAAGTTGAGGCCCGCGGCCCGTACCGCCACCCGGACCTGGCCCGGAGCGAGCGGTTCGAGGAGGCCGGGGTCGGCGGCGAGGGTGAGGTTGCCCAGGCTGCCGCGGCCGGTGGTGTCCAGCCGCCACGCGTCGGTGCCGGCCGGGGGCAGCAGGGTGGAGTCGGAGGCGGCGCGCACGAGCCGCGCGGCCAGCAACTTCCCCTCGCGTACCGCGGCTTGGGGTTCGTCGGAGTCGAGGAGCGCGGCGAGCAGGCCGGGCAGCGCCCCGGCGGACGACGGGTGCTCGTCGAGGTCCACCAGCACGAACCGGCCGGGGTCCTCCGACTGCGCCGACCGTACGAGCCCCCACACGGCCGCGGCGGCCGGGTCGCCCGGTCCTTGCGGATCACCGGCCGCGACGGCACCCCGCGTGACGAGGACGAGCCGTGCGGACGCGAGCCGGGTGTCGGTCAGCCGGCGTTGGAGCAGGGCGAGGACCCGGGCGGTCAGGGTCCGGGTGTCGGCCGCGATCGTGCCGGCGTCCGGTGCGGGGGCCGTCGTGCCCAGGCAGGGCACGAACAGGACGTCGGGGACGGGCCCGTCGGCGTCCAGCGCGTCGGGGCCGGTGACGAGGCGGGCCGCCAGCGCGTCAGCGAGCTCTGTGCCGCCGTCGCCGTCGCCGTCGCCGTCGCTGTCGCTGTCGCTGTCGCTGTCGACTAGGACCGCCCACGACCTGTCCACGACGGAGAGGTCACCGGGGAGGTCACCGGCCACCGGCACCGGCACCGGCAGCCAGTCGAGCCGGAACATGTCCTGCGGGTACGCCGTCGTAGGCGACGACGCGTGCAGTTGTGCCGCCGAGATCTGGCGCATCGCCAGGGACTCCACGTGGGCGACCGGCTGTCCGGTGCCGTCCGCGATGGCCAGGGTCAGCGCGTCGGGCCCGGACCGCGCGAGCCGCACGCGCAGGCTCGACGCACCGGAGGCGTACAGGGAGACCCCGGACCAGGAGAACGGCAGTCTGCTCCGGCCGCTGCCGTCGAGCGCGACGAACGTCAGCGCCTGTAGCGCCGCGTCGAGCAGCGGAGGGTGCAGTCCGTAGGCGGCGGCTTCGGCGGCGTGCGGTTCGGGGAGTGTCACCTCGGCGAACACCTCGTCGCCTGCGCGCCAGGCCTGGCGCAGCCCTTGGAACGCGGGGCCGTAGGCGAATCCGCCCTGCCGGTACATCGCGTAGAAGTCGGAGACGTCGATGGTCTCGGCGCCGGGCGGCGGCCAGGAGGCCAGGTCGTACGCAGCCTCCGGCCGGCCCTCGCCGAGGAGCCCGGTGGCGTGCAGCGTCCACGGGGTGCCGGCCGCCGCGGTGTCGGGCCTCGCGTGCAGTTCGAGCGGGCGCAGGCCGGTCCCGTCGGGGGCGTTGACCCGGAGCTGGAGCTGTACGGCTCCGTCGGCGGGCAGCACCAGCGGGGCGGCCAGGGTCAGTTCCTCGACCCGGTCGCAGCCGACCTCGTCGGCCGCGCGCATGGCCAGCTCCAGGAAGCCGGTGCCGGGGAAGAGGATCGTGCCCATCACCTCGTGGTCGGCGAGCCACGGCAGATCCCGTACGCCGATCCGCGCGGTGAACAGCCGCCCGTCGTCCCCGGCCAGCGCCACGGCGGCACCGAGCAGCGGGTGCCCGGCGTCGGCGAGCCCGGCCGCGGACACATCGCCCGGCCTCCGCGTCGACACCTGCGGCCAGTACGGCTTGCGCTGGAAGGCGTAGGTGGGGAGGTCGACGACGGTGGCGCCGGTGGGTGCGTAGAAGGCCGCCCAGTCGACGTCGGCGCCGTCCGCCCACAGGCGGGCCAGCGCGGTGACGGCGGTGACGGGCTCGGACTGCTTCCGATTGAGCACCGCCACGGCCAGGGCGTCCTCGTCGCTCTCACCGATCGCCGCCACGAGACCGGCATCCGGGCCGAGTTCGAGGAAACGGGTGACACCCTGCGCCTTGCAATGGCCGACCGCGTCGGCGAAACGCACCGTGCCACGCACCTGATCCACCCAGTACGACGCCGTGAACTCGGCGACCGGCTCCCCCGTCAACGTAGAGACGATCGGGATACGGGGCGTGCCGTACGTCAACTCGCCCGCAGCCGCCGCGAAATCGGCCAGCATCGGGTCCATGAGCGCCGAGTGGAAAGCGTGACTGACCTCCAGCCAGCGGCCCTGACGGTCGGCGAACTGAGCGGCCACGGTCTCGACGGCGTCTCGGGTGCCGGAGAGGACGACCTGCCCGGGGGCGTTCACCGCCGCCACCGACACACCCTCCACCAGCAGCGGAGTCACCTCGTCGAGGGTCGCCCGCACCGCCCACATCGCACCACCCGCGGGCAGCGCCTGCATCAGCTCCGCGCGGGCTGCTACCAGTCGGCAGGCGTCGGCGAGGGACAGCACACCGGACACATGCGCGGCGGCCAGCTCACCCACCGAATGCCCGACCAGATAATCCGGCCTGACACCCCACGACTCCACCAGCCGGAACAACGCCACCTCGACCGCGAACAACGCGGGCTGCGCCCACCCCGTCTGTGCTAGAGCCTCCGCGTCCTCGAACATCACCTCACGCAACGGCCGGTCCAGCAGTCCGTCGAAGTGCGCGCACACCTCGTCCAGAGCCGTCGCGAACGCCGGGAAGGCGTCCGCCAACTCCTGCCCCATGCGGAGGCGTTGGCCGCCCTGACCGGAGAAGACGAACCCGGTGGCGCCGGTGCGGGCACGGCCGGTGACGGTGTCCGGCGAGGGTTCGCCGGTGGCCAGGGTCTCCAGTCGCGTACGCAGTTCGTCGGTACCGGCGTCGAGGACGACCGCCCGGTGCTCGAGGGCGGCCCGGGTGGTGGCCAGCGACAGACCCACGTCCGTCGCGTCCAGGCCGTCCGTCCCGGCGGCCAGCCGGCCGGCCTGCGCGGACAGCGCGGGGGCTGTCTTCGCGGACACCGGCCAGGGGACGGCGGGCAGGGTGACGTCCGGGGCTGCCATCGGCTGCCGCGCAACGGTGGGCGGCTCCTCGATGATCACGTGGGCGTTGGTGCCGCTGATGCCGAACGACGACACACCGGCGCGCCTCGGACGGTCGCCGCGGGGCCACGGGCGGGCCTCGGACAGCAGTTCCACGGCGCCGGACTCCCAGTCGACGTGCGTCGACGGCTCGCTCACGTGCAGGGTGCCGGGCAAGGTCTCGTGCCGCATCGCCAGCACCATCTTGATCAGGCCGGCGACACCGGCGGCGGCCTGGGTGTGCCCGATGTTCGACTTGACCGAGCCGAGCCACAGCGGCCGGTCGGCGGGCCGGTCCCGGCCGTACGTGGCGAGCAGCGCCTGGGCTTCGATCGGGTCGCCGAGCGTGGTGCCGGTGCCGTGTGCCTCGACGGCGTCCACGTCGGCGGCGGTCAGTCCGGCGGTCGCGAGCGCCTGCCGGATGACGCGTTGCTGCGACGGGCCGTTGGGGGCGGTGAGGCCGTTGGAGGCGCCGTCCTGGTTGGTGGCGCTGCCGGTGACGAGGGCGAGGACCTGGTGGCCGTTGCGGCGGGCGTCGGAGAGGCGTTCGAGGACGAGGACGCCGACGCCTTCGGCCCAGCCGGTGCCGTCGGCGTCGTCGGAGAACGCCTTGCAGCGGCCGTCGACGGCCAGTCCGTGCTGCCGGCTGAAGCTGACGAACGGCGAGGGTGTGGAGATGAGCGTGACCCCGCCGGCCAGGGCGAGTTCGCACTCGTCGTTGCGCAGCGCCTGGGCTGCCAGGTGCAGGGCGACCAGGGACGACGAGCAGGCTGTGTCGACAGTGACCGCGGGGCCTTCCAGGCCGAGGGTGTAGGCGACGCGGCCGGACAGGACGCTCGCGGCGTTGCCGGTCATGAAGTAGCCGTCGGCGCCTTGCGGGGAGGCCATCAGCAGGCCGCCGTAGTCGGAGCCGTTGCTGCCCGCGAACATGCCGGTCCGGCTGCCGGTCAGGGACAGCGGGTCGATGCCCGCCCGCTCGGTGGCCTCCCAGACGGTCTCCAGGAGGAGTCTCTGCTGCGGGTCCATGGACAGGGCCTCGCGCGGGTTGATGCCGAAGAGCGTGGCATCGAACTCGCTGATGCCGCGGACGAATCCGCCGTGCCGGGTGTACGTCGTCCCGGCCTTGTCCGGGTCGGGGTCGTAGACGCCTTCGACGTCCCAGCCGCGGTCGTCCGGGAAGCCGGAGATCGCGTCGGCTCCTTCGGACAGCAGCCGCCATAGCTCGTCCGGGGAGGAGACACCGCCGGGCAGGCGGCAGCTCATCCCGACGATGGCGATCGGGTCGTCCTCGCGGTCCTGGTGCTTGCGGCCCTCGGACGGGGCGGTGGTGGCGGGCGCCGGGCCGACGGCGTCGACGAGTTCCTGGCGGAGCAGCCGGGTGAGGGCGGCCGGCGTCGGGTGGTCGAAGACCAGCGTCGCGGGCAGGCGCAGTCCGGTGGCCGCGCCGAGCCGGTTGCGCAGTTCGATCGCGGTGAGCGAGTCGAAACCGATGTCGGAGAACACGTGCGTGGGCTCCACGTCGGTCGGTGCGGCGAAGCCGAGCACGGCGGCGGCGTGGCCGCGCACCAGGCCGAGCAGTTCCCGTTCCCGCTCGGCTTCGGTGAGCGCGGCGAGGCGGGCGGCGAGCGAGCCTGGGCTGCCCGCGCCGGCGCGGGCGCTCGCGGTCTCCAGGGCCCGGTGTGCTTCCGGGATGCCGTCGAGGAGGCTGCTGCGGCGGCTCGCGGTGAAGGCGGGCGCGTAGACGTCCCAGTCGATGGCGGCCACGGTGAGTGTGGCGTCCCCGTCGCCGACCGCCTGTCGCAGTACGGCGACGGCGGCCTCGGGGGCCAGGGAGTGGACGCCGCCCTTGCGCTGGCGGGCCTCGACGGCCGCACTGTCCGCCATGCCCGCGTCGGACCAGGGGCCCCAGGCGATCGAGGTGGCGGCGAGCCCTGCGGTCCGCCGCTGCTCGGCGAGGGCGTCGAGCACGGCGTTGGCGGCCGCGTAGTTCGCCTGGCCGGGGCCGCCCCAAGTGCCCGCGGTGGAGGCGAACAGCACGAACGCGTCCAGTTCCAGGCCGAGTTCACGGGTGAGTTCGTCCAGGAGCAGCGCGGCGTGCGCCTTGGGTGCCATGACCGCGGCGATGCGGTCGGGGTTCAGCGCGTCGAGGATGCCGTCCTCCAGGACACCGGCCGCGTGCACGACGGCGGTCAGCGGGGCCGCCCCGCCGCTCACGTCCGCGAGCAGCGCGGTGACCTCGTCGCGGTCGGCGATGTCGCAGGCCACGAGGGTGACGCGGACGCCGAGTGCTTCCAGTTCGCGGGCGAGGTCCGCCGCGCCGGGTGCGTCCGCGCCGCGCCGGCTGGTCAGGACGAGGTGTTCGGCGCCGTTGCCGGCGGCCCAGCGGGCCATACGGGCGCCCAGGGCGCCGGTGCCGCCGGTGATCAGGACGGTGCCGGACGGTGTCCAGGTCCGCTCCGGTCCGGCCGGGCGCGGGGCGCGGACGAGCCGTCGTCCGAACAGGCCCGAGGCGCGCAGGGCGATCTGGTCCTCGTCGGCCGCGGCGATCGCGTTCAGCAGCCGCCGCGCGGACCGCGTGTCGGGCTCGTCCGGTACGTCGATCAGCCCGCCCCAGCGGTCCGGGTGCTCGAGCGCCGCGACCCGTCCGAGTCCCCACACCGCCGCCTGGCCGGGCCTGGCGACCGCGTCCCATCGGGCGGCCGAGACCGCGCCGGACGTCAACGCCCATACGGGTGCGTCGAGTTGGGCGTCTCCGAGTGCTTGCAGGAGTACGGCGGTCAGGCCGAGGCCCGAGGGCAGCCCCGGCAGTCCGTCGCCGGCCCGCTCGTCCCAGGCCAGCAGAGACACGACGCCGGCGAGGTCGTCGCCGCCGGTGAGGCCGGTGAGCTGTTCCGCGAGCGCTGTCCGGTCCTGCGTGGCTGTGCCGAGTCGCAGTGGCCGGACGGTCGCGCCGCGTGCGGTCAGCTCGTCGGCGATCGTGTCGGCCCAGGCCCGTGCGGCGTCGTCGGCACCGTCGGCACTGTCGGCACCGTCGGACGTCACTATCAGCCAGTCGCC
Source organism: Streptomyces kunmingensis (assembly GCF_039533535.1). NCBI lineage: Bacteria > Bacillati > Actinomycetota > Actinomycetes > Kitasatosporales > Streptomycetaceae > Streptomyces > Streptomyces kunmingensis. The sequence continues at coordinate 11,547 of NZ_BAAATS010000036.1, forward strand.
GGTGACCGGTTCCCCGTCCGCCGGGGTGAGCGGCGTCCAGTTGATCCGGTAGCGCCAGGCGTCGGTGGTGTCCTGCTCGCGCTGCTTGCGCCGCCAGTCGGCCAGCGCGGGCAGCAGCGGGTCGAGGACGGCGGTCTCCGTGCCCAGTGTCCCGGCGAGCGCGTCCACGTCGGCCCGCTCCACCGCCGCCCAGAACTCCCGGTCCGCAACGGTCCCCTCATCCGCGGGGACGGTGGTCCCGGTGTCGAACTCCGGCCAGTAGTGGTTGCGTTGGAAGGCGTACGTCGGCAGATCGATTGGTGCCGGGGGCGCACTGGGGAAGGCGGCTGTCCAGTCGACGTCGACGCCGCGTACCCACAGCTCGGCCACGCTGGCGAGGAAGCGGGCCAGGCCGCCGTCGTCGCGGCGGAGCGATCCCGTGACGACGCTGTCCTCGGCCAGGTCCTGCACGGCCGCCGACAGCACCGGGTGGGAGGAGACCTCGACAAACACGTTGTTGCCGTCGGCGGCCAGCTTCTCGACCGCCTCGGCGAACCGGACGCGGGAACGCAGGTTCGTGAACCAATAGCCGCCGTCCATCACCGTGCCGTCGACGAACTCACCCGCCACCGTCGACAGCAGCGGGATCTCGCCGCTACGGGGCGCGATCCCCGCCAGAGCCTGAGCCAGATCGGACTCCAACACCTCCATCGACGCCGAGTGCGAGGCGTAATCGACGGCGATCCGGCGCGCCCGCAACCCCAACTCCTGGCAGCCGACGACCACTTCCTCGACCGCGTCGACCTCACCGGAGACGACCACCTGGGACGGGCCGTTCACCGCCGCGACCGACACACGCTCACCCCACGGGGCGAGGATCTCCTCCACCCGGGCGACACCGGCACCGACGGAAGCCATCGTGCCCGCCCCACTCGCCAACTCCGCGATCGCCTTACTCCGCAGGCACACCACCCGCAGCGCATCCTCCAGAGACAGCACCCCCGCCACGTACGCGGCCGCGATCTCACCCTGGGAGTGACCGACCACAGCAGCCGGCACGATCCCGTACGAACGCCAGAGCGCCGCCAGCGACACCATCACCACGAACGACGCGGGCTGCACCACATCGACCCGCTCCAACGACGGCGCCCCACCGGCACCCCGTAGAACATCTGTCACGGACCAGTCCACCAGGCCCGCCATCGCCGCCTCACACTCGGCGACCACACCCGCGAACACCGCTGACTCATCCAGGAGTTGAGCACCCATCGCAGTCCACTGCGCCCCCTGACCGGGGAACACGAACACCGGCCGGCCCACCAAACCAGCCACCCCCGACACCACGTGTCCCGACGGCTCACCATTCGACAACACACCCAGCGCCGCACCGTACGAACCCGTCACCACCGCCCGATGCTCCAGCCGCGCCCGCGTCGTCGCCAACGACCAGCCGACGCCCACCGGATCGCAGTCACCCAGCGCCGCCAGCGCCGCCGCCTGCCCCCGCAACCCCGCCGCACTCCGCGCCGACACCAACCACGGCACGGCAGAAGGCGACTCCACCGCGACCGGCTCAGCGACAAGACCCGGCTCCGGTCCCGGTTCCGGTGCTTCTTCGATGATCACGTGGACGTTCGTCCCGCTCATCCCGAACGCCGACACACCCGCACGCCGCGGCCGCTCCCCACGCGGCCACTCCCGCGCCTCCGCCAACAGCTCCACCGCACCCGCCGACCAGTCCACGTGCGACGACGGCGAGCCCAGGTGCAGCGACTTCGGCATCAGGTCGTGCCGCATCGCCTGCACCATCTTGATCACGCCCGCCACACCGGCGGCGGCCTGCGCGTGGCCGATGTTGGACTTGATCGAGCCGAGCCGGAGCGGCTGGTCGGCCGGGCGGTCCTGGCCGTAGGTGGACAGGAGCGCCTGCGCCTCGATCGGGTCACCGAGCGCGGTGCCGGTGCCGTGCGCCTCGACGACGTCGACGTCGGCCGTGGTCAGCCGGGCGTTGGTCAGCGCGTGCCGGATGACGCGCTGCTGGGAGGGGCCGTTGGGGGCGGTGAGGCCGTTGGAGGCACCGTCCTGGTTGACGGCGGAGCCGCGTACCACCGCGAGTACCCGGTGGCCGTTGGCCCGGGCGTCCGACAGCCGCTCCAGGAGCAGCATGCCGACGCCCTCGCCCCAGCTCGCGCCGTCGGCGTCGTCGGAGAACGGCTTGGAGCGGCCGTCCTCGGCGAGCGCGCGCTGACGGCTGAACTCGATCAGCGAGATCGGGGTGGACATGACGGTCACACCGCCGGCGAGCGCCATCGTGCAGTCGCCCTCGCGCAGTGCCTGGCAGGCGGAGTGCAGTGCGACCAGGGAGGAGGAGCAGGCCGTGTCGATGGTGACCGCGGGGCCTTCGAGGCCGAGCGTGTACGAGACGCGGCCGGACAGGACGCTGGGCGAGTTGCCGGTGCCGAGGAAGCCCTCGGAACTTTCCTTCGCCGCCGCGAGAAGGCCTCCGTAGTCCTGGTAGGTGACTCCGGCGAAGACGCCGGTGCTGGTGCCGCGCAGCGTGTGGGCGTTCAGGCCCGCGTGTTCCATCGCCTCCCAGGAGCTCTCCAGGAGGAGCCGCTGCTGGGGGTCCATGGAGACGGCCTCGCGGGGGCTGATGCCGAAGAACGTGGCGTCGAACTCGCTGGCGTCGTGCAGGAACCCGCCCTCGTGGACGTAGCACGTGCCGGGGTTGTCCGGGTCGGGGTCGTAGAGCGCTTCCAGGTCCCAGCCGCGGTCGGTCGGGAGGCCGGAGATCGCGTCGGTGCCCTCGGCGACGAGCCGCCACAGGTCCTGGGCGGTGCGGATGCCGCCGGGGTAGTGGCAGCTCATGCCGATGATGGCGATGGGGTCGTCGAGGTCGGCGGTGGTCCTGGCGCGGCCCCGCGGTGCGGTGTCCGGCTCGGGTCCGCCGAGGAGTTCGTCGCGGAGATGGTCGACCAGGGCGCGCGGTGTCGGATAGTCGAAGACGAGCGTCGCGGGCAGCCGCAGGCCGGTCTCCTCGCCGAGTGCCTCGCGCAGCTGGACGGCGGTGAGGGAGGTGAAGCCGAGGTCGCGGAAGGGCAGTTCGGCGTTGAGCGTCTGCGTACGGGGTTGCTCCAGCACGATCGAGGCGCGGCGGCGCACGATCTCCAGCAGGGCGTCGCGCTGTTCGTCCCTGGGCAGCGCGGCGAGGCGGTCGCGCAGTGCCTGCCCGCCGCCGGACACGGCCGCGGCGGCCTTGCGGCGCGCGGGGGTCCGGGGCGGCGAGGCGTCCGGGCCGGCCTCGGTCCCCGGGGCGGTGGGCGCCGCGAACGGGGTGCCGTCGTAGGGCCGTAGGGTCAACGCGTCCGCGGTCAGCACGAGTTCGCCCGAGGTGTCCGCGACCGTGACGGTGTACGTCCCCTCCGCCGTGCCCGGCACGATGGCGACGCGGAGCAGGGACGCGCCGCTCGCGTGCAGGGTGACTCCGCTCCAGACGAACGGGAGCCGTCCGCCGCCTGCCGCGCTCGCGTCGTACGACAGGACCTGCAACGCGGCGTCGAGCACGGCAGGGTGGAGGCCGAACCGGCCGGCCTCGCCGCGGAACTCGTCGCCGAGCACGACCTCGGCGAACAGTTCGCCGTCCCGCCGCCAGACGGCGGTCAGGCCCTGGTAGATCTCGCCGTAGCCGAAACCGTTCTCGGCGCGGGCCCGGTAGTGGCCGTCGATGTCGACGGCGGCGGCCCGGGCCGGCGGCCAGGCGGTGAGTCCGGCGTGCTGCCGCCCGGCTGCGGTGCCTAGGACGCCGCTCGCGTGGCGGGTCCAGGTCTGCCCGCCGCTGACACGGGAGCTGATGCGGAAGGAACGGCGGCCGTTCCCGTCGCCGGGGTCGACGATGAGCTGCACCTGGACGGCCTGCCGCTCCGGCAGGACCAGCGGGGCCTCCAGAACGAGTTCCTCGATCCGGTCGCAGGCCAGTTGGTCACCGGCGCGGACGGCGAGTTCCACGTATCCGGTACCGGGGAACACCGCCTCGCCCGCGACCTGGTGCTCGGCGATCCAGGGATGCGTCCGGGCGGAGATCCGGCCGGTGAACACATGCCCGCCGCCGTCGGAGAGTTCCACCGCCGCGCTCAGCAGCGGGTGCCTGAGCGGATCGGCGCCGATGGCACCGGCGTCCGAGCCGCCCGACGCGCCGTCCAGCCAGTAGCGCTGGTGCTGGAAGGCGTAGGTGGGGAGGTCGACGACGGTGGCGCCGGTGGGTGCGTAGAAGGCTGCCCAGTCGACGTCGGCGCCGTCCGCCCACAGGCGGGCCAGTGCGGTGACGGCGGTGACGGGCTCGGACTGCTTCCGGTTGAGCACCGCCACGGCCAGGGCGTCCTCGTCGCTCTCACCGATCGCCGCCACGAGACCGGCATCCGGGCCGAGTTCGAGGAAACGGGTGACACCCAGGGACGTCAGGCGCGTGATCGCGTCGGCGAAACGGACCGTGCCGCGGACCTGGTCGGCCCAGTACGACGCGGTGAAGTCGGTGACCGGCTCGCCCGTGAGCGTAGAGATGATCGGGATACGGGGCGTGCCGTACGTCAACTCTCGTGCGGCCGTGGCGAATTCGGCCAGCATCGGATCCATGAGCGCCGAGTGGAAAGCGTGACTGACCTCCAGCCACCTCCCCCGGTGGTCCGCGAACTGAGCGGCCACGGTCTCGACGGCTGCTCGGGTGCCGGAGAGGACGACCTGGCCCGGGGCGTTCACCGCCGCCACCGACACACCCTCCACCAGCAGCGGAGTCACCTCGTCGAGGGTCGCCCGCACCGCCCACATCGCACCACCCGCGGGCAGCGCCTGCATCAACCCGGCACGGGCTCCGACCAGTCGGCAGGCGTCGGCGAGGGACAGCACCCCGGACACATGCGCGGCGGCCAGCTCACCCACCGAATGCCCGACCAAATAGTCCGGCCTGACACCCCACGACTCGAGCAGTCGGAACAACGCCACCTCGACCGCGAACAACGCAGGCTGCGCCCACCCCGTCTGCCCGAGAGCTTCCGCATCCTCACGGATCACCTCACGCAGACCCTCGAAGTGGCCGCACACCTCGTCCAGGACGGTCGCGAAGACCGGGAAGGACTCGGCCAGTTCCCGTCCCATGCGCTGCCGTTGACCACCCTGTCCCGAGAAGACGAACCCGGTGAGACCGGCGCGGGAAATACCCGACACCGCTCCGGGTGTCGGTTCGCCGGTGGCCAGGGCCTCCAGTCGCGTACGCAGTTCGCCGGGGCCGGCACCGAGGACGACCGCCCGGTGTTCCAGAGGCGACCGGGTGGTGGCCAGGGACAGACCCACGTCCGTCGCGTCCAGGCCGTCCGTCCCGGCGGCCAGTCGGCCGGCCTGCGCGGGAAGGCTCTCCGCGGAACGGGCCGAGAGGGGCCAGGGCACCACCGGCGGGGCGGTGCGCGCCGTCACGGCGGTGACGGTTCCCGGCGCCTGCGCGGCGGGGACAGGCGCCTGTGCGGCAAGGGCAGGCGCCTGTGCGGCGAGAGCAGGTGCCTCTTCGATGATGACGTGCGCGTTCGTGCCGCTGACGCCGAACGCGGACACGCCCGCTCGGCGTGGCCGGTCACCGGGCGCCCAGTCGCGGGCCTGCGACAGCAGTTCCACCGCGCCCGAGGCCCAGTCCACGTGCGAGGACGGCGTGTCGACGTACAGCGTCCTGGGCAGTTCGGCGTGGCGCAGCGCGAGGACCATCTTCATGACACCCGCGACACCGGCGGCGGCCTGCGTGTGCCCGATGTTCGACTTCACCGAGCCGAGCCACAACGGCCGGTCGGCGGGCCGGTCCTGACCGTACGTGGCGAGCAGCGCCTGCGCCTCGATCGGGTCGCCCAGCGAGGTGCCGGTGCCGTGGGCCTCGACCGCGTCGACGTCAGCGGGCTCCAGCCGGGCGTTGGCCAGGGCCTGGCGGATGACACGCTGCTGGGAGGGCCCGTTGGGGGCGGTCAGACCGTTGGAGGCACCGTCCTGGTTGACGGCCGAGCCGCGAACGACGGCGAGGATCTGGTGGCCGTTCCGCTGGGCGTCCGAGAGGCGTTCCACCAGGATCAGGCCGGCGCCCTCGCTCCAGCCCGTGCCGTCGGCGTCGTCGGAGAACGCCTTGCAGCGGCCGTCGGTGGCGAGTCCGCCCTGGTGGGCGAAGTCGATGAAGGCGTCCGGTCCCGCGATGACGGTGACACCGCCGGCGAGGGCTAGCGAGCACTCGCCGGACCGCAGCGCCTGGACGGCGAGGTGGAGGGCGACGAGCGAGGACGAGCAGGCCGTGTCGACGGTGACGGCCGGGCCTTCGAGACCGAGCGCGTACGAGATACGGCCGGACAGCACGCTGCCCGAGTTGCCGGTGATGAGGTGACCGCCGACGCCGTCGGGGACGTCGTTCACCTGGCTGAGGTAGCCGGAGCTGCCGGCTCCGACGAAGACGCCGACCTGGTCGCCCTTCAGGGACAGCGGGGCGATGCCCGCGCGTTCCAGGGTCTCCCAGGCGACTTCCAGGAGGAGGCGCTGCTGCGGGTCCATGGCCAGGGCTTCGCGCGGCGAGATGCCGAAGAAGGCGGCGTCGAACTCCGCGGCGCCGGGGAGGAAGCCGCCTTCGCGCGTGAAGGCGGAGCCCGCGGCGTCGAGGGCGTCCAGGTCCCAGCCGCGGTCGGTGGGGAACGCGGTGATGGCGTCGGCCGCCCCGGAGAGCACCTGCCACAGGGTCTGCGGATCGGTGGCACCGCCCGGGAAGCGGCAGCCCAGGGCCACGATCGCGATCGGTTCGTCGAAGGCGGCGCGGGCGGCTTCGACGCGTTCGGGCCGCTGTTCGGTGCCCATGAGGTGGTCGACGAGGAAGTCGGTGAGCGTCGCCGACGTGGGGTGGTCGAAGACCAGGGTGGCGGGCAGCGACAGGCCCGTCGCCACGCGCAGCCGGTCGCGGAACTCGACCGCGGTGAGCGAGTCGAACCCCAGATCGCGGAAGGCGCGTTCCGGTTCGACGGCCGCGCTCGTGGCGTGCCCGAGGACCGCCGCGGCCTCACCGCGGACCAGTTCGAGGACCCGGCGGCGCCTGTCCCGGTCGTCGAGGCCGCGCAACTGCTCGCGCAGCCCGGCGGCGGTGTCGTGCCCTTGCCCTTGTCCGTGGTCGTGGGCGTGGGCGTGGTCATCGGGCTGCGTCGTGCCGAACGCGTCGAAGAGTGTGCCGGCCCGGCGCAGGGTGAACGTCGGCAGGAAGCGATCCCAGTCGACGTCCACGACCGATACGCAGGGTTCGTCGCCGGACAGCGCCGACTCCAGTGCGGCCATCGCGTCGTCGGGCGACAGGGCGAGCAGTCCGCGTCTGCGCAGGTCGTCCTTGGCGCCCTCGGCGGCGGCCATGCCGCCACCGTCCCAGGGGCCCCAGGCGAGCGAGGTGGCCGCCCTGCCCTGGGCGCGGCGCCGGGTCGCGAGTGCGTCGAGGTAGGCGTTGGCGGCCGCGTATCCGCTCTGGCCGCCGCTGCCCCAGGTGGCCGCGATGGAGGAGTAGAGCACGAACGCGTCGAGGTCGCGGTCGCCGAGCAGCGCGTCGAGGTTCGCCGCTCCGGCCGCCTTCGCGCCGAGCATCGCTGCGAGGTCGTCGGTGCCGGTGTCGCGCAGGGCCACGGCCTGGGTCAGGCCCGCGGCGTGGAAGACGGACCGGATCGCGGGCCCTCCGGCCTCGATCCGGGCGACGGCCTCCGCGAGGGACGTCCGGTCGGCGAGGTCGCAGCCGGCGAAGGTGACGGTGACGCCGCGCGCTTCCAGTTCCGTACGGAGTTCAGGGGCGCCCGGGGCGTCGTCGCCGCGTCGGCTCAGGAGTGCGACGTGCCGCGCGCCCCGGTCCACGGCCCAGCGGGCGAGCCGGGTGCCCAGAGCGCCGGTGCCGCCGGTGATCAGGACCGTGCCCGAGGGCGTCCAGCCGGCGTTCGTGGTCCCCGGCGACGCGGCGACGAGGCGGCGTCCGAGCACGGCCCCGCCGCGCAGAGCCATCTGGTCCTCGTCCCCGGCGCCTCCCGCCAGCACGTCCACGAGACGGGCCACGGCGCCGCCCGCGGGCCGCTCCGGCACGTCGACCAGGCCGCCCCAGCGCTCCGGCTCCTCCAGCGCGACGACCCGGCCCAGACCCCACACGGCTGCCCGTACCGGATGCGTCAGTTCATCGCCGGCGCCCGTGGACACCGCGCCCGACGTCACCGACCACAGCCGTGCGTCCACGCCCGCGTCCGCCAGCGCCTGCACAAGTGCGGTGGTGGCTGTCAGGCCGAGGGCGAGACCGGGACGGCCCTCGTGTTCCCGCTCGTCCTGCCCGAGGAACGACACCACGTGCCCGTGGCCGGCGAACTCCCCGAGGCGGGCGGCCAGATCCGCCCGGTCCGGTTCCGCGGTCGTGAGGCGCAGCCGGGTGACCCGTGCGCCGCGCGCCGCCAGCTCATCGGCGAGGGCTCCCGCCCAGGAGTCGTCGAAGTCCGCCGGCTCCGGCTCCACGATCAGCCAGCCACCGGAGACGGCGGCGTCACCGACCGGACCGGCCGGCGCCCAGCCGATCCGGTAGCCGAGCCGGTCGACGCCGGCCCGCTCTTCGCGGCGGCGCTGCCATGCGCCGAGGGCCGTCAGGACATCGGCCGGGTCCGCGTCGGGCGCGACCCCGAGCGACTGCGCGAACGCGGCCGGGTCACCGCCCTCGACGATCTCCCAGAACGCGGCGTCGGCACCACCGGTCGCGGCAGCGGTTCCGGCAGGCCGGGGCCGGGGCCAGAAACGCTCCCGCTGGAAGGCGTAGGTGGGCAGGTCGACGACAGCGGCGCCG
>NZ_BAAATS010000037.1:0-110847 GCF_039533535.1 Streptomyces kunmingensis
CAGCAGGGCAACACCACCATCAACGGCATCACCTCCCAAGCCTTCACCCGATAACACCGGCACACGTTCGAGACATGCGGGGAGAGTCCGATATGACCACCACCTTCATCACCGGGGCCAACAGGGGCATCGGCTACGAGGTCGCACGCCAGCTCATCGAGCGCGGCCACCATGTCCTCCTCGGCGCGCGCAGCGCCGAACGGGGCGAGGCGGCCGCGGCCGAACTCGGAGCACGCTTCGTGCGCATCGATGTGACCGACCAGGAGTCGGTCGACGCCGCCGCCTCGGATGTCCTCGCCCGGGAGGGCTCCATCGACGTACTCGTCAACAACGCCGCCGTTCCCGGTCCGGTCGTCACGAACATGCTGGAGGTGACGGCCGAGGACGCCGAGTACGTGATGCAGACCAACTACCTCGGCACGCTGCGCACGACCCGGGCTTTCCTGCCCCTGCTGGAGAAGTCATCCCTGCCCGGCATCGTGAACGTCTCCAGCAGCATGGGCTCCTTCGGCCGCTCGGTCGACCCGGCCACGATCGAGCATGCCCATCCGATGCCCTTCTACCAGCCCAGCAAAGCGGCGATCAACATGCTCACGCTGAAGTACGCCGAGGCATATCCCCGGTTCCGCATCAATCTCGCCGACCCCGGCCCCACCGACACCGTGTTCAACGGACATATGGGCACCCAGACCGTCGCCGAGGGCTCGGAGGCCATCGTGCGCCTTGCCACGCTCGGACCTGACGGCCCGACCGGCATCTTCCTCGACCGCGAGGGGGTTGTGCCGTGGTAGCCCCGGCCTCCGCGGAAGCTCTCGTACCTGTGCTCGTCCACGGTGTCGCGACACCACCACAGCTCGTGCGGCTGTCGCGCGGAGCCTGACTGATCGTTTTGGTCTGCACTGCCGAGGCGCTTGGTCGCGGGATTCCCCGTGGATGAGCCGGCACCAGGGGTCATCGGCGGCGGATGACCGTCCCACCGTAGTCCGCGCGTCGGATTCCGCGACCACCGTACTGGCCGGTTCTGCGGCGCACTGTCCGCCACTCGCGTCGACACATGCGGTCCATGTCCAAGCTGTCGATGGCATCGAGCTTTATTTCGACGCGGGGCCACAGCCGATCGTAGTGGCCGAGAACGGTCGCCATCAGCGCGTCGACCGTGCGTGATCCGTACTGCTCAGCGACCTGCGCCGGCATCTCCCGCTCCGGGGCCCTCCAAGGCCTGCGCGCGACCGGCGGCTCACTCGACGGATCGCAGCCCAGTCAGTGCGGGACGGATCACACCCCGCTATCGCGGGCAGAGCACGGGCGAAAGATCCGGGGCGCGCCGAGAAATCGTCCTTACCCGGCGGTCCCCCGCACCACGGTGGACCACACGACGACAGAGCGCCTGGCCTGACGGTCGACGGCACCCGCCGGCGCCACGAGGCGCATCCGACTTTCTGACGGGTCCTTACCGCGCGACGTCACTCGGACAGTCGGGATGAAATCCGGTCCCCATCGATCCGCAAATCGAGCGAGCAGATTCCGCAGGTGCAGTTCTACGGCCTTCGCCCGCTCCATACCGGTTTTTACCGCATCGCTTCCGTTGCCCCCACCTTCCACGTGAATGGTGAGACCCGGAAGGTTTTCCTTACGACGCCGCCACACCTCCTTCATAATATTCGACAAGAAATCATCAAGGGGACCGGAGGAATCCGGCGAGATATTCAGCCTGTCCTTCTCCGCAAAATCGATTCGCGCGACAGGCGTATTCCACCGCGGGTCGGGGCGACCCTTATCAACTTCTTCCCTCCATGCACGAGAGTCGGCATCCTGAGCCAGTTTCATAATTTCTTTGTAATACGCGGACAATTCGCTCTCGTAAGTATTCCAACCGCGAACCAGCGCACGATCAAAATCGCCATAAGCTCGAAGTTCTATTACCGCAAGAGGAACGGTCGATCGAGTCCCGTGATGGTCGTCCATTTTTTCGAAGTAAGTTCCCACACCCATCATCACCCGCTGATTGATGGCTGCAGTGCTTCCGCGCGACGGTTCCTCAAAGAGTGCACTCTTGAGATAGTCCAGTATCGAAAATCCTTTTTTGCTCCTCGCCAGAAACACTGCAGGTTCCCCCTGCTTTCCCTCCAGGTAGAGATCCGGATCCTGACCATTATCCTTCAGGAACTGCGTGACGAATTTATCGATTATCCGCCCTCCCTCATCCCGGAGGAACTCCCGGACCGGGCGGGAAAGCGACTCCCGCAGCGCCGACATGGAGGTGCGAGAAGCGACCTGAGAAAGTTTCTTGGCGTCCAGCCCCGATTCAGACAGAAGCGTGTATGCGACCGCAGCCACCTGCGTATAGAGAAGCCACGTATAGCCATGCAATGCGTCTAGGTCCGATTTGGAATTCCGTATTTCCTGCGGCAGACGTCGTACAACGCGATCCGCAAACTCTCGCCCCCCTTGCAGGTTTACATGGCCCGGAGCATTTTTGAACATTGTCCGCTCTGCGGTCAGCTCAAGGAGGGGGCCAAGACCGACCAAGGGGACTCCGACCGTCATGTGAATCGACAACCTGCCCTCATGCAGTTCAGGGCCACGACGGGCGGACTCCCCTTCCTTCGTCAACGAGAACCCGTCGCCCCTGGGGAAGATTTTCGCCAGAGGGGTTCCGGGCTTGGCCTTCTTCAAGCGCCTGAACACCTCCACCACATCCCCGAACACATGCTCCCGCTGAGCCCATTCCGATTCACCACTCAGCGCATTGATCGGCCGCGTGACGACCTCGGCAACCCATTCATCTCTGAACTTGTCTGTAGTGATCACTACATTCTTGGACAGGACCAGGTCATCCGCGTAGAACCATCCGTCACTTTCCTTCGAGTCAAGAACGATGGAGCTTTCCACCTCGAATCCCATTGCACCGATGCGCAAATCCAAGGGCTTATCCACGATCGAACGCGCAGTGGACTCCGACTCCGAGACTCGATCAAGGACGTCAGAGGAATGGTTATCGGTGTTCATCAACAGGGCGTCCGGGGATACGCGCCCGAGGGAAACTACAACCGCTTCGGCATGGAGGGCGTCCCGGGCGGGTGCGTGAACCGATACCCGGTTACCCGAAGCTCGTTGAAGTTCAAGCCACCAAGTACGCCCATCGGGTTCGGCGACAGCGGCGAACGCGTGCCCGATAGAGGCGGTCCGATCTTGGAGGAAGTCAGCACCGGAACCACGCCTCCATATGATCAATGCAACAGCAGGAGCACTGGCTCGCACTGATTCCCTCCTGAGAGAATCAGCCACGTGCGACCACGAGGATATTCTATTCCAGGCAGCTCCTGGAATAATTGTATTTTTTGCACCTGAAAGCCCGATGACGGAATCGTCTACCGATCCGGCCGCGCGCACTCCGGTATACGGTTCGCGTTGAGGCTGAATTTGGGTCAGGAATTCTGCCAGCAATGTCACACAGTCATTGTTTGCGGCGTCTCGGACCACCCTTTCCGCCACTGCCTCGAGCGCAAGTCTGTTCAGCTCTCCCCTGACGAGTACTTCCCTTCTTTTATTCTCGGCTGCACCCATGAGTTGAGCTGTCACTCGGTCGGCGAGCGCGAGCGACGGCGTCGGTGAGATCTCCTCGGCCTGATGGGCCGAGCCCCTGCGTGACGACGCCGCAGACGTCACCTGGAGCTCTTCCCCCGGCCGGAAGACCACCACCGGTTCCCGGCCCGAGGCATGGTTGCGGTTGACCTCTTCAGATATGTGCCGACCCTCGGATGTCTCCGGCTTCCAGTAGGTGAGAGCCCCGTGCTCGACCCCCATGCGGCCCGCCTTCATCGCGCCCACGGCACCCTCGTCACGCACAAGGGTCAGCGGGGAACCACCCGGCGTGTAGATGTCGAAGATGTCGTGGTCGCTGGTGAGCGGGCGCAGCTCTCCCTCGCTGCTGTATCCATGCACCACGCCGTCGACCACGGGGAACCGCTCGGCGAGGGCAGCCATCTCGGGGGCCAGTACCCGGTATTCGTGCAGTCGCCGTCGGCCGCGGGTTTGGATCTCGTCCCACAGGCTGTCGTCCATCAGAGCCGTGCGCTGCGGCGAGGTAGGTGAGAAGTACCCGACGAGCCCGAGGTTCCGTTCGTCCGCCCCCAGGTGGACATCGAGCGCGTCGAGCGGCTTGGCCTTCACCGCCTCGGGCTTGGGCAGCGCCCCCTTGTCGAGCCACGCGGTCGCGTGCGGATCGGTCGGGCGCACCTCGAGCACCAGGTTGAGTTCACTGCTCAACTTCCGGAAACGTGAGACGTTCTTCTCCGGTATGCCATGGTCGATGTCCACCCTGGGCACGGCGAACCCACCCCCATGGGTTCCGAAGCCGCTATCCGGCAGGGTGGTTGTCCGTCCCTGCTCCGGCACAAGGGTGGTGCCCTCGGAGCCCCACGTCGCCGGCCGGCTCGAATCGCGCCCCGTGGCGGCGTCGAGCCACTCGGTGGCGATCGGCGGCACCACGGCTTCAGGCGCTGGTGTCACGACTTCGGCTGTCGATGTCACGGCTTCGTGTGCCGACGCCACGGCCTCGGGCACCGGCATCGCGATCACCGGTTCCGGCTCAGCGGTGGGGCGGAACCGCTCATAGGTGTCCAGTACGGCCCGCACCCGTGCGTGGCCCGGGGTGTTCGGGTCCAGACGTTCCAGCTGCTTCCTGAGAATCCGCTGGCTCTGCCCGTTCGTGATGTCGTTTTCGGTCAGCGCCATGCCCACCCAGGGGGCGGATCGCTCAGCGACGCCCCCGGACGCGTCGCCTCCGGTGGAGTCGAGGACCGGTTTTGAAGCGGCAGCGACAGGGCGCGGGGCCACCCGCTCGACGAGTCCCAGCACGCTCAGAAGATCGTTGCCGAGGGACAGCTCAGGGAAGTGGGTCGCCTCATCGCCCAGCTCGGACAGTTCAGAGGGCGGATTGATCATCTTGCCTTCGGCATCGACGCTCATCCATGACACCAAGCCGGCGTCTGACTGCGGAGCGGACATCAGGACACCGCTCCTGGCGTGGGACCAGCGCACACGATGGCGGAGATTGACCGCGTACAACGGACTGCCGACACCCTCTCCCCAGAACTCGGGCAGCACGAGCGCGCGAGCGCCGGTTCCAGCCTCCAGCAACTCCCTCTCTATGTGCGTCGCCGCGAGGTTGGCATCAGGCGAAATCCGAAAGGCCAGGCGCAGGCGCTCCTCGTACTCGACGGGCACGGCGGCCGTCACCGGCCCGGTCTCCCTCTCTGGCAGGGGTGCCTTCGCGGGCAGGAGATCACTGACGGACCTCAGCAGGGTTTCCAGCCGTTCGGGGCTGATGTCCTCGGTGTCGCGTGCCAGCTCGCGCAGCCCGTCGAGCGCGAACCCGGCGTCCTGGCCGGTCCTGACCGGCGCCTCCTCCCCTTCGGCCAGCCGCAGAGCATCGCGATACAGCGAGGCCAGGCGTGGATCGGTGTCGAGCCGGGCCTGCCTGCGTGACACCTCGACGGACAGCGCGTCGGCGAAACTGCGTCGGCGCTGCCATGAGGTCCGGTAGATCTCGCCGAGTTCCGACTTGTCGAACCCGAGTTCGTCCGCCTTCTCACGCAGGTCCCCGGTGATCAGTCCAGCGCCCTCGGCGTCCGCCGCCGTGAGCCCGCCCCGGGCAGGGCTGTCGGCGCCGGGATCGAGCGGATCGAACGCGTACACGTGACCGGACGGATCGGCCCAGCGCTGACGGACCGTGCCGTCCCCGCCGTTGATGTCCAGGCGTACGTGCACGTCGAGTTCATGCGCGAGGTCACGGACCAGGTAGTCATGGGGCAGCCCGTAGAGACTGAGCGAGGGGGGAGTGCTCACCGGCGGCGGCTGCTGCTGTGAGGCGTTTGTGAGATGGGCGGCGGAGTCCAGGGTGAGGACAACCCCGTCGAACGCGCCGTCGGACTGCTGGCGGATCAGCCGGGCGACGGTCTGGTGGGCCCGGTCCGCGCTTGCCGCGCGCGTCCTGCCGGCGTCTCGCAGCAGGGAAGCCAGGTCGAACCGGGGCGCCTCCTCCAGTTCCAGCCAGCCCAGGTCGCCGCGGCTCGCCCGCTGTTCCCTTTCCTCGAGGCGGGCACGCAACTCCTCGACCTCGGCCTGGAACAGCTGGACATACACGTCACCGGTGAAGGCGTCACTGCGGACGATGCCCCGCTGTCGCGTGCTGGGCCACAGGAGGTGGCGTGCGTACCGCTCGGCCTCCAGCCGGTAGCGGCCGCGCATGCGTACCAGTTGCAGCGGACCCTGCTGCTTGACGTGCTGCTCGCGCCGGTAGTTCTCCGTCCCCGCGTCCGCCGCGCTGCCGGCGGTGACACGGGTGGCCACGGTGCTGCCCTCCGCTGTGTAAGGGGGGATCGGCTGGCCGTCGGTGCCGGGCTCGGGCTGGTGGATGGCGCCGGTGGCGGAGGAGTTCACGTTGGCCGAGGGACGCCAGCGGTCGGTGGTCTGACCGGCTGTCGTGCCGCTCTGGTGCTTGATGTAGCGGCCCGCACCCGTGCCCTTCACCGGGCCGAGGACTTCGAGGTCGAAAAGGTCGCCTCGCATGTACAGCCTGGCTCGCGTGGAGGAGCGGCCTGGCACATGCAGTTTGTCGGTCAGCAGGTATCGGTTGCCCGCTGACGCCTGCAGTATGTGGTTGGTCTGGTGTGCACGGCCCATGAGCTGCCGGAGCGTCTGGCTGGTGCGGGTCACGGCTCCGTCGGCCTCGGGGCCGAAGAGCTGTCGCATCAGCTTCATGGCGGCCGGCAGCCCGTCGTCGAGCATGGTGCCCGTGACGTAGGCGTCGCCCGGAAGTGGCGGCAGGGGGCGCAGGTCGCGGGGGAGCGAGGGGCCGTACTCGGGCAGGAACTCCGCGAGTCCGCGCGGGACTTGCAGGTCGAGCAGGCCGGAGACACTCGTGCGGTTCACGGCTGATCGGGTGGGCTCGCCCGCCCTGTACCACCCGGCCAGCAGGTTGTTGAGCGGTCGGCCCGCCATGTCCAGGCGCCTGACCTCCGCGGTCAACGTGTGCCGGAACCGGGCCAGGTAGTTGGCGTTCCAGTCGTAGATCGTCTGCTCGGTGACGGCGTTCTCGGCGCGGGTGACGCTCCGGTGGTGGCCCTGCCCGAAGCCGACACTCGCGCTGTTGAAGGCGTTCGTCTCACTGCCGCCGAATTTCAGGGGCGTGAAGCTCTGGATTCCGTCGCGGGAGGAGCCCTGCGACTGGCTCACATAGCCGTGGCCGTACACCTCGATACCGGTGCCGGGCCGGAAGTCGTATATCTGCGGGGCGCCTTCGAGGACGTCCGAGAGCTTGATCTCCACGATGTCGGTGAGCAGCCAGCCGATCGGGTTGACCAGATAGAGGGCGTGCCCGTTGGGCGAGAGGAATTCGTCCCACATCGCCATGTCGCGGCCCTTGGCCAGCAGGGCCTGCAGGGAGTTCACCCCGCCCTGGACCCGGCCGATCCGCCGTCCCCCGGCTGTCCACAGTTCGGGGTCAGAGGCCAGCAGACCCGGGGCCGTCTTCTCGACCTGTTCGCGCACGATGTCGTATGTGGTGCGCCCGTCCTGGTAGTTGAGGTCGTGGATGCCGCTGTGGCCCAGGGTCCGGCCGCCGTCGTCGTCGCGGGTGAGGTACTCGGGGAGCTGGATGTCGTTGAAGTCGTTCAGCTCGATCAGCGGATTCTTGCGCCTCATCTCCGCCGGGCTCTCCAGCTCCGTCCCGAAACGCCCGTTGAACGTGTTCCTGACCGTGTCGTCCAGGACCGGCAGGCCGCCGTTCTCGTGGAGTCGCGCGAGCGAGTGGGCGAGTTCGGTGCGCTCCGCGTCGAGAGGTGCGGGCAGGTCGTCGGGGAGTGTCGCGGTCTCCCTGACCCACCGGGACAGGACGGCGGCGACCGTGTTGCCGCTGAGCCTGGCTTCGCCCTTGTTCCAGCGGTTCATCACATCGACGAGCTGCTCGTCGGAGACGGGGAGGAGGTCCTTCCCGTACTGTTCGAGCGCTTCGGGCTCGGAGAGCAGGAACAGGGCCGTGTTGCTTACCTTCGTCTCGGCCTCGTCGGCCACATGGTGCACTTCCGGCAGCAGCTTGCTGTGCTTCTCCAGGCGGTTGGCGACGAAGTAGTCGACCGTCGTACGGAAGGCGTAGCCGCGGTTGAAGTCGAGCTGGATCAGCTCCTTGCCCCCCGTGCGCCCCTCGCTGGAGGAGATGTTGCGCTGCCAGGTACGGCCGGCGTCCGCTGTCCCCTGGACCGCTCCGGTGCTGCCGGGGTCGTCCGCCTGGGTCGGGCCTCCGGCTGTGACATCGGCCTGGACCCACTTCAGGCCCGTGGTCCCGGTGTCCGAGGTGTTCGTCTGCAGCAGCGAGAGCATGATGATGCCGAGGACGAACTTGTCGGGTGTGGCGCCCGCGAACTGTACGGGTCCCAGCTCGGCCCGCAGATTGACCATGCCGAACGTGTCCCTGAACCAGCCGGGGCTGAACGGCTGGTCCGTGGTCAGCTGGCCATGGGCGATCTCCTTGAAGTGCGCCTTCACCTGGATGGTGTTGGTGAGCGAGTGCAGTTCCTGGTCCGCGTTGCCCTGCGGGCCGATCAGCGGTGTGAGTACCGAGGTGGCCGCCTCGTGGAGACCCGTGGCGTCGACGTAATACACCACGGCACGGTCGAGTACGGACGCCGGTGTCCTTCCCGGGGTGTCCTGGCCTTGTGCCAGGGTCTTCAGGCCGGGCTTGCCGGGACGGCTGACGTCGCCGAGGGGCAGCAGGTAGGCCAGGGCGCCCTGGCCCTCCAGCCTGATGGGGCCGGGGTTGCGGGTTCCCTTGCGGATCTCTCCCTGTACTCCGCTGTGCTGGAGTTCCATCGTGACGGTGTAGTCGCTGAACAGGCGGTGCTTGTTGACGACGCCTGGATACTCCAGCAGTTCGGGACGGTTGTTGAGGTAGGAGACGCCTTCGGTCGCACCGATCTGACGGATCAGGTCGACGCCGGTCACGGAGCCCTTCAGCTGGTTGAAGAGGCTCTTGAACCGGAAGCTGAGCCCGGCCTTCGTGCTGCCCCCGGTGGACTGTCCGGCGGTGTCCATGCCCATGGCGAGGTTGACGGTGTGGAACTCGGCGGTCGAACCCTCGAACCGGGGGGCCAGTTCCGAGGAGCCGCTCGCCTTGAGCGTGATCTTCACCGCGTCCACATCGAGGTCGATGCCCGCGATGCCCCGGCGCCGGTACATCGTGAGCACCAGGCCGTCCTGGTGGATCTGGTCGAAGTGCGATTCCATGCCGCGGGCGCTGAAGTACTTCTCCAGCATGTTCAGGTTGCTCAGCCGGGAGTCGGTCTGGTTGCCGTGCGAGTACCAGTGGCCGCCGGCCAGCGGTGCCCTGGTGTCCGCGGGCAGGAAGCCGAGCCGTTGCAGCTCACCGGCCACCCGGTCGTGCAATTCCCGCACGGTCTCCTCGTCGACGTCGACGAGTCCCATGCCGATGCCCCGTCCCTGCGCCACGTGCGGGGGGACCTCCAGGTGTTCGGGGTCCCCGGGGCGCCGCCCGGCGGCGCGCAGCAGGTCGGGGCGGTACTCGACGGTCCGGCCGAGCGGCCCCTCGTGGATGGTCATCGTGTGCTCGGAGGTCTCCGGCGCGGTCTGCGTGACACTGCCGGCCTCGACGATCTCAAAGGGCCGGACGATGTCGTCCCGCCCGGCCAGCGCGGCGATCTCCTCGGGGTCGGTGATCTCTGTGATGGCCGGCTCGTCCACGGTCCGGGCCGTCGTCGGCTCGGCAGCTCCGCCGGCCCCGTGGGTCTCCTCGATCCGCGTGGCACTGTCCGTGATCAGCGGCCTACTCGGGCCGACGACCTGATCGTCGCGCAGCGCTTCCTCGTCCACCTGGAATCCGTACCTGAACGCAAGTGGTTCCGGCATCCGGACCAGTCCCTGGCCGGACACCGGGGAGGTCGTGAGTGTGCCGCCGCCCCGAACGGCGACCACGGCACTGTGCTCGAACTCCACCCGGTAGCCGGCGGTGAATCCCGTGTACCGCGGTACCACGACCCATAGACCGGTGCGTCCCGAGCTGATGCTGTCGGAGTTGCCCCAGGTCATGGCGAGCGAGGCGCTGACGCCCAGGCCCAGATCGGGGTGGGCGAGCGACGCCGGCGATATGTCGAGCGTCACGGCCGGCACGGTGAGCGTGGTCGAGTTGTTGACCGTATGGGTGCCTCCCGTTCCGTCGATCGCCGTCCTGACGTTCTCCACATGGGCGACGTCGCTCGTCGAGCCGACCCGGCGGCTGTGCTGGAGCCGCTTCGAGTGCAACTCCACCACCGCGATCGGCCTGCCTGACCCGTCGTGAAGACTGAAGCGGTAGCCCTCCTCCTTGTTGACCGCGTCGTCCAGGTGTGAGTCGAGGTTCCACAGTTTCTGGAGCAGTTCGTTGCGGGTCACGCTGCCGAGCGGCAGTTGGTACCCCTTGTGACTGAGCGAGTCCTCGATGTGGTCGAACAGCTGGGGCAGGTTGGTCAGACCCGAGGCGTAGTGCACGGCGGGCAGGCGGTGTGCGAGGTCACCCGTGCCGGTGGCGACGATCTGGTCGGGGGCGGACTGCAGATAGTGGTCCGGTACGTACAACAACAGCCGCTGTTCCCCCTGCGGCCTGACCTCGGTGGGAGTGATCTCCCTCCAGGGCTGTTTCCTGTCCGTTCGCACCCGCAGGGACCAGTCGGGACGGTACGCGATCATCGTCGAGTCGGCTCTGGTGTCCTCTACGTGACCGCCCTCGGCGTCCCCGGTCTTGGTGGTGGACCGGAAAGAGGAGTTGGCGACACCGGAGACGCCGGCGGAGAGGTACACGCCGGGGGCGACGACGTACTGCATCGAGAGCCCGCCCCGGGTCGCGCCCGTGGGGCCGGAGTGGGACTGGACCTGTGCGCCGGTGAGGTACGAGGCGTTGATCGTCTCGTTGGCGTGGAAGCGCTCAGGTCCGGCGGGACGGTCGGGTACGAGGCCGACCGGTCCTGGACTCGCCTCCGTCTCCTGCGGATGGGCTTGAGCATCCGTGGAGGGCACCGAGTCCGGGTCTTCGGTCTGCCGGAGCCACGAACGGTCGTACGCCCCCGCGACGTGGGAGACCGCATGTGGGTCGCGTGGATCGAGCGTGACGAGCGCCTCGACCCTGCCCAGGGGCACCATCAGGCCGCTGGGTTCGGAGTCCCCTTCACCCGGCACCAGGTAGCGGTAGTTGCTCAGCAGACGCTGCGGCAGGCTGTCCCAGTACGACTCGGAGACGGTCTGCCCGCTCTCCTCGACCATGACGCGCAGCCGCGCCACCACGTCGATCAGGTACGGCAGTCCCGCTCTCGGCACTCCGATCGACCTGACCATGGGATCGACGTCGATGGGATAGCCGGGCGCCGAAGGCGTCCCGGAGGACTCGGTCGTCGGGGGTGTCCGCTCCTGGGCGGCCGCGTCGAACGCGGTCGCTGAGTCAGTCGGTGTCTCCAGGGTGATCTGTCGTCGCAGGAAGTACGTTCGGCTGCCGGCGCGTTGCCCTTCGAACAGTCGGAAGCCGGTGCCGTTCTCGAGGCCCTCGGGTGCGTCGGCCTCGCTCAGTGTGCCCGCGTCGAGATCGATCTCCATGCCGTAGCGGCTGGCGATGACCGGTGTCCCGAGGATCTCGGAAAGCTGCGGCGCGACCTGGTCGGCTCCCGGCATCGTCAGCAGCGGTGCCCTCATGCCGCCCGTGACAGCCGTGATCAGGCTCGCCAGGCCCTCCGCCGTCACAGGCCGGCCGTCGGCGAAGAGTGCGCCTTCGCGTACTTCGCCGAAAACGAGCACGGTCTGCTCGGGGACGAGCCTCGGCAGCGCGGCGAGGGTGGCCCGGTCCCGATCCGGTGTCCCCGTGTGCGGGCCGGGCAACCACAGGGCCAGCGGCCGGTCGCCTGCGTGCGCCGTCCACGCCCCGGCGAACAGCTCTTCCACCGGTACGGCTCCCGCCGGGCGCGCGGCGCCCACCACGGGTTCGACAAGGAGACCGGGCGTGGGTGCGGAGCCTGGCACGTCCTCCTGAGCGGGCAGTTGGGCCGCTTCCTCTGCCCGGGGCTCTTCCGGGATCACCGGGAGCGGTCCTGCGGGAATCGGCGGAAGTACCCCCTTCGAGACTGCCGTGTGGCTCCACTGATCCTGCTCCCGCGACTCCTGCGACTCGTGTTCCTCGGTCTCCGGATCCGACAGATCCTGTGGCACTCCGATCCTCGACAGCCGCACTCGGAAGGTGTGCGCCCCCGCCTCGGCGAACTCCGTGAGCCTGCGGCCGAGCTGGACCGCCTCGTCCTCGCCCGAGTGGCGCAGGACGATCTCCTCGACGTCCGACCATGACAGGTCTCCGTGGATCTGTGCCTCGAAGTAGCCACGCTGATCGAACATGCCGGCGCTGAGCTGCTCCCGCAGCTCCGGATCGTGGACGAAGCCGGTCGCCTCGGCGAAGGCCAGCCTGACCGGGTCCTCATCGCCGTGCGCCAGCAGGGGGAACAGGTGGTCCCGGCTCGTCACTCCTCGGACCCCCTGTGCTCCCTCCAACCAACTGTCGCGCGGCGTGAGCGTGATCCGTGACGCGACGTCCTTCTTCCAGTGGAAGACGGCGTTGCCGTACTCGGTCGCACCGCCCTGCTGGAGGCGGGAGACGAGGGCCGCGTATTTAGGCAGCTGCCGTACCGCCTCGGCGGACGGGTTGAACTCGTCCAGCAGAGCGTTCGGGGTCCGGCTCTGGAAGGTGCCTCCGAGGGTGACGTCTCTGCCCAGGAGAGCCGCGTACCCCATGCTCTCCTCTCGGGTTCCGCGCATCGCCGAGTTCATTTGAGCCTGCGAGGACTGCGTCTCCCAGTAGTTGCGGAACAGTCCGTCCGCGTCTCCCGTAAGGGCCTGAAGGAGAGTGCCGCCCCTGACTTCGCGCCCCAGATCGAAGTTGGTCACCAGCTCCATCCGGTCCCGCAGATGCTCGTGCACCCGGTCGAGCAGCTGGTCCAGTTCCTCGCCCCGCGTCGGGTACCCGGCGGCCCATGTCCAGTCCCCCTCTGCCAGGTGCTGCCTGACGATCTCCCGCTCGCGTCCCACCAGCTCCTGAGCCTTGCGCTCGACCAGCACGAGAGCCGTGCGCTGCGCGTCGGTGAGATGCCGAAGGCCGTCCCGGGAGCGCATGGCCCGCAGCAGACCGCGGTCCTCCTCCATGTGCCTCTGGTGGCGCCGCAGCATCTCGGTGTACCCGTCGGCCCCCTTCCCGCCCCGTGACCGCAGAACATCGACGCGCCCGAGCTCGGTGGTGAGCGCCGCGGCACGAAGGTCGAACTGACGCTCCGCCTCGTACTCATCCATCGCGAGGAAGCGGGCGAGTTCGATCTCCCGGGCCCCTGGCACCATGCTCTGGCTCGCGCGCGTCGCCTCGGTGCGGCGGTCCAGCTCGGTCCGGATCGTGGCCGTCTCCTGGAGCAGTCGCTGCCGGAACTCGCGCAGGTCGGCGAGACGGTCGGCGAAGCGGGAGCCGGAGGCCGCCTTCGCCTCGGCCTGCGTGACGGAGCTCTCCAGGCGGCTCAACAGCCTCTCGCGTCGGCGCACGCCCTGTTCCAGCGCGTCCTGCGGGCCTGTCAGGAAGTGGGAGGCGGCGAGGCCGGAATCGGTGAGGAGGGCACGCGCACTCCCGAGACGCTGGTTCAGGTCCTGCTGAGACGCCGGGTCGAGGTGTTCCGTCCGTTCCTGCTCGTCGCGTATGTCGCTCAGTTGCTGCCAGGCGGTCCGAAGCCGGGGCAGCGGATCACTCGCGCGCGATCCTGGGACGTGGTGCGCGTCGTCGTCCGGGTGGGTGGCAACCGGCATGGTCGCACCGCTGACCGCCGTACCGCGTCGCCCGCCGTGCACCAGAGGATAGAGCGCCGCCCAGCCGGCGGGCACGGACGGAGCGACGTCCACTTCTGACCGCGGACTCGCTGCCAGGGGTGCCCGTGCGGGAACGACCTGCCCGGAGACGGCCTGGCCCCCGGCATGGACGTGCGGCAGGAGGACATCGTTGATCTGGCGCAGGTGATCGGGCGTGAGGAACAGCTCGCTCGGCAGGGTGCGCCCGCTCATGGGCCCCATCACGCTCGACAGGCCCTCGGGCACCGCTTGTTCGCCACGGTTCCCCGGGCGGAGAAGGGCCTCCGGCGCGAGCAGGTCGTCGAGCACGCCGAGACCGTGCAGGTACTCGTGCACGTATGCCGCCGGATGCACGCCGGTGAACCACACGTCCTGGACCATGCCTCGCTCGGTGTCCGGCAGTCCGCTGCGTACGGTCACCGTGCCGTGCGCCTCTTCGGCACTGTCCACGAATTCGACAGAGGTGAAGAGGTTGGGTCCGACTGTCCGCGGCCCTGGCACATTTCCGGGCTGCAGCGGGGGCAGCCGGTAGCCGGGAAGGTTCACCACCTGCTCCAGCGCCAGGGTGAAAGCCGCGCGTACAGCGCTCAGCTCGCTTCGGGAGACGCCTTCGGGCCGTAGGTGGATCCGCCGTGTCACACGCAGAACACCCGGCTCGGCCGCGCTGCGGCGATGCCACGCCCAGTCGTAACCGACCTCGGTCCGCTCACCGGAACGAGCGGGTCGGGTGACGCGCGGCCGTGTTCCGTTCCCGCCCGGGGTGAACACGAAGGCCTCGGGTCCGCGCCCGGACTCGTCGCCCCGGCCGCCGAACGGTGTCCAGCGGTCGGTACGCACCTGGCCGAAGCCCCACACCGGGCCCAGACCGGGAGCGAACAGAGGGTCGGCCGCAGTCTCGTCGTAGGCCGACTCATCCGCTGCGGCGCCTGCTAGCAGGGTGTTGTGCCAGCTGAGGTGGACCGGCGCGGACGCGTCAGCAGGGGCCTGCCAGTCTCCGGGCCGCCAGCGCACCTCTCCGGCCCCCGTGTCCCACTCGCCCGTACGGTGCTCCAGCGCGTCGAACACGCTGACGGGGGCGCTGCCGGAATCCGCGTCAACCTGGTATCGGTAGCGTGCGACGCCGTGCCACAGCTGCCGATCACGCGGCGTGGGTACGAGCCCTGCGTCCGGAGTGTCCCTGGCCCACTCGTACAGGGTGGCGTCGCGGGGCGCTTCACCCGCTGGGAATCCCCGGCCCAGAACCGTCGCGGGATCGGCACCGGAGAACCGCCACAGCCGTATGCCCGCGCCGCTCTCCACCGAGACCGTTACATCATCGCCGCGGCTGGGCCGGTACTGCAACGAGGGAGCCACGTCCGGTCGGGGTGTTTCGGGAGGGGCCACGAGGTGCCGGGCGACAGCACGGCCTCCGGACTCACCCGCCACCTCCGTGGCCAGCGCGACAGCCCCCCGCTCGTACTCGGACCAGCCCGGCAGCACATCATGGCCACCCTGCCCCGCCGACCACTCCTGCTTGAGAAATTTCTCCGCCGACGCCGAGGTCGCCTCGGACACGGTCTCCCAACCCCGGGTGAACACATCCGCACCCAATGCTCGGAGCCTCATGCCCGCCCCGACCAGCCTCCCCGCCGCGTTCCGGGACTTCAGCGCCTTGTCCTTCTTGGCACGACGTGCGGCCGACGACAGCGCGTCAAGCGCCGCATGATATTCCGTCACCGCCTCCGACACAGCCTTCGACCCAGCCGCGACATCCCGCGCCCGCGCCTCGACGGCCGGCTCCAACACGGCATACCCCGCTCCGGATCGCGCCACCGGAACAGCCTCCACCCTCCCCAATACCTGCCGACGGGCGACAAGGTCCCTGGACTTCACCAACTCAGCGGCATTCGCCACCACCTCCAAGGACGGAGGGCCATCCACATACTGCCCGCTGCCACCCCAGCGGTACTGATTACCGCTTCGAGCGACACTCTTCGCATATACAACCGTGTCTACCAGCCCGTCCGCAGCAAGCGCGAAGAAGAAGGCCACACCCCCGCTGCCACCATCCAGATGAGCATGCAGACCCACATTGATCGCGAGGTGTGACTCCCGCACACTCGTACCCGAACCGGCAATGGCATCCAGAACACTGTGCTGCAAATCCGTGAAAGCGTCAGATCCCAGGCGTCCGACGGGGTAATGGACCCGACCGCTGTGCTCCCACGTCCTGGCATCGGCCGGACGGAACGCTTGGAAACGCCCCGCCCGCACAGCCCGCTCATCAGCCAACCGACCCTCTCGCTCCTCCACCACACCCCTCCACACCAAGGCCCCAGCCGCACTCACCTTCTTATAGGAATCATCATCCAAAGCGATATCAACCGACCCAAGGAACTCATCAAACTGCCGGCCGAACGAACCAGCAGGAGCCTCATGGTCCAGGAATTCGTCGACCACATATCCGGCCACCCGATCCGGATGCGCATGAACATCCTCGGCCGCCGACGGCGCCCCGATCAACAGAGGCAACAACCCGGGATGACGCTCCAGCGCACCACCGACACCAACACCCGCGTCAGCATCGGACCCCTCTCCCCAGATCGCCCGGTCAGCCAGCAGATCCACGACCTCGACAGGCAAGACCACCACACTGTCCACCCGTGAACCGGAGGAACCTGGAACCCGAGACCCCGGATCCACCCTCTCAGCGACTGAACCGGCCTCGACACGGATCTCCACAGCCGACTGCGACATATCAGGATTCCGATATACGGCACCAGTCCCCCGGGCAGCTCTCTGCGACTCGTCGATCGCGGCGAGCAGCCGCGTGACATCAGCAGCGGCCACCAGCTCCTCGAACCTCGGCGCATTCTCCCGAACTAGCTGACGCACCGTATCGGTGAACTCTGCGTCTCCAGCGACACGCCCCCACCACAGAGGCTGTTCCCAGAACATCCGTGCGAAATCGGTGTGCTCCTCGAGCAACGAAGCGAAGCCCCGACGCGCGATGGCCCGCACCAACACCTCGGCATGCTCCACAACAAAATCTTTATCGACCCTGAGGAGGGAACTCATCACGCCGGTATGTTTTTCCAGAAATTTTCTCCGAGACTGGTTCAAGAATCCAGCCAACACAGGATGCCGTTGAATGACCAGCCAGACCCCGCTTTTGGCGCTGGCTACATCGATGAGAATCCTGTTTGCACGCACCGCCTCAATAAGCTCAGGACTCCTCAAAAATGCGGGAAGAGAACTGGGATCGGCTCGCAGCAACTCCGCCATACCCCGCAGGCCCACCACGGCCGCGCGCAACCCGTCATGAGTCATCAGTACCTGCGCAACCGCGGGCTTGGCACGAATCAAATCCAGCACAGCCTGACTGGTGAGTCCACTGCGGACACCATCAGTCGCAGAATTCAGCACATCCACGAACTCGGGAGCCACCGACACCACCGGCAGCAACTTCTTCGTCACCACATCAGCCATGAGACCGGGGTACTCAACCAGCTTCGACAACAGACGAGAGTTCTCCAGAAGATTCCGCCAGGCCCTCGCCTCTCCCGCAACTTCGGGCCGCTCCCCAAGAATCTTTGCAAGACCCGGCACACCTTGCAAAGCCGCCACCAGATTTACATCGTGCGCCGATGCGGACAGTCGGCCCTCAGTCGCCAGAACAGCCCGCACAACACTGTCGGGCGCGGAGCCCAACACCGCGACCAATTCCGGAGACCTGATCAGCTCAGTATAGGCCGATCGGCTCCGAAGAACAGCCTCAGCTGCGGGCACACTGCGCCTCATCAGATGGTCGAAATTCTGATTCCGCGGGAGCAACAACGACTGGCTGTAGGCTTCGAAAACCTTGAGGTAATTAGGGTTTTGCTTGTAGACCTCAACGTAGTAGTTGTTGAAATTCTGCCGCAGAGAATCATCCATGGTAAAGGCAATGAATGACTCATCATGTTGAATAAGGAGGTCTGCCAGATTCCTCACTTTCATCACCTGGTGCAGCACCATAGGCGAGCGTTCAAAAAGGTCCAACAGCGAGGGGCGAACCTCGGTCAGTTCAGCCACTCTTTCGTAGAAGAAGGCTCCCAGAGCGTAGGTCTCGCTGCTGACCACCGCCTTCTTCAGTCGCCCGTCAGCCAGGATCCGCTCGTATCGGGACAGCACGGACCGCAGATCGCTTGTCTGCTCTCCGTTCTCCCGGAGCAATTGCTCGGCCGCCGCAGCGGTATCCCCCCGGACGATGCTCCCCACCAACA
Organism: Streptomyces kunmingensis; assembly: GCF_039533535.1. NCBI lineage: Bacteria > Bacillati > Actinomycetota > Actinomycetes > Kitasatosporales > Streptomycetaceae > Streptomyces > Streptomyces kunmingensis. The sequence continues at coordinate 18,150 of NZ_BAAATS010000037.1, forward strand.
GACTCACCTGGTGAACACGTTCCTCATCATCGATCAAGAATCCGTCAGCGGCTACATGCCGCTGCCCGGTGTCCCTTATCGCTGCGAGGAGGCCTCGTGCGGGGTCCAGGTCCTCACCATCCGCCTCGCTTATCTGCGTGGCGAGAGCATCAAATTTTTGAGGATCATCTTCCCATGCCTTGACAAAAGCAGGTCGGGCAACAGCCTCTCGCAGGACTTCCGCACGGGTTGTCAATTCGTCGACCATCGGCCCTTGCATCTGTCGCCCGATGGCCCGGAGGAGCGCACCGTCGAAGAAGAAGTATTTCCAGTGGCCGGCGGTCACCTCGCTACTACGAGGAAGAAGGATACTTGGAACATCAGGGGCGATCATCAAATGGCTGAGCACAGTCAGCCAGTCCTCCCCGTCGAATCCGTTCACACTCTCCGGACTCCTGTGAACGATCCGCAAAAAGGAAGAATTCCCTGCAGTGAATGCAGTCCAGATCCTGTCGGCCAGACCCTCCAAATCTTCCTTATTTCGTACGATGGCTCGATCCCTTAGAATGTTCAGGATCGCCAGATGGGTGGGGTGAAGAAGACTTGCAAGGTTATCCGTAGCGTCTAGGTCACCGAAAGAAGCAGCATTTTTTATGGGTTCTAGATTTTTCAGATGAGAAATGTCCCGTAGCACCCTGAGGACATATTCAACATTGGGAGAGCGTTCCACTGCCGCACCCAACCACGGATTCGCCTTGAGAAAAGTGAGCAGCTCCGGACGGACAAGGTATTGCAGGTTGAAGGAGAGGTAGGCCAGCCCCGGATTTCTGTATATTGCATCGAAAAAGCCCGGATTGATTGTCAATTCACTACTGAATGCCTCTATCGCCCCGAGGTCCTGCCCTCGATCAAACTTCTCGTACATGGCTTCGTGCCTCGACGCAAGCTGAAGCGCCATGAGGGCGGCTTTAGGATCTGCCGGTAGCTGTATTTTTTCCATCTTGGGATGCAGCATCCTCCGCACCGAATGCGGATAACGGGGGAGGGTCGGGTGATGCGCCCATATGCGTATCAGGCTTTCACGCCCCATCACAGACAGAGCGAGTTTCTTGTCAGCCTCACTTTTACTACCGAGAACAGTCTCAGCTGCCGCATTCATCTGCCTGATGTAACTCAGCAGTTCTATAGGTCGTTTGCTATTGATCTCTGCCGGCGAGAGTACCGCCGGCACTCTCCTGTTTTCCTGCTGCGGAGACGGATCCCGAGTACTCGCGAGAGCTGCGGACAAATTATCGTCGTCGACCTTGTCATAATGATGCGGATCGGACGAGAGTGCGGCAGCCACGTGGGCGTTGTCAATTGCCGCGGAGATGAACTCCTCTTTGGATAGCAGCCGAACAGCAAGTTCGGGCAGGTCCTCCAGCACATCGGTCAAGAACGATGCTTGTGGACGGCTGAGGTGCCGAATCGAGGCAGGCTCAGACTGCGCAATACTCAGCAGTCGCTCATCGGACAACAAGACGTTCTGTCGCTCTGGATTATGCCGAAGGATTGATCTGATTCGATCATTCTCAAGAATTGTTCGATAGAACTCTATAGATCCTGTTCGACCCCTGTGGCGCTGAGTCAGCAACGCCTCGACGAGATTTACCTCGGATCCCAGATTCCACAGCGCCTCTACAGGATCATTTGCCTGCAGCACGGCTGACCCGAATTCTGGTGACTGGTGACCCAGCCGGGTGAGACCTGTCGTGACCTTTATCAGATTTCGTAGAACACCAAGATTCCCGTCGAAGTGTGCCAGCAGGTTCCAGGCATCCACGAAGACGGCTCTACGCAACTCGAAGTCGGACTCCAGTTCTCGAACGACCTCTTCCCTGCGCAAGATCGAAACGGACTTTTCAAGATAGGTGTCGTCCCAAAGGTGAATCACTTGAGTCAACTGCTCCGAAACTGCAGGAGCCGAACTCATTCGTTCCAGCAGAACACCGTCATTTAGAAATCTCCTCATCAGGAGGGGACGCTTCATCGCCATGTACACGAGATAGGGATTTTGGAGCATCTGCTCCCGGAAATTAGAATTTGCCTGGTGCAGTGCAAGGACAGCAGAAGCAACTGTTGCAAGCGAAAGTGTCGGAAGATGTGCGATCTTCGGAATCAGTTCAGTGACGTCAACACCAATGGCGATCGTTTTCTGCTGGTCCAGCCTGAGTCGCTGCCACGCGGCCGTACTACGTACGGCTTCGAGGATTTCTTCCCGAACCTTGGGCCTCTGCGCTGCGGGGCCCTCCTGGGCTCGAAGATGTGCCGGAGGCTGGTGCTGCGGCTGGGCGGAGGTGGCTGCTGTGGAGGAAGACTCCGAGGGCTGCTCGGTCGCGGCCCTGGCCTTCTTCTTTGCTCCGCCATTGAGCCGTCCCTGCTCGCCGCCGCTCAGCACACGGTCTGCGATGGTCTGGGCCTGCTTCTTCAGCGGATCCCTGCGTTGCATGTCTGACAGTTCGCGCTGCCAGCCCATCACCTCTTCGACTCCGACCGTTCGTTTGGTCCAGCCAGTCGCCTTGCTCAGTTCGATGACGACCTGGGCTTTCAGGTGCTCGCGCCACTGAGTATCGGTACCGGAAGTGAGGTGTCCCTGCGTCGGCGTCGTGGAGATCTCGCGAGTGGTGTCTCCGTTGCGGCTCCGGGTGTTCGCCCGGCTGGCGGACGAGCGCGTCAGGTCGCCGACGACCGCGGTGTCCTGTGCGGCCGGCTCCTCCTGGACCAGCTGATCCTGCGTGTCCAGGTGCTGGGTCTCTGTCCGCTTCTGCGACTGGGAGGCGGGGCGAGTGGGTTCGGCAAGAGGACCGGCCACGGCCGCCGGGGCGGGACGGTTCTGCGCCGTGGCCCGCTGAACCGCTTCTCCGACATCAGCCGAATCCCTGTCCGACTGGTTCGCGTCCGACGGGTGGGTGTCCGACGGGTCGGTGCTGTCGACGGTGGGGGCAGGGTCGGTGCTCTCGGAGGTGTTGTTCTCGCCGGGACGGGTGCCGGGGGGCGTGGGGGCGTCGGTTGCCAGCGGCGTACTGCGCGCGGCGGCTTCCTGCGCTCGCAGGTGAGCGGCGGAGGCACCCTCCTGCATACCGCGGGCGGTGGAGAGTGTCTCCTCGAAGCCGTTCTCGTGACGGCGTTCGTGCCGCAGCCATGCCTCGATGTCGTGTTCGGTGCGCGCCCAGATGGCGTCGTAGCGGGTGATGCTCTCATAACGGAAATCCCCGCCGAGCCGCCCGAGGGTTTCCTCGTCGACGTCGTAGCGACGTACGAGACTGTCGGGATGACCAACCAGGTTATGGAAGTCACGGGCGGTGTGATGCAGGATCCCCTGAAGCTCTGCCTCGTGCTGCAGTCTCAGCTCGACTGTCGCGCGCAAGTCATCGAAGGCGTCCCGCCAGGAGCGGGTCCCGGCATCCCGCTGTCTGCCGACCGATCCTGCGGATCGCCTGGATCCCTGCGCCCGCGGATCGTCGGTGGACAGCGTGGGCAGTGGACGGGTCCAGGCATCGTCTTCGGCCGGGAAGGCGCTCTCCCGCGCGCCGTCGACTTCCGGCAGCCCGGCGGCGTCGAGGGACTCGGCGGTGGGCGGGACCCGGAAGTCATGGCGACCCTGGTGGCCGAACCAGTCCTCGTCGATCGCCTTCTCAACAACCTTGTCCCACTGTGCAAGAACCCGCTCCCGGCCCGCCTCGTGCAGTTCCTCCACACTGGTACGGCGGTTCTCGAACCGGTCGAACTCCGTGGTGAGGAAAGTGCGGGCCTGCGCCATCCGCTGCTCACGGACCTCCGCGTACATGAACCGCTCGCGCAGGGCTGACTCTGTCAGGGAACGGTCGAGATACGTTCCCCAGCGCAAGGCGAACGCCGGCCGGTCGGCGCCCGAGGCACGGCGCAGTGCCCGGTGCACCGTGCGCAGTTCCTGCTGGAAATCCGCACGCGCCTTCGCCTGCGAGGCTTCGTCGAGGAGACCGCCGCCGGCGATGTCGTCCTGCCACTGCTCCAGCGCATCGTCGAACCGGCGCGTGGCACGAGCATGCTGCTCGATATGCCGCTCCCGCTCGCTCAACTGCGCTACTTGGTCGGCGAGTTCTTCGCGCAGCGCGTCGATACGTTCATCGAGCGCCTGGCCGTAGCGCTCGTCGCCCGGCAGCCCGTCGCCCCCGGTGCGGTAGACCTCGTCCACCGCGCGCAGGTATCGCAATTGCATCCGCGCTCTGATCTGCTGCAGAGAGTGCGGGACATCGGTCTTTTCCGCCTCCTCCAGCAGGTCCTCCTGCTGGATCTCCCTGTCCGGGGCGGTCTCCGGTGTCTCCTGGCCGCTACGGGCCCCGGGCGTCTCCTCGGCCGGGAGATACAGCCCGCCGAACGGATCTGTCGCACGGAATTCGCTGACCGTGCGGTCGAAGTCCCGATGGAAGATCTCCGCGTGACGCTCCCGTTCGGCACCCCGGGCGAGGAAGCGCGGCATGTCCTCACGCACCCGGTCGTGGGCCGCTCGCCACTGCTCCGCGCTCACCCCTGCGGGCCCGGCCCGGCGTGTCAGGTCCTCGTGCACACGGCGCAGTTCCTCGCGGTAGCTGGACTCGGCATGCTCGCGGGCCATCCCGCCGGACTGTGCGTACCGCCCTCCGAACAGATCCGTACGCGCGAAGCGCCCGCTCTCCTGCCCGACCTCGGCCGACACATCCCCGGCCACACGCTGGAACCGCTCCTCGGCCGACAACCGCTGCTCGTAGAACGCATCCCGCTCCGCCCGGTAAGCCGACCACTGCTCCAGCGCCTGCGCCCGCTCCGCCGGCGGGATGGAGGCATACAAGGGCGACAACGCGTCCGGAACCGCGGTTCCACCATCCTCATGCCGGTCGCCGACCTCGGCCTGCTGAGCGGGCGTTTCATCTCCCGCCTGCGGTGCGGGTGTTGCAACCTGCGCGGGCGGGTTCTGCCGCTCCGCCGCCGTCGGCTGCCCATGCGCCGTGGGCTCCCCGAACTGACCTGTCGTCTCCCGCGCCCGTGGTGACCGAGGCTCCCGGTCGCGGCCTGCGGGGTCTTCCGAGACCGTGGCCTGCCGTAGGGGGGGACCCGCATCCGTGCCCGCGACCTGAGGCTCACGGATTCCCGAACTGACCGCCGCCAACCACCTGGGCGCGTCGAGGTCGCCCGGGGCGTCGCCGTCGCGGGTGTCCGGCACGGTGACGTCGTGGTCGGCAGCGGCCTCCAGACCGCCCAGGCCGCCACTGCGGTCGGATACGCCCTCCTCACGGGCGAACTGCCCCGCGCCGGTTCCGGTGTCCGCCAGGTTTCGCGTCGGGTCGCCACGTCGCGTCGCCGCATCGGCCGGCCGCTGACTCGCCTGCGGCCCCTGTCCGTGCCCCTGGGGGCTCTGGGGACTCTGGGGACTCTGGGGACCCTGTGCCATCAGCACACTCGACTGTGCCTGTGCCGCCGTGAAGTCCGTGACCGGCCGCTCTCCCGGCGCAGACCCCTGATCCAGACCACTGACCGGGTCACGTCCCGAACCGGACAGCACCTCGCCGCCGTCAGGCGCCGTAGCCGTACCGTCAGCGGCCCGGCCGACGTCCCCGGCGACATGGACCGCTCCCGATTCCGCGCCAGGACCGGCCGACGACGTCGGCAGCACCCTTGGCTCCGGTGCCCCCGCCTCCTCACCACGCACCGGACCCGAGCCCGGCGTCCCGGTGAGGGTCTCGGTCCCGGGAAGATCCGAGCCGGGGAGCTCCGCGCCGGTTCGGTCCGACGCCCGCCCGGAGGATCCGGAGCCCACCGGTGCCTCACCAGACACACCGAAAGACCCGCCGGACCCGGCCGGGCCGGCATCCGCGAGCCGTGTCCCGCCTTCCACAACAGCAGCATCGCCCCCGGCACCAGCACCGCCCCCGACCGTGCCGGGATCGCCGGTTCCCACCGTGCCGATGCGGTACCCGTTCGCACCGTCATTGAGCGGCGCATCCGGCCCCGGCAGCGGGTTGACACCACCGGCCCGGATCCCCGCCAGAAGTTCCGGCTTCGCCCACACCTCGAGCTTGTCCCGGATCCCCGCACCCATACTCAACGCGTTCCGCGTCAGCATGTGCCCCAGCAGACCCGCCCCCGCACCCGCCACGCCCGTCTCCCACGACGTCGTGAACCGGCCCGTCGTGAACAAGTTGTACGTGCCTTCGGAAACATTCTGATGCGCCACATTCGCCACCGCGTCCCCGGCATAACCGCTGAACTTACGGCCCCAGTCAGTCGTCAGAGCATCCGCGACACCATGCGACAACGCACCCCGCAAACCCCCACCCGCCACCGCCGGCAGATCATCAAGACTCCGCCACAACGCCTCGCCCAGATCCTTCTTCCCGAACCGGTACACGAACCCCTCGGCCCATCGCTGCCCCAACGACCGCGCGGCGTCCGTCCCCATCACCCCGCCCAGATCCCGCGCAAACAAATCACCGACATCCGCCCGGAACCCACCGCGGACCGACGCACCCACCTCACCCATCTCGAACCGCTGCGCCATACCCACCGCACTGACACCCAGATCCCGGCCCAGCCCACCCAACGGCCCCACCACATCCCGATCCCCCGCCTCCCGGCCCAGCCGGCCCCCCGCCTCCTTCACACCCTCCGAGCCACCCCCCAGCACAGCACCGTCGACCGCCCTCCCGATCGACCCGACAACGTCCTTGCCCATCCCCTTCGCCAACAGCCCCGCCAACGCCGAACCCGCATACGGCACGAACACCATGAGCGCGCCCTGCACCGCACCGAACGCCACCGCCTGCTTCAGATACTGGCCGCCGTTCTCCGTGTACTTGCCCTCACCCGCCAACGACCAGCGCACGAACACATCCATCGCCGCGCCCAGACCCACGTTCAGCGCCTCGAACATCGCCACCTGCGCCAACAACCGCAACAGGAAACTTCGCAAAATCAACTGATACAACGCCCGCAAAAACGTCTGATCGATCAGCGCCGCGATCGGATTGAAAACCGCCAGGATCAGCGTCATCGCCCACTCGACCAGGAACTGCACCACCTGAGCGATAATCATGCGGTTCGTGTAATCGATCTGATAACCCGTCTCCCGCGCGTAGTTCGCAACCTTCGCCGCGGTATCCCTCAGACTCTTCACATAATCCGCACCCGCACCCGTACCAAACGTCGACATCGCCTGGCCGTAAGCATCACCCCACTTACCACTGACCGTCCCCGACACCGACCGCGTAATATCCGCGATCGCCTCCTGGAACTCATCCAGAGACGCAGCCAGAGCCGCATGCGGAACCTCCACCTCGCTCCGCAAACGCGCAGAACTCCCCCGCGGAACATGCATACCAGTCAGCATCACCACGATGCCGTCAAGAAACGGATCCACCGCCACGGGCTACCAGCACCCCCCGCGGAACGCACCGGCGACGGCCCCGACCGGCATACGGCGTGGAGCACTCGGAGCATGGGGGCGCGGCATCAGCCGTGCGGGGCCGGACGGGTGCGCACGCAGGATCGCAGGGCCCCGCCCGGCCGAAACGCGGCCACCACCGCCCCATGACCTGAGCGACCCCAGCACGGCGCACACCCCCTTCCCCCTTGGTCTGTCCCTAGATCCAGGGGTATTCGGAGCCTGGGCGACGGCTACTCGTCGCGCACCCAGCCACATGACTCAGCGATTACCGGATTCTGTGTCGCTGCTACGGCCCATGACTACCGGCTCGGCTCAGCCATGGCACCTCAAGGAAAACTCTAGACCCTCCAAATGAAATATCCGCCCAAATGAAATAGCGAAACGATGGAGTGGGGCCGAGCTCGATCCCAAGAGTCCCGGCGACTCGTCGTGAAGGGCGGTGGCACAGCCCGGCACCGGGCCGCACGCCGTGGATTCAAGAGGCGGACAGGGGCGGGAGAGTGAAGAGCCGGTACTTCGCCCACCGTCTCGCACCCCAGCCGCCGGTACCGGGATGCACCCGCCGGAATCGCTACAGCGCGCCCGCTTCCGTGCCGCGGTCCTGTCCGGTCCGGAGAGCCGCCGCCGTGAGGGCCGCGCCGATCCCTTGCCTCCGGTGGCTCTTCGCGACATGAACCAGGAAGACACCCGCTACCCCGTACGAGCCCAGCATCATCGCCGTGCCGGCCACACGGCCGTCCATCACACCGGCGATACGGACGATGTCGGCATTGTCCGCACGCTGCGATTCGATGTGCACCACGTCATTCCCCATGTCGGGTGACACTCCCCTGGAGGCGATGTACGTACGCACCCGCTCCGCGAGTTCGCCCGCGTCCTCGACCGACTCGACCCTCGGACCGGCAGGCTGGACCGTATCCTCGATCCGGTCCAGCTGCCGGGTCATCACCGGCAGCACTCCCGATGACGCGGCACCGAGGGCTGACGACGCCGTTGGACTGGCGCCCTGTGATGAACGAGGTTCGGGCAACGGCTCCTTTCCGAGGAACCTCTCGTCACGGTCACGCCGTGGCAGCGCGGCCGGCGTCCGTCGAACTCAGCCGCGCCCGGTCCTCCCAGTTCCCCAGCAGTCGGTCCACCGCCTGCCGCGTGTACGACCCGGCCTTCGGCATGAAGATGTCGAGCGTCTGGCCCCAGTCTCCGCGCGGCGTCACCTCCTCGACCTCGAACTCGAGAACACCGGCGACAGGGTGGCGTATGGCTCTGCGAGGGTGCACATCCAGTTCCACCGGGTGCTCGGCCCACAACTTCGCGAAGACGGGGCTGCGTTGAGAGAGCTCACAGATCAACTTCTGCAGGCGTCGGTCCGAGGGGTACAGCCCGGCGTCGAAGCGGAGCGCGCCCACGATGTCCCTCGCGTTACCCGACCAGTCAAGCCAGTTGCGCGACTCCTCGTTGAGGAAGAACCAGTGGGCGGTGTTCCGCTCCCTGGCCGGCAGGGCGTAGAAGTCAGTGATGACGACCCGGGCGGCCGCGTTGGCGGCAAGGACGTCCATCCCGCGCCCATGAATGACGGCCGGGGCCTCTCGGACGGACTCCATGAGGCGCAGAAGACCGGGGCGTGCCGATGTGGTGGGCGGTGTGCAGTGGGGAGAGAGGTGTGTGAGATTGACCAGATGGATCCGCTCGGATACGGAAAGGTCCAGGGCTGTTGCTATGGCGTTGAGAACCGCTTCCGAGGGAAAGCGCTTGCGCCCCTGCTCCAGACGCGCATAATAGTCAGCACTCACACCCGCGAGCGACGCCACCTCTTCACGACGCAGCCCCTGCGTGCGTCGCAGTCTCGCCCCAGTGCCCCGCAGATCCGGCTGATAGGCGAGACGCCGGGACCGCAGAAAAGCGCCGAGTGGATACTCCGGCTCCATGGGTCGATCACTCCTTGCTCTAGATCACCAGTGTCCCGATACGGGCGAGACAGGTGCGTTCGGCGTCTCCGCCCGGCGGGACAGGGGCAGCACCGAGCCACTCATGACGATCGGGGCCGCTGCCCTCGGAGTGGAGACGCCAGTGAGGTACGGCGGCACATGCGTTGACCGGGCATGGACCTTCGCGGCCCGGAACCGAGCGAGCTTCTTCGATCGCTCTCGCTGTGCCGAGCCGCCTGTCGGCTGTGGCATGGACTCCGCTGCCGCTCCACGGACCACACCCGCTGGATCCGACGGCCGCCGCGGACATTCTCAGGCTTCCTCGACGGGCGAACCACCCACCCGTCGAGCGGCCGCTGTCCGCGACGGCGCCATGCTACGCGGAGACGGATCGTGGGTTCTCTCGTGTCCGTCCCAGGACAGCCGTGTCGGTTCCCACGGTCGGATCCGGTGCCACCTTCGACACGTTCGACACCAGCACCGCCCGGCCTACGCCGGTGTGATCGATGGTGGCGTGCACGGGGAGGGATGCCATCCCGCCGGTGACGCCCGCGGCGTAGGCATGTACGTGTGCGTGTGCCGGGGTGTCGTGCGCGCCGATGCCGGTGTCCGCCCCGGTGAAGTCCCGGGCCATGACGCCGGTTCTGGATCCCGGAACGGGTAGAGGAGTGGTCACTCCATGCTTCTCGGCCATGATGGGCTCCCTTTCTCGGCGACGAGCGCGTACCCGTCCGGTATCGACAGACTGGTACGGAGCACGCCATGGCGGAAGGCAGTGACTTCCTAGGTGTACGGCACCCAGGAACGACCGCCGCCATCACGCCCCGTCATCCTGTGCGCCACACAAGGGCTACCCGACAACCTCACCGGCGCGCCACCCGTTACACGTCGGTAACGAGCGAACAGTATGACCGCAATGATCAGAGCCACCGCATTCCGTATGCGTGCCTTCTGCCGTCGCGACGCGTGGCGCGCTGCCGCGTCCGCGATGACAAGCAGCCGTGACGTGCACGTTCTCGCAGCGAAGGCTCGAGGGCCCAACGGTTTTGGCGGCATCGCCGCCGTTCCGTATGGCAGGCGTTCGACTCCGTATGGCAGGCGTTCGACGGTTGTGCCTGGGCCGGTTCGTCATGCTGTCAGCCCGCGCAAGACATATGTGCATGGTCGGTCCTGGGCGGCAGTCAGCACTACTGCCGCAACCGCAGCGGCCGTCCCCCCGAGCCGCGCCGCGATACCCCTGGTGGCAGGGCCTACGGGACGACTCGACCCCGACCTCCTCGGGTCTGCACGCCCGGCCGGGGGCGGTCGGCGTCCCCGAAGGCCGCGACCAGCGCCGCGGCGCACACCTCCGAGGTGTCCAGGGACGTGATGATGTGACCGTTCAGGGCCGTCGGCGGATCGAGCGGCACCTCACGCAGGTGACGTGCTCCCATACCGGCGATGTACTCGGCGGGCAGCAGGGTCCAGCCGACCGGATCGGCGCCGACCTCCAGCACCGTATTAAGCACGGTGCCTGTGAAGTGACCATTGACCGTCGCGGAGTTCGGCCTCCCGGCGACGGAGACGATCGCGTCGTGCAGTGGCGGGTCGCCCTCGCGTGAGGGCACCCTCAGAGCGGCGCGGTCCAGGTTACGAAGGCTCACCGCGCATCTGTCGGCACAAGGATGACCCCGTGGCAGTACCGCGCACAGGGGCTCGGACCAGGCCTGGATCACCTTGACACCGAGGGCCGTGACAGGGCCGCGTACCAGTGCCAGGTCCAGGCGGCCCTCTCGGACGGCCTCGATCCTGGCCGGCACGGAGAGCTCGGTCAGGACCGGTACAACAGGTCGTCCGCCCGCCCGCAGGCGGGACATTCCCTGCTCCAGGCGGGCGGTGAGCTCCACGGCCGCGCCGATACGTATCCGGAGTTCCTCCGCCCCGACGGCCGCCTGCTGGACGCGGGCCGCGGCGGCGAGCGTCTTGCGGGCCGCGGCCAGCACTCTCCCGCCGGCCGCTGTGAGCCGTACGTGTCTGGGCGACCGGTCGATCAGGAGGACTCCCAGCTCCCTCTCCAGTTTGGCGACCTGCTGGCTCACGGCGGGTTGCACGATGTTCAGCCGCTCGGCCGCCCGCCCGAAATGCAGTTCCTCAGCAACGGTCACGAAGTATCGCAGGGACCGGAGTTCCAAGGAGACCTCCACGATTAGGAACTGTGATGGCTGAGCAGTGTAAGTGGCCCTGGTTCCAGGCAGCTTGATGCATTGTGATCAACAGGGTGTCCATGGGGACGGGTCCGCGAAGGGTTGTGTCCGCTTCGCCGGGATCTCGGTCGTCACGCCCCAGGGAGACCCTCACACGGTGACGGGCCGTTCCCAGCGGCCGGCAGATTTTCCGGGGCCCACCCAGCGGATCGTTACCCTTCGGAGTGATCATGAAAATACATGCAGTGACATCTGCCCTGATCATGGCGGCCGCCATCGGCGTCGTCCAAACCGACGCCGGAGCAGTCGGCACACAGCCGGTCTCGTCCTCATCGGAACGCCACCGGTGTTCCCCTTCCGTGGACATCAGGGCGTTCTCCGATGAGCTCGACAAGACGACCTTCGATGATGTGTACGCAGGCAATCTGTCAGCTCTCGCTGTCGACAGGGACGGCCGCATCGCCACGCTGTCCGACGAGTCGTACCTCTTCTCGCTCGCCGTGCGGGAGGGGGCACACACGGTGGGAGCGAAGCCCATCGCTGTTGTACCGCTGCGCAAGCAGGACGGCACGGCTCCGGACTCCGAGGGCCTCGCCGTCGACAAGGACGGCAGTTACCTCATCACCTCCGAGACGGAACCCTCCGTCGCCCGCTACCACCGTGACGGTGAGGCAGCGGCGGAACTGCCCGTACCCACCAGCCTCGCGGTGGCTCCAGTTGGTCGGGCAACAAGGAACCAGACCTTCGAAGGACTGACCCTCGAGCCCGGCGCGCGTACGTTGATCGCCTCGATGGAAGGCGCCCTGGCCGGTGACGACCCCGAAGCCGTACGACTGCAGTCCTGGTACCGCGACATGGTCGACAGGCCTTTCAGGACGGGCGCACAGTACGGCTACCGCGTCGACGAAGGTCTCGGCGTGGCGGAGATCGCGTCCGTGGGGAAGGACCGGCTGCTCGTCCTGGAACGCGGGTACACGCCCGACTACGGGAACACGATCCGCCTCTACCTGGCCGACCTGCACAAGGCACAGAATACGAGCAAGGTCGAGACGCTCACCATCGGCGGCGCTACCCGGCTGGCGGACAAGACCCTCCTGGCGGATCTCGTGAACTGCCCGGACCTGGGGGCCACGGCGGGCCAGCCGCAGGAGAATCCTCTCCTGGACAACATCGAGGGACTCGCCGTGACGGGGCGGACGACCGGAGGAGGGTTGCGCATTCTCCTGGTGAGCGACGACAACGAGAACGCTACGCAGACGACCCGGATGTACGTGATGGACATCCGTCTCCCGCGCTGATCCGACGGGGCTGTGACACAGGCTGCGATCCGCCGGGGCGGAGCTGCTCCGTGGGCGGGTAGTGCCACGGTATCGCCGCGGCACAGCCCACCCCCGGTCCTCTCTGTCCGTTTCGCAAGGAGGCGCTCCCGAGGTGAGGACCAGCACCTAGGTGTGGCACTCCTAGGGAGTCGCACCCTTCCCCGGTGCGGCGCGGGCGAGCAGAGTGACGGAGAAGAACGCGCCCCGCACGGGGCCGGTATATCAACACTCCATGGCGGTGGGTCACAAGCCCGCGCCGCACAACCTGGGAGAGCCTCAATGCGTATGCGCGTGCCGGCCATACCCCCCGCCAGCTTTGGACGGACCGTCGGCACCACCTCGGACAACGTTCTCGGTGATTTTCTCCGGATCCATCGATCCCGGCTGGCCCCCTCGGCCACCGGCCTGTTCCCCGGTGGCCGAGGACGCCGGGTCCAGGGCCTGCGCCGTGAGGAGGTGGCGGTCCTCACCGGGGTCAGCGTCGATTACTACAGCCGCCTGGAGCAGGGGCGAGAGCGGAACCCCTCGGCCCACATCGTCGAGGCTCTCGGGCAGGCGCTTCAGCTGGACCCGGATGTGCGCGATCACCTGTTTCGTCTCGCGGGGCACAATCCGTGCCTCTGCCCGGACAGCACACTCGAGCATGTGCACCCGGCCCTCCTTCAGCTGCTGGAGAAATATCCCCAGGCCGTGGCCTATGTGCTGAGTCCTTGTCTCGACATCCTCACGGTCAACGCGTACGCGCGGGCCCTGCTGTCTCCGCTGGGCAGCGAGCTGAACATGATCCGTAGCCTCTTCACTCGCCCGGAGGCGCGAGAATTCTTCGCCGAGTGGCCCTCAGCCGTCACCGCCTCCCTGCACACGCTGCGTCTGAACAGCGCGCAACTGCCGGACGACACTCAGCTCGTGGACCTCGTCACCGAGATGTCCGCCCTGTCGCCCGATTTCTCCGGGGCCTGGCAGGACCACAAGGCCTTGGATCTCGAGCGTGGCTACAGCACCGTTGTCCATCCCGAGGCAGGCCGCATCGAACTCAGCTATCGAGCCTTCAGTGTCCAGGCCGCACCGGGGCAGCGTCTCCTGGTCGGAACTCCTGAGCACGGCAGTCGCAGCGCCGAGGCTCTCACCTATCTCACGGCGATGGGTGGCCCGCAGCAACCCATGCGCCGTAGCCGCAACTCCCCGGCGCAGTGGGCCGGATGACGTGGTGCGCCGTGCCGGACGGCCCCGTGCGGGGACGCCCGGCCCTGTGGCCCACCGCACGCCGGCCCCGCTCGCCCTGCCCGGTGCCGACACAACATCGAAGAGCACCATCCCCTACACGCCGCACAGCCAAGGAACAAGAGAGAATCATGAACGCATCTGCGCACATCGGAGTCACCGGGCTCGCGGTGATGGGCCGCAACCTGGCGCGTAACTTCGCCCGCCACGGCTACACCGTCGCCGTCCACAACCGGACCGCAGCCCGAACGAGGTCCCTCGTCGAGGAGTTCGGCCACGAAGGCACCTTCGTACCGGCCGAAGCGGCCGAGGAGTTCGTGGACTCCCTGCAGCGCCCACGCCGAATCATGATCATGGTGCAGGCGGGGCCCGCCACGGACGCGGTCATCCAGGAGTTCGTCCCGCTCCTGGAGAGCGGCGACATGATCATCGACGGCGGCAACGCCCACTTCGCCGACACCCGCCGCCGCGAGGCAGCCCTGCAGGAACACGGCATCCACTTCGTCGGAGCGGGCATCTCCGGCGGCGAGGAAGGCGCCCTCAACGGGCCGTCCATCATGCCGGGCGGCAGCAAAGAGTCCTACGCCGTCCTGGGCCCCATGTTCGAGACGATCAGCGCCCACGTCGACGGGGAGCCCTGCAGCACCCACATCGGCCCCGACGGCGCCGGCCACTTCGTGAAGATGGTCCACAACGGCATCGAGTACGCCGACATGCAACTCATCGCCGAGGCCTACGACCTGCTGCGCCAGGTCGCCGAATACAGCCCCGCCGAGATCGCCGAGATCTTCCGAACCTGGAACAAGGGCCGCCTCAACTCCTACCTGATCGAGATCACCGCCGAAGTCCTCTCCCACACGGATGCCGACACCGGGCGCCCGTTCGTCGACGTGATCGCCGACGCGGCCGGCCAGAAGGGCACCGGCCGCTGGACCGTGCAGACCGCTCTCGACCTCGGATCCCCCGCCACCACCATCGCCCAGGCCACCTTCGCCCGCGCCGCATCCAGCCAGCCCGCCCTCAGGTCCGCCTACCGCCCACTGCCCGGCGGCACCCACATCCCCATGACACGCTCCGAGGCCGAGCGCTTCACGACCCAGGTCGAAGAGGCCCTCTATGCCTCCAAAGTCATCGCCTACGACCAGGGCTTCAAGATGATCCAGGACGTCGCCGGCGCCTACGGCTGGGACATCGACTTCGGAGCAGTGGCCGGTATCTGGCGGGGCGGCTGCATCATCCGCGCCGCCTTCCTCGACCGCATCAGCACCGCCCACGCCGCCGACCCCACACTGGTCAGCCTGCTCGCCGAACCCGCCTTCGCACAGGAGATCACCGCGGCCCAGGTCCCCTGGCGCGAGGTCGTCGCCACCGCCGCCCGGCGCGGCATCCCCACCCCCGCATTCGCCGCGGCCCTGTCCTCCTACGACACCCTGCGCGCCGAACGACTGCCCGCCGCACTCCTCCAGGGACAGCGGGACTACTTCGGCGCCCACACCTACCAGCGCACCGACAAGGAAGGCACCTTCCACACCCACTGGACGCAGCCCGACCGCCCCGAGACGGCCGCCTGACCTGGCAGCCGTGGCGGAGGGGCTCCACCCGCTGCCTTGTGCGGGTGGGTCTGTCAGTCCCTGTGGAATCCTCCGACGGTCCATGCCTTCCGATGGGCCCACTTCTGGGCCCCGGCCTCGTTCCCGTCTCGACGACCGGACCCACATAGCGGGCGTTCAGTACATACAGGTGACATCCGCGCGGGGCATCGCGGTCGGCGGGGCAGGAAGCGGTGAACGAGTCTCAGCCCGCTTCCGCTCCGGGGCACCGACTGCCCCGCCCGGGTGGCAGGCGACCCGTTAGATTGAGCCACTGACGTTTCACTGCTTTTTTCGTCTTCCGTACCGGAAGACGTGTGAGGAAGAGCCCTCTACGACTTCACGGAGGTGTGAGCTGTGGCTGACGAAAGACTCTTCGCGGCGGATCCGGCGAAGTTGAAGAGCGGCGGGTACAACACCGGCGACCTGGGTGAGCACTTCAAGAAAGTGGTCGACGATTTCGTCGCGCGGACTGGGTGGAACTCTGAGGATCCGCCTTGGGGTAAAGACTTGATCGGCGACACGTTCCTCGCAAGTTATGGCGAAGCCCATACTCAGCTGCGTGACGCGATGACAAGCTTCGCAGAAGCCGTCACCAAGGCGGGCGACATGACGACCACTTCGGGGAAGAATTTCGAGAGCGCACAGAGCGACAGCTTTGATGCGATCAGTACTGAGGGCAGAAAGTACCACTGAGCCACGGACCCCTCCTCTTCAGGCTGGCTCCTGCGAACGAGCCGTCAGCCGTACCAGTCTGTCGATGCCGGACGGGTACGGGCTCGCGGCCGAAACGGGGGCCGGGGCGGGCACCCATGACACCCCGGCACACGCACACGTATATGCCGGGCCGCGGGCGTCACCGGCGAGACGGCAACGCAGCAGCGCACCGCAGCACACCGAGTGACCGGACCACCACCATGCACAGCATCGACCAGCCCATAGACCGGCACACGCTACAGACCCTCACACGCGCCATACAGATCGCAGCTCCGCATGCCGAGCTGGCGGCACTGCGCGCCGCGGCCGGGCAGATCGAGCCGCTGTCCCTCAGGCAGCGCGCGGATCTGTTGCGTGACGCGTTGCTGACGGACCTGCCGGGCGACTTCGCCTCGCTCGCCCGCACCGTGAGCATCGCCCGCGACGACGCCCCGCACTTCACCGGCTGGTTACTGTGGCCGGTCACCAGCGCCCTCGCCACCCGCGCCGTGCGGGACGGAAGCACCGAGGCCTTCGACGGCGCGATGACGCTGCTCGCCGACCTGACCTCTCGGTTCAGCTCCGAGTTCGCCCTCAGAACGCTGCTCAGACACGACCTCGACCGGGCTCTCGACATCATCGTCAGCGACTGGACCGCATCGGCCCATGCCGATGTGCGCAGGCTCGCCGCCGAGGGAACACGCCCGTATCTGCCGTGGACGGTGCGCGTACCGAGGATCATGGCCGGCCCCGGCGTGACCGCGCCCGTTCTGGACGCCCTCTACCGGGACGAGAGCGAGTACGTACGCCATTCGGTCGCCAACCATCTCAACGACCTCAGCCGCGAGCATCCGGATGCCGTGGTCGACACCGCTCGCCGTTGGCTGGCATGCCCGGACGTGACCACAGGGCGTCTGGTGCGCCGTGGGCTACGTACGCTCGTCAAGCGCGGCCATCCCGGGGCGCTGAAGCTGCTGGGATTCGCTCCTGCCACCCTTGAGGTCGGCGGACCGTTCCTTGACCGGAAGACCGTGGTGCTGGGTGACTGCATCCGCTTCACCGCATTCATCCGCAACACCAGCGAGTCCCGGGCACAACTGGTCATCGACTATGTCGTGTACTACCGCAGGGCGGGAGGTGGCCAGGCCGGCAGGCCCTTCAGACTCACCTCCCGCACCCTTGCGCCGGGCGAACAGATCGAGGTGGAGCGCAGCCACTCGTTCCGGCCTCGTGCGACGCGTCGCCATCACCCCGGTCGCCACTCCGTGTCTCTTTGGATCAACGGCAGCGAGTCGACCCGCGCCGACTTCGAGCTCCTCGAAGATCAGGCCTGATCCGACCGCGTGAAGCAGACCGGTCGACCGGCATGGCCGTTCCCCGGCCGGTCACGACGTCATCGTGGACACCCGCATCGTGGCCACCCGGCGGAGTGCCGGTCGTAGTGGTCCGCCTACGACGCCACCCGGCGCGCGAGGCCGTCGACGGCACCGGCCTGACGACCGGGGACCCTGCGCCGCAGTGCGAGGAGGTCCTGGCCGAGGCGCTGAGCTTGCGCGGCGTCCGTGATGTGCTCGAACTGGTGGTGGGCACGGTCGACAGCCGCCTCGACCTCCGGATGGTCCGAGGGCTGGTCGCTGTCCATCCGGACGCGGGCGGCGGCCGACCACAGCTGACACGACAGCGACGGTTTCCCGGCCATGCGGGCGAGTTCGGCACGTACCTCCAGCCAGTGGACGGCCTGGGGCGAACCGGGGCCGTGCGTGCGCAGCGCGGCCTGCTCCCATATTCCCGCGGCGGCTGCCGCCTCATCGTGCCGTCCGGCTTCCGCCGCCGCGAGAATCGCGGGATGAGGCAGGACGGTGTCCATGTTCCACATGTCGTTCTGCAGGATCGGAGAGGAAGGCTCGGGCGGGGCCGCGGCGCTCTCCGCTTCCCCCACCGCGGCAGGAGCTCCCACGGAAGCGGAACTCATGATGGGGACATGAGGAGAGCCATGGCCGTCGCTTCGTCGGGTATCGCGCAAGCGGAGCGGCTCATGCGCCAACAGAACCCGTTCGCCCGGGGGAAGTGAGGTCGCGGCCCTCCTGTGCAGCTCCGGCAGCGACACGCGGGTCCCCTCTGTCGCGGCCGCGGCGAGGGCCACCAGATAGTGGGGAACCGTCCGTGTCCGGCGCCGTGGTGGCGGACGGACCACTCCGAACAGGCGGACGGCGGAAGCCGCGAACAGGCCGTGGCCGCGGACACGCCGCCAAGCGGCGTCATCGGCGACGAGATCGACTATGACGGTGGTCGACCCCGGCGCTCGCCGCCCCAGCCTGGAGACGAGGCTGTGCCAGCCCAGTGCGGCCCGGTCCGCGCCGCCCCTGGGGCTGGACGCGAGCGGAACCTGCAGCGTCTGCCGATCGGGGTGGAGAAGGAGCTGGCCGGCCATGTACACAGTGAGCTGACGGGCGGTGAGCGCGGCCGTGCGAAGCCGCTCGGCCACCACACCGGGGTCCGAGGGGTTGTCCATCTCCAGCAGCATGACGCGAGGGTTCTGTGACCAGGCGCTGGAGGAGAGGGCGGAAAAGGCTGAAAGGGCGGCCGAGGTGTCGAGCATCCGGCCTCTGTGGGAAGGTGCCGCGGTGATGAGGACGACGATGTCGGGTCGCTCCCCGGTCGGCAGGCTGTCGCTACCGGCCACGGCACCCGCCGACAGGCCCGTGGCACCGCTTCGGCATGTTTCGGCATGGGGCGTGGCAGAGGCAGACGCGATCTGTCACGGCGCCGGGGTGTCCGCTCGTCCTCGGAGCCCGTGTCATATCCCGTGTCCCCGCTCGTCGCAGCGCCACCTGGGTCGGCAGCGCCGTCCGTCCACGCAGTTCGCCCTCGGGCCCGCCGGAAGGCATCATGTGCGCATTCCCCTACCGTGTCAGCTCTTCCGAGGACTGTGACCCTTGCTGACGCGGGAGATCCTCGGGGAGCAGCAGGGTGAGCGTCCTCCGATCGGGGTCGGTGATGCGGCTGAGCCGGCCTGCCTGTCGGGTCATCATGGTCTCGACCAGCTGGCGAGCCAGTCGTGCGTTGCCGAAGGAGCGTGAGCGCGGCAGCGCCGCCAAGTGGTCGCGCAACACCTCACGTGTCTGCGGGGCGCATTCGTATCCGGCGACGGTGGTCTGCTCCTCGATGATGTCGAGCAACTCGTCGGTGGAGTAGTTCTCGAACTCGACGTGCCGTGAGAAGCGCGAGGACAGGCCGGGGTTGGACTGCAGGAAGCGGTTCATCTCGCTGGAATATCCGGCGACGATGACAACCACCTGGTCCCGGTGGTCCTCCATCAGCTTCAGCAGCGTGTCGATGGCCTCACGGCCGAAGTCCTGCGATGAGTTCGCCGGGGCGAGGGTGTAGGCCTCGTCGATGAACAGCACACCGCCGATCGCTCTCTCGAACGCTTCGGTGGTCAGTTGGGCGGTGTGCCCCAGATAGCGGCCGACCAGATCCGCGCGGGCGACCTCGATCAGCTGACCTCGGGGCAGGATCCCGAAGGAACGCAGCAGATCCGCGTAGAGACGGGCGACGGTGGTCTTGCCGGTGCCGGGTGGCCCGTGGAACACCAGATGATGGCTGATCCTGGGAGTGGGCAGCCCGACGGCGGCCCGCTGGCGGTACGTCGTGAGCAGGTCCACGATTCCTTCGACCTCGCGTTTGACAGCACCGAGGCCCACCATCTCGCGCAGTCTCGCCAGAGCGGCGCCCTCGCCCTGCTCCGTCCCTTCGCCGTCCTGAACCTGCCTGGCCTCCTCGTCGCCTATGTCCTCGGGGAGAATCAGTGTCAGATCGGATTCCCCCGCCTGGGGCATCGACGCCAGCCGGAATGACTGCCGGTCGACGATCTCCTCGAAGACCTTGCGCGCGGCACGCCCGTTTCCGAAGGTGGCGTCACGGTGCATACCGGAGAAGTGGACCTCCAGCGCCTGCCGTGCCGAGGGAGCGAGAACGTAGCTGTGTCCGGCACACATGTTCTCGGTGATGGTGACGAGTTCGTCCACCGAGTAGTTCTCGAACTCGATCGTGCGGGTGAAACGGGAGGACAGGCCGGGGTTGGCGGCCAGGAAATCCTGCATCTCCTTCGAGTAGCCGGCCACGATGACGACGACTTCATCGCGGTGGTCCTCGATGAGCTTGACCAGCGTGTCGATGGCTTCCCGCCCGAAGTCCGCGCCCGAGCCCTTGCTGTCGGACAGCAGTGTGTAGGCCTCGTCGATGAACAGCACACCGCCGATCGCCCTCTGGAACGCCTGGGTGGTCTTGATGGCTGTGCCACCGATGACCTGGGCCACCAGGTCGGACCTGGACACCTCGACGATGTGCCCGGACGGAAGCATGTCCAGGGTGGCGAGGATGGCTCCGTACAACCGGGCGACCGTTGTCTTGCCCGTACCGGGAGGACCGGCGAAGACGAGGTGCCGGCTCATCGGGGGTGCGGGGATACCAAGTTGGACACGCCGCTGCGCGAGCGCGCCGAGATTGACGAGGGTGTTCACCTGGTGCTTGACACCTGCCAGGCCGACCAGGGCTTCGAGTTCGGCGAACGGGCCTTCGGGTGCGGGGGCGCTCTTGACGGGCTCGGGGGGAGTCCCGGTCTCTCCCGCGGAGCCTTCGGAGCGTCCCTCGGGGGTTTCGGCGCCGGGATAAACATCCGGGATGTTGTTGCCCGTCCCGGTGTAACCGTCCAGGACGAAGTGGGGTCCCGGTTTGGCGTGCCGCAGGCCGGCGCCCTGGTTCGACTTCGCGCTGCAGGCGATCACGGACACCTGCTCCGCGCTGTCGAGACGTATACCGTCGCCGATGTTCTCGTTCAGTTCGCAGCTGCGCAGTGTCGCCCTGCCGCCGGACGCAACGAGCACTCCGTGCGCGCCCGACTCGGTGACACGGACTCGGCTGAGGGTCACCTCCCCGCCGTTCTCGACAACGATGCCGGAGCCGGAACTCGCGATGACCTGACAGTCGCGCAGCGAGCCGAGACCTCCGTCACCGATCAGCACGCCGGACTTGGCGGAGCCGCGGAACACGCAGTGACCGATGTACGGGTTTCCGCCGTTCTCGGTGCGCAGGGCGGCGCCCGCCGTCTCCACGACCTCACAGTCCTCGAAACGGCCACGGCCGTCTTCCCCGACGAGGATTCCCGGCCCGCCGCCGCCGTTGACGCGCAGGCGTCTCACGAAGGGGTTGGCACCGGTCTTCACGGTGAGGGCGACACCGTCGACGTCCGTGATGTCGAGGCCGTCGAACTCGGCCACGGATTCACCTGCCAGCCACACACCCGCTGCCTTGCCCGCTTCGATCCTGGCTGCGGTGAAGACGGGTGTGCTGACCTCGTCGACATGTACGGCGGTGCCCTCGGCCGTGGCGAAGAAACAGTCGGCGTAACGGCCTCGTGAGCGGCCGGTGATGTGCAGCCCACTGCCACCGGTTCGTCTGGTGGTGCACCCCACCATGTGCGGATCGGCTCCCGCGGTCACGGCGAATCCGTGGCTGGTCGTGTCCGACACCTGAACGTTCGTCAGGGAATTCCGACCGGTGCCCGCGATGAAGACACCGAGCACTGTCTCGTGCACGGTGGTACGGGCTATGGAGACGGAGGTGTCGCCCTCCAGTGCCACGGCGGGTTTGTCGGTGGTGGAGATCTCGCAGTCCTCCACCGACCCCCGGGAGCTGCCGTTGGCGAGCACCCCGTTGCCGCGTGCGTCCCGCAGGGTGCTGCCGCGAACGGTGGCTCGGCCGTCCTCACTGATGACCACGGCCGAGGTGCCGAGGCGTTCGATGACGCAGTCCTCCAGCACGCTGTTCTCCGTGCCGGCGATCACGACACCCGCGCCGACCGGATTGCTGACGCGGGAACGGCGCATGACGAGGGATCCGGTGTCCCTGCTGAGGAGCGCGGTCCAACTCCGCCCGTGGACCTCGCAGTTGTCCAGGGCGACCTGCCCTCGGGCGGCGTCGACGACCGGAACATCGTCCTCACCACCGCGCAGCACCAGATCGGTCAGCATGACAGCGTCCGCTGCCAGGGTGATGGCGGTACCGGTACGCGGTGCGATCTCCACCGAGTTGCGCTGCCCGTCGGCGACGATCGTGACTCTCCGGCGGACGACGAGGTTCTCGGGGTAGGAACCGGAGCGAACCCGAATGACGGTGCCGGAGCGGGCCCGTTCGAGGGCTTCGCCGATCGTCGGGTGTTCGGCAGATCCGTCCTGCCCGACAGTCAGTATGTGGCGTGACACGCCCGGTCCCTCCCTAATAGTGGTGCTGCCGTTCCGGCCGCGATGCTTTCTCGTCGGAGCGACAGTGCCATCATGCCTGCTGTCGTACGGATGACCCAGCGTGGGCCTGACAGCCATCGAACCACCCGGCTGCTCGCTCTTGGCGCCGGTCCTCGGACGGGCCGCCGACAGTGACTGTCGGTACGCCGTCGTCCGTCGTACACACACCCGTGCGTCCGGTTCGGACTCCGATACGGGTATCGGCCGAGGAGACGAACGAGCGCACCGCGGTGCTTCGTGGCGGTGGAGGCGGGTCACGGCGTCCTCCCCGGGCCGGTGTCGGCCGCGCGGCCGGCCGCATGCTCCGTCGGCACGGCGGGGGTCTCGCTCCGGGCCGCAGTGGCCGTGCCGCCTTCCGTGTGCCCGGGTGGGACGAATGCGCGGCCGGACACCGTCGGAGCGGACATCGTGAGTCCCATCAGACTGGCCCAGACGATCTCCCGTACGGGCGGTTCCCGTACCTCTTCGGGAAGCCGTCCGCTGTTGGTGTCGGCGGGGGCCATTGAGGCCGGTCGATCGGCTGCGGCAGCGGCCGGCGTGGGCTCCTCCGCGATGACGGACAACGGCCTGCGCGGGGGCCGCAGGGACGTGTCGGGGAAGGGGACACCGGAGAGGGCCGGGGCCTCCTCGATGATCGCTGATCCCGCGCCGGTGTCTGCGGGCTCCGCGGCCGCCGGGGACGGGGGTGTCCGCGGCTGTCCGTCGTCCTTCGCCGAGCGGGCCTCGGGCTGCTGCTCGACGGGGCCCGTCCCGAAGAGTTCGGGCATCGCCTCTCGCAGTCCCTCGACGAGTCCGCCGTCCGCGTCCAGGGGCAGCATGCCGATCAGGCCCCGGGGGACATCCACCATCAAGGCCCGCCGAGGGCCCGTCGCGGGCTGGGCGACGACTCTGAGATCGAAACGGTACAGGCGGAATCTGCGGGTGCCCTCCTGATTGTGCTCGGCCGTCTCGGACGCCGCGGACACCAACTGCTCCTCGTCGAGGCGCCTGCGGTCCAGAGGCATCCGGCCCAGTAGCGCGTCCGAGCCGGTACCGCCACCGCCCTCCGGCCCGCCGCCGTAGAAGTAGCCATGGGTCTGCTGCGTCGTGTGTTCCGCGTCCTCGTCGTCCTGCCGATAACGGCGGGCCTTGAAGGCGATGCCGTCCTGGGGGCCGAATGGTTCGGCTCGCGTCAGTTCGAAGCCGACGGTGACGACGCGCTCGCCGACCTGTACCTCATAGCGCTTGGTCAGCAGCGCTTCCAGACGCGGCCGCAGCATGCCGTGGCTCGTGTAATGGGCGTAGCGGAGACCGGCCACGGAGGTGAATTCCGTGCCGCCCGGGTCCTCGGGGCCACCGTGCCGCGTGCTCAGGTCAAGGTCGCCGCGCAGCGCGGCGACCTTGACCCACCGGTTGACCGCGTCGGCGGCCGGGACATCCCACGGATGAAGGTTCTTGAGGAGGGCATCGGGCACGGCGGACGCGTCCACGGACGCGATGGACTGTTCCCAGCGCGGATTCTCCCCGTATGTCCGGCCGAAGGGGGCGACCGGCGCCCTCCCCGGTGCTTCGGCTGTCATGTGATGGGCGACCAGCAGGCGCACACCTCCGGCGATCGCCGTCCCGTCCGCGGCCGAATCCTCGTGCCACACCCAGGGCTCGTGACTGCGCCAGAGGTGCTCCCAGGCATCGGCCCGGCCGACGGCCCGTGCCGCCAGGCCGGTCACGGTGCGCACGCCATCGATCACGGAGCTGATGGCCTGCGGCATCTTGCGTACGGTGCCGAGCTCGACCCGGAAGGAGAGGCGGTGCTCGAACTCGTGGGAGCCCTCGCGGTCGCGGGTGTTGGCCCGGTAGATACCGACGGACTTCGACATGTCCGTGGTGGAGGTGCTCCGTATACCGACGCGCCCGGCGACGAGGTCCATGCCGGCATGGCCCTGTTCGTCGGTGGCGGTGTCGTGCTCGCCTCCGCGTGCCGTGAGAGCGGCGCCCACCGTCACCGTGCGGGACTGCTTGCCGACGGTTCTGTCCTCCTCGACACTCTCGCCGCGCAGTGTGAGTTTGACCCCGGGGCGTGCTCGTGTGGCGTGTGCCGCCTCGATTTCGGAGACGCTGACCCGGACCCAGAGATACTCCGTCGTCCCTGCGAAGCGTTTGACGGGGAACCACGCCCAGACTCCGCCGCCGAGGAGGTCGTCGAAGCGTGCGACGAGTGCGTCGGGGCGAAAGGCCGCTTCCAGCGCCCGTCGCAACGTGTCCGCGCCGCCGGTGCCGCCGTCTGTGCGGGCGGCGAGCAGGCCGCGTGCGGTCAGGCGGCGTTCGATGGTGTCGAGCACATGCTCGGCCCGCAGTGTCTCGGGATGTGCCGCCGTACGCGCCAGCAGTCCGTTGTCCAGGTACGTCCGCGCGACCTGTGGCGTCCGCTCGGTGGACGGGGCGGCGACGGAGTCGGTTGCCGCTGTCGTGGATGCCTGGCCGGTCCGTGCGGCGTCCGGCTGTGCGGCAGTGGCCTCGGACGTGCGGGCGGGCAGGAGGTCCTCGACGCGGCGCTCCGGCACCAGCAGGTCCATGGCGTCCTTGAATCTCAGGTACCGGGTCGGACCGGCGTCCACGGTGCGTCCCCTGGAACGGCTCACGTTGATCTCGAAGACCGCGTCCGAGCGGAGCGTCTTCGGAGTACCCGCGTACGTGGCCCGGGTGACGGTGATGTAGCCGCGGCCCCGGTGCCGGGCGGTGCTCCGGCCGGCGCGTGCCTCCGCGTGGGCCAGCGCGGCCACCCGGCCTCCGGGGGAGCTGCCCGCACCGTGGTGGCCGTCGTCCGAGTGATCGTGGGTGTCCGCGAGTTCGATGTCGTTTCCCTGGTCCGACCCGAACCGGAACTGGGGGCCTATCGCAGCCTGCGCGGCGACCGAGTAGCTGTGCTCCCGCTCCACGGTGTGACGCCCCACGGCCTGTGCGTACTGCTCGATCTCCGTCTCGCCTTCGGTGGCGGGCTGTTCCTGCGGCGAGTAGCCACGCAGCCTCAGCCGTACGGAGGGAGTCCAGCCGTCGTGTTTCGGCAGCTCCACGGTCCAGCCACGGTCACTCGTCAGCAGACCGAAGTAGGCGGCCAGTGATTCGGGGCGGGTCATTCTGAGGATGTCCTCGGGCCAGTGGACCAGGTTGTCCGCCCATGCCCGCGGCAGATCGAACATCGCGGCGTAACGACCGACGATGAACCGGGGCAGTTCGGGCAGCACCAGGAAGGCCGGGTACAGCCCCGAGGTGCCCGAGGAGAAGTCGTACATCGGCTCGCCGCCCGGCCAGTTCCTGGTGGCCTGGGACATACGGCCCGCGTCTCGCGCCCGGGGCCTGTCGACGGGTCGGGTCGGCACGTGCTGGTGGGGGACGACGACCTGGGCGACGATGTCGTCCGGCCGCTCCAGCCACCAGCGTTCGAAACGCAGGTTCCTGTCCCCGTCGAGGCGCAGGGACAGTTCGTAGGCGATGTCCATGATGTGCTCGTCGACGCTGTCGGTGTTCTCCATGCGCCGATAGGTCTTGCTGGTCGTGGAGAACTCCTCCCCCGTACCGCCCGCGACGCGGCCCACCAGCCGCGCGGCCCCCAGCTGGAGACGGAACCAGCCGCCGAGACCGACGCGGGCCGCGCCGCCGAGACCGGCCTGGACGGCCCAGCGCTGGTCGCTCCCGCCTGCGACCGACTCCCCGACCGCGGCCCGGGCGTTGACGATCATGGGGTATGTGGTGACGCGCCGGGAGTCGAGCAGGTGTCCACGCAGGGCGAGGGTGACGGTCCGGTTGCCCACCCGCATGGTGTGTTTGACACCCGCCAGGACATTCGTCAGATCCCCCTCAAGCGCCGGCCGGCCGAAGTGGACGGAGATCTGGCGATCCACCGCCGCCCAGTCGACCCGCCCCAGACCTTCCAGCCGGGACAGTTCGACCAACTGGTGGCGCAGGCTGTCCTCGACGAGTTCGGCCCCTGGCAGGGCCGCGGCCACCGCGTACCCAAGACCGCGGCGACTTGCCAGCGCCAGCGGCTCGTTCCGCGTGATCCGTGCACGGTACTCGGGGTGCAGCCGGGCAGGCATCACACTGCTGCGGTCACGCCGCACATCGGCCAGGCGCAGCAGAGCGCGGACATGGGGCTGTCCCTCGACCGGGCCGGGCAGAACGCGCGGCACGGCCTGGCCCGCTGTGGTCCACGCGGCGACGGCGGGGGTGACGACCGCGCCGAGGGTGCGGCGCTCGAAGTCCGCCGCGCCCCGGCCGTCGCGCCAGGGCACTCCGACATCGGCGTTGACCTGTACGGAGGTGTCGAGAGCCTCCAGCGCCCGGTGAGTGGTGGAGTTCCACAGGGTCTCCACGTCGAAGGTGGCCCGGTAACGCGCCTGGGGCTCGGTGGTGTTGAGAATGGTGTGGGTCAGCGGCTGTGACGTCATACGGTAGTTCCAGCCGCGTGCGCCGGTGCCTGTGAGCGTCGCCAGCGGGGCCAGTCCCTTGGTCTCGAAGGGGCCGCCGGAGTCGGCGAGCGATGGATCGACCCAGCCGGTGGCGGAGGCTCCCACAGTGAGCGAGGCGGAGCTCTCGCCGCCGACGAGACGGGTCGTGGCCTGGCCGACGCCGAGGTCCTCACGTGTTTTCACCTGATCGGTGACCGTGAGGAACTGCAGGCTGTGCGGGGCGATCCGGATCCTCATGTGCCCGTTGAACCCGCCCAGTCCGGGAAGGTCGACGCCCACACTGATCCGGTTGGACGGATCACCGCTGGTGAGCCACCATCGGCTGCGGTTGCGGGCCGTACGCTCGTTGACCGTGCTCTGCACTTTGCCCATGACCTCGAGGGCGGTCCGCGCGGACAGTCCTGCCGAGCGCAGCCGTCCCTGGAGATGCGCTATGACAGGAATGAGGTCGATGGCATTGACCACCTCACCGGCGAGTCGCGCACCCGCCGGTTCCTCGGACAGCGGTGCGTCGGCGGGCTTGTCGAGCGACGGCCGTGGCTGGTGCGGATGGGTGTAGACAGACGGCAGGTCGACGGTCAGGCCGCGCGCGGTGATCGCCTCGGGGCTGGTGTGTTCGTGGCCGTCGACAAAGATCCTGAACCGCACGGCGGCGCTGAAGGCGGTCGAATTGTCCACGAACAGTTTCCGGCCCGTGATGACTGTCTGTCGCTGTCCGCGGGAGTGTGTAGTGGATGCCTCGCCCGCCAGGTAGGGAGCGGTGAGGATGGCGGCGGAGGCGGCGGCGGAGGCGACGTTGATGGCCGTGAACAGGAGCAGGTCCGACGCGCTGGTGGTGGTCCGGGACCGTTCGGCTCCTGCCGCGGTGGAGTTGAAGCGGACCTGGTATCGGCGGACGGGCCCGTCCTCGGCAGGAGTCCCGCCCGGTTCCACCGCGGTCAGCACAGGTCTGATCCACACGAGGTGCCCGTCGATGTCGTACGTCGCACCCGTGTTCAGCAGCTCCGCCCATCTCTTGGGGTCGGAGAGGCCGAGCAGTTCGGTGATCCTGCTCTCGGTTTCGGTGGCAAGGGCGGGCATGGACCGCCTCAGGGCGGCAGTGGCAGCGTGCGCGGACCGGCCGGATTCTTCTGTCGTCCACTGTTCTGCCACCACGCGCACGGTCGCCTCGCCGAGCATGTCGTGCTCGGTGTACCAGGGACCCGCCGGCGTCTGGGTGCCCTCCCCCGGCAGGTCGTCCGTCATCGGCCGTGAGGGGTCTGCTTCCGGCTGATCGGTCGTCTGGGAGAAGCCGACCGTGTTCGGTGTGCCGACGTCCTCGGAAGTGCCGGGCGCCACGTTCCCGTCGGACACGGTCGGCATCGGGCCCGTACGGTCGGATCGCTTGCCCAGTGCCTTCGCGGAAGGAAGCGGGGGCGAGGATCGCTCGTGCGTGCCGGCCGGTCCAGGCCCACTCACTGCGGGAGTTGCGACCCTGTCGTAGGAGAGCTCGGCGCCGGCCGGGGAAGCACCGCCAGGGAGCCGTGCGGGTTCGCCACCGTTCAGGAAGCTCTGAGCTACCCGGTCCGCACGGGACGCGGTCGCCGGCAGCCTCGTCGTCAGGGGCGGGGAGTACTGCTCCTGGTGCCGCTCCCACACCATGGCCTCGGTGATGGTGTCGATCAGTTGCCGGGGCCCGCCCAGTTTCTCCAGCTGACTGCGCACGAACACGAACAGGCGCGCGCTCTCGTCCGCGAGGCCCGATCCGTCCGCATGGGGCGGGGGTTCCGCGGCAACGGTCGAACGAGGTGTTTCCCGCGGACCTGCTGAGCCGTCACGGACGGGCGGTGCCGGTACGACAGCGGACCGATCCGCGGTCCCGACGACGTCACGGACGGCCGGGTCGGAACGGAGTGCCGCCGCTGTCCGGCCACCGGAATCCCGGCCGGCCCGGCGACCGTCGCCATCCTCGGGCAGTGGTCCGCCGGACCTGTCGGCCAGTTGACCGCCGGGCGCAGGCCTGCCCGCACCCGGGCCCGGAGCGACCACGAACCTAGCCTCCTCGTCCCCCGGGTCCGCCCCATCGCGATGGACGCGCGCACTGCCCGGCTGCGCGGCCAGCGCGGACGCCGGCCCGGCGGGAATGCCGGACGGTGTCGAGGAACGGCCGGCGTCCGGTGCCGAGGACCGCTCACCGTTGGCGACAGCGCTCTGTCCTGCGGCGTGTTCACCATCCTGAACGGTCTGGCTGTACAGAACAGACCGCTCCTTCCCGCCAGGCACATCCGTGGGCGGAGCCGGCGCTCGCGACACCCGATCCGGGTCTTCGTCCGTCGGGCCGGTCTCACCGGCCCGATCGTCCTGCGCGGCCAAAGTCCGCTCGATCCGCCGAAGATGGCCAGGCTGCTCCACCAGAGGGTCCGGTCCAGCGCCGGACGTACTTTCCTCCAGCCCACCGGCTCTCTCGTCGACCGTGCTCAAGCGGTCAATACGCTGCCGCAGGAGCTGCGTCTGGCGCCACTCCTGCGATTCCTGCCGCGCCGCCTCCGCCTCGTGCGCACTCCCCGCGGTCAGCATCCGCTGCCGCAACACCGCCTCTGCGGGGTCTACCAGCCCTGCCGCCGCGTCATCGAGGCGCGTGCGCAGACTCTCCCCCGACGACCACGACCTCAGGTACGTCCGCAGTGCCTCGACAGCCCGCTCACCACCGCCGGAGAGCACCTCCCGCCGAACCACCGCCTCCTCGGGGCTGTGGAACACCGGCACGTCCCTCCCCGTCAACACGTCCAACGGCACATGCCGCTCGATCAACGCCGTGTAATCCCGCAGACTCCCGTCCAGCAGACGCAACTCGCCGCTGCGCCGCGCCACCTCCACCTCCTCGACCGCCGCCGACCACACCCCCCTCGGCACATCCAGCCTCTCCAGGACGGCGGACCCTCCACCCGCCTCGCGCATCTCATCCGCCTGCGCGCGAAACGCCTCGTACCGGGACCGGACCTCCTGCCCGACGATCCGGTCCTGCATCTCCCCCACCGCACGGCCCACCTCACCCCAGTTCCCCGAGCCCACGGCATCGCGTACCCCCGTCACCAGCTCCGAGCGTTCCTCCAGCGGCAGCCCCACCTCGCCCGCCAACGCCTCCAGACCGTCCAGCGTTTCCTCGACCCTCACCTCGACCGGCGTCACCGCTCCCACTGGCGCCACCGACCGGAGCGCTCCACCCGCCCCGGGATCCGGCAACCCACTCACCGAAGGCAACACGGGCGACCGCTCACCGCCGACGACCGGCGCCCACACCGCAGGTGCACCCGGGTGCCCGTCGTCCTCAGGCAACGGCATGGCGGTCGGTACATCGAACTTGTCCAGACCTCCCAGCCCCGACTTCGTGCGCAGGGCACTGCCCAGCAGATGCGCGTTCGCCGACAGCCCGTGGCTCAGCGCGCCGGCGCCCACACCCGCGACACCCGTTTCCCACGACGTTGCGAACCTGCCCGTCGTAAACAGGGTGTAGAAACCTTCCGATACGTTCTGATGCGCTGTGTTCGCGAGTATGTCGCCGACGTGACCGCTGACCTTCCGTTTCCAGTCCGCCGACAGCGCCTCCGCTATGTCGTGCGACAGAGCCGAACGAAGACCAGAACTCTCCATCCCTCTCAGCCCGGTGAACAACGCGTCACCGAGCCGACGGCTCCCGAAGTTCGCCAGGAACGCGTCCGCCCACCGCTCCCCCCATTCCCGTGCCGCGCCCTCCCCCGCAACCGACCCGAACCGACGCAGGAACGCATCCGACACGCTGCTCCGGAACGACGAAGCGATCAGGCCGTTGACCTCCCCCATCTCGAACTTTCTCGCCAGACCCGCCACTGTCGTTCCCATGTCCCGCGCGAAACCCCCGCCCTCCGCACGGTCCGCACCACCCGACACCTTCGAGTCGACGATCCCCTCCACCACCCCGGCCACGTCCCGGCCCAGCCCTTTCGACAGCAGTCCCGCGAACGCGGAGCCCGCGAACGGGACCAGCCCTCCGAAGGCTCCCTGCACCGCACCGAAACCAACCGCCTGAGACGCGTACTCGCGGCCGAAAGCCGTATATTTCCCCTCCCGCGCCAACGACCACCGCACCAGACCATCCATCACCGACGCCAGACCGACATTCATCGCCTCGAAAGCGGCGATCGAGGCGAGCAAGCGCAACAGGAAACTACGCAGGATGATCCGGTACAACACCCTCAAGAACGACTGCTCGATCAGCGCCTGCAACGGATTGAACAACGCGAGAACCAACGTCAGAGTCCACTCGAACAGAAATTGTGCGACCTGCACAACGATCATTCGATTCGTGTAATCGATCTGGTAGGCCGTCTCACGTGCGAAATCCGCCAACTGCCCGGCAGTGTGCCGCAGGCGCGCCAGCACATCACCCCCCGCCCCTGACTTGAACGTCGCCATGGCATCGCTGTACGACGAACTCCACCGGCCGCTCGCGCTCCCCGCCACCCCTTTTGTGACCTGCCCGAGCAGGTCGTCGAACTCCTCCAGTGCCCGCGTGAGGTCCCGGTGCGGTGCCTCCACCTCGGTGCGCATACGTGTGGAGGAGCCCTTCGGCACATGCATGCCGGTCAGCATCACCACGATGCCGTCGACAAAAGGGTTCACTGCCATGGATCAACACCGCTGGTCTGCGGGGGAGTTCACCCTGACCGGCGCATCCTTGGTCACGGCCGTCACCTCTCTACTGCTGTTTCGCCGAACCCGACTCTCCGGGCTCCTCGGCGCCGAGCCTCATACCGGCCAGCAGCCCTTCCCCTTCGAGCGGTTCGAGCAGTCGGTCTAGGTTCAGGTCGTTCAGGTTCGATCCCGCCACGCCGAGGCCCATGCCGGACACCTCCTCGAAGCGACCGGTCACCTGTCGTGCGATCTCCTCCCGAGCGAGGGTCATCACCTCCAGCACACTCAGGGCCAACGCCTGTCCCGACATGGTCTGGTGCTTGTTGTTCAAGAAGCGCAGCGCGGTCGGCTCGCCCTGCGCGCCCACCGTCACCTCGACGGCACGGTCCTTCGACCGCATCGTCACCGACATCGCCGCCACCTCGTCCCTCGCTCGGATCAGGGACTCCTGCTGCTTGGTGAACTCGGACATGGCCTGCTGGAGTTGCTGCTGGAGTGACTCGCTCACTGTTCCTCGCCTCTTGACTACGTATCTTGCTTCGGGCAACTCGACACACTGGATCGGGGTGCGCTCACCGCCCGATGGCGGCGGGCAGACCTCCCTCGTCCGTGCCCCAGACATTGCCCTCCGACCCGGCCGGAGACGAGGAGGAACTCTGTGTCGCCAACCTCACCGATCCACGGCCCGTACGCGACTCGGTCACCGGCCGGCTCAGGAGCTCCTCCGCGTCCTCTTCCTCTTCCTCGAAGACATCGTCCGCAGCAACGGCCCGGGATGCTCCCCCGGCGGGGCCGGCCATGAATGCACCGTCGGAGTCCTCGTCCTCGTAGACGTCGCGGACCCGTTCGTTCTCCTGCTGGCCCCCCTGCTGGCCCTGACCGCCCATGCGCGCCATGCCCATCATCATCATCATGGGGGTCATCATGTTCATCAGGCCCGAACCCGCGTCGGTGCTTCCCCCCGGTGTCGCTCCCGCGGTGGCCCCGGCCTGCGCGCCCAGGCCCTGGCCGGCGGGTTCGGAGCCTGGACCGGGGACCGCCTGGAACTCGCCGTTGGGGCCGGTGAGCATGCCGCTGCCATCAGGAAAGCGGGTGGTGGTGAACCCCTGCGGGTTCGTCATCGACGTCGCCCCGCTGGGGTACTCGGTCGTGCGGAATCCGTCTTCTGACAGGGTGGTCAACCCGTTTGCGGCACCGCCACCGGTCGTGGTGATCGCCTGTGGTCCGGTGAGGCCGGACGCGTCCGCGCCGAGGCCGGTACTCGTGCCGTTCGCGTCGGTCGTGGTGACGGTGCCGTCCGGGCCGATGGTATAGGAACTGCCGTCGGGGAAGGTGGTCGTCACCGCGCCGTCACCATCGATCGACGACGTGCTGCCGTCGGGGTTGACGAGGCTCTGCCCCGGGACCAGCTCTCCGTCCAGGGCCTGGCCCGTGCCCGTGGTCGTGGTGACCGAGCCGTCCGGTCGCACGGTGGTCGAACTACCGTCACCGTAGTCGGTTGTGACGCTCCCGTCGGTGTTCTGTGTGGCGGTGCCTCCGTCCGGGCCGGTCACATGGGTCATACCGTCCGCGTCGACGGTCTGCACTGTTCCGTTGGGGAACTGTGTGGTGCTGCTCCCGTCAGGGTTCGTCACGGTGAAGCTGCCGTCGGGCGCTGTCCCGAGGGAGCCGCCGTCCGGCAGTTGCCTCGTGATCGACCCGTCGGGGTCGATCGAGGTCGTCGATCCGTCCGGGTTGGTGAGCGGCTCGCCCGATCCGATGGTCGAGGTGGTCACCTCGCCACCGCTGTCGGTCGTGGTGACCGTGCCGTCCGGGTTGATCGTCGTCGTGGAGCCGTCCGGGAACTGTGTGGTCAGGTCCCCCTCGGCGCCGGGAGTCGTGACAGTGCCGTCGGGCCCGGTCACCTTTATCTGCCCCTCCGGCCCCACGGACTGCGTGCTTCCGTCGGGCAAGGTGGTGACCTGGGAGCCGTCGGGGTTGACAGCGGTGAAACTGCCATCGGGGTTCGAGGTGAACGAACTGCCGTCGGGCAACTGGTTGGACACACCGCCGGCCGCGTTGATACTGGTCGTCGATCCGTCCGGGTTGGTGAGCGATCCGCCCGACCCGATGGTCGAAGTGGTCACCCCACCACCGCTGTCGGTCGTGGTGACCGTGCCGTCCGGGTTGACCGTCGTCGTGGAGCCGTCCGGGAACTGTGTGGTCAAACCCCCGTCGGGAGAGGCTGTAGTCACCTGCCCCTGGGAACCTGTGAGCGACGTGGGCTTTCCGCCGGTCGGCGAGTTGGCCAGCAACGAGCCGTTGGGAAGGGTCGTCAGCAGCGAGCCGTCGCCTACAGTGCTGGTGATCCCCGATTCATCACCCAGGCCGGATCCTCCGATCCCTCCGGCGCCCAACGGGGTAGCGGTGCCGAGCGAGGCGAACGTGCTGGAGGGAGAGAGACCGCCCGGACCCGTGGTGTCCGGCACACCCGCGCCTCCCGTGCCCCCCGCACTTCCCGGGTCTCCCAGACCGGAACTGCCGCCGGTCGTGGCCAACGTGGACGGTATCGATATACCGTCGCCGCCGGCCGACGTGCCCGGATCGCCCAGTCCTTCGGAAGCGCCACCGAGCAGGGTCGACGAACCCGCACCCGCGCCGTCCGGACCGCCGCCCTCGGCGCCGCCGCTGAGTCCGTCCAGGCCCGTGCCGCCACCGAGTCCGTCCAGGCCCCCGCCGCCGCCACCCGCGCCGGCGCCACCGAGTCCGTCCAGGCCCTCGGTGCCACCCACCGTCTCGAACTCACCGCCGCCCAGGCCCTCGCCCTCACCACCCGCACCGGCGCCACCGATATCACCGCCGATGTCGCCCGCTTCCCCGGCCTGGCCTTCCATCAGATCTGCCTGATAGTCCGAGACGAGGTCGGACTTTGATGTGTCCTCGAAAGCGAACCTGGTGTTCCAAGCAGGATCCATGACACGCGACCAGTCCTGCTGCAGTTGTGTCACCAGCGGAATCGCCGGGGTGTCGAGGTTGGTCGACACATTGTTCTTCCAGCGGCCCACAGCCTCATTGGCGATGGCACCCCAGGTACTCATATCACTGAGCCTGCCCCAGTGCGTGCTCTCCATGTATCCGTCGCGCGTCGCCATTTTGGTGTTACTCGCGATGCTGCCCGTGCCGTTGGGGCGGAACTGGGTTTCGCTTGCCACGTACGGGACCTGACGCGTCGCGACGAAACTGGTGAGGTCGAGCACCAGGTCATTCAATATGTCGCGCGGATCGGCCGGCGCATGATACGTATTCCAAGAAGTGCCGTCGGCCCTGATGACATTCAAAGGGCTGGCACGCTGGTAAAAGAAGTTCTGATATGTCTCATACAGGTCCGAGTACAGCTTGTGCAGGGAGACCTCGGCACCGATGAGCGAGTCGCCGTGAAGCGTAGTGCTCTGATAACCCGTCGAAGGGGATGTGCTCGCGGGCGAAAACCCGGGCGGGCGCAACTCATTGGTGTACGACTCATATTTTCGGTGCAGGTCTTCCAACATGCTATGGAAGACGCCGGCGGCAGTACCCTTCCAGGCAGCCTGCTCATCCCCCAGAGCTTCAGCCCATTGCTTGATGGTCTCGGTGTGCTTGGAGAAGAAATCCCCAGCGACATCGAAGGATCGAGCCGCCTTGCTGAACGAATGGAGATCGACGGCATTCCCCTCGCTTGGAGACCCACCCACCGGATCATAGAGATTTGCCGACGAAAAATTGTTGTACACGAGATGCCAGAGGGCGAATTCCGTAGCTTCCCAGAACTTCTTCCCATTTTCGAGGTTTATGTACTTTATTTCAGCTTGCCACTTCCTGGCACCCTCACCCACACCACTCCAGAATTGGATGGTCGCGCCCATGCCGTCCGAGTTCCAGGCCTGGACAATGTTCATGTCGATGCCGTCGGTGTAGTCTTGCTGCATCTCGCTGACATGAACACTGAGCCATGGAATCCCGTCGTCACCCTTGGCGTTATCGGCCACGTCGGCACGTTCTGGCAGGGTCCACCCAGTCACCAGGTTGATGATGTGTTCCCAGTTGTCCATCGCCATGACAGCTCACTCCAGAAAGTATGCTCGCGACCTCAGCCGGACAATGCGAGCAGCCGTGCCTGATACACCGACAGTCGGCTTCAGGTCGTCGATCCGCCGGACGCAGGCGTTGTCGGGCTGCCTGCTCCTCCGCTCGCACCGCCGACACCTCCGGTTCCGCCCATGTCACCGGTGTAGTCACCGATCGCCGTGAGGAACTTCTGTCCGTCGACGGCTGCCAGGTTCTCTTCCTGGGCCTTCTTCATGGAAGAGAGCACCTCATTGAGGTTGCGCTCAAGGTCATCGAAGGCGGTTACATGCTTGTTGAGAACGGCGTCGACAGCCTTCGCCGCGTTGCTCAGGTTGCCGATGACGCTTTTCCCGCCACTATCCCCGTCTCCACCCATCTGCCCGATGAGCAACGGGGTGGGTGAACCGCCCAGGTCATAGAGGGACTGCACGTCCGGCGTCGTGGTCCGCACGGTCACCAGATCGCCATGGAATCCATTCACATCGTTGTCTATGAATGCCCTGAGCGTAGCGGGATCCAACTTTGTCAGATCTTCGGCCATCAGAATCCTCGATTTTTCATGCCCGAAAGGCCGGCCCCTCGCGTATGAATGCAGCACGAAGAGCCGACCTGATTTTGATCAGAACTTGATCTCTTCGAAACCCTGTGCATTTCGGTAGACCGTCTGCTTGTAATGGTCCGAGACGCCCGTCAGAGTCTGTGCGTGGCTCTGCAGAATGGTGGAGAGGGAGGAGACCTCCGCGTTCCACGTGGGCTGTACCTTCTCGAAATAGATGTCGCGGTCGGGTCCGAGCCACGACTGAACGATCTTGTTGATGTCCATTTCGAGATGGGAGACGATGTCCTTGATCCTGCGCGTCTGCTCGTACATCTCCTCGGAGAACGTCGTGGCAGTTCCATGATCGATGTAGATTCCGTCTTCTGAACCGGGCATGAAGGTCTCCTGATGTCGCCGTAGGGCAGTGCCCTACGAGGTAGTTGTGCGTGCGAATGTGTTTTCGCTGCTGCCGGTCTCAGTTTCCGGTCATGGTACTGAAGGCATTGTTCTCGGCGGGACTTCCGAGCGCCGAGAGCCTGGTCTGGCCGTGGACGGTCTCCAGGTTGTTCAGCTGGGTCTTGTCGGAGAGGTGCATGCTGTTGGTGAGCTGGTTCTGCATGGCGTCGCAGGTGCTCTTGATGCGGTCGACCTCGCTCAGCCATGTCTCCATGACCCGCGCATAGGCCCGCCCGTCTTCTCCGCCGTAACGAGCCTGAAGATCAGCCTTGGCAGCCTCGACCTGTCCCTGGATCGTCGTCATCTGAGTCTTGGCATTGTTGAGGGACTCGATGGCCTGGGAGTAGGTGGCGGTGGATGACTGCTGTGTACTGCCGGTGGGGGTGCTCATGCGCATGCCTTTCCGTTGGCCAAGGGGCGCACGGTGGGCCGGTGCCGTCGGGACGACACGTCTCCCGCCCGCGCGTCGGCGCGATTGGCGCTGTGTCTGCTGGAACCGGACACACAGGTTCTCAGAACTGGCTGAATGGTAGATCGCTCGAGGCCTATACGCCCGTTCTCTGTGCGGGCCATGGCACGGACAATCCACCTGGGCAGCCTCTCGATTTCACATGCCCGTGAACTCGCGAGATCCGCGTGCCTCTATTCTCCGCATTCAGAGTGGCCCGAGGGACTGTCTCTGAGCGGGCAACTCCTGCGGGAGGGAGCACTGTTGGAGGAAGAGACAGGGACTGACAGGCCGTGGCGGTTCTCCGCGACGACTCGGCTGCTCACCGGGAATCGTCCGCGCACCCGCGGTCCCCACCGGTCTCTCCATGGCCCGCCAGGGCCGCGGCCTGAGTCAGATCCGGGCCGGTGGGCAGCATCCTCAGCAGTGGGGACGGCAGCGCTTGTGCCGACGCGAGGTCGACTCCCAGCAGTTCGGCATCCGCGGCGGTCGGTATCCGGTACTTCACGCCGGAGTCCGTGATCAGGTAGGTGGTTGAACCCACCGCTCCACCTGCGCTGCCGAGCGCCCGCACCAGGCTCCCCCGGGACGGCGGCACGAAGAGGGCGTCCACCTTGAGGCAGGCGCTGGTGACGCCCCTCTGCGGCCGGGCGGAGGCCTTCGCGAGGGCACTGGTGTCGGCGAGCACGAGACTCACGTAGGTGCCCTGTTTTCCACGCGGAGCGAGTCGTGCGCAGACGTTCTTCTCCTCAGGCACGGACGTCAGCTTCGGCGGCGATGCCGGCAACTCCTCACCCGCCCGCTGTACGTTCCGCGCTTCGCCCGACGTGGACGCTGGGGCCAGGGCCTCGTTCAGGGCGTCCGCGGAGAGCGGGATCAGTGCGGGGGTGTCGTGGTCGTACGCCTTGTCCCGCGTGCCCGGTCCGCTGAGTGCGAGAGCCGCCTGGGTGGCGGTGAGGGGCACCAGCCCCGCACGCTGCAGCAGGTAGTACTGCTGCGCGGATCCGGGAGTGTCGACAGTGAAGACCTGTCCGATCCGGCTCTGCTCACCGTCCAGTCGAGGGCCCGCGCCGCCCTGCCCGGACACGCTGGGCGGCTTCAGGTCGGGGCCTGCGGGAAGTGCGTTGAGGAAGGTCGCCGACACCATGAGCGGAGTGGCGGAACTGTAACCCAGCGCATTGCGGGTGGAGTTGCCTGCTGCCATCTCGAATCGACTGCCGTGCCACAGCAGGAACGTGTCGTGGCTCTTGCTGTCCTGTACCAGGATGGCTCCGTCAGGCCCGGACGAGGAGTCTTCCCCCTCAGCAGTGATGATCAACGAGGTGGTGGGGGCGCTCTCCCCCCCGTCGGTGGTGCGCATGCCCGCGCACACCTCCCAAGGGCCGTCATTGAGCTGACTCGCCGATGGCAGAGCGTCGGGAGCGCCTTCGATACCGACCGAGGTGCCGCGGGCGACTCCCTCGAGGGAAGCGGTGGAGATGTCGTCCGTGGTCATGTCCGGGCCGATGATGAGGCGGGCGGACGCGTAGTTGAGCACCGGGCGCAGCGCGCCGTCGTAGAGGTAGCGGGTCCCGGTGCTCTTCTCGACGATCAAGGTCTTCCCGTCACGCCACGAGGTGGCGCCGCCGGGGCGAACGAAGCCGTAGACCAGTGAGCCTATGCAGACCAGCACGCCGATGAGGGCTCCGATCACCACGCCCCGGTTGGTACGTCGCGTGGGGGTCTCGGGCTCGTCCGGATTGCCTCGTTGAAGACCCGTGGTCAGCCTGGAGACCACGAATTGGTGGGCTTGGACCTGGTCCCGTCGCGTCTGCATCGTATGCCTCGTCCTTCTCTTCAGCCGTTGACGGCGCGGAGCTCCTGGTAGACACCGAGCGTCCACAGGATGATCGGCAGCAGGGC
Organism: Streptomyces kunmingensis; assembly: GCF_039533535.1. Lineage (NCBI taxonomy): Bacteria > Bacillati > Actinomycetota > Actinomycetes > Kitasatosporales > Streptomycetaceae > Streptomyces > Streptomyces kunmingensis. Next base: position 57,324 of record NZ_BAAATS010000037.1, read on the forward strand.
CACCGCGGTCGCCGACTGCAGCAGGTCGCCCGCTCGCCCCCAGTGCGGCAGCAGGCGCCGGCCGGGCACCGACCAGGCGATGAGGGTGAGCGCGACGGTGAACAGCAACAGCGTGGCCGCTGCCGCCAAGTGCGCGATCGGGCCGCGGTCGTCCGTCATCTCGGCGACGACGAGGGCAGCGCCGAGCACAGCGGGCGCGGTCAGGGCGATCCGGTGCCAGGCCGTGCCGTGGTTGCGGCAGTGCAGAACCAGGAGCAGAACCAGTAGCCCGGAGGTGACCTTCTGGGGTGTGCCCGGGTCGCGCGCCATACCGATCAGTGACGCGACGCAGGCGATCCCTACCGCGGTGTACAGCCCGCTCATCCAGTGGTCGGTCGCCCGCGCTCGTTCGGATATCTCTTCGGTCGAGTGCGGTTCGATGCCCTCTTGCAGCTGTTCGGCGTTGGTCGGCAGCGGCGGGAGTTTGAGCCCGGCCAGCTTGAAGGAGAGCATCGGCACGAAGGCGCTGAAGATCATGGAGACCGCCACCACACCGGCGGCCGCGGCGGAGAAGGGCCGGTCGAGGGCGATCATCAGCGCCCCGCCGACAGCGGAGGCGGCGAATGCCAGCCCCATCGTGGTGAAGACGACCGAGAATGTCGCGACGACGGTGAGTGCGAGTGCCGTACCGATGGCGCCCGCGACGGAGCCGGCGAGGAGCTCGGCTCCCGCCGTGCGGTGCGTGTGGGGTGCGACCAAGGGATCTCCGACGACCAACACCCCGCCGAGAGCCAGGAAGCAGGAGCTGAACAGACCGAGCAGCACCGCACCGGTCCGGTCCCCCAGAACGCGGCCCGCGGCACCTGCGGCGGCCAGCACGATCAGCGTCGCGCCGACCGACACAGCGATACGCGGCGCGCGGTCTCCGGGGAGCGCCAACATGATCAGGCAGCCCAGAAGGCAGACGGCGGCGGCAGCGCGCAGTACCCAGCGGCTGACCCCGGGGTCCCAGGCGTGCGGCAGCTGCCGCATGGTGGTCGATACGGCGTCGACAAGGTTGTCGTAGCGGATGGAGGGCAGTGCCTCTGTCCCCGGGCGCAGCAAGAGCATTTCGCCGTCACGCAGGTCCAGCGCGTCGGGGGTGGCGTCGCCGTCGAGCGGGTCGCCTCCGATGCGCTGCAGAATCCACCCGCCGTGCTCGATGCCCGTTTCGTTGAGGTCCTCTCCCGCGTGCTCGACGATGACCGGGAGCATGTCGGCGAACGGGATGTCCGCCGGGACGGCGAGATCAAGGCTCTTGCTCGGGGCCCGTATCGTGAGGCGGCACAGCCCGGCCGCGGAGCTTTCGCTCATGAGTGGTGAAACCTTCCCGGTCGGGTGGGAACCGACCGATCCAGGGATCCGATGCTGGAATGGTCCAAGTGCTACGGTCGGCCAGCATCCCTCGGCCGCCGAAGATCGTTGCCGCGACAGGGCTTCGCTGGTAGTCAGCTGGAGCAGTGCGGCGAGCGATGCGAGTTCATCAGAGGTACTCGGCCGCGCTTTGCGACAGCTCCACGGGCGGCGCACAGATGTGTCACTGACCGCGGCGCCATGTGTTGAGCACAACTGCTTCCACGGCTCTGCTTCCGACCGGTGCCTCACCCTACACAGCAGTTCGAAGGAGACGTTCCGTTGAGCGTGGTTTTCTTCCGCAGAACCGCCAGGCGCCGGGGGCCCGAGATGCCCAGCGGCGAGATGGTGATGCAGGAGCCACCCGTGATGGCCGAATCCGTGCCCGCGGGCGGCGCCGGGATACTCACATACCTGCCGATGATTCTGATGTCCGGCGCCATGGTGTTGCTCTATTCGCGTTCTGGTTCCTCGTCGTCACCCATGACGTATCTCGTCGTCGGCATCATGGCCGTCGCCATGGGGGCAATGTTGGTGGGCCAGCTGATGCGTGCCGGTGCTGAGCGCAAACAGAAACTCAAGGGCGCTCGTCGCGATTATCTGCGCTATCTCGGCGGAGCACGCCAGAAGGTGAGATCCGCTGTCTCCGAACAACAGCAGGCTCTCGCATGGCGGCACCCGGCCCCCACGATGCTCTGGTCCATCGCCCGCTCGAGCCGATTGTGGGAACGCCGGACCTCTGACGAGGATTTCGGTGAGGTGCGGCTGGCGATAGGGGAGCAGCGGCTTGCCCTCCATCTGACAGCCACCTCGACCCGGCCCGTGGAGGACGTGGATCCGCTGACGGCCCATGCGTTGCGGGCATTCATCAACGCGTACGCCACGGTGCCCGATCAGCCCATCGCCATTTTCCTGCCGACCTGGGCGCGTGTGCTGCTGCGCGGCGAGAGGGGTGAGGTGCGGGATCTCGTCCGGGCCATGCTGTCGCAGCTGGCGGTACTGCACTCACCGCAGGAGATGGTGATCGCCTTCTGCGTCGACTCCGAGCTGCGTGCGGAGTGGGACTGGGGCAAATGGCTGCCGCACGCCCTGCATCCGCACGACAAGGATGGTGCGGGGCCCACGCGCCTCATCGCCTCCTCTGTCAGCGAGCTGGAGGACCTGCTGAGTGAGGAGTTCAGCGAACGGCCGCCCTTCGAGGCAGGCGCCGTCGCGAGCCAGGACGAGCCGTATACCGTGATCGTCGTCGACGGTGGCCAGGTGCCCTCCGATCACGCGCTGGTCCGGCGCGGTCTGCGCAACACCGTGGTGCTCGATCTCTCGGGCGAACTGCCGTGGCGGCCGGGTCGCACGACGCTGCGCCTGAGCGTCGTCGACGGCGAGGTGCAGCTGGTGCGCACAGACCGCAACCGCCGGGAGACCTTGACCCTGCTGGGCCGGGCCGACCGTCTCGGCGCCACGAGCGCCAGGTCGCTGGCCTCGTTGTTGGCTCCGATGCGTACAGGTGCGAAGGCCGAGACGGCGCAGCCGCTCCAGACCGACATCCAACTGACAACGCTGCTGGGCATACCTGATCTCCACCGGCACGATCCCGCGGCGTACTGGGAGCGGCGGCAGGGGAACGCGGCCCAGCGTCTGCGTGTTCCCATCGCGGTCGGTGCCGACGGTCGGCCGGTGCATCTGGACATCAAGGAGTCCGCGGAGAACGGCATGGGTCCCCACGGCATGCTGATCGGCGCCACGGGGTCCGGCAAGAGCGAGCTGCTGCGGACCCTGGTTCTGGGACTGGCCCTGGCCCACTCGTCGGAGACCCTGAACTTCGTACTGGTCGACTTCAAGGGCGGTGCGACGTTCCTCGGTCTCGACCAGCTCCCGCACACCTCGGCGGTCATCACCAACCTGGCTGACGAGGCCACACTGGTGGGCCGCATGCAGGATGCCCTGCACGGTGAGCTGATCCGCAGGCAGGAACTGCTTCGGGCCGCGGGCAACTTCTCCTCCGCCCTCGACTACGAGAAGGCCCGTGCGACCGGAGTGCCGTTGTCGCCGCTGCCGAGCCTGTTCATCGTCGTCGACGAGTTCAGCGAGCTGCTCTCCGCGCACCGTGAATTCATGGATCTCTTCGTGATGATCGGCCGACTCGGTCGCTCGCTCGGTGTGCATCTGCTGCTGGCCTCGCAGCGTCTCGACGAGGGCCGGATGAACCAGTTGGAGAGCCATCTGTCGTACCGGATCGGCCTGCGCACGTTCTCCGCGATGGAGAGCCGAGGTGTTCTTGGCGTTCCTGACGCCTATGAGCTGCCGTCACAACCGGGCGCCGGCTTCCTCAAGAGCGGTATCGAACCCCTGACGCGGTTCCGTGCCGCCTACGTATCCGGCACCTACCGGCATCGTACGGAGAACATGACACAGGCACGGGTGGCCAGCCAGGTCGTGCCCTGGACGGGCGAATGGGTCGCGGCCAGGACCATCGCCCCGGCGGCGGAGGCCGAGGAGCCCGCGGTCTCCGCGGGTCAGGACGGGGACGGCGGTGCCGCACTGCTGTCGGTGGCGATCGATCGGCTCAAGGAGTCGGGACCGCCGGCCCACCAGGTGTGGCTACCGCCGTTGGCGGAACCACCCACGCTCGACCGGCTGTTGCCCCCGCTGTCGCCTCACCCGCTCCACGGCCTGACCACGGTCGGGTGGTCGGAGCGCGGCTCGCTCAAGGTGCCCGTCGGTGTGATCGACCGGCCCTTCGAGCAGAAGCGCGATCTGTTGATGATCGACCTGTCGGGTTCGGGCGGTCACCTCGCGATCGCTGGAGGCCCGCAGAGCGGCAAGTCCACCTTGGTGCGCGATGTGATCGCCGCCGTCGCGCTGACACACACCCCGCGTGAGGTGCAGTTCTACTGCCTGGACTTCGGTGGGGGGGCGCTGTCGAGTCTGCGCGGTCTGCCGCACGTCGGCTCCGTCGCCAGCAGCATGGACACGGAACGCGTCAGCCGTACGCTGGCCGAGGTCACCTCACTGCTCGCCCGCCGGGAGCGCCTCTTCCTCGAACACGAAATCGACTCCATGGCGACCCTCCGTCGTCGCAGGGCCGCGGGCGAGTTCCCCGCTGAGGAGCATGGCGACGTCTTCCTGGTCGTCGATGGCTGGTCGACCGTCCGACAGGATTTCCAGGACGACATAGCCACGTTCAACCAACTGGCGACGCGCGGGCTGAATTACGGCATCCACTTGATCACCACAGCGACGCGCTGGGTCGATTTCTCGGCCGCCGTGCGGGATCAATCCGCGACGAAACTGGAGCTGCGGATGGGAGATGCCATGGATTCCATGGTCGACATCCGTCGCGCCCAGAGCGTGCCCCGACACCCCGGCCGCGGTCTGACACCGGACTCGAAGCTGCACTTCATGACGGCGCTGCCACGCATCGACAGTGTGGAGAACACCGACAGTCTCGCCGAAGGAGTCGCCGAACTGGTCTCCGCGGTGGCGGAGAGCTGGACGGGCCCCGTGGCGCCTCCCGTACGCATGCTGCCGACGTTCCTCGACGCACGGGAGCTGCCGACCGCACAGGAGGACCGCCCGTTCATGCTGCCTCTGGGTGTGGAGGAGACAGAGCTGGCCACCGCCTGGCAGGACTTGTCGCAGACACCCCACCTGGTTCTCTTCGGCGACACCGAGTCAGGCAAGACCAATCTGCTGCGCCTGGTCGCACAGCACGTGGTCGAGCACTTCACTCCGGAGGAGGCCAAGATCCTGGTCGTGGACTACCGGCGCGAGCTGGTGGACGCGGTTCCCGAGGAGTACAGGCTCGGGCATGCCGTCTCCGTCGACCAGTTGGACGAACTCCTCGCGGGAACCGCGAAAGCCTTCAAGACACGGCTTCCCGGCACGGACATCTCGCCCGCGCGCATGCGCAAGGCCGATTGGTGGGCCGGGCCTCGCCTGTTCGTACTCGTCGACGACTACGACCTGATGGCCCGGCCCATGACCACACCGTTCGAGCCTTTGATGGAGCACTTGCCTCTGGGGTACGAACTCGGTCTGCACATGGTCGTCGCGCGAGCCGCGGCAGGAGGACTTCGAGGTATGAACGATCCGCTGATCCGTCGTCTGCTGGAGGTGAACGCTCCGGGGCTGTTGATGTCCTGCCCGCCGTCGGAGGGCTACCTCTTCGGCAACGTCAAGCCACGCACACTGCCTCCCGGTCGCGGCATGTACGTCACACGCCGCGGCACGGTGCAGATGCAGACCGCCGTTGCCGAGAAGACAGCTGAGCAGATGCAGTAGGCCCCGCCGTCCGGCTCCACCCATCGGTCCAACGATGCGAAAAGCCCGTTTGGTGCCCCTTCTTCGGTCCGGGGCGCCAAACGGGGTGGGTCTCACAGTCCGGGTTTCGCGTTGGAACGGGAGCGCCGCACAAGTACAGTTCCGCTCCACACCGCGAGGCCGAACAGCACACAGCCACCCATGAGCACAAGCGAGCGGACCATCGCTGGACCTTCGTGCACGACCGCGAGCGGCGTGAAGGCATGGTCGGTGTCCGTACCGCTCGTCGGGCGGTCGGTGGACGCGACCCCGGTCAGCGCGCCGTACACATCGATCTCGGGCACATCGGCGGGGTAACTCGTACTGCGCAGGCGCTGAACCACTTCCTCAGCCGACAGTTCCGGTCGGTACGCCCGTACCAACGCGGCGGCCCCCGCGACGATGGCCGCCGCCACCGAAGGCCCGTTGCCGAGGTAGTGCCCCTTGCCGACAGGACCGATGCCGGTCACTCCTTGCCCGGGGGCCGCCAGGTCCGCCCGATCGGGGACACGTTCTCCGTCGGGCCGCTGACCGTCGATGTCGATGTCGAGGACCGACACCACACCGTCGTCAGCAGCCGGCCAGAACGACGTGGGCGGGGAGGCGGAACTGTCGGAGGCTGTCGCCGAAGCGTCCGGGACGGCCGGAGCGATGACCACCACGTCCTGCTTTCGGGCGTAGGCGACCGCCGCGGTGAGTGCGCCGCTCCCCTTCTCCAGGGCCGCGGCCACCACGATCACCTGGGCGTCACCGTCCACCGCCTCCCGGATGCCCTTGGCCACCGAGGACGCGCTGGGGACGCCGGTGGAGTCTGTACCGCGGACCGCGCGGATGCGCGCCCCAGGAGCCACCCCGGTATACCCCGATCCCTTCTGGGGAGCGGCAGCGACAGTGCCCGCCAGGAAGGTGCCGTGTCCCACGCAGTCGTCCGTCGCCGGGCCCGCCACTCGTCCGCTGAGGCCGGGGGCCTTCGCCGACACTCCGGTGTCCACCACACCGACGACGGTCCCGGCGCCGTCCGTGAACCGGGAGATCCCGCTCAGCCCCAGCCACCGCTGCGCCCAGGGCACTGACTTCATCACCGTGGCCGATGCCTTCGTGCACTGGTCGGACGCCGTGCCGAGCCGGGCCGGAACGACTGGCAGCTGCACCTTGCTTGCGGACGGTGAGGGCGAGGGCATCGGAGCCGCGGCGACCGGTACGGCGGCCCCGGAGAACACCAGGACCAGCCCCAGGACACACGCCCGGTAGCTGGTTCGGACGCCTTGCTTGTCCACATGGCCTGACGTTGGCCCGGTCTTTGTCATTTCACACCCATGTCTCGACGATCAGGATATTTGGCGCATAGTGGTCGCTCACTCTGATTTCCGACCTCGCGCGGAGACTGACAACAACAGATCGCCCTCTCGGACGACAAACTAGACTCAATTGTTCAACGGGCGGTCGGTGTCAGCCGCTGTACCGTCCCATGGTCGGCAGGACGCGACACAAGCGACGGCGGGGCCTCGTTGCGACCGTTCTTGTTCGTCCCGCGGTGGTCATCACCGGCGCTCGACGTCGACCGCCCAGTCCGACCGCGAGGTCAGCCACCAGCAAGTGAAGGCAAGTTGAGGACCGCATGATACGGAACACCCGGTGAACCGCAGATCAGTCCTCGCGCGCGGCAGGCTCGGCACCGCGGGCAGGCGCTCGGAGACGGGTAGCACAGGAGCTCTCACCCTGTCAGGCGGCGACGGCGTCTTCATCGTGCACCGCACGGGGACACCTCACGCGTTTCCCGCGGACATCATCGCATCGCTGCGCACCGAGCCCGCGGAAGGCACGACCGTCCTCGTCGACACCCTGGTCACCGACGGCGAACTCGACGCTTTCACCGCGGTGTTGGACCAGATACGCGACCCACTCCGGCATGCGGGAACCTCCGAGATACGTCTGGCCATGTCGGCGGGTGCCAAGGCCCGGGCGGAGCGGCCCGCACCCGCCCAGACGTTGTCCGCGGCCTGGGGAGTGGACGTGGTGGCACCCAGTGGCGCCGCCGTGATCGTCCCCGGCGGCTCTCTCTTCTCCCCCGACGATCCCGATGCCCCCGGGGGCTGGTGGCGGTTCTCCCCCGGTCTGGTCCCGCGCCGGCTCGGCGCGCGGTGGCCCACTCCCGACTGGGACGCGGCACTCGATCGTGTCAACGAGGACATCGCGGAGAACCACTTCGTTCAGCAGATACCGGCCGGACTCCTCATGCACCCCAAGGAGACTCGCTCCGAGGGAATCGATGCCCTGCGCTACGCGGTACCGGCCGATCCCGCCCACCCCGTCCTGCTCGTCGGCTCCCCCGGCTCGCCACCCGTCGACGCCGACGCGCTGGCCGGTGTCATCACCGCGCTCCCCCGGCATATCCGCGGCACTCTGCGTCTGCTGCCCGGCGACGGCCGCGACCTGCTCGACACGGGCCAGGAAGTGGCCGACGCACTGGGCCTGGAGGTCCAAGTAGGGAGCGGTCTGCCGGTCGTGGTGACAGCGGACTCGCCGGACAGTCCTGCTCACCGTGTGCTGATTTTCGACGCGAACGGCACGGCCTCCTGGCGACCGTACGTACAGACCGTCACCTGCGCACCTGCCGAGAGCGGGCCCCCGCCCGCTCCGCGACTGGGCTCCTGGCGCCTGCCGGAGATCGGCTCTGCCGAGAGTTCCGAGCCTGGTGTGCTAGTCCTCGACAAGCGCTGGCAGGTCACACTGACCCGGGCGGGCATGTGGATCGGCCCCCGAGGGAAACCGGTCTCGATGTCCGAACGTCGCATCGACACGGCGGTCGTGGCCATCGACCTCGGAGTTTCCGGCCGCTCACTGGACGACTCCTTGTGGCCCATGCTGGACCAGCTGTTCGGCGGGCTGGAGCAGGACGTCCGCGATCGCGCCATGATCCAGGTCCATGGCACCACCAGCGCGGAAGGGCTCAGAATGCTGCGCCGCCTCGCGGTGCGGCACGGGCTCGTACTCGCGCCGAACGGTTGGCGTTCGGACACACAGGACACCGTGGTGACACCCTCGGCACCCGCTGCCGGCATCCGGCTGGAACAGCCGGCTGAGGCTGCTTCCTCGGAGCCGCCTGCCGCACCTCCCTCGCCCGCCGCTCCGGCATCCGTGGACATTCCCGCCACGGACCCCACCCCCTCCGCCCCTCCGGTCCTGCCGTCGTCGAACTTCGACATCACCATGAGCACGTCCTCCGCCGGCACGGTCGACGCATCGTCCTGGCAGACGCCACATCCCTTCTCCGGTCCGCAGGAGAGCATCTACAGGGCACCAGCCGGGCTGCCACCGACTCCGGCCGTAGCGGAGTCCGGTGCATCCGCCCAGGTGAGTACGACGACTGCGAGTGCTTCGCCACAACTGGGCCGACCCCCGGCCAGTCCCCCTTCAGGCAACTCCCGCGGCGCAGGCGCAGAACATGATCCGCTATCTCACGATGACGACGATCACGGCACCGAACACGGCACCGAACACGGGAAGGCCTACCAGTCGCCCTCACCTGGAGGCGTTCCGACGGTGCCTGACGCGGCCCATGTCACGGAGACCTCGCCTCACCACACGCTCCCCGAGACACCGCCCACCGAAGCACCTACTCCGGAGCCCACTTCATCGCAGACAGACCTGTCCGGGTCAACTCCTCCCCCGGCGCCCTCGACACCTATGACCTACAGGGAGATCCTCTACGCACCCATCCGGCCGACCCACGTCAGTTCCGCCGCCCAACGAAAGGCTCTGCGCGAGCATCTCGGTTCCCACTGGGACCGGCACCTCGGTGCCGTTCAGCGCACCCTGACAAGGCTGCCGGGCCTGCGTATCGGTCATGCGGTCGATGAACTCGCCGAAGACCTCACGGCCGTTCATGCCTACCTCGAGGGCGACATGGGCCTGTCGACCGACGCCGGCCTCGAACGACGAGACCCTGGCACCCTCGCCTTCCTGTCCTGCCTGGCTTCCGGACTACGGTGCCTTCCGTCGTACCGGGGTACGGCCATCAGGTCCGGCGGCATGCTCGGAGAGGGCGCTGACCTGCTCCTGCCGGGCGAGGAGTTGGGCGAAGCGACAGCGATCAGTGCTCTGGCCCTGGCCGGGGGCTACGTCCCCGTCCCTCAGGACCACTACCTCATCGCATCAGTGACGGGGCGAAGGACAGGGTCGCTCACGGGCGAGGAGCAAGCGGCTTCAGCCGAGGAGATCGTCTTCGGCCCCGCCACCCGGCTCCGCGTTCTGGCGGTGCGGGAACGTGCCGGATCGAAGGTGATCCTGTTGCGCGAGATCATGGACAGCGCGCCCATCTCGATACCGGGTGTGCTCGACGACACCGACCAGCAGGTCCTGAATCGTCTGAATGCCTTCGCCGACCAGCCCTCGACCGCGGTCCCCGGTCTCACCTTCCCCTCCCGCTGCGCCGGAGCCCTTGGCCTCCTCTCCCCGGACACTTCATCGGCGTAGCAGCCGCGCCTGGGCGCATCCCGGCCTCCGCGCTCCGCCGGCCGACGGCCTGAGCCGGGACCACCGCGCCCTCGTCACAGTTATCCCCCTACATAGGAGTACCGATGCCACGGCATGCTCAGGCGCCTTCGGGCGCACTGCCCGGTCATGAGGCCGCCACCACCGCACCCGCGCAGCAGACCATTCACCGCGCCATCGCGCTCCCCTCCGAAGGCAGAGTCCCGGCCTCGTTCGTCGGCGAAGGTGACCACACCGCTGCGATGCCGGCCTCAACGGCCGGTACGGGCTCGCCCATCGCGGCCGCGGCCCAGGAAACGAGCAGTGGTGGAAGGTCGCCGGGGAACCTCTTTCGCAGCGGTCGCACGGCGACCCCACCGGCACCCGGTGCCTCGGCAGCCGCTGAGGGGGAAGACGCCCCTGCCGGTGCCTTCGTGCCGGGTGCCCAGGTCGCCGCGGGCCTGCGCACCGGCGGTGCGAGGACCCCGTCCTCCACGGCCACGCTGGGCGCACGGGCGGGCCGTCCCCTCTTGCTCGCCACCGCTGTCGCGGGCGCGGTCCTGGCCTCCGCGCCTTTCCTCCAGGCGCGAGGGGAGACCTTGGTCCAAGGCGGCAGCATCGGTGAAGCCGTTCCCCTGACCGCACCGTCGTCGGCCCCGCAAGACACGGACGGCTCCGGCGGTCCGGCCAGTTCCATGCCTCTTCAGGATCCGGCAGATGACGCCGGGGCAGCCGTTGTGCCCGAGCCCGCGGCCACTCCTTCGCCCCCGAAGGAACATGTGAAGGGGAAGACCTCTTCGACCCGGGACAACTCCCCGGCCGGCACCGCCTCGACCACGCGTCCCGCACTGATCGGACCGCGGGTGCCTTCCGATCCCGACGTGTCCGGCCGCGGTCACGACTCCCGTGACCGGACACCGGGTTCCGCGACAGCAGCTTCTGACGAGTCCCCGCTCACCAGCGGTACGGGGCCCAAGACCCTCCTGGCCGGACACTCCACCGGTGACCAGCAACCCTCGGACGACTCGCCCGAGGCAACCGTCGCGCGTTCGAAGAGCGCTGTCGACCCGGATGCCTCCGATGCGCCGAAGACCACGGCGCATGCGCTCGACACGAGCACCGGCGCGGCGAAGACGGCCTCCCGGCGCACGTCGAGTGAGACGGAGAATACGGCCGAGGGTGATACCGGCACGTCCGGCTCAGACGCCGGGACCAAGGACGGTGACTCCGCATCAGACAAGCCCGAAGCAGAGTCGACGCGGAGGGACGACGGGGCGGCCGAGCGGAAGAACGCGCAGTGGAGCCGACTCACTGTTGACGGTGGAACGGTCCTCCACCCCGGCGAGTCGGTGGCGTCCAACCGCATGCGCATCAAGATGAGTCACACCGGAAATCTGGTGATATCCGATGAGAACGGTGTCATCCGGTGGGCTTCGCACACGGCCGGCGAAGGGTACAAGGCCGTCTTCAGCTCGAATGGCAACCTCATAGTACGTACGCAAGACGGCCGACGAGCCTGGTCGAGTAGGACCAAGGGGCATGACGGCGCGCAGCTGGTGATACACAGGAACGGGAACGTCACTGTCTCGGTGCCCGACGGCACAGTTCTCTGGTCGGCCGGCACACAACACTGAACATGGCTGGGCCCTCCTCACGAAACGGAGGAGGGCCTGACGGGGGCGCCATGGGTCGCCATGGGTCGCACGACAAACGAGTCCGTGACGGGACCCATGCGTCCTTCGACACATGGGTTCGATCTCGACTGCTCGACGGGAGGATCCGGGCCACTCGAATGACGCCCTCAGTGCATGTACCGCCCACCGGATGAAGCACTACCGTTGACCGGTCCTGGGGACTTGGCGCCCTGACCGGGGTGGGGGGAGGGTGGTCCGGGTGTCTTTTCCAGGGCGCGGACGGAGACCGCGTAGACGGCTGACCGCACCCAGGCCTGCTCGGCGTCGCTGGTGGACATCTCGGAGACCAGATTCTGAAGCCTCGCCCATACTCTGGCCTCCGACCACTCCGTGAATCGCCTGAAGGCGGTCACACCTGACGGCCCGAAACCCGGTGGCAAGTGGTTCCACGTGCAGTCCGACGTGGCCACGAACACGATTGCGGCCAGTACCTCACGGTCGCTGTACCGCTGTCGCCCTCCGCCCTGGGGACGTACCGGGGCCGGTGGCACGATGCGCTGGAACATCTGCCACAACCTCTCAGGGACCATACGTTCGACCAACCGTGCTCCCACGTCGACCCCTTTCAACAGTTGCCCTGATGCCCACCAGAGGGAAACGCGTGTGCGCGGTCCTGATGCCGATCGGCTTGCCGCTCTGCGAGAACTCAGTACTGTTCATGCACCCGCCGGTGCAACTGCAGCAGGTCTCTCACGACGGCAGGCTCTGTACGCCCTAAGCCACAGTCGGTAGCGATACCGAAATTCTCCCGGACGGTTCGGGCAGCACGTATACGTCGATGCGCCCCCTCCACACCGTCCACCAGGTAGACCAGTCCCAGATACAGATCGGTCACGTCACCTGACGACAGATCAGCAAGCGGTGCGAAGTACTCCGGATCGGTCCGGTCCTGCGGTACAGGCATGTGGAGAAAGTCGATCGGCCGTGCCACACGTTCGGTGAGTGCGTTGGCCATCTCGACCAGCAGGCTGGTGTCCTTGGGCTCCACGAAGCGCTTTCCCTTCGAGTTGCCGTAGCAGAGGTGATATCCGAGTTGCACATCCGATGGGACCGCGTCGCCGAGGCCCACGAGACTCGACATGATCTGGTCGAACAGCCCGGCCTTCGGACCGGCCCAGCCTCCGAGGGCCGCGCCTTCGGACTCGAGGAGAGCCACCTCGACTGCGACGTCCCACTGGATCGCAAGATCCTCATGCGGTATCTCGTCCAGAATTCTCCGTAGATCTCCCAGGAGTGCTCGCCGATACACCGGCTCCACGGTCTCCCGGTGTTCCGGCTCCACTGTCAGCGCTATCGACGCCGTCGGCGTGGGCAGACTCACCTGAAAACGAGCTGTCGCGGGCACCTCTTGGGCGGAGCGGAGCTCTCGCATGACTTCGTAGCTGCGAAGAGCCTCGCGGGCGTACCCGAGCGCCGCGAAGTCAGCGGCATCCAGGGTGTCGGGGGACAGCGGTCGGTACCACTCGGCCCCCGCTCCATACGTCGATTCCGCGGCGTCGACGCGCTGGAAAGCCGGAGAGGCGGCAAAGGCCTTACGCTGCCAACTGCCCCACGACGCACGGTCGCCGGTCTCCCCGTCAGGAATCCTCTTCACATAGGATCCGACCTCCCGTGCGGCGGTACGAAAAACATCCGCGGAATCGGCCAGCGGGATGCTGCCGAGCAGATGTATCCCGCCAAGTCCTCCTGGGCCTCCGTCGGGTATCTTCCCTGTTCGAACTCCTCGGGCCATATGAGTCTCCTTCAGTCATAGTTCTAGTGCGACAAGGGCCATATGGCACCTGGCCCAGAAGAATCGCTCTCGCCCGGAAACGGTGATATCGCAACAGTTCTTTCGGTCTCATTCCCACTGCTCGGGGAGAGCGAGCGCGGGACTCGCCGTCTCGGCAGCACCGGTTCTACGTGACGCCAGCAGACGAGCAACAGCACTCTTCGTCTGTGTATCCCGGGGCATGAAAATATCTAGAGTCTGGTCCCGGTCAGCTTTGGGCGACACCTCTTCCATGTCGAACCGAAGGGACCCCACTGCAGGATGATTGATCAGCTTCCGTCTGGGAAAGTCGACTGCTACATAATGCAGGGTCCATAAACGCCGGAAGTCCGAACTCTGGCTGTTGAGCTCGGCAACCAGGGATTGCAGGCGGCGGTCGCCGGGGTGACGGCCGAAATCCAGGCGCAGCATCCCTGCGACATGGGCGGCCACATTTTCCCAGTCCTCGAAGATTCGAGATTCCTTGTCGAGAAAGAACCAACGGGCGATATTACGCTCGCGCGACGGCTTGGCATAGAAGTCCGCGATGACCGCTCGGGCTGCCTCATTGACAGCCAGAATGTCTGTTCCTCGACCGTGCAGCACAGCCGGGATGTCACCGATGGTCTCCATAAGATTCATCAATCCAGGCCGGGCCGACTGAGCCGGCGAAGACCGTCGCAGCGGCCGAGTGGCGCGGGCAAGATCGAACAGATGCTGGCGTTCGACCAGACTCATCCCCAGAGCCAGGGCAATCGCGCTGAGGACCTCTTCCGACGGAGCATTCTTGCGCCCCTGTTCGAGCCGCGTGTAGTAGTCGACACTCACGCCCGCCTTGGCGGCCACCTCCTCTCTTCGCAACCCGGGAACCTGCCGGGCGCCGGAACTGATCAGCTGCTCCGGAGCAGGCCTCGCTGCCTGCCGTCGGGACCGTAGGAACTGGCCCAGGACTGCCTCCTGATGCACCACAGCAAGTCACTCATCTTCCGTCAGTGGGTCGAGCCGGCCTTCGCGGACAAAGACGGAGGTCCGTCTTGGTTCTCCGTTCTGGTGAGGTGACGAGAGGAGCAGATCGACATGGTCAGCCGGGTCAGCTGCGCACCGGAGCATCAGCTGTGGCCATGTCGCCACCCTGGGATCTGCTTGTCTTCCCACCGGTCTTCTGCACGTCGACGGTGCGGGGGTCCACGGCCTCTCCAGGTGCCCCTCGGCGATAGACCCCGTCGGGGAGGGCGTCGCGATCATGCGGCAGCAGGAAGAAGACGCGGCGTCGGTAGAGGCCGCTCTCCGGATCCGCCGACGCTTGATCACCAAGTTCGGCGTAGCCGACGATACGTCCGTCCCGCGCATAGCCGGGTCTGCTCCGACGACGGGTTGTTTTGTCGATTGCCTGCCGGACGTAGTCGAGGTTCTCGAGATCTTCGAGCCACACCACACGCTCCTCGTAACAGAGGTCACCATCGGTGAGCAAAGAACTCATGGCCAGGTCCTCCTGCAACTTCTATCGATCAACGCCCGCCTTGACGGGGAGAGAAACATATTCATCGCCATGAAGATCCCGCGCCGGGAGCATGATGGAGAGTCGTAAAATTGAGGAAACAGTCATTCCGACAGCGCGATGCCCGGATAGTATTTACGCCCGTTCGACTTGATCATTTCTGCGGGCGATGTCAGACCTACTTCTCGTCGGACCCGCACGGCAAAGGCACGAGGGCGCGCTGGAACAATCCCCTCTTGCGCGCTGCACCAGGAACTGTAAGCGGCATAGAGAAGACTCTGCTCAACACGGTGTTCGAAGCCGGCTCCGGTATCGCGAATGCAGCGGTTCTCGATAAAACGAGCGATGTGTTCCTCGCTGGTGGAGTATGCGGTGTTTGCACGGCGCACGCGGTCGGGGCCTTCCAGGCTGCCTCGGGTGGCGAGATAGCGGCCGGCCCCCTCGACAAGCCACTGAAGAATTCCAGGGCCTTCGTCACGGACGAGCTCGAAGGCAAGATTGTCTATCCTTCGACCATCCGGAACAACACGATCCAAGGGCAGCAGACGGATACGACGCCAGAAGGAGGACCCACCGATGGCGACTCCAGGGCGCTGATTACCCATGATCCACAGATGGTGCGTGGGGGCAAAAGAGAAACTTTCCTGCATCCGACGAGCCTTTATCCTGTCCCCGCCGGTGAGGAAGTTGACTCGCGTCTCGTCGAACTTTTCACCGCGCCTGGGCTCGCTGCATACGATCAGACGGCGCCCATGGAGTTCCGCGAGATCGGACAGACTCTCAGAAGCCGCGCCGCGTTCCATAAGGAACCCAGAAGGTGCGGTGTCCGCATAATCCCCGAACAGCTGCATCATGGTGTCGAGCAGCACAGATTTTCCGTTGTATCCCTCTCCACAGAGAAAGGGTAGTACCTGGGCCCCCACATCACCCGTGATCGAGTACCCCAACAGCACCTGTAAAAAATCGATCATATTTCTACCGTCGGTGCCCTCTCCGAAGATATCGGAAAGGAACCTGTGCCATCGAGGAATCCCCATTACTTCTGGAGCCACGCTGGTGGCGCGGGAGTGCAGGTCTTTGCCGGGATCAGCAGCGCGCATCCGACCGGTCGAGAGGTCCACGACTCCGGCAGGCGTGCACAGAGCGTATGCATCGCTGTCGAGCGCATCGGGGCTGACGGACAGGTCCGGGGAAGCCTCGGCATGAGCGAGGAGCGCCTTCATGCCGAAGGTCGACAGGGTCCGCCTCCGGTGCTGCTGCAGCTCCCGATCGTTGAAGAAACCATGTGTGTCGCTGGCGGGCATCCTCTCCCCCATCTCACCCGCGGCCCACAGGGCAGCCTTCTCCGCACCATCGCGCTTCCATCGATAGCCGTCCCGGACCAGCCAGCCGACTCCCTCGGCATGACGAAAACGATCATGGTTGAGATCGACGAACAGCCTTGCATTGCCTCGATCGGTGAGCGACCCCGGCAGTGGACCGGGCCAGCAACGAACGTCAGCGCCGGCGGAGGGCCACGGCTGATCAACAGCAGCCACGGCGGAGCTCGCACTCGTACGTGAGCGAGGCAGCGGTCGCTGAGTGCCGACACGGGCACCGCGGTCCGTGCTGTCGTCGCGACTCATGACACTTCCTTCAAGTGGAGCGGGAGGACGGATGGGAGTTGCTCCGGCCAGGGCGGCGCATCCGTTGTCGGCGCCCGCCATGGGAAATGCCGTGCTTACAGCGCCGCGCGGCAGGACGCAGACCGCGGGTCACCTGGTTTCCGCGACTGCTCCACCAGAGTCCGTGACCAGCCGCGCCACACACCTCGGATTCGGCGTCAGGCGGCAGTCCGCACTCAGGAGGTGGTCCCACCTGCATCCCGTGCGCATCCATGAGCCCTCAGCGGCACCACACGGGCCGGCGGACCGCTGTCTCATAGCGCGGGGTACAGATCGGCAGAGAGCGTGATCGCGGCAGGCTTTGAACGCCACCTGTGTGCAATGACTCCACAGCGGGCGACCCAGCGGTCACAATCGGCTGGATGAGCAGTCCGAGGCGACTTCGGTCATCATGCAGCACCGGTTACGGATGGCCACTCCCATTCGGGTGGAAGCAACATCGACTGTCCGCCCCCGGTTTCTCGGTGGGCTACCCGTAGCTGCTGAAGCGCGATGGATCGCTGGCATGACTGATGCAAGAGACAGCACCATGTTGCTGCTCGGGTACGACACCATCACACATATTGCGTTGCTGCTCTTTCCCTGTCGTCTCTGCCTGTGTGGGGATGACATCCGACGAAAACTCCTAGCAGGGGCTGTTCTTGGAATTCGTAAAGGAACAGTACACACGGCCCCATTCCCCTTCGGTCAAGGGACGCAAGGGACCGCGTTCTTTGAGAAGCCTAAAACCTGCAAGGGGCACGAGCCGGAACTTTTTGCGGACGCCACCGTCTGCGACAAGCGCCACAGCACCAAGTTTTCACCAAGAAGATGTAAAGCAACGGCACAGCATGTCGCATATAACACGAAAAGTAGGGCCCGAAGGGATCCTCCCAGGGGGATTCTCGGAGCACTCGACAGCAAGTAGATGTAGGAACACACGAGGACTGACAGGCCGTGGCCGCAACTTCACTCCCGGAATCACCTCCTGACGCAAAGCGGACTAAGGGCCCCAAGATGTACATCTCTCCATGACGCCTCAGTCTTTCAAGAGGGCAAACTCCCACCCGAACTCTCGACCCCCGCGACGAGTGCCGGCGATTCGCTCCACATTGGGAGCGCAAGGGCCGGACAGCCTTGAGCTATTCCGGCCTGTTCATAAATGTCTGCACCAAGGGCCCTCACATCATCCTCAAAGAGAGTCCCTTGAGTCCCTTGAGTCCCTTTTTCGCGTCCCGGGCATCGATGTATACTCGCCAAGGGTTCTGGAGTAGGGCCGTGCACGCCTCCACCCGTCTATAGGGTGAGCAACGAGTCGATCGGTCGGCATACAGCGTGTTTTACTGTCGAATTCCGATAGTGTCGTCTGTTTACGATTAGCGATCGCAGTGCGCCGGCCGACCGGAAGATGCCAGAGCAGTCATCTTCCGCCTCGGGCAGCAAGCCCGAACAGCGCGCGCCGGTGAGCGATCCGCGACCGGTCCGAGAGACGCCACGGCTCCTCGCAAGCACGCGCGAGGGCCGCAAACGGGTAGTGACTCGTCCGCGATTCGAACCCAAGGGTGCTGAACCGCTGCGGACTGCCCATCATGCCGTCGTCGGCCGACCCCCCTAGCCCGAGGAGGCGACATGACCACGCCCCAAGAGACCGCCCCTGGACTCATCCGCGCAGTGGCCGAGTGGCTGCACATCAACGGCATCGACCCCGCCGATGTGCCCGTCGACTCAGACATCAGTATCGACCGGAAGACACTCAGCGGTACCCGTCACATCCGTTACAGTGCGCTGCTCCGCAACGAACTCGGCCACCTGTATCACGACCCGATCACCGGCCGGCCTGCGGTGGAGGATCGGACAGCGGTGTTGACGGTCGCCCCACCGTTAGGTTTCTCATGGCTCAGCAATGGAGCCTCCAACCTTCGGATCCCGCACGGCTCCTCCTCCGGTACGGCTCTTGATGTTCCGCAACAGGACCATGTCCCACCGGATCCGGCATGACTGCCTCCCCCCGTGGAGCAGCTGGCCCGTGGGGTGGTGTCACCAACTCCCAAAGCGCTGGCAGGCCGCTGATCGATGCCCCTGTGTGCCGAGCGGCGGCAGACGGTTCGGCTCCGTTGATCGCGCTTCGCGACCCGATGGACGACGTCGCCCAAGCAGTGCTTGAGTACCCGAGGGACCCCAGCGAGCGACTAGTTTCCGGCACTATTGCGCAGGGAGCGCTCCTGACCGCGGACACCGTCACAGATCTGGCAGACGCCGTCTGCGGCGAGCGGGTCCCGTATCCGGACCCCGAGGTCATCGACCTGACGGTCGAACCCGCACAGGTCGGCCGAGAACCTGGTTGGGACGCCACTGAGCAGCAGGCCCTGCAAGACAGCGGGCAAGCGTTCGAGGTGCGGATGCGCTCGTCGACCAGGTCATCGTGTGGCTCGGACCGCAGACGGGGAAGCGTGCAGCCGTCCTGCGCGGTGACCTCGCACACATCGGTGCGGAAGAGCTCGACCGGGCGACCGGGAGCGCGTCGACGGAGCCGGTCCTGCGGTCACTGCCCGCGGCCCGAAGGCGGTCTCCGGTGGACGTGGGCACGTCGCTCATGTCCTGGCCGTCAGCGGCACCCTGCCGATGAGCGTCCACCCGAGACCGTCGGCTCCTTCGACCGCGAACCGGCGGTCGGGCCACTGCTCACACCAGCCCGGCAACTGGCCGACATCATCCCCGGTTCGACCGAGTCGGTCCACGACATACAGAGCGAGAGGCCGACCGCCTCCCGCTGCAAGGAGAGCCGGAGATCCCCGACCACCGCTGCGCCCTGGTCAACTCCTGCTGACCGCCGGCCCGCCCAACTCGCCACGACCCAAGGAACACTGCGGTGCTACTCAGCCAGTCACTCACCGACATCCACGAGACGATCATCATCCTTCCGGGCGGTGGTATCCATGTCCACGGTCTTCTGTACGAGGGGCCCGAGCCGCTCGAGATCCTCATCGAGCGCGTCTGCCGCCCTCTCCACCCCGTGGCCGTCAATATGGACAGACTGATCCGCCTCAACATCGGCCACCCAGACGGCCACGTCGAGCAGTACCAGATGGCTGCCGACGGCACACTCCACCCCCATCAGGTACCGGACACCGCCCCCGCGGCCACCGACCCGATCTGGAGCCAGGGCATCCCGCAGGACTCCGGTCTCCTAGGTCCCATGCGTGCTGCCCACCGCGCGGGTAACTGGCGAGCAGCGCGGCAGGAGGCCCACCGCGCCACTCAGCGCCTCATCGCGCGACACGGCCCCGACCACCCGTACGCGGCGATGGGCAACGAGCTGCAGGCCTACTTCGCCCTGATGGATCAGGACCGCACCGCCGGAGCGGTCCTGTCCACCGCTTCCGCCGACGCGATCCACCGGCTGGGCGGTCCCCCGGCCCAGTTCAAGCACCACCTCGCGAACGCTGTTGCAGCCTGGCTCCACTCCGACCGCGACACTCGCCCCGGCGGACCGGGATTCGCTGTCGCTCACGCTTTGCTGCGCATTACCCCTGACGACCACGTCCCGATCGGCGTCGTGCTGAAGCTACTCACCAAGGACCGGGCATGACGACCGTCACGGCACCGCCATGCCATGCCACCAGAACAGTGTCGGCGGTAACAGCACTCGCGCCTGCGCCGACCGGGCACGCTTGGGTCAGGGCCATGCTCGCCGGCAAGCAAAGGGGTCGGCGGAGGCTGTCAGCGACAAGTCTCGGCGCTGCTGCGGTCGGCCGAGGTGGTCGCTATGTCGCTGGCGGGCCTGGTCGGTGGCCGCCCTCGAGGTCCCGCATCAGGTTTTGAGCGGATCGAGGTGCCGCCCGGCCGGCTGGACGGTGTGCCGGGGTGATCCGGGCGCCTTCGCTCAGACCATCACCGACGCCGACACATGATCCGGCAGGCCGTGGACAGGTGCAGCTGTGGGAGCCCAACCGTTTGGTACGGGCCCGTCCCGCCGGCCCGATCCTGCCGACCCCCACCGCGGTTGGCGTATGCCGGCAGTGCCAACCTCCCGGTTCGCTGCATCGATCAGGGCCGTGTCGAGGCCGAGCACGTCGGTGGCGATGCCCCGCCCGCGGTCCCGGCTCCTCCTGCCCGGACCGAGCCCATTCGTCTCGTCGGGCACATCGCTTGATCGACCTTCGGCCGCGGACCGTCGTCGCTGTCAACGAGAGTTCGACGGAAGTTACCGAGCACGCGCCGCCGCGACCGAACGGTCCGCGTGGGCCTGCACAGCTCCACGGGCGACGGCGTACGCCTCTGCCTCGCGCTCGGCACTGGGGCGCAGCCGCCGGTTGCAGTGCATGTGAAGAAGCGCTGCGAGCACTTCGTCCGGATCTGTCCAAGCCTGTTCGCGGGCCGCCTCACGAACCGCAGCACCGAATACGCCCAGGCTCTCCCGCCATTCCCGCTCCAGTTCGGTTACTGGCTGTGTGGCTGAGTCCGTGATCAGGCTGAGGGCTTCCCGCCGGTGGCGGACGAACAGTTTGTGCGTGGTCTCGACCTTGGGGATCTGGGACAGGACCCAGGTACGGGTTGCCTCTTGGTCACCCTCGTGGAAGGCGTTGATCATGCTCACGAGATCGGGTGCGACCAGGATGGGATCCGTGTCCTGGTGCAGCTTGCTGAGGGCGATCCGACTGTCACGGTGGAAGACTTGTTCGGCCAGGGCAATGCAATGAGGGCCTCCGTAGCGTTCCACCTCGGGTCGGTAGGGGTGCAGCGAGAAGTCCCCACAGAGCCCCGCCGAGCGCGACGCCTCGATGTGGTTCCGGAACGCGGGAAGCACGTGACTGTTGAGTGTTGTCCCCTCGCCGTGGACTCGGATGCGCAGATGTTCGCGTCCGGTGCCGTGGTCCCGGTATCGGATGAAGAACCACTTGTCCACCTGGTCAGGGTCGAGAGCGTCCAGCCACGGACCGAGGTGGTCGACGAGCAAGTGCCTCTGGGCACTCGGCGAACAGTGAACCTCCGCGGACATCCAGTCGCCGCCCGGCGTATGGGCTGAGAAGGCTGACCGCGGGGGAGCCAGGGGAACCGCACGACGACGATCCGGCATCCGTGCCGACCGGAAGATCGGCACGACGATCTCCGCCTCGTGACTTCCGCGCGGTCCCTGCAGCCAGCTGGTGTGGGGTGCGAGATCCTCCTGCACCACTGCTGGAGAATCTGGCGTCACGGCTCTGCGGAGCAGATCTCGGTGCGCCGACGCATCGAGGTCGAGTGCCAGGTGCTGGTCCTGATGAACCAACCTGATACGACTCGGAACCCGCCAGCGTGCGATCCAGTCGTCGAGTGAACCGTCGGCCAGGTCGGAGGAGGTGAGACGCCACCGTGCCGGGCTGAGAATCACCCGTCCGAGGCGAACGGAAGGCAGATAGGGTGCATCGGCCATGGCACCCCAGTCCCAGGGCCGCAGGGGCACTACCTCCGTGAGAGGGGCCTCCAGCAAAAATCGGGTGATGTTGGGAAGGTTCTCCCTGTTGGTCATGTGAGGAGCCACCGGGTGGATCTCCCGGCCCGATGCGAGGTCGTGGATGCGGAAGCCATGTGTGTCCGCACTGATCACGATGTCGGACAGTGCCAGGGTTCCGTCCGCTTCCGTGTCACTGAAAAGCCCTGTCCGCAACTGGTGCGGCACGACCCGAGGGGTGCGGGAGACGTTGGACAGGCTCCGGTCGGCGGCGGCGGAGAACACTTGCACCGGCACGGGGGCATCGGAGTTGTCGTGGGATGTGCCCAGCAGATCGGACAGCGTGTCCGCTTGGCCGAGCAGGTCGGTGAACCGTCCCCATGACGCACCGCCGTACGGTCCGATCACAGGAGACAGCTCCACGAGGAAGCTGCCTTCCGAGAGATCGTCGACCGAGGGAGCGATCAACCGCGCGTAGACGTCCGCCGAGGCGGGAGGCTCGCCGGTCGGCGCACCGACCTGAGCGACTTGTGCCTCGGTGAGGTCGATGTGTTTCCCCGAGGTCCAGGCCTCCACAAGCAGCTGATGCAGCAGAGCTGACCGGGCAGAGTCGACTTCCTCCCCGGATGAACCGACGCGATGGCCCGCCGGCCATGAGTACCCTGCCGGCGGGCCAAGACCGGTGTCGGGGTCGAGAAGACGCGCTACGGGCACGGTCTCGCCGATGCTGTAACGCTCCAGGAACTCATCGTGGTAGGAACGCAGCGCCAGTTCCCGCGGGCCACGGGTGGGAAAGAGGTGCCAGAGCGCTGTAGCCGCTTTGCTGATCTCGTCGAATACGGGTTTCGGCAGACACAGCCTGGCGTCGAGTGCCACGTCCGTCTGGACGGATGTGCCGCTCTCCGTCAGATGGTGCAGCTCACGTAGGACGCCCGTGCCCTGGCCGACGCGGGTTTCCGCGTATGCCGCGAATGCCGCCTCGAGCTCATGGGCGTCTTCTGTCAGTGCCCGGTTGCGGGCCAGGGCACGCCACGGCGCCGGGTCCTCAGCGGCCGGCTGGACGTTGGTGAGCAGCACACCGAGAGCCACCAACTGCTGCGTCAGTAGGCCTGCTTGGCGGTGGGAAAGGGCGGGGTAGCTCTCGGTCAGACCGTCCACGAGGTCCGTGTACCGCACGGGCTGCCGTGCTCGCTCCATCGCTTCCGCGACGAGTTCGGTACGACGGATGCTCCTAACCCTCGGAGGATCCGCGGCCCCCGTCGGAGGTATGACGACCCGTCCGCCCTGCCGCCGGCAGAGGTTGTTCGTGATGACCCGGGCTTCGGCCAGAACCTGGGGGTCCGCCTCCCAGGTGCTGGCCCTCATGCCCAGCCACTGGCTGTCGGGCAGCGCACGTTTGCGGGGCAGTTCCCCCAGTGTCGCGTTCACGGTCCGGTGAACTTCGACCACCTCACCGATCGCCACTCCGGCCAGGAGACCGAAAGGCGTCGGGCGTCCCGTGATGCGAAGGCCGTAGCGCAGGAGAGAGCGCCCGACGCGTGCTTCGTCAGCGGGTGACATGGAGACACCGCTGCGCAGGCGTTCGACGGCGGAGGTGAGAGACGGGCTGGAGAGCCTCAAAGCCTCCAGCAGTACACCGAGATCCTCGTCTCCCTCGCCGGAATCCAGCAGGGCGGCGACGGGATCGTCGTCACGTATCAGGCGTCCGGCGCTCTCCTTGGGCAGGAGAGCAGCGCGCAGGAGAAAACGGTCGGAGTGTACGAAGGTCGGGTCCATGCGAGTCTGCCTGGTCCTGCGGTGTGCTGACGGCGGTGATGTGGAAAGCCCTGCTGGGCGAGGGCGCCGAGCCCCCTCACCCAGCAAGACGGCTACCGGCCGGAATCCTTACCAGGTCTTGGAGCTGAGGGACCGGGCGGACTGCGAGTTCCCCTGGGCCTCCAGCGGCTCGTCCTGTACTTCGATGTCGAGCATGTCGACGATCTGTTCGCTGTTCATCATGCGTCCTCTCGGTCGGGATCCGCGACAACCTGTCGCGTATGGCACGCGGCTTGCGGAACGCCCACCCCCACGTGGGAATCCGCATGTCGCTCGCTCTGAGCGAGCCAGGCATGTTGTCGACCAACATGAGGATGAGGCTGGCGGAAATCACCGGTCACGGTGGTGCGGGACGCACCGTTCGAGGTGGAGGAACCTCGTGGAGACCGCGCTCTTCCTGCCAGGATCACCCTTCGGCCTCTGCCATGGAGTCCATTCAGTCAGGTTGATCGACGCCGAACCAGCACCCGCTTGGTCCCCTGGGTCATAGGTCTGCCAGGCCCTGGCCCGCAAAGCCGCTCCGAGCGGTTTCGATCGTGTTGTGTGCCGGTCCGCCTGCCCCACCGGCGGTCACTTCACCGAGCCCGCCATGACACCCTGGACGAAGTGGCGTTGGAAGGCGAAGAAGACGATCACCGGCACCACCAGGGACAGGAACGCCCCAGGTGCGAGCACGTCGATGTTGCTCCCGAACTGCCTGATCTGCGACTGCAGTTCGACCGTCAGTGGCTGCGCCGAACTGTCGGCGAACAACAGCGCGACCAGCATGTCGTTCCATACCCACAGGAACTGGAAGATGGCGAGACTCGCGAGAGCCGGCCGCCCTACCGGCAGCACGAGCCGCGTGAAGATACGCCACTCCCCGCCCCCGTCCATGCGCGCGGCCTCCAGCATCTCCTTCGGCATCTCCGCGAAGTAGTTGCGCAACAGGAAGATCGCGAACGGCAGCCCGTAAGCCACGTGGAAGAGGACCACTCCGGGGATCGTGCCGAACAGCCCCAGCTGCCCGAACAGTTTGGCCACCGGAAGCAGCCCGATCTGCACGGGCACCACCAACAGCGCGACCACCAACAGGAAGACGTTGTCCCGTCCTGGGAAGTCCAGCCAGGCGAAGGCGTACCCGGCGAGCGCGGCGATGACGACGACGAGGAACGTGGTCGGCACCGAGATCAGCACGGTGTTCCAGAACGCCCGGGTCATCCCCGAGTTGCCGAGCAGCTCCGAGTAGTTGTCGAAGGACAGCTGACGGGGGCTGGCAAGTGCGGTCCACCAGCCCCCGCCGGCGGTGTCCTGTGAGGAGCGCAGCGATGACAGGAAGAGACCGGCGAGCGGGGTGAGCCAGATGAAGCCGATCAGTACCAGGAACGCCTGGACCAGGCCGTTGCCGAGCCCTCGCCTGAGCGCGTTCATCGTTGACTCCTTCGGAAGCGGCGGACGTTGAAGACCATGGCGGGGACGACGAGTAGCAGGAGCAGCACTCCGAGCGCGCTGCCGAGCCCCTGGTTGTTGCCGCCTCCGAAGGACACCAGCCACATCTGGGTGGCGAGCACGGTGGCGTCCTCCTGCACCGGCCCCGGTGCGATGACGTAGACGAGGTCGAAGACCTTCATCACGTTGATGACCAGGGTCACGAAGACCACGGTGAGGACGGGCGCGAGCAGCGGCACGGTGATCCGGCGGAAGATCTGCCATTCGTTCGCGCCGTCCATCCGGGCCGCCTCCAGCGTGTCCCGCGGCAGCGCGGCGAGGCCGGCGCCGATGAGCACCATGGCGAAGCCGGTCCAGATCCACAGGTACGCGCCGATGATGGCGGGGGTGACGAGCGCGGGGCCCAGCCAGGAGATCCCCTCGTAGGGCGGCGCGAAGTTCGACCCGGGCAGCCGCATGGTGTACGAGCCTTCGTCGAGCCCCTGGAAGCGGAAGGAGCCGTCGGCCGCGGTGGTGGCGCTTGCGACCGTCTTCCCGTCGCGCACCGCCTCGACGCTCATCTGCGGCAGTCCGTTCTCGTCCCGGTCGACCTCGCCCTGCCTCCCTCCCCCGCCGCGAGTGAAGTCCAGGTAGACGACGCCGCGCAGCTCGTCAGCGGAGGCCTTGCGCGTCGCTGCCGGGTAGGCGGGCCGCGCGTCCGGGGGAAGGTCCTCGGCGCGTACGCCGACCAGACCGAGCCCGACGGTGTCACCGGGCGACACCGCCGCGGTCGTCCCGTAGGAGCCGTCGGCGCCCTTCGTGAGGCCCTGGCCTTCGCGGGCCCGGGCGGTCGGGTACGACGACGCACTCTTGAAGGCGTCGTGCACGGAGACGACTGCGGCGTTCAAGACGCCTTTCTCAGGGTCCTCGTCGTAGGCGAGCCGGAAGACGATGCCCGCGGCGAGGAAGGAGACGGCCATCGGCATGAACAGCAGGAGCTTGAACGCCGTCGCCCAGCGCACCTTTTCGACGAGCACGGCGAGTACGAGGCCGAGTCCGGTGAGCAGGGTGGGCGCGACAACGACCCAGATCGCGGTGTTGCGGACGGCCTTGAGCGTGGCCGGGTCGCGGAACATCTCGGCGTAGTTGTCGCCGCCGACGAACCGGTCGCCGGAGGCGTCGAAGAAGCTGCGGCCGATGGAGAACAGCACGGGGTAGACGACGAGCGCGCCCAGCAGGAGCAAGGCGGGGAGGACGAATGCGAGGGCGCCGACCCGCGCCCGGCGCCGGGCGCGCCGTTTGCGGTCCTGATCGGCCTGCGCGACGGGTGCGGGGTTCGCCTTTTCGATGAGTGTGGTGGTCATGGCGATCAGTCCTGGTACGCCTTGGCGGCGGCCTTCTCCAGCGCTGCCGCGGTCGCCTTGGGGTTGGACGGGTCGCGCAGGAAGTCCTGGAGGAGCTTCCACTCGCCCGTGCCCTTGGTGCCGCCGAACGAGGCCGGGGCCTGGTCCGACATGTCGAAGCGGACCGAGTCACCGGCTTCCACAAGGGACTTGGCGGTCTCACGGGTGATGTCATCACCGTAGGAGGCGAGGTCGAGCTTCTTGTTGGGGGAGAGGAAACCGCCGGCCCCGGCCCAGACCTCGGATGCCTCGGGGGTCGCGAGGTACTCCAGGAACTCCATGGCGGCCGCCCGGCTCTTGCCGTCCTTGAGGACGACCGCGGCGTCGCCGCCGCTGACCACGGGTGCCTTGCCGTCGCCGACCGCGGGGAAGGGGAAGAAGTCCGTGTCCTCGCCGATCTTCCTGTCGAACTGGTCCTTGGCGACGCCGGCCACGAAGTCGCCCTCGTAGACCATGCCCGCCACCGGCTCGGGGCCGAAGACCTTCTCGACGGATCCGGGGAAGTCGGTGTTCAGGGCGCCCTTCTGGCCGCCGTCTATCAGCTGCTTGTCCTTGAAGAGCTTGCCGAGGGTGGTGAGGGCGTCGACCACGGTCGGGTCGGTCCACTTGATCTCGTGGGCGGCGAGGGCGTCGTATTTCTCGGTGCCGGCCTGCGAGAGGTAGACGTTCTCGAACCAGTCGGTGAGCGTCCAGCCGTCCTGTCCGGCGACGGAGAAGGCCGCGAGGCCCGACTCGGAGACGGTCCGTCCGGCTTCCAGCATCGCGTCGTACGTCTTCGGCGGCTGGACACCGGCCTCGTCGAGGGCGTCCGGGCTGTACCAGACCGTCGACTTGTGGGCGGCCTTGAAATACAGACCGTACAGGCGGCCGTCGACGCTGCCGTAGTCCTTCCACACCTTCGCGTAGTTGGCGTCGACGGACTTCTGCGCGGTCTCGGACAGCGGCTCGAGCCAGCCTTCCTTCGCGAACTGCTGGAGCACACCGACCTGCGGAACCATCACGACGTCGGGGGCGTTGCCTCCTTCGATCTTGCTGCCGACGACCGTGGAGACGTTGTCACCGGTGGAGGTGAACTGGGTCTTCGCACCGGTCTTCTCGCTGAATGCGTCCAGGACCTTCTGGAAGTTCTTCTGTTCGCTGCCGGACCAGACACCGGCCACGTTGATCGTCTCGCCGCTGAGCGGCTTGTCGCCGCCGCCCGCCGAGACGGGGCCGCCGCCTCCGCAAGCGGTGGCGCCGAGGGACAGTGCGAGGGCGGTGCAGCTCATGTACATGGGCATGCGTCGTCGCATCATCGTTGATGTTCCTTCGAGGAGGTGGAAGTGCCGGGCGGCCGGCCGGGGCGTGGGTGCGAAATGGCTGGTCAGGGGTTGGTGCTGTCGTTGATCCACCACGCGGCCGTCGAACCCGGCAGGACACCGGGCGCGCAGGGGCCGCTGGACAGCAGGGGGGTGCCGGACACCGGCGCGGGTGTGGGCGCCGTACCGAAGTTGACAGCGCACACCAGGCCGTCGCCGCGGACGAAGCCGAGGACGCCGGGCGGGGTCTCCAGCCAGCGCAGCGGGCCCTCACCCAATTGGGGGAGTCCGGCGCGTAGTTGGAGTCCGTCGCGGTAGAGGTGCCAGAAGGAGCGAGTGTCGGCGAGGGCGCGGTCGGTGGCGTACTCGGCGAACCAGTCCGGCTGCGGCAGCCACGGCTTTCCGCTCTCTCCGGAGGTGAAGCCGAACGGTGAGGCGTGACCCGACCAGGGCAGCGGCACCCGGCATCCGTCACGGATCCGGGCACGGCTTCCGGTGCGGTGGAAGATCGGGTCGGTGAGCACGTCATCGGGCAGGTCGACGACCTCGGGCAGGCCGAGCTCCTCGCCCTGGTAGATGTACGCGGCTCCGGGCAGCGCCAGCATCAGCAGTGCGGCGGCGCGAGCCCGGGCGGCGCCGAGGCCGCTGCCCTCGGTGCCCAGTTCGCCGTAGCGGGTGACCGTGCGGACCTGGTCGTGGTTGTTGAGGACCCAGGTGACTGTCGATCCGGTGCCGGCGATGTCCTGCATGGCCTCCGATATGACCTTGCGGAAGGCGTCGGCGCTCCAGGGCGCGCTGAGCAGGTCGAAGAAGAAGGCCTGGTGCAGCTCGTCGTGGCGTACGTATTTGGCGTGTTCGAGGGCGGATGGCACGGAGACTTCGCCGACGAGAAGGCGTTCCCGGCCGTCGCGGGCGGTGTACTCCTCGCAGACCGAGCGCCACTGCCGCCAGACGTCGTGCACCTCGGGCTGGTTCCAGGCGAGCGGGTTGACCGAGTCGCGGGTGCGGGCGTCGGCCAGCGGGTCGGGCGAGTCCGGCAGGTCGGGGTGCTTGTAGAGGCCGGCGGCGACATCGATACGGAAGCCGTCGACTCCTCGGTCGAGCCAGAAGCGCAGGGCGTGGTCGAAGTGGGCGCCGACCTCCGGGTTGCGCCAGTTCAGGTCGGGCTGCGCGGGTGTGAACATGTGCAGGTACCACTGGCCGGGTGTGCCGTCCGGCTCGGTGACGCGGCTCCAGGCGGGGCCGCCGAACATGGCGTGCCAGTTGTTGGGCGGCTCCGCCCCGTCCTTGCCTCTGCCGTCGGCGAAGTGGAAGCGGGCGCGGGCCTCGCTGCCGGGCGAGGCGGCGAGCGCCTGCTGGAACCACGGGTGTTCGTCGGAGCAGTGGTTGGGGACTATGTCGAGGAGCACCTTGATGCCGAGCCGCTGGGCGTCTGTCATGAGCCGCTCGAACTCGTCGAGGTCGCCGAAGATCGGGTCGACGTCGCAGTAGTCGGCCACGTCGTAGCCGTGGTCCTGTTGGGGCGAGGGGTAGAAGGGGCTCAGCCAGATCCCGTCGACGCCCAGTTTCTTGAGGTACGGCAGTCCGGCCCGTACGCCGGCGAGATCGCCGATGCCGTCACCGGTGCTGTCCAGGAAGCTGCGGACGTAGACCTGGTAGATCACTGCGTCGCGCCACCAGCGGTGCATGTTGAGCGTCACCCGTTGACCTGTCTGTGCGTGCCTCTAGTTATGCATGCATGTTAAGTAGGTGAGTCGTACAGGTGTCAACGAGTAAGCGCACATGCAGCTGAGATGTGGTCTTTATATGCTCATTTTTCATCCGGCAAAGGTCTAGGGCGGGCCGGTGGGGTTACCTAACAGGTAACTACTATTGCTCAAGACTGGCGCAGGGAGGAGAGAGTGAGGAGACGCGGAGGGGGCTCAGCCCCGGCGCGAGATGTTCGCCAGCTCGAGCGCCAGCCGCCGCACTGCGTCCTCGGGCGTCTGACGGCCGGACATCGCGTCGTACACGACGGCCTGCACGGCCAGGCTGACCTGGTCGTAGCGCGGGCTCTTGGGGCGCGGCGCCGCCGCGAGGACGCTCGCGCGAAGCGTCGGCAGATACGGGAACCGCCTGATCAGCTCGGGGTCCTTGTACAGCGCGGCCCGCACCGGCGGCAGCGCACCCTCGGTGAGAACCTGACGCTGGATCCGCTCACTGGTCAGGTACGCGATGAGACGGGCGGCGGAATCGGGATGCCGGGCATGTGCGCTGACCGCGAGGTTCGAGCCGCCGAGCACGCTCGTGCCCGGCCCGTCCGGCCCGGGCAGCGGCACCACGCCGACCTTTCCGGCGACGGGCGAGCCTTTGGCAGAGGCGCCGGCATAGGCGTACGGCCAGTTGCGCAGGAAGAGGAGACGGCCGTCCTGGAAGGCCTGTTTGGACTCCTCCTCCTTGTACGTCAGCGCCTTCTTCGGGATCCAGCCTTCGCGCACCCCTCGAGCCAGGAAGCCGATGCCGTCACGGGCTGCCGCCGAATTGACGGTAACGCGTTCGCCCTCGTCGCCGAGGATGGTGCCGCCGGCCGAGTAGACCGCCTCGGCCGCGTTCACCGTGAGCCCCTCGTACGGCAGGAACTGGCCCGCGTAGCCGTCGACTTCATACTCCGGTGCGATGGTCCTCGCCTGCTCCGCCAGCTCGGACCAGGTGCGCGGCGGGGAGACTCCCTCCTTGTCGAGGATGTCCTTGCGATAGAGGAGCAGACCCGCGTTGGTGACATAGGGGACGGCGTACAGCTGCCCGCCCCAGGTCGCGGTGTCCACGACGGGCGGCAGGAAGCCGTCGAGCGGGAAGCGGCCTGCGGGCAGTGGGGAAATCCAGCCGGCGGCGGCGAACTCCGAGGTCCAGGCGACATCGATGTTGAGAACGTCGAAACGGCTCCGGCCGCCGCGCAGGTCGGTGGTCATCTGCGCGCGGGTCTCGTCGGCGGAGTCCGGCAGCTCGACGAGAGTCACCTTCTCGCCGGGGTGCGCGCGGTTCCAGCGGTCCAGCAGCGGCCCCAGATATCCGGTGAGATCACCGGCTGTGGCCAGCGAGATCGCACCCCGCCCACCGGCGCGCGCCGCCTCGGAATGAGTGCCCGAGGAGACACAGCCTGCCAGAACCACCGCCGCGACCAGGAGTCCCCTACCCGCGGCACGCATCCACCGCATAGGTACCTCCCTGCTGCACCGGCTGCCGGACATCTACGGCCGGAGTCAGAGGCCATGTATACCCGTTAGGTATGGGCGATACTAGAGGCTGCGGCACATCGGTCCGGCGCGCGGGCCTGCGGCACCTTACTAGGACCTACGGCAGAGGAAGGGGGACGCACGAGTGCGGCTGCCTCTCCTGGCCCTGCTGGCGCGTGGCCCGGCACACGGCTACGAGCTCAAACAGGACCTTGAGCAACTGCTGGGCTCCGCGTACCCTCAGCCGAACGTGGGCCAGATCTACGTGACGCTCGGCCGCCTTGAGAAGTCGGGACTGATCGAGGGCGAAGAAGTCGAACAGTCGAACCGGCCCAACAAGAAGATCTACCACCTCACCGATGCTGGTCAGAAGACACTGCGCGCCTGGTACGAGGAGGCGGCAGAAGAGCCGCGCGTGCGGGACGAGTTCTTCATGAAGCTCGCCCTCGCCCCGCGGACCGGTCTGGCCGACCAGATCGCCCTGATCAACAGACAACGGCGTGAATACCTGAACACCATGCGCAACCTGTCGAAGCTCGCCGCGGCCGAAAGCCAGGACAACCGCATCTCCCACCTGCTCATCGAGGGCGCCATGCTGCACCTGCAGGCCGACCTCGACTGGCTGGAGCGCTGCCAAGAGGAACTGGAGGAGCTGGAATGAGCCGCAGCCGCCCTGTTCCCGAGCCGTGCGCCCAGGACGCCCCGCTTTTGCAAGCCACGGGCCTGGTCAAGACGCACTACGGCGAAGGCACGCCCGCGCATGCCGTGCGGGGCGTGGATCTCGCCGTGCGACAGGGCGAGTTCGTGGCCGTCACCGGCCCCTCCGGCGCCGGGAAGTCGACACTGCTGCACTTGCTCGGCGGGCTCCAGCGGCCGGACTCCGGCAGCCTGTGGCTGGACGGCGAACGCACCGACGCGTAC
This sequence comes from Streptomyces kunmingensis, assembly GCF_039533535.1. NCBI lineage: Bacteria > Bacillati > Actinomycetota > Actinomycetes > Kitasatosporales > Streptomycetaceae > Streptomyces > Streptomyces kunmingensis. The sequence continues at coordinate 89,539 of NZ_BAAATS010000037.1, forward strand.
AGCGAGGCCCGTTGGGCGGCCGAACGCCGACGCCGTATCGGCATCGTCTTCCAGTTCTTCAATCTGGTCTCGAACCTGTCGGTCGCCGACAACGTCGAACTGCCCGCCCTGCTCACCGGTCTCTCCACCAGAAAGGCGCGTACCGAGCGGGAGCATCTCTTCGCCGAGCTGGGACTGGAGGGCAAGGAGCGCAGCATGCCGGGCGAACTGTCCGGCGGCGAGCAGCAGCGCGTCGCGCTGGCCCGTGCCCTGGTCAACCACCCGCCGCTGCTGCTTGCCGACGAGCCCGCGGGCAGCCTCGACAGCAGGGGCACCCGCGAGGTGACCCGGCTGCTGTCGCGATTTCACCAGCGCGGTCAGACGATCGTGCTGGTGACGCATGACGCTCGGGTCGCGAGCGCGGCAGACCGGGTGATCAGCTTCTTCGACGGCCGCATCGCCGACGACGCGGCTCTGGACACCGCGCCCGCCCGCGGCACGGGCATATCCGGTGTGCTGGAACTGAAGGGCTGAGCGGCATGCACGAGCCCGTATCGCAAGCTGTCCGTTTGGCTCTCTCCGCCGCTCCCGGCCCGAGGGGCTGAGTCACGTGCGGGCCGCCCTGCGCTGGGCGCACGCCGACCTGCGCTCCCACCGGGGCGAGGCCCTGTTCATCGTGCTCGCCACCGCCGGGATCGTCATCTCCCTGCTGCTGGCCACCACGCTCTTCGAATATGCGACCAACCCCTGGCAGCGCGTCTTCACCCAGTCGCAGGGCCCGCACGTGTGGATCCGCACCGGCCCGTCGGCCGACGCCGACCGGCTCGCCGGGCTGGACGGCGTCACGTCGGTCGCGGGTCCATACCCCACCGCCGCCACGACCCTCGCGTCACGCGGCACCCGCGCCTCCGTCGAGCTGCGCGGCACCGTCGACCGGCCCACGACCGGCCGTCCGCTGCTCGCCTCGGGCCGCTGGCTCGACCCGGGCACGCCGGACGGCGTGGTGCTGGAGAGCGGCCTCGCCCGCGTGCTGTGGGTCCAGCCGGGTGACACCCTGAACGTGCCCGGCACCGCGCGGACCCTGATCGTCCTCGGTACCGCGGACAGTGCCGAGCCCCGCTACAACCCGGGTGAGCGGCCGGGGCTCGTGTGGGCGCTCCCCTCCGCCGTGCGGCACACCGACGGGCGCGGCGGCCAGGTGACCGGTCTGCGGCTGACCGACCCCGACGACACGGACTACGCCGTCCAGCGCGCCGTCACCCTGCTCGGTGCCAAGGCGATCACCGACGTCTCCAGCTGGCAACAGGCACGCTCCGAGGCGCAGGGCGGCAACCGGCTGCTCGGCCAGGTCCTCGGCCTGTTCGGACTGGCAGCCCTGCTCGCCGCCGCGCTCGCCGTGCACGGCGCGATCAGCACCAGGGTCCGCGGCCACCTGCGGGACATCTCGGTGCTGAAGGCGATCGGTTTCACCCCGGGCCAGGTGGTACGGATCTTCCTGCTCCAGCACGTGGCGTTCGCACTCCTGGGCGCCGTACTGGCCGCGGCCCTCACGCAGGCCTGGGGCAGCCGGGCACCAGGCCGCCTTGGCGACGCGGTCGGGGTGTGGCAGGGGTTGCCGGGGCACACGGCGGCCCTCCTCGGTGTACCGGCGGCCGTGGTGCTGTTCATCGCCGCGACAACGGGGCTCGCGGCCTGGCGTGCCGGACAGGTGCCACCGGTGCCGGGTCTGCGGGCGGCAGCGCCTCTCGGCGGCCGACTGTCCGGCCTCGCACGCGGAGCGCTCGGGCTGCGACTGCCATCGGCGTTGGTCCTCGGCTGGCACAAGGCGTTCGCACGCCGCCCGCGCTCGCTGACAGCAGTGGCCCGGCTGGCCCTGCCATTACTGCTGATCGTCGTGGCCATGAGCGCCTGCACGACCATCGACCGCTTCCACAGCAAGCCCGACCAGGTCGGCCTGGCGACCGCGCTCACCGTGCGCGCTGACAGAAGCCTGTCCGACCCGGACGTACGGGCCCTGCTGGACGGCGGCGACCAGGTCGCCGGTGTCTATCCGGGTGTCGAGGTGGCCGCCTTGGTCCCGGGCCAAACGGGCACGATCGCGCTGCGCGGGCTCGGCACCCACGAGAATCCCTATCCGTTCGCACCGGTCGAGGGCCGTACCCCAAGCGGCCCCGACGAAGCGGTGGCCGGTCAGGGCCTGCTCGATCTGTTGGACGTGCGCGTCGGGGACTGGGTACGGATGACGGTCGGCGCCCGGCCGCAGGTCCTGCACATCGTGGGGCGCAACATCGAGCCGGAGAACGGCGGCCGAACCATCTCCGCCTCCCTCGACACCCTCCGCGAGAATGACCCGAAGCTCGCGACGGCCCTCTACCAGCTCCGGCTGCGTCCCGGCGCCGACCCGCACCAGGTGGCCGCCGAGCTGACGAAGACCACGCAAGGGCACCTCAGCGCGCACGTCGTGCCGAACCCGGCCGACGGGCTCTCGCCGCTGCGCGGGGTCGCCGTGGCGCTGATCGCCGTGCTAGCCCTGATCGGCCTCATCGAACTGCTCACCGCGATCGGCGGGACCCTGCGCGAGGGCGAGCGGGACCTGCCCGCCCTCAGGGCGATCGGGCTGACCCCCCGGCAGATCACCGCGATCACGGTGACGGCCACGGGGTGCACGGCGCTGGCCGCAGTCGTCGTCGGTACGGCACTCGGGGTGCCGCTCGCGCACTGGCTGATCGACGCCCAGGGCAGGTCGAGCGGCACCGGCGCCGGAATCGCCCAGGGTCCCTCGCCCGTCTTCCTCCTGCTCTTCGGCGCGGCCGCCGTGCTCGGCGCCGCCGCCCTCGCTGTCCTGCCGGCGGCCCGGGCTGCCCGCCGCCGCTTCGCGGACACCCTGAGCATGGTGGGCTGAGCTGGTCTCCGGCAGGGGTAGCGAATGGAAGGTGCGTGTGTGTATGCAAACGTCAGAGAAGGGCGCTTTCCCAAGGCCGGGTAGTTAGCGTATTACCGCTGGTGGCATAGGAGTTCGGTGTCGGGTGGGAGGGCGGCCGTCAGGCCCGCGTTGTCAGGGAGTCCGCCCATACTTCCAGCCGTTGGGGAGCCGCTTTACCCACGCGTCGTTGCGCCCTGCCACCGGTCTGGCGCACGTGACCTGCGCAGACGGCTGGGTGCAGAGCCGAGGACGCGCGTGTTCGAGACCCTGGCCGGCCCGCCCCCGCCCAGCCGGTGGTGCCCGGAGTGCGGTCCGGGCCGTTCCGGATGGTCTCCTGCGACGGCTGCGGCTCGACCAACATCGACACCGAGGCCAACCGCACCAGCAATCGGACCCGCTGCGCTGACCTGCCCATTCCGCACTTCTATCGCCTGATGTACGGCCGTGCAGGCCATCGCCTCCTGCGCCAACTCGTCCTGCCCAGCTGGAGCCCTGCCCGAACGATCAGGGCACACAAATAGCTCGGAGAAGCGACTCGCTTGACAGTCCCTCGCCATCAATGGCGCTGCCATCTGACCGAGAAGGGTGGCCAACAGGGGCAGGGCATTGGACTTACGTCTGCTCGCAGCAGGGTGAGTGAGCGGTCAGTGGGGCGGTGCGGGGGGCTTGGCGCCGAGACGGGATAGCCGCGCTGGTCTCCGCATGGCCGCCGAAGCTGCGCAGACTCAGCGACGGCCGGTTCGCCGAGCTGGAAAATCAACGGCCCGGCCGAACTCGGCTGGAAGGTCCAGCGCTTGACGCTGCGAAGATCCGCATACTGATCTTGCGGCAGTTCGCCCTGGACGTCTCGCCGGCGGCAGTCGGGCGGCTGATGCACCGGCACGGGTGGTTTTGGCAGTCGCTCGCCCGTTGGGCTGTGCAGCGCGACAAGCACGCGCTTCAGCTGTGGAAGAACAACGTGCAACCGCGGGCGGAGTGACTGCGGCGGCGCTGGTCGGGGCCGCCGGGCTGCGCAAGTAGGCAACCGAATACGACTGGCTCACCGTCGTCCACCTGTCTTCCTACGCCCCGGACCTGAACCTGGTGGAGGATATCTGGTCGCTGATGCGGCGTGGCCCCTGGCTAATGTCGCCTTCACGGACGTCGACCACCTCGAACGCGTCCTCCGCCGCCGCCGAGAAGGTCAGTAGCACGCTCGATGCCGAACGCCTGTCCGCCAATGCCGGCCCCTTCCGGTGAGAGTCACACGAGGTCTTCACCGCCCAGCCGCCACGCGAGTCCCCTCGGTCGCGGACGCGCCGCGAGACCGGATTCGGGCGAGATCAGCGAGGAACTCATCCAGCAGTTCACGGGCCACCCTCTGCCGGGCCCGCTCAGCCTCCTGCTCCGCGGCCGAAAGGAGTTCTTCACGGGAGATGCGGAAAGCGGGGCGGTTCAAGGTCATTCGGTATACCAACTGCCCCTCCCGCACTGCCGGTGCGCTCTGCACCAGCCGGGCCAGCGCCCGGGCCCTCCGCTCGGACAGGACCTGATCGGCGAGATGCCGGCGGACATCCGCGCTGCCTTCGTCGTCGACAATCTGTTGCTGGCGCACCACTCGCCATGTATCCGCCTCAACTGTGCGAGTCAGCTCCTCAAGAGCGGATAGGTCCGTCAGATCAGCGCGCAAAGCAACCACAAGATCGACCGCCGCACGCACAGAACATGCGGTGAGCCGATCCGACCGACAGGTCGAGCACTCCCCCGCCACCCCTACTCGCCCGCATGACTGGCAGGGCCGCGCCTGAGCTTCCGCCCTCTGCTTCTGGACCTCATGCCGCCGACGCGCGACAAGCACATCACGTTCAGCCTTTTCTCCGCGCTCGTGCTCCCACCGCATCGCGTGGTTCTCGGCAGTTCTGCGATAGGCGTCGTGCACGCGACGCTCCACTTCTGCTCGCTTCTGTGGAGAGGATGCAGTGACTTCACTCATCACCTGCCGGTAGCGGTACCGTCGGTCAGCTAGTCGGGTGGCACAGCTCTCGCAAGATTGGTTGTCATCCATACGTAGGCCGTCGTCACACCGTGGCGACCAGCAGCCTGCGTTGCGAGGCAGGCCCCGGCCGATGAGCCATCCGGCGACATCGGTCACAGGTGCTTCCTGCGCGCTCATACGGCGACTCAGACGCTCGGCCAGGACAACCTGTGCCTTGTCCGGCCCCACCACGTGGGCCACTTCGGTCAGGGCGTCGCGGACGCGGCCTGCCAGCCAGCGCATGGTGCTGGTCCGGGGGATACGAGCCCAAAGTCTAGCCACCGGTGCGAGCACCACCTGCAGGTCAACAGGCAGCCTTTCAGCAGTGATCAGGCGCATACTCCCGTTCTCTTGAGATCTGCCAGTCTGATTTTCCCCGCGAAGCGGGACCACCCCCGTACCAGGCCGTCGCTCAGGCCCTCCCAAAATCACGGATCGCACATGCTGCTCCTCCAGGCGCGCGCCATCCCGCAGTGGTCCTGCACCCCCACCGGCAGAGCCGGAAAATCGATCAAGAGCACCAGTAGAAGAACGAGAGAGATCAACCACCGGTGTGTGCTCAGCGTGGATGTCTGCACTTGCGCGCAGACCCAATACGTCGTCAGTCCCAAGTGCACCAAGGGGTTCAAGGGATCGAGGCGCTTCCAGAGACTCCTGATTCCTGAATGCAGTTGCCCCCTCCGCCCCAAGAGCATCGTCGAAGGTCTCCTGGGCCCATCCCTCGCCCTGCGGAACGAACTCGTCCTCAGGACGCGTATGTTCCGCACAGGAGACGCACACGGTTCGGCTCTGAACCGGTTCCTGGGCAGGTGAGAGCTCCAAGCCCTCCGTGACCACGGCATGGCCACGGAGGCGGGTGTACGCGGCGGAAACGGCTGCGATGCGCATGCGTCCGTGATGGTCCCCCTTCGCTCCTTGCGTCAGGAGAAGGACACCGTCCCGGTTCATTCGCTCAATAGCGCGGGCCGCGGTTTTGAGGTCCCACCCCATGATTTTGGCGAGGGTGGCATCCGCGCGGGAGAAGCCTGCTTTCACCTTGCCTGCGACCATGGGCACCTTGCCATCCCTGCGGCAGCGCAGCACGAGGAGAAGAACCGCGAGTCGGATGGACGCCGATCCCTTCTTCTTCTTCTCGAAGTCCATGAATCCCGGGAGGGTTGGTCCGGCCTCCGGCTTGTTGCGGGGGGCCGACCACCCGGGGCAGGTAACGGCCTCGGCTGTGGCCAGGAGTACGCCAAGTTCGCGCTTGCCGAGCGCGGCGAGGGGGCTGGCGGCGCAAGCCGCACGGGCTTCACGAAGGGGCATCAGTTCGAAGCGCAGCCTGTCAATGTACCCGAAGTTGTCGTGCACCTGAGTGATGGTCGCGAGTCCGGTCTCCTCCAGCCAGTACCGAACGGTGTGGGCGAAGTACGAGAGGGAACAGCCAAGCCAACCTGCGAAGTCACGGGACTGGACTTCGACGGCTGCCGACTTCGCCGGCGCCTTGCACAGGAGAATCACGACTGCGAGGCGTACCGCCTCGCGGCTCCCTTTCAGCCGGGGATCGTTCAGGCGCGGATCGTTGAGGAGCTGGCGCACGGCAGCCTCCAGAGCGACCCGCATCTGAGGGAGAAGAACCAAGGGCTCATCCGCGAGTACGACAGTGCCGTGCGCGATACTGGCATGTGATGGGGGAACGAAAGCCGGATTTGATGACATTTGGTGCGCTGGAGAGGCTACTGGCGTGTGATGCGGCGCACGTGCAGTGGGCACAACGGAGCCAGTCCTCTGACTGGTGGCTATGATCTGCTCCTAGTCGAGGAGGTATGAGGGGACGAAGGCATTGCCGCCGACGGACTGCTTGGGGAAGTAGGGGCGTCGGCCGGTGCGGTTTCAGTTAGGTCTGGATCAGCTCTTACCTCCTCGACGTTCTAGAGCGGGGGTTTCGGGCAGGGCGCTGGGGACTACGCCCTGTCTGGACTGCGTTGAACTGCTGGTTTTTTGCGCCGAGGTTCTCGTGTCGGAGTCTGGGCGAGGACCGAGGGCAGATCGTCAATCCATCTGCCGATGGGGAAGCGGAAGGCCAGCTGGCCATCGAGGGGCGCCGCGCTCGTGCCGTGTGTGTCTGTAGCCTCGAGTGCAGCCCGCTCCAATCGAGTGTTGGCGACGAGAACCTGATTTTGTGTCACCCAGAGCGTCGTCTCCGCAGTCGTAAACGGATCTGTCACTGCGTCACGAGCGGCGTTAAGAGCAGTTAGCTGCCATGTGTCCACAGCGTGCTTACGCGAACGCTGTCGCGGCTTGTCGGGCCACGTGATGCCAGACAGCAGCCGGTGGAGCTTGATGACGATGATGTCCGCTTCGAAATGCGTCGCGGGAAGGATCCCGTTCTCGACGGCGCGGTAGACCCAGTTGCTGTCCACCCCGGCCGCGTTGGCAACGGCATTAGCGGTGAGGGTGCGCCTCGCTGACGGCATGCAGGCTCCTGCTTACTCATGACTCGGTGTGACCGGATCACTCTATCTCAAGTACCGAAGTTGTTCCCCTCACAGGGGAATAGATCGGGCCGTTGAAAGATGTCGGGAGCTGAGAGTGCGTCAAAACTAGGAGTGAGCCATCGACCCATCGATCGTTCGATCGATCGATGAGCCCGGTTTCGAACCGAACTATCATCGACACTGCTATCGATCATAAATGCAGGTCAATGGCCTGTAGAAGGCCGTTTGTTGAGGACGCATGGGCGAGGGTCCTCGTCATTTCGACGGCAAACAGGACCGCGCTCCGCGCGGGAAGAAGGTCTCAGTACCGGCGCTTGTGTCGTCTCTCCGTAGCTACCGGCTCCCGTTGGACCGGGTCGCTCGGGCATACAACCAGTCAGAAAATCGGCCCAGGCTTCGGGCGTGTCGCGAAACACAGCAGGGGTCGTACACCAAGTGGTGTACGACCCCTGCAATTACTGCGAAGGCGGGCGGTTCTGACGTGTGGTCAGAGCAGGCGTTGCCGCTTGGGTTTTGGCATGGGCCCCTCCGCTTCGAGCTTTCGGAGCATCCGCACAGTGAGCGCGGTCATCAGGTCCTTACCCTTACGCCCCAAGCGTGCCTCCGTGAGAACTTCGAGCAGCTGCTTGAACTTGGCGCGGGCCTCCGGGCTCATACTCACCGATGTGCGATCGCCCGCAGGCACTCCCAGCAACTCCTCGTTGATCATGTCGACCAGCTCGACTAGCTCGTCGGCACTCTCTGGCGCACTTCTGATGACCGCGTCGATGTAAGCAGGCCGTGCGAGCTCAGTTTCGCCGGAGGACCTCCTGTCCTGCTTCACTCGTTCAGCCAAACCGTCCCAGACCTCGGGAATGAGGTTGACCCCGTGTTGCTTCCAGACGCGCGACCGTACGCGCGAGTCGCGGAAGCTGTCCCAGACCTGTTTCTGATACTCGCCGTACTGCGGAGCGTCACCGTCAGCTGCGCCACCCCGCTCTTTCCGCTCCGGCTTCGGCTTTTGCGTCTTTGGACGCCGGCTGGGACCGGCCGACACTGGGGCAGAGGGCGTGACCCAATCTGCTTCAACGCTGTCGTGGGAGGCAGCCGATGGAAGCGGCTCTGACGCTGCCGTCTCAGGTGACGCGTCTCCAGCTCTCGGAGTATTAGCGGTCTCGGCTCCCTGACTGCCATCAGGCGATACCGGGCTGTGATCCGCGACTTTCGGTGGCCCAGGCGGCGCAGAGGCTCGGGCCTCCCCTGCTCCCGCCGGTTGGTCAGCGTCAGGCGCAGTTGGCGCAAGGATTTCAGCCGGTTCCGGAGCAGACGAGGCAGGCTCCGCCACGATCACGGCAGGGGCGGAGGAACCAGAAGCGGACTCCCCCGGAGCGGACTCGCCGGCCTCAGGAGCGGGTGTGCCGATGAAAGAACTCCCGGCAACAGAAGTCCCGATGGCCTGCAAACGTGCCGCATTCGCCTCACGGTTCCCGGAGCCGCGTGGCCGACGCCGCCTGGTTACCTGCGCGAAGTCACCTGCAGGATCATCGGAGGCCTTGGCCTTGCTGTCAGACACGGCTTGCCTCCGTCAGCTGCTGGTTGGGCAGCTTCGCCGCGGCGGCCGCCTCCGCCGCATCCAACTGCTCGTCGGCGCTCAACGCGATGTCCCACTCGTTCAGCGGGGAGTCCATCCGTCCAAGGACTTCCTGGAGGAGCTTGGCGTACTGCTTGCCACAGGCTGCACGGGCGTAGCCGATGACGGCGGGAATGCCCTTCTGGTAGCTGCCCGAGATACGCGAGTCCTCACGGATCTCTGTGACGAACGGCAGCAGGGCGGAGTCCACCATCTGATTGCGAACATCCACCTCTTCGTTCGTCCACTCGGACATTGGATGTGCCATGTTGAGCAGAGCCCCAAGGTACTGGGGATCAGAAGCGCCGTTCGTGTGCGTCACAACGTGTTGAACTGTGGACATCATGGCCACGGCGCCCTCGATCGTCGCGCCCTTCGGCGCGCAGAGAGTCAGAGCGAAGTCCGAAGCGGCGAGCGCCACGCCGTTCAGGGACTGCACTGCGGGGGGCGTATCGAAGACAGCGAAGTCGTAGTCGTCCTCAAGCTCTGTGAGCAGATCGCGCAACACGTGAATCTTCGACACCCCGGCGGAGTGGAGGAGGTGCTGCGCGTTGGCCATCGTGGCCTGTTCCGACGCCAGCAAGTCGAGCTTGCCCTTGCTCTTCCTCTGAGTAAGCAGGTCGCTGCGGGGAATGATGCTTTCGCGCAGGGATGTACGTACGCCTTGTGCCGCGGTCTGGAGCTTGAGGCCCAGCGACTTCTCGAGTTCTGCCTCCCCCAGCCGCACGCCAAGGGCAGCCCCTGCTTGGGCCTGCGGTTCAATATCTGCCACGAGCACCCTGAAGCCCGCGAGGGCCATGCCGGCAGCAAGGTTGACGGTCGTGGTTGTCTTACCTGGGCCGCCCTTTTGGCTGACTACGGCCAACTTGTCCACGAGCTGCTCACTTCCTGTACGACGGCACGACGGGGCGTCTCTGCAGCCACGTCGAAGAGTGACGCTATTCGCGGCTTCGCAACCCCGGCAACTTATGTCCCTGTGAGGGGCATTACTCGCGCGACTGTAGCAGCTCTGCCCCCTAGTCAGGGGGGGACCACGCGGCCTTGCTTGATGCGGATGTGAAAGTCCCGCCATATGGCGCGGGCAGCATCAGCGAGATTTGGTCGAGCTCACCCAGGTATCCGCGGTCAAGGTCCGGCAGACCGGCTTTAGTTGGGGCGCACGTTCCATCGCGGGGGCGGAGCGGGCTGTGTAGGGGACGTAGAGAGCGCTTCGGCCTGTCGTGTGATCAGGTAGCCGTGCGGGCGTGTCTTGGCCTGTGGGAACGTTCGATCTTGCTGCCGCGGTAAGACAGGATCTGCTCGTCTGGTGGGTGGTGGATCAGCTCGTGATCGTCGCAATGGGACCGACGAGGTTCGTTGTACAGACAGACGGATCAGGCGGCCCGTCGCCCAGGGACTACGTGGTTCGACCTCAGCGTCAGGTGAAGTCGGCGTGGATGTACGAGATGGTTTGTTGTTCGTACGAGGGATCGAAGCTCCGGTAGCTCGCGGGCTAGCTTGGTGGATCGGCGTATGTGACCGAGACGCCGTCAGCCCATGGCAAGGGCGATGGCAGTAGAAGTCCAGCGTTAACGAGGTACGTGTGTCGGTCTGACGAGTCATGAGTAGGCCGTTCGAAGCATCGGTCATCAAGAGACGCGGTCTGGAAGTGGCAAAGGGAGTCGAAGCGTCCGTTGGTCGAACGATTGCCCTGAATGGTGTTACGTCATTGCAAGTGACACAACATGCGTGGAACCAACTGACTCGGCATCACAGGATGCGTTGACTGATAGGTCGATCGGACGGCTGAAACGACGATAGTTCTCATCAAACGTACGAGCGTCCTTACGTAGGTACGTCTTAGCGAGAGTGCGTCGATGAATCTCCGCATAAATCCGCAAGACGGTAGGTAAGTCGATCACATGCTCGCACGCACAAAACATAGTGCTGGGAATCACTGAGACGTACGGTCGATCAGACTGTCGATCGATCAATTTATCCATATGTCCCACCGTAGATCGATCGATCGCTTCATCGATCGATAGTAAAGGCCTGGCATATGTACTTTGTAGTGAACTTAGATCGGTACTGGCATGCAGACTCTTATCGAGCCTCATAACAGTACTAGCATCGCGATTCTATAGAGCACTAAAGAACGCACTGGTATCAATTGTCTGATGAGGTTTAGAAGGCGAACTGTCTAGCACACTACATTCTGGACTGCATGCGACACTAGCATCGATACTTCTATCGAAACTATCGCAGGTCAGAGGCATGTTGTGTGCCTGTGATTGTGATGATGAGACTGCTGTATGCGTTGCATCCCGGGCATCCGTCTTGCCCCGGTCGCGGCAGCCGGCCGAGGCGTGATGGATAGCCAGAGCTGTGAGGTAGGCCATCGGCTGGTCTTGGGCGAGCAGTAGCCCGATCAATAGGGCCGCGCAGCTATGGACGGTATCCACGCCCACGCATTTTCTCCTGGCCAGCGAGCGCGAGCACGTCCTGGAGCAGCTCCCGCAGCTCGGCCTCGTTGTTGCGCACGCGCTGGGCGGCAGGCGGCTCCCGTGCGCGTCCACAACCACGCAGTGGTGATGCTCCTTGCTGATGTCCACTCCGGACCAGATCTATAACATGGCCACCCCGTCCGCTCATCGTGTTCAGGTGCCACGGACGGTCTCACCGGCGTAGTCCTACCAAGCGATCAAGTCGCGTATCCCAATGCAGCAGTTCAGACCGTCACGGGGCTCCGGGCGGTTAAGTCTGCGAGGCCATCAATCGGCGACGGGTTCTCAGCCATACCCGAAACCCCTGGGCCCTCCGATCGTACGAAGGACCGGTGCGGACCCACCTCGAAAGGTAGGACGGGTTCTGTCGAGTCTTTGGAGGTCACTTGAGTTCCCCGCCCGCGGCGCCGTCTACGTCTATCCGTGGGAGCGGGCAGGCTGGCGGAGGACAGCTGCTGACCACGACTCACACGGTCGACGGATTCTCCGCACCGCCAGTCCTCGGAACTCGCCGTGCGCTCCTGCACCACCCGAGATGCGCATCACGGGCAGGCTGCTCGCGGAGAGCCCAGCCCGGCGACCAGCTGCATATGACGAGATGGCCCACCCCGCTCGACTCTCTGACGGCGCCGTGGCTCACCATCTGCTCTGAAGGTTCCGGCGGCCGCACCGGTGAGGATGCCGCGGGACATGGCCTCGACAGGTACGGCAACTATGTCCTGGGACTTGACACTGATGCAGTGCTCCTCTCCACCGAACTCGGGCACTGGGTCGGCGTAGCGGACAACCCCGACGTCATCACCAACCTGATCGAGATCTACGAGCGCATGGCGAGTAGTGACGCCTCATGCCCGCAACTACCCAGTACACCCGCAGCGCGTAGAAGCGGTTACTGAGCTTGTCGCGGTGTTGTCGGGTGGCGACTCAAGACGAGTCCGGTCCCGGCTAGACAACCGTCGATCAAGTTGGGACGGAGCTGTATGTGCCGCAGACCGCGGCGGAGGGTGCGCTCGAGGTGGTCGTCGTCGTGGAAGGCGGCGTTGGCCAGCGGGCCGCGCCGCAGCAGCGACCAGATGCCTTCGACCGGGTTCAGGTCCGGTGCGTAGGACGGCAGTTGGATGATGGTGAGCCAGTCGTGCTCGGCGGCGTACTGGCGCATTCCGGCCGTCCGGTGGGTGTTGAGGATGCCCCTATGTTGCGTCAAGCGGCAGAAGACGGCGATACAGCGAGGGGTGACGGTGGCTGGAGTTGACCGTAGATCTCACGGGCGACGTAGCGTTTGAGGCAGCGGATGATTTCGCGTTTCGACAGGCCCTGTTTCGTGCGGCGTTCGAGGTAGAGACGCGTCCGGGCATCGCGGCGTAGGCGATGACGATGCGGTAGAGGGCGGCGTTGGCCTGCCGGTTTCTCCCTCGGTTCAGCCTGCGACGCTGGGTCTTTCCGGCGGATTGCTCGACGGGGCTGACGCCGCACAGAGCGGCGAAGGATGCCTCGTTGCCCAGCCGTTCCGGGTTGTCGCCAGCGGCGATCAGCAGAGCAGCGGCACTGTCGGGCCCGACGCCGATGACATCCAGGAGCTGCGGATGCCGGCAACGGACGGCCTTGGTGGTCCGACGGACGAGCTCCTTGACTTCGGCGGTCAGTTGCTGGATGCGCTGGGCCAGCAGTCGGAGCGTGAAAACGGCTGCATCGTCGCCGTGAAGGCCGGCGCACGTGGCGATCAGGGCTGTGTTGCTGAGGTTGGACAGGGCCTCGCGCAACGCGGGATCGACACCAAGCAGCACGGCTTTCAGCTGGTTCTTCGCCTGCGTGCGGGCCTTGACAGCCGACTCCTTCGCCAGTCGCAGCACACGCATGTCGGCCGCCGGCCCCTCGCCGGTCTTGGGTGTGACGTCAGCCCGTCCGGACAACACCGCGCGGGCAGCGGCCTCCGCGTCGACGGCGTCAGTCTTGCCGCGCTTGCGGCGCAAGGCGCGGTCGGGTTGATTGACCTCGACGACCTGGACGTTCTCTCGGCTCAAGAAGCGTGCCAGAGCCGCTCCGTAGGATCCGGTCCACTCCACACCAGCTCGTCGCAGAGCACCGAAAGAACTTGCCCAGGACAGGAGTTGACGGTAGCCAGCGGCGGTGGTCGGGAATTCTTGGTGGGCCAGGAGCGTCCCGAGTGCGGTGAGCACGGCTGCGACGTGCACGTCCTTGTGGGTATCCACCCTTAGGAGCGCGTCCTCCGCCAGCGGTTCTCCTGGCTGTGCGGGCAGAGTCGACTGGGGCATGCTGGTGATGGTCACACGGCTCCTCGATCGGCACGGGGGCTGTGGCCGACGTTGGGCAGGCGGGCGGTCAGAACTGTGACGGTGCCTTGTGTGGCAAGGCCCCTATGGGGACACACCCGCCGGTCCGGCGACAGCAAGCACCACCCGGGACCACGGGTCGACAGATCCTGAACAAGGCAGATGGGCCAGTTGTCCCACGGGTCAGATCCGGGCCCCGGACGGCGTCCCTTGAGTCTCACAGTTGTGCCAGATCAGGACGATGGGAGCCTGGAGCTGGATGGGGGCGCGGACGATGAGGTCGCGGTAGTCGGTCCAGGCGAAGCTGTTGCGTCCCGTGCCGCGGTGCTTGCGATGACGGCGGGGCCGGAAGATCAGCCGGGAGGGCTCGCCCGGCCGGTAGCAGCACAGGGCCGCGATCGAGTAGCGGCGCCAGGACCGGCCGCGCACCCGCACCACCGGCGTGTGCCCCCGCCGGCCCCAGGTGCGAGCCTTCGGCGGGGTCATCCCGAACCTCGCCTCGTCCTCGAAGACGAGGAAGGCGCCCAGCGCCGCCGCAGTCATTCCGCCTGCGGCCACACGTCCTTCTTCCACAACTGAACGGCGTGCTCGTCGCGCTCCAGGGCCCGACGGGCGGGTGACTGCCAGGACCAGCCGTGCCGGTGCATCAGCCGGGCGACCGCCGCCGGCGAGACGTCCAGGTTGAAGGTGGAGGCGATCAGTGCCCGGATTCTCGCCAGTGTCCAGCGCTGGTCCTCCCAGCCATGTTCGGCTGGATCTTTGACCAGCTCCTTCTCCAGCTCGGCGAACCGGTCGTCGGTCAGCTTGGGCAGCTTCGGCGGCCCGGCGGAGGCCAGGGCTGCCAGCCCGTCCTGGCGCCAGGCCTGCCGCCAGCGCTCCACCGAGCGCACACTCACCCGCAGTTCCTTCGCGATCACCGCGTTCCTCTCGCCCGCGCGAAGCGCCCGCCGGCCTCAAGCCGGATCCGTTCACGAAAGCGCTGCCGCTTGGCGGTCAGCCCGCCGCCCTGTTCGTATCGCATACCACCGGCCTACCGCACGGATCACCGACCGTCACGACCTACGACAACACCCCGACAAGGTCAGTAACTACCGACGCATAGATCGTCAACGCCCGGCTGACCGGCTGCGAAATCCGTGTGCGCGGCTCCAGCCGGAGCTTTACCGCGGTAAAGCCGAACTGTCAGCCACGAGGTGCTCGTCCAGAATGACGCCCGCACCTGCCCACTGCACAAGGTCGCAGCTTCCGAGCCTGCAGATCAAGCGGATGAGACCCATCGACGAAGCGACCTCCGCTGCGTAAGCAGTGGCCTCGTCAGCCAAGCCCCAGCGCATGGGCAAGTAGAACAACGGGCCGCGGGCCTACCCGATCAACGGAGCGGTTGACCAGGGTGAGTCGTCATCGTCGTCCCCTGTGAGATCCGGCCGACGCCTCAAGAACACCGCGACGAAGGCCTCTATGCGCGCAGCCCGAGGAACCGCAGGCTCGTCCATGCCGATGTACGGATCAAGCGGATCGCTGAAGAGCCGGGCCGCCGCAGCGTCATCCGCAGGACGCTCGCCCTCCCACACTGCAAGGTCATAGCTCATGGGCACAGCCCGCCGCGCGTCGCTGACAACCGGGCCGGCGAACGACATGACTAGTGACGATGTCTGCTTACCGGGGAGACGACAGCTCCGTTGCCGAGTCTCCGTCGAACGAACTTACCGGGCGTCAGGTTCGGCGAGATCAACGGATCTTCGGGTGCGACAGGGCAGGTGCTCGGGCAACCCAGGATGGCTCACCTGCAGCGAAATCAGGCGACTTTACCGCGGTAAAGCCTAAGGAGGTGCCAAACTAACGTGTCGATGCAGGATTTGAGAGATGACGTTAGTAAGGTGTCGCCTATGAGTTCTCCAGCCACCTCCGGCGACCGGGAAAAGGTCGTCTCCAAGCTGCCGGGATGGCTCCGGCAGCAACTCAAGGTCCGAACTGCCCAGCACGGCATCGAGATTCAGGCAGCAGTCGAGCAGGGCCTGACCCTCTGGACAGCCCTCGCCTCGACGCCGGAAATCGTTGACACCTCGGGCGCCGACTCCTTCGCCACATTTCTCCCGGCTGGCCAGTGGACCAACTTCAAGACCACAGCCAAGCACCGCAGCGTCTCCATGACCCAAGGCCTGGCACAGGCCGTGCAGCTGTGGCTCGACAGCAACCCAGCCCCCGGCATCACCCGCCCCGCCATCACCCGCCGCATCGTGGTCTGCAACCAGAAGGGCGGCGTCGGCAAGACCGCTGTCACTGCCGGACTCGGCGAAGCACTCGCCGAAGACCCCAACGCCCTGTACCCCGTGCAGATCGCCAAGCAGCTGGCCGCAGAGTCCGACACCGACGACCCCCTGGGCGTCGAAAACCTCCCCGGCCTCGGACTGCGCATCCTCATGGTCGACTTCGACCCGCAATGCCACCTCACCAATCAGCTGGGCGCCGCACCCCTGCCCATCGACGGCGACAGCCTCACCAACCACATGGGCGGAAGCCCCAAGGGTGATCTCCGCGACCTCATCGTCCAGATCGACGAAGAGCACTTCGGAGGCCGGCTGCACCTGCTGCCCGCCTGCACCGACGCCTTCCTCCTCGACGTGCGCCTGTCCAGTGTCCGGGCCCGCGAAGCAGCCCTCGAACGCGCCCTCGCGCCCCTGGAAGCCGACTACGACGTCGTCGTCGTCGACTGCCCGCCCAGCCTCGGCCTCAGCATGGACGCCGCCGCCTACTACGGACGCCGGCGTGAGAACGAGGCCCCGGGACAGTCCGGCGTCCTCGTCGTCGTCCAAGCCGAAGACAGCTCCGCCGACGCCTACGACCTGCTCACCAATCAGATCGAGGACCTCCGCGGTGACATGGCCCTCGACATGGAATACCTCGGACTCGTCGTGAACCTCTACGACCCGCGCCGCGGCTATATCGCCACATCCTCACTCGAAGGCTGGATGGACATAAAGGATCCGAAGGTTGTCGGCATCATCGGCGAGCGTAAGGAACAGAAGGAAGCCGTGCGCATGAAGCGCCCCCTGCTCTCCTACGCGCCCAAGAGCCAGATCTCGGTCGCCATGCGCGCCCTTGCCAGGGAGGTCGCGTGACCAAGAAGGACAAGCTGGGCGCCGGCCGGTTCGGCAGCACCCAGACCACCTCGGTCAGCGCCCGCCGCCAGGCGGTCGCCCAGGCCACCGGCGTACCCACCACCGGAGCCCCCGACTCCCGGCTGCGGACCCTGCCGCTCGAACAGCTCGTACCCACCGCATTCAACCCGCGCCGCAACTTCGGCTCCGAAACCGACCTCAAGGAGTTCGGGCAGAAGCTGAAAACCAAGCAACTGCAACCCGCCGTCGCGGTCACCCGCGAGGCCTACCTCAAGCTGTGGGAGGACGAGGCCGACGCCGTCGGGACCCACCGGTACGTCATCGCCAACGGCGAGCGCCGCTACCGCGCCTCTCAACTCATCGGCCTGGAGACCCTCGAGGTCATCGTCGACGACACGATCGCCACGTCCCGGGCCACCTTCCTCGACGCGGTCCTGTCCGAGAACAACGACCGTGAGGATCTCGACCCGGTCGAGCAGGCCATCGGCATCCAGACCATGGTCGACCAGCTCGGTGGCAAGACCAAGGTGGCCGAGCACTATGGCAAGTCAGCCGGCTGGGTCACCCAACAGCTGTATCTCCTCAAGCTGGCACCCGAACTGCAGCAACTCGTCAGCTCCGGGATCCTTCCGGTACGCGAGACCCGCGCGCTCATCAAGCTCCCGGTGGAAGAGCAGGCCACCGCCTGGGAGAACCGGCTCACCGCCCGGGAGGTCGAGAAGGAGGACAAGCAGGAGAAGCGTCGGAGCGGGCCGAGCGTCTCCGCGGGCTTTACCGCGGTAAAGCCCGAGCCTTCAGGCGTGGCCGAGATCGGGGAAGCGGCTGTTGAGCCGCCCGCAGACTTTACCGCGGTAAAGCCTGCGGCCTCCGTGACAGATCAGGCGAGCCCCGAGGCGACGGCTGGCACCGCTACACAAGGCGTTGTCAGCCAGGACTCTGAGACGAGGGAGAGGCACGAATCGCCGGCGGATCCCAGTGAGGGTGTCCCCGAGCCGCGTCAGTCGCACTCCGACACGAACACCGGTGTGCGGAAGTTCCCCTACGACAACGGTAAGGAGGCCGCGTTCTTCCTGAACCAGCGGATGGACGACGATCAGTTCTTGGCGATGGTTGACGAGGTGACTCGGATGGCCAACCTCCGCAGGGAGAAAGCAGCAGAGCCTTCCTGACCGCACTGCAACGCATTTCTAGCGAGGGGCCGACCTCAACTGTGAGGTCGGCCCCTCGCAGCATGTGCCCAGCGTCCGAAAGGGGGCAGCGCGGGTGAGGGACGGATCCGTAGGGCGGGCGCGATATTCCCGCTGGCGCCCGCCACACGGGATCAGTCGTGAAGCTCCGGTGAACTGCCCCGAGGTACGGACCGCCCTCTTCCGAAGGGCAGATGTGGTGCCCCCTCTGGGGGGATCAGTTTTTTCCCCCAGGCCGGATGCTGGGCGGGCGCGAATGCTGACGGCGCTTCCCCGGCAGCCCAGTTGAGCCGGGCGGGGGCGGCGTCCAGGCGGGCAAATGCCTCCCGGAAAACAGGGACGTTTTCGCTGGTGAGCCGGTAGGAATCGGCTCGCCGCCAGGACGCCGATGCCGGCCCTCCGTAGACGACGGCGATGGGGGCCTCGATGCCTTCGGGCAGCCAGCCTTCGCGCATGCCGCGGGTGAGTGCCTTGGCCAGGGAGACGGTCGGACCGCGCAGTCCGCGGTCGAAGTGCTCCCGCAGCGTGTGGGCACCGAGGAGACCGTCGTCGGCGTCGACGACGAGCCGGGCGAACAGCCGGGCCGCGGCGGTCAGCGAGCGCAGGAAGTCCACGGCCCGTTCGACGGTCCAGGTGGTGTCGACGGTGACGGTCAGCTCCTCGCGGTGCTCGGCGAGCAGATCGAGCAACTTGCGCTCGAACTCCGGGGAGGCGCCTTCGATGGTGATCCTCATGGGCCCTCCGATGCATTCTCAGCAGTACCTGTCTGGGAAGTGAATCATGGCGGATCGGGCCCGCGCTGTCTTGTCACTGCACGGTCACCGCTTCACGCGGGCCAGAACTGCACGAGGTACTGCTCGACACCTTCGGGTACGTCAAGTTCGGCGAGTTTCTCTACTTCCTCCCGGTCGCTGACCTGAATGCGCACGTTCCAGGTCCGCCCACCTTTGCCCAGTGCGATGAGTTCAGGGGTCATCGCCCCGTAGGTCCGCAGCCGCAGTTCACCGGCCGGCGCTTCGATCTGTGTCTGTTCCGGAAATTCCCACGGCCTTGGGGCAGCGGGCGGCTCCTCGTCCCAGACCTCCGCGCGGAGGCTCGCGGTGTGGGTATGCCCCCCGCTGTGCATCACCACGCGGCTATCACTTGCAGATCCGAACGACGCGTTTGGTGCGGGCTCGTCATCGAAGGACGCTCCGATGTCCTGCATCCACAGGCCGTAGTACATGACTTCAGCGGCGACGGTCTGCTCCGCCAGCAACCCCATGATCGCTCCCTCGGCTCGTTGCGGATGCCGATGTTGCCACCCTTTCCCGCGGACGCGGCGCAAGCCCGCGAAGTCTGATCGAAGCTGTGTCCGGTTCTCGGGTCGCATCATCGGGCGGCGCGGACACGTCGAATTGGCTGATACGGCGCAGGGAGGGCAGGGCTCGGACCGTGCATTTGTTGCTGTCCGAGACGTCCGCCATGAGGGTTTCGGCCTCGTCGGTGACGAAGGGTTGGTCCTCGGAGGTTGGTGTTCCGAGCGTCTTCGCCGGGGCGAGGGCGGGAGCCCCGGGCCTGGTCTCCATGATGCGGAGCGCCTTGCCGCCGTCGCTGGGGACCAGCATCCGGTCCCCGTCACCGAGCAGCACCGGATACCCGTGTGCCGGTCTGGAGGCGCCGACGGACACGCTGACGCCGGTGACGGTGCGGCCCTCGGCGAACGGCATCACGGTTTCCGCCCCGGACATCAGGAGGGGCAGGCGTTCAACGTCGGCCGAACTAGGCCGTGTCTGACAAATGATCTCTGCGAAGCTGAGGTGTCCGAAGCTGACGGAGGGGTCATGGGGATCGAGCTTGAACTTCACTCGGGACGGCCTGCACGAAAGGGGTCGTCCCGAGCCACGCTGCTGCGGGGGTCGTACCAACACGGTGAAGCGTTGGCGCGGGCGCTGAGCAGGCTTGACCGCCATGGCTCGGGCAAGCTCGGCTGGGTAGATCCGTACGGCGACACGCTGTTCAACGAGCAAGAGGCTCAGCTTGCCAGCGAGGAGACTGCTGCCCTTGTGAAGGGGGGCGACGATGAGCAGCAAAGGGCAGCTCTCCTCGATCTCGCCGAGCTTCTTGAAGCCTGTGCGAAAACTCCGGGCAGCTACCTATGGTTCATGGGCGACTAGCCATAGTTGATCATTGATCTTGTGGCTGGTCGTGGCGAGTTGACGGATGTGGCGTGGGAGCGGATAACGCCGCTGTTGCCGGTGCTGGATGGCCGGGGGCGGCCCTGGCGTGATCACCGGCAGGTGATCAACGGAGTGTTGTGGCGCTTGCGGACCGGGGCTCCGTGGCGGGATCTGCCAGAGCGGTATGGGCCGTGGCAGACGCTCTATGAGCGGTTCGTCCGGTGGGAGTCCGACGGCACGTGGGCCCGGTTGCTGGAGCACGTTCAGGTCCGGGACGATGCGGTCGGCCGCGTGGAGTGGACGGTTTCGGTGGACTCGACGGTCAACCGGGCTCACCAGCATGCCGCCGGCGCCCGGAAAAAGGGGACCCGGGCGGGGACAAATTGGAAGATCCGCAACGCTCGGCGGCACGGCAGGCCCTCGGCCGGTCCCGCGGCGGGTTGACCACGAAGGTCCACCTGGCGGTGGACGGCCGCGGGCTGCCCTTGTCGTTTGTCGTGACCGCCGGGGACGTGAACGACTCCACGGTGTTCGACGCGGTGCTGGACGCTATCAAGGTGCCTCGCGCAACGGTCGGCAGGCCGCGACGCCGTCCCGACGGGGTGCTGGCGGACAAGGCGTATTCCTCACGGGCTATCCGGGCCAGCCTTCGGAAACGCGGCATCCGGGCCATCATCCCCGAACGCTCTGACCAGGTGGCCAACCGCAAGCGACGCGGCACCCACGGCGGCCGACCGCCGGCCTTCGACAAAGAGAAGTACAAGGGCCGCAACGTGGTTGAGCGCTGCTTCAGCCGTCTCAAGCAGTTCCGCGCGATCGCGACCCGCTTCGACAAACTCGCCGTCCGCTACCAGACGGGACTGCACCTGGCCTCGCTCACCTTGTGGCTCCGCGACACCACAGCATGATCATTTGTCAGACACGGCCTAGCGCGATGTTGACGGGGTTTCAGCTGTTTGGGCTCCTTGTCACTGTGGATCGCGATATGGGACCAGGTATCCAGTTCGCTTAAGGGCTCGCAGAGAATCAACGTGTTGCTTTGATCTCGGTGGGCTCGTTGACCTGGCA
>NZ_BAAATS010000038.1:0-37803 GCF_039533535.1 Streptomyces kunmingensis
TGCGCACACACCTCGTCCAGGGCAGTGGCGAACACCGGGAACGAAGCCGCCAACTCCTCTCCCATACCGACCCGTTGGCCACCCTGACCGGCGAAGACGAATCCGGTCAGGCCGTCGTCGAGGGCCGTTCCGGTCACCGTGCCCGGCGCCGGTTCCCCGGCCGCCAGGGCCGCCAGACGCGTCCGCAGGTCGTCCGCGTCCGTGCCCAGGACCACGGCCCGGTGTTCCAGGCCCGTGCGGGTGACGGCGAGCGAGAGGGCGACGTCCGTCGCGTCCAGGTCCGCCGTCCCGGCGGCCAGCCGTCCGGCCTGCGCGGGCAGCGCGGACGCCGTCCTCGCGGACACCAGCCACGGCACGACCGGCAGCACGGCATCCGCGTCCGCGGCCGGCTCGTCCTGAGCGGCGGGCGCCTCCCGCTCGTCCTGGGCGGCGGGCGCCTCCTCGAGGATCACGTGCGCGTTGGTGCCGCTGGCGCCGAACGACGACACCCCGGCTCGTCGCGGCCGGTCACGGGGTGCCCAGTCGCGGGCCCGGGTCAGCAGTTCCACCGCGCCCGAGGCCCAGTCCACGTGCGTCGACGGCGTCTGCGCGTGCAGCGTCGCGGGCAGCAACCCGTGGCCCATCGCGAGCACCGTCTTCATCACCCCGGCGATGCCGGAGACGGCCTGGGTGTGCCCGGTGTTGGACTTGACGGAGGCGAGCCACAAGGGGTCCTCGTCCGCACGTCCCTGACCGTAGGTGGCGAGGAGTGCCTGCGCCTCGATCGGGTCGCCGAGCGCGGTGCCGGTGCCATGGGCCTCCACCGTGTCCACCTCGGCCGCGGTGACACCGGCGTTGGCGAGGGCCTGGCGGATGACGCGCTGCTGGGACGGGCCGTTGGGAGCGGTGAGGCCGTTGGAGGCGCCGTCCTGGTTGACGGCCGAGCCGCGGACCACCGCCAGCACCTGATGTCCGTTGCGCCGCGCGTCGGAAAGGCGCTCCAGGAGCAGTACGCCGATGCCCTCGCCCCAGCCGGTGCCGTCCGCGTCGTCGGAGAACGCCTTGACGCGGCCGTCCACCGCGAGGCCGGACTGGCGGCTGAACTCGGTGAAGTTGCGGGTGGTGCCCATCACGGTCGCGCCGGCCGCCAGGGCGAGCGAGCACTCGCCGTTGCGCAGCGCCTGCACGGCCAGGTGCAGGGCGACCAGGGACGACGAGCACATGGTGTCGACGGTGACGGCAGGGCCCTCGAGGCCGAGGGTGTAGGCGATGCGTCCGGACAGGACGGCGCCCGAACCGCCGGTCAGCAGATGGCCTTCGACGCCCTCCGGCGCCGTGCGCACGGCGGCTCCGTAGCCCTGGTGGCTCGCTCCGACGAAGACACCCGCGCGTTCACCGCGCAGGGTCTGCGCGTCGATGCCCGCCCGTTCGACGACCTCCCAGGAGGTCTCGAGGAGCAGCCGCTGCTGCGGGTCCATGGCAAGGGCCTCGCGCGGGCTGATCCCGAAGAAATCGGCGTCGAACTCGGCGGCGCCGTGCAGGAACGCGCCCTGACGGGTGTAGCTCGTGCCCGGGTGGGCGGGGTCCGGGTGGTAGAGGCCCGCCAGGTCCCAGCCGCGGTCGGCGGGCAGGTCGCCGACGAGGTCGGCACCGGCCGCGATCAGCTTCCAGAACTCCTCGGGGGTGTCGGCCCCGCCGGGGAAGCGGCAGCCCATGGAGACGATCGCGATGGGTTCGCGCCGCTCGTCCTCGAGTTCCCGGACTCGTCTGCGGGTCGCCTGCAGATCCGCGGTGACCCGGTTCAGGTAGTCCCGCAGCCGCTGTTCGTCCACACCACTGCTGCTCATCGGATGCCCAACTCCCGGTCGATCAGGTCGAAGATCTCGTCGTTCGTCGCCGCCGCGAGGTCCTGCCGCGGGGCGTCGGTTTCCGCTGCCGGTTCGGCCCGGCGCAGCAGGGCGCCCAGCCGGCCGGCCAGGTCCAGGCGCGTCCATTCCTCGTCCGGCAGTGCCGACAGCTGGGCCGCCAGGCGCTCCAGGTCGGCCAGTACGTCGTAGGTGCCACCGCCCAGTTCGTCCCGCAGGTGGCGGGCGAGCGCGGCGGGGGTGGGATGGTCGAAGACGAGCGTCGCGGGCAGCCGGAGGCCGGTCGACGCGTTGAGGCGGTTGCGGAACTCCAGTGCCGTCATGGAGTCGAAGCCGAGCTCCTTGAACGCCCGGCGCGGCCGTATCTCCTCCGGCCGGCCGGTCGCGAGCACGGCGGCGGCCTCCCGTCGGACGACGTCCACCAGCGCGGCCTCCCGCTCCTCCGCGGAGAGGCCGGCGAGCCGGTCGGCGAGCGCGCCGGAACCGCCGGGACGGGGACGGGTGTCCCCGGCGTCTGGGTTCTGCTGTTCCGGCTCCTCCTGGGCCGCGACGAGTCCGGCGACGAGACGGCGGTCCCGCGTCATGGTGTAGAGCGGCAGGAAGCGGGCCAGGTCGAAGTGGGCGATGGCGACGGTGGTGTCGCCGTGGCCGACCGCGAGGGCCAGTGCCCGTACGGCCGACTCGGGCCGCATCAG
Source organism: Streptomyces kunmingensis (assembly GCF_039533535.1). Classification (NCBI taxonomy): domain Bacteria; kingdom Bacillati; phylum Actinomycetota; class Actinomycetes; order Kitasatosporales; family Streptomycetaceae; genus Streptomyces; species Streptomyces kunmingensis. Next base: position 2,540 of record NZ_BAAATS010000038.1, read on the forward strand.
GCGCATGCCGCGCCGGGTGAGCAGGTCGGAGACCTCACCCTCGACCATGCCGCCGCCGTCCCAGGCACCCCAGGCGACCGACGTGGCCGCTTCGCCGCGGGCGCGGCGCGCCTGTGCGAGAGCGTCCAGGTAGGCGTTGGCGGCGGCGTATCCGGCCTTGCCCGCGTCGCCCCAGGTGCCGGCTCCGGAGGAGAAGAGCACGAAGGCGTCCAGGCCGAGTCCGGTGGTCAGGGCGTCCAGTTGGCGGGCGCCCTCCGCCTTGCCGCGCAGGATCCGGGCGAGTTCGGCCGTGGACAGGGCGGTGACGGGGATCTCCGGCTGGGTGAGCCCGGCGGTGTGCACGACGGCGGTCAGTGGTTCGGCCGGGTCGATCGCGGCCAGGACGGCGGCCAGCCGGTCCGCGTCGGCGGCGTCGCAGGCGGTGATCGTCACCCGGGCGCCGAGCCCGGTCAGTTCTTCGCGCAGCTCCGCGGCGCCGGGCGCCCCGGGGCCCCGGCGGCTGGTCAGGACGAGGTGCGCGGCACCGTTGCGGGCCGCCCAGCGGGCGACGTGCGCGCCGAGCGCTCCGGTGCCGCCGGTGATCAGGACGGTGCCCCGAGGCCGCCAGGGCTCGGCGCCCGGCGCCGGGTCCCGGACCAGGCGCCGGGCGACGGCGCCCTGGTCGCGCAGGGCGACCTCGCTCTCACCGGTGGCCCCGGACAGGACCTCGGCGAGCCGGGCGAGGTGTACGTCGTCCAGCCGGTCCGGCAGGTCGATCTGCCCGCAGAGGCGGCCGGGTTCGTCGAGGCCGTGCACGAGGCCGAGGCCCCACACCTGGGCCTGCGCGGGGTGCCGGACGGGGTCGTCCGGGGCGGTGCCGACAGCGCCGCGGGTCGCCAGCCACAGCGGGGCGTCCGACGCGGCTTCCGTGAGGACGCGTATGCAGCCGACGGTGTCGGCGAGGCCGGTGCTGAGCGCCGGTTCCCCGGGGTGGGGCCGCTCGTCGAGGGCGGCGAGGGACAGCACGCCGTCGATCCGGTCCGGCAGTCGTGCGCTGCCCCGGGCGAGTTCCGCCGCGGGCAGTGCGTGCACGGTCGCGCCGTGCCGGGCGAGTCCCGCGAGCACCTCCCGTACCAGGGCCGCGCGGACCGGTTCCGCGGGCGTCACCACGAGCCAGTCACCGGTGAGCGTCGCCGCCTCACCGGTCGGCACGGGGGTCCACGTGACGCGGTGGCGCCAGCTGTCGACGAGGGCCCGTTCCTGGCGTGCGGCAGCCTGTGCGGGGACCTCGAGCCAGTGCCGCTCACCCGTGAACGGGTAGGTGGGCAGCTCCACTTGCGGGCGCTCGCCACCGGTGAACGCCCGGTCCCAGTCGACCGGCGCGCCGCGCACCCATGCCTCGGCCAGCGAGAGCAGGAACCGCTCGCCGCCTCCGTCGCCGCGGCGCAACGAGCCCACGGCGAAGGCGTCCTCCTGATCCACGAGGCCGGCGAGGCTGTCCTCGACCGCGGCCAGCAGCACCGGGTGCGGGCTGGACTCGACGAAGCAGCCGAAGCCCTCCGCGGCCAGGGTCCGTACCGCTTCGGCGAACCGGACGGGCCGGCGCAGGTTCGCGCACCAGTAGGCGGCGTCGAGTGCGGCGGTGTCGATCCACTCGCCGGTGACGGTGGACAGGAACGGCACCTGCGGCGGGCGTGGTGCGACGGGGGCGAGCAGCGTCGTCAGTTCACCGAGGATCTGTTCCACGTGCACGGAGTGCGAGGCGTAGTCGACCGGGATCATCCGCAGCCGTATGTCGCGCTGCGCGCAGGTGCGGGCCAGGTCCTCCAGCGCGCCGCGGTCGCCGGAGAGCACCACCGAACGGGGGCCGTTGACCGCGGCGACGGACAGCCGCTCCGCGTAGGGGGCCAGCAGCGCGTCGGCCTCGTCCGGGGGCAGGGCGATGATCGCCATCGCGCCGTGCCCGGTCACGGCGGTCAGCGCCCTGCTGCGCAGGCACACGACGCGTGCGGCGTCCTCCAGGGAGAGTGCTCCGGCGACGCAGGCGGCGGCGATCTCACCCTGTGAGTGCCCCACCACGGCGGCCGGTTCGATCCCGTACGAGCGCCAGAGTGCGGCCAGCGACACCATCACGGCGAAGGACACGGGCTGGACGACGTCCACGGCGTCCAGCGACGGCGCACCCGGCCGGCCCTCGAGGACCTCCGTCAGCGACCAGTCCACATAGGCGGACAGCGCGGTCTCGCACTCGGCGAGCCGCTGAGCGAACACCGGTGACCAGCGGGCGAGTTCGACGGCCATGCCGGCCCACTGGGCGCCCTGCCCGGGGAAGACGAACACGGTCCGTCCCACCGGGCCCGCGGTTCCCGACACGACTCGCGCGTGGGGCTCGCCGGCCGCCAGCGCGTCGAGGGCGGGTCCGAGCGCGTCCACGACGACGGCCCGGTGGTCGAAGCGGGTGCGGGCCGTCGCCAGCGCGTGGGCCACGTCCGGCGCTTCCTCGGTGTCCACCAGGGGGCGCAGGGCGGCGGCCTGCTGCCGCAGCGCCTCGGCGCCGCGGGCCGACACGATCCACGGGACGGCGCCGGCGGGGCGCTCGGCGGGGTCGGTGGCCGCCGGTTCGGGGGCCGCTTCCAGGATCACGTGTGCGTTGGTGCCGCTGATGCCGAACGCGGAGACGGCGGCCCGGCGCGGGTGGTCCGTGGCGGGCCAGGGCCGGGACTCGGCCAGCAGCCGGACGGCGCCCGTCTCCCAGTCGACGCGCGACGTGGGCTCGGCGGCGTGCAGGGTCTTCGGCAGGATGCCGCGGCGCAACGCCTGCACCATCTTGATCACACCGACGACGCCTGCCGCGGCCTGCGTGTGCCCGATGTTGGACTTGACCGAGCCGAGCCACAGCGGGCGGTCCGCGGACCGGTCCTGACCGTACGTGGCGAGCAGCGCCTGCGCCTCGATCGGGTCGCCGAGGCGGGTCCCGGTGCCGTGGGCCTCGACGGCGTCCACCTCGGCGGCGTCCAGGCCGCCCCTGCTGAGGGCCTGGCGGATGACGCGCTGCTGGGAGGGGCCGTTGGGGGCGGTCAGACCGTTGGAGGCACCGTCCTGGTTGACGGCCGAGCCGCGGACGACGGCCAGCACGCGGTGTCCGTTGCGCCGGGCGTCCGACAGCCGCTCCACCAGCAGGACGCCCACGCCCTCGGCCATGCCGAAGCCGTCCGCGTCCTCGGCGAAGGACCGGCAGCGGCCGTCCGTGGACAGTGCGCGCTGCCGGCTGAAGCTGACCATCGGGGCGGGGGTGGCCATCACGGACGCTCCGGCGACCAGGGCGAGCCCGCACTCGCCCGACCGCAGTGCGCCGGCCGCCATGTGCAGGGCCACCAGCGAGGAGGAGCAGGCCGTGTCGACGGTGACCGCGGGGCCGGTGAGGCCGAAGGTGTAGGAGAGCCGCCCGGAGGCCACGCTCGGCGCGCCGCCGGTCACCTGGTAGCCCTCGAGGTCGCCGGGCACGCCGTGCAGCCTGCCGTAGTCCGGGGCCAGGACCCCGGCGAAGACTCCCGTGTCGCTGCCCTTGAGGTCGCCCGGCACGATGCCGGCGCTCTCGACCGCCTCCCAGGAGGCTTCCAGGAGCAGCCGCTGCTGCGGGTCCATGGCGAGGGCCTCACGCGGCGAGATCCCGAAGAACTCGTGGTCGAACTCCGCGGCGCCGTCCAGGAATCCGCCGGCGCGCGTGTAGCTGGTGCCGTGCCGGTCGGGGTCGGGGTCGTAGAGGCCCTCGAGATCCCAGCCGCGGTCGTCGGGCAGGCCGCCGATGGCGTCGCCCCCGGCCATGAGCAGGCGCCACAGGGCGTCCGGGCTCGCGATGCCGCCGGGCAGCCGGCAGGCCATGCCGACGACGGCGAGCGGCTCGTCGGCGGCGGCGCGGGCCGGTGCGCCGCCGGTGTCCGCCGGCTGTTCGCCGCGGGCCTGGGCGAGCAGGTGGCCGGCGAGCAGGGCGGGGGTCGGGTGGTCGAAGACGAGGGTGGTGGGCAGCCGGGTGCCGGTGGCCGCGGCCAGCCGGTCGCGCAGTTCGACGGCGGTGAGCGAGTCGAAGCCCAGGTCCTTGAAGGCGCGGTCGGCGGCGAGCGCCTTCGGCTCGCCGTGGCCGAGCACCTTCGCGGTGTGTTCCCGCACGAGGTCCAGGGCCAGCTCGCGCTGTTCCTCCGGCGGGAGTTCACCGAGGAGGGCGTGCAGGGCGGAGGCGGTCCCGGTCCGTTCGCCGGGTCCCGGCCGGGTGGCCGGGGCGGTGACGAGTTCCGTGAGCAGCGGACTGGGCCGTGCGGCCGTGAACACGGGGGCGAACCGGTCCCAGTCGACGTCCGCGACGGCGAGGGCCGTCTCGTCGTGGTCGAGGACGAGGCCCAGCGCATCGAGGGCGCGGTCGGGGTCGAGCAGGGGTAGTCCGGTGGCGGCGAGGGTGTCCCGGCGTTCCGGGTCGATCATTCCGCCGCCGCTCCACGGTCCCCAGGCGATCGACGTGGCGGCCAGGCCGCGGGAGCGGCGCTGCTGTGCCAGTGCGTCGAGGCAGGCGTTCGCGGCGCCGTACGCGGCGTGCTCGGCGACGCCCCAGGTGGCCGAGATCGAGGAGAACAGCACGAAGGCGTCGAGCGGGGTGTCCGCGAGGAGTTCGTCGAGGAGGCGCGCGCCGTCGGTCTTGGCCGCCAGGAGCGCCGGGAGGTCCTCGACCGCGAGGTCCGCGAGCGGGGCCAGTTCGCAGACGCCGGCGGCGTGGAACACCGCGGTCAGCGGTGCGTCCCGGCCGATCTCCGCCAGCAGTGCGGTCAGGGCGGCCCGGTCGGTGACGTCACCGGCGGCCGCCGTCAGCCGGGTTCCCGTGGCGTGCAGTTCGGCGGTGAGCGCGGCCATCTCGTCCGGGTCCCCGCCGTGGCGGCTGAGCAGGACGACGTGGTCGGCGCCGTCGTCGGCGAGCCGGCGGGCGAGCCGGCGGCCCAGGGCCCCGGTGCCGCCGGTGACGAGGACGGTGCCGCGGGGTACGTAGCTCCGCGGTGCGGTGGCGGGGCGCCGGGCCCGGACGAGGCGGCGGGCGAACACGGCCGCGGCCCTGATCGCTACCTGGTCCTCGTCGCGGCCCGCGGTGAGGACGGCGGCGAGCCGGTCGCGGGCCCGCCCGTCCCAGTGCGCGGGCAGGTCCACCAGGCCGCCCCAGGTGGCGGGGTGCTCGACGGCGGCGGCCCGTCCGACGGCCCAGACCGCCGCGCCCGCGAGGTGCGGTGCCGGGTCCGCGGGTCCGGTGGTGACGGCGCCGCGGGTGGCGCACCACAGTGGTGCGGTGAGGCCGGCCAGGGCCAGGGCGCGGACCAGCGTGACCGTGGCGGCCGCACCTGCCGCGTCCGCGCCGGTGTCCAGGGCCGTCAGGGACAGCACGCCGGTCAACTGCCGTCCGGCGGCGGCCCGGACGAGCGTGTCCGGGTCGGGTTCACCGTCCGGCAGCAGGCACAGCGCCACGTCGGCACCGGCTCCGCGCAGCGCCTCGGCGGCCTCACGGCGGTCCTCTTCAGAGCCGTCGTTCCGCGCGACGAGAAGCCAGTTGCCGCCCTGGGCGGCCGTGTTGTCGGGCATCGGCCGCCAGGCGGTGTCGTAGCGCCAGGGCGCGGCCGGGTGCCCGTCCGCCTCGGCCGGTGCCGGGGCGGGCGGCGTCCACCAGTACCGCTTGCGGTCGAAGGGGTAGGTGGGCAGCTCGGTCCCGCGGGCGCCGAGGCCGGTGAAGACCTCGGACCAGTCGGGTTCCACGCCGTGGACGTGCAGGTGGGCGAGCGCCTCGCGGATCCGGCCGGGGCCGCCTTCGTCGCGGCGCAGGGAGGCGACGGCGACACCGTCGTCGGCGCCCGCGCTCTCCAGCGTCTGCCGGACACCGATGGTCAGCGTCGGGTGCGGGCTCGTCTCCAGGAAGATCCGGTGTCCCGTGCCGGCGAGGGCGCGGACGGTCTCCTCGAAACGCACGGTGCCGCGCAGGTTCCGGTACCAGTAGTCGCCGGTGAGCTCGGTCCCGTCGAGTTCGGTGCCGGTGACCGTGGAGTGGAACGGCACCCGGGCCCGGCGCGGTGCGACGGGGGCGAGCAGCCGCGCCAGTTCCTGCTCGATGGACTCGACCTGGGCGGAGTGGGACGCGTAGTCGACGGGGACGGCGCGGGCGTGGATGTCGAGCCGCGCACACTCGGCGAGGAGTTCGGCGACCGCCTCGGTCTCGCCGGAGACCACCACGGACCGGGGCCCGTTCGTCGCGGCGACGGAGATCCGGCCGTCGTACCGTGCGACCAGCTCGGCCACCCGGTCGACGGGCTGGAGTACGGAGGCCATCGTGCCGCGCCCGGACAGGGCGAGGAGCGCGCGGCTGCGCAGGGCCACGACCCGTGCGGCGTCCCGCAGGCTCAGCGCGCCGGCCACACAGGCTGCCGCGATCTCCCCCTGGGAGTGTCCGATCACCGCTGCCGGGCGGATGCCCTGCGACTGCCACAGCTCGGCGAGCGCGACCATCGTCGCCCACAGCGCGGGCTGGACCACGTCTACGCGGCTCAGCGAGGGGGCGCCGTCGGCGCCGCGCAGGACGTCGGTGAGTGACCAGTCCACGAACTCCGACAGGGCCTCCTCGCACGCGTCGACGCGTGCCGCGAAGACCGGCGAGGAGTCGATCAACTCCGTTGCCATGCCCTGCCACTGGCCGCCCTGGCCGGGGAAGACGAAGACGACACGGTCGTCGCCGGCGGCCGTGCCCCGCACCAGACCGGCGTGCTCGCCGTCCTCGGTGAGCGCCGCGAGGGCGCTGTCCAGTTCCGCCGGCCCGTCGGCGAGCAGTACGGCCCGCTCGGCGTGGCGGGCGCGCCCGGTGGCCAGGGTGTACGCGACGTCGGCGGGCCGCGCCGTCGTGTTCACGCCCAGCGCGGCGCGCAGCATCCGTGCCTGTTCGCGCACGGCCTGCGGAGTGCGGGCGGACAGCACGTAGGGGAGGACGGGCCCGGCGTCCTGCGCACCATCGGCACTATCGGCGGCACCATCGGCGATACCGGCATCGGCATCGGCATCGGCATCGGCGATGATCACGTGTGCGTTGGTGCCGCTGATCCCGAAGGCCGACACTCCTGCCCGCCGCGTCCGCTCCCCCGCCGTCCACGGCACGGGTTCGGCCAGCAGTCGCACCGCGCCGCCGGACCAGTCGACGTGGGAGGTGGGCCGCTGCGCGTGCAGGGTCCTCGGCAGCAGGCCGTGCCGCATCGCGAGCACCATCTTCATGATGCCGCCGAGTCCCGCGGCGGCCTGCGCGTGCCCGATGTTGGACTTCAGCGAGCCGAGCCACAGCGGCCGTTCGGGAGCACGGTTGCGCCCGTACACACCGATCAGCGCGGACGCCTCGATCGGGTCTCCGAGCACGGTCCCGGTGCCGTGCGCCTCGACGGCGTCCACGTCGTCGGGCCGCCGTCCCGCACTGGCCAGGGCCTGTCGGATGACCCGCTGCTGCGCGGGCCCGTTCGGCGCGGTCAGACCGTTCGAGGCACCGTCGGAGTTGACCGCCGTGCCCTCGACCACGGCGAGCACCCGGTGCCCGTTGCGGCGCGCGTCCGACAGCCGCTCCAGCACCAAGGTGCCCACGCCCTCGGCCCAGCCGGTGCCGTCGGCCTCGTCCGAGAACGCCTTGCAGCGCCCGTCCGGGGCGAGACCGCGCTGCCGGCTGAACTCGACGAAGATCCCGGGGCTCGCCATCACCGTCGCGGCGCCGGCCAGGGCCAGCGTGCACTCGCCGCTGCGCAGGGACTGCACCGCGAGGTGCAGTGCGACCAGCGAGGCCGAGCAGGCGGTGTCCACGGTCATGGCGGGCCCTTCAAGGCCCAGGGTGTAGGAGATGCGGCCGGAGGCGGTGGAGCCGGTCGTGCCGGTCAGCGCGTAGCCCTCCATGCCGTCCGCGGCTTCGAACAGCCGGGGTCCGTACTCCTGCTGCATCGCGCCGATGAAGACGCCGGTTCGGCTGCCGCCGAGCCGGGACGGGTCTATCCCGGCCTGCTCCAGCGCCTCCCAGCCGGTCTCCAGGAGGAGCCGCTGCTGCGGGTCCATGGCCAGCGCCTCACGGGGGCTGATGCCGAAGAAGTCCGCGTCGAACTCCCCGGCCTCGTACAGGAATCCGCCCTCGGCGACCGCGGAACCGCCGGGTGCGTCCGGGTCGGCGAGGAGGCGTCCGAGGTCCCAGCCGCGGTCGGCGGGGAAGGGCGCCACGGCATCCGTGCCGGAGCGCACCAGCTCCCAGAGGTCCTCGGGCGAGCGGACCCCGCCCGGGAAGCGGCAGCCCATGCCGACGATCGCGATCGGTTCGCCGTACGACGCGGGCCCCGACGCCGCCGCGTCGTCCTGGTCGCCGCCCGGCGTACCGGTGGTCCGCCGCAGATGCCCGGCGAGCCGGTCCGGGGTCGGGTGGTCGAACAGCAGGGTGGTCGGCAGGTCGGTGCCGAGCGCGGCGCGGAGCCGGTTGCGCAGGAGGACGGAGGACTGCGAGTCGAAACCGAGGTCCTTGAACGGTGTCCGGGCCGGTATCGCGGCGACGTCCGTGTGCCCGAGCACCGCGGCGGCGTGCGTGCGCACCAACTCCAGCAGGATGCGCCCCCGCTCGTCCTCGTCCCGGGCCGCGGCCACCCGGGCGCTCGCGACGCCGACGGCCGGTTCTCCGTCGCCGTCTTGGGAAGCCACGGTGTCGAACCAGTGACGACGGCGCTGGAAGGCGTAGGTGGGCAGGTCGACGGTGGCCGGGCGCGGGTCAGGGAAGGCCGCCGTCCAGTCGACGTCGACGCCGCGCACCCACAACTCGGCCGCCCCGGCATGGAAACGGTCCAGACCGCCGTCGTCGCGGCGCAGAGTACCGGTGACGATGCTGTTGTCGGCCAGGTCCTGCACGGCCGCCGACAGCACCGGGTGTGAGGAGACCTCGACAAACACGTTGTTGCCGTCGGCCGCCAGCTTCTCGACCGCCTCGGCGAACCGGACCTGCGAACGCAGGTTCGTGAACCAATAGCCGCCATCCATCACCGTGCCGTCGACGAACTCACCCGTCACCGTCGACAACAGCGGGATCTCACCGCTCCGTGGGGTGATCCCCTCCAGCGCCTGAGCCAGATCGGACTCCAACACCTCCATCGACGCGGAGTGTGAGGCGTAGTCGACGGCGATCCGGCGCGCCCGGAGCCCCAACTCCTGGCAGCCGGCGACCACTTCCTCGACCGCGTCGACCTCACCGGAGATGACCACCTGGGAGGGGCCGTTCACCGCCGCGACCGACACGCGCTCACCCCACGGAGCGAGGATCTCCTCCACCCGAGCGACACCGGCACCGACCGAGGCCATCGTGCCCGCACCACTCGCCAACTCCGCAATCGCCTTACTCCGCAGGCACACCACCCGCAGCGCATCCTCCAGAGACAGCACCCCCGCCACGTACGCGGCCGCGATCTCACCCTGGGAGTGGCCCAGCACCGCGGCCGGCTCGATCCCGTACGAACGCCACAGCGCCGCCAGCGACACCATCACCACGAACGACGCGGGCTGCACCACATCGACCCGCTCCAACGACGGCGCTCCATCGGCACCCCGTAGAACATCCGTGACGGACCAGTCCACCAGGCCCGCCATCGCCGCCTCACACTCGGCGACCACACCCGCGAACACCGCTGACTCATCGAGGAGTTGAGCACCCATCGCAGTCCACTGCGCACCCTGACCGGGGAACACGAACACCGGCCGGCCCACCGGAGCCACCGTCCCGGACACCACGTGGGCCGACGGCTCACCGTTCGAGAGAGCACCCAGCGCCGCACCGTACGAACCCGTCACCACCGCCCGATGCTCCAGCCGCGCCCGCGTCGTCGCCAACGACCAGCCCACCGAAGCCGGATCGCAGTCACCCAGCGGGCTCAGCGCCGCCGCCTGCCCCCGCAACCCCGCCGCACTCCGCGCCGACACCAACCACGGCACCACCGACGGCAGAACGGGCGCGGCCGGTGGCTGGGCCGCGGGCGCCTCGGAGAGCACCAGGTGGCAGTTGGTGCCGCCCATGCCGAACGCGCTGACCCCGGCGATCAGGGGGCGGTCCGCCGCCGGCCACTCGGTCGCGCGGTGCGTGACGCGCAGGTTGAGTTCGGCCAGCGGGATGTCCGGGTGGGACGCCTCGAAGCCGAGGCTGGCGGGGATGCGCCGGTGGGACAGCGCCAGGACCGTCTTGAGCAGGCCGGTGACTCCGGCCGCGGCCTCCAGATGGCCCAGGTTCGTCTTCACGGAGCCGACCAGCAACGGGTTCGTGGTGGAGCGGCCGCTGCCCAGCACATCGCCGAGGGCGGCGGCCTCGACCGGGTCGCCCACGGGTGTGCCGGTGCCGTGCAGTTCGACGTACTGCACATCGTTCGGGGAGACCTGGGCCGCGGCGTAGGCCCGGCGCAGTACCTCGGCCTGGGCGGGCCGGCTGGGGACGGTCAGCTGTTCGGCGGCACCGTCGTGGTTGACGGCCCCGCCGCGCAGGACCGCGTGGATGCGGTCGCCCGCCGCGACGGCGTCCGAGAGGAGCCGCAGTACGAGGACGACGCCGCCCTCACCGCGTACGAAACCGTTGGCCCGGTGGTCGAAGGTGTAGCTGTGCCCGTCCGGGGAGAGGCCGCCGAACTCCTCCACCACGGCACCGGTCTCGGCGGCCATGTTGAGGTTCACGCCGCCCGCGAGAGCCAGGGTGCTCTCGCCGCGGCGCAGGCTCTCCATCGCGGTGTGCACCGCGACGAGCGAGGACGCCTGGCCGGTGTCGATGACCATGCTGGGCCCGCGCAGCCCGAGGTGGTGGGAGACGCGGTTGGCGATGACGCCACGGCTCACGCCGGGCATCGCGTGGTGGTTGACGGCGGCGCGGCCCGCGCGGGCCAGCAGGAGGGCGTAGTCGTCGCGCATCGCGCCGACGAACACCCCGGCCGCGCCGGCGCCCAGCTCGTCGGGGACGAGCCGGGCGTCCTCGACGGCCTCCCAGGCGAGTTCGAGCACGAGCCGCTGCTGCGGGTCGAGGACCGCGGCTTCCCGCGGGGTGATTCCGAAGAACTCGGCGTCGAAGCGGTCGACGTGTTCGAGGAACGCGCCCCAGCGTCCGCCGGCCGGCTCTCGTCCGGGGGGCACCTGGCCGACCGCGCACTCCCCGTCGCTCAGCAGCCGCCAGAGCGCGGCGGGATCCGCCGCCCCCGGCAGCCGGCAGGAGAGCCCCACGATCGCGACCGGTTCGTCGCGGTTGCCGGGGCCGGGGTGAACGGCGCGGACACTCCCGGCGCCGGGAGTGTCCGTGGGTCGCAAGGTGTCCATAGGGCGCGCTGCTCCCGCCTATTCCGCGATCTTGGTGAAACCGGTCCAGCGGAACGTCCTCGACGGCTGGCCGCTGCCCCCGTCCGTTTCGTCGAAGGGCTCGAAGTGCTGATATCCGCCGTAGTACTTGATCTTGATCTTCTGCCGTGCCGTGGCCTCGTCGACCCGCTGCGTCCGCTGGGCCTGGGGGAAGTCGGCCGGGCCACCGACCAAGGTCACGAGCACCGTGCGCTCGTCCTCGGTCCGCTGGGTGTGTGCGCTCATGGGATGCCCCTTCGTCGGGAGTGACGGTGCGGTGTCGGATGCCGGACGGCTCAGTCCGCGCAGGCGTGCAGACAGGCGATGAGGCTGCGGGCCTGCACATTGAGGTAGTGCCGGTGCTGGAGCAGCCAGGTGATCTGCGGCAGCGTCATCCAGCGGAATCCGGGCGGCTCCTCGTCGGGGTGGTCCTCGCCCACCTCGACGATCGTGTAGCGGCTGCGGGAGTGGTAGAAGCGGCCGCCCTCCTCCGACATCTCGGCGTCGAACAGCACGCGGTCGGTCCGCAGCCGGCGCTCGAGGTCGAGCAGCTGCTCATGGACGGCGCCCCCCAGATGCGCGTGGTTCTCGGGGGTGCCCTGCACGGTGGGTGCGAGCTCGATGGCGTCGAGGTAGCCGGGCTCGATCCGGGCACGCAGCAGGACATGGAGTACGCCGTCGAACCTCTTGACCAGCAGGGCCGCCACTCCGAGGCCGTGCGGTTCGATCAACGGCTGGGTCCAGCCGGCCACTTCCCTGCTGTTGGCGACGACGTCCACGGCGTGGACGCTGAAGAACAGGCCGCTCTCGTGCGAGATCGACCGGTCCGTCCGCTGCCAGCCGGGCAGGTCCCGCAGCCCGACGACCGTGGACTCCACGTCGTGGACGGCCTGGTTGGAGGTGATCCAGCTGAGGATCTCGGTGTCGGTGTGCAGGCCGCCCCGATCGGTGGCGGCGCCGGGCAGGCAGGAGAGCACCGTACGGGCGTCCATGTTCACCCGGTGGTCGATCCGCAGCTGCCGCTGCACCTGACCGAGCGTCAGCCAGCAGAAGTCGTCGCCCGCCTCGACGTCCGCACCGACCTCGACGACCATGTTGCGGTTGCGTTTGCGGTAGAACCAGGCGCCGTGCTCGGACTGGAGCACATCGGCGATCACGCTGTGCGGTGCGGCCTCGGCGAAGTGCTTCACGTACGGCACGTTGCGGCCCCGGTGCACTCCCGTGTAGTTGCTCTTGGTGGCCTGCACGGTGGGCGAGAGCTGCACCCCGTTGGGGTTGCCGGGCTCCGTCTTGGCCTGCATCAGCAGGTGCAGGACACCGTCGATCTCGCGTACGGCGATACCGAGGAGGCCTATCTCCCGTTGCAGGATGATGGGTTGGGCCCATTGCCGCACAGGGCCCTCGTCGACCTCCACGCGCAGGCCGGTCACCGAGAAGAACCGGCCGCTGTCGTGCACCAGGTCTCCGCTGTCCTCGGCGAACGACCAGTTCCGCAGTTGGGCGAACGCGATCCGGGTGACCTCGTGGACCTGGGCCGCGCGACGCTCGGCGAACCACTTCTCGAACTGCTCGGTGCTGGTGGCGACCCCGTCGGTCAGCCGCGCCGAGTGCGCCAGCCGCTCCCGCAGGGTCGAGTCCGCATGACGCAGCACGCCGGGCCCGGTGGTCAGCGGCATGGTGTCTCCCCCGGTTCGTGTGGGTGGGCGCTCTGCTTGTGGCCGGGTGACCGGACGGGGCCCCTGGCGTCGCGTACCAGGTGAACACGGCGGCAGGGGCTGTCCCAGAGGGGCCGGGCCGGTCTAGGTGTTCACTCAGATCCCCGCTCAGGGGCGTGCCGGGAGGGCGGTCGGCGAACTTCAGTAGAGACCAGCGGCCGTCGGGACGTGTGCTCCTGCCTTCCTCAGATGCTGGCCGTGCCCGAGATCAGAGAGGCCGGCATGACCGACACCGATGTGTGGATACGACGCTACTTTCCGAGTACCGAGGCGACGGTCCAGCTGATCTGCCTGCCGCACGCGGGCGGTTCGGCCCCCTTCTACCGTCCGGTGGCCCAGGCGCTGAGCCCGCGCGTCGAGGTGCTGGCCGTGCAGTACCCGGGCCGTCAGGACCGGCGCAACGAACCCATGATCGACGACCTGGGGGTGCTGGCCGACCGGGTGAGCGAGGCCGTCGCGGCCTGTGTCGACCGCCCCTTCGCGCTGTTCGGCCACAGCATGGGTGCCACGCTCGCCTTCGAGGTCGCCGCCCGGCTGGAGCGTCGACAGCGTTATCCGCTGCGGGTGTTCGCCTCCGGGCGGCGTGCTCCCTCCATGCGGCGCGACGAGCGGGTGCACGAGCGTGACGACGACGGTGTGGTCCGCGAGCTGCGCACGCTCAGCGGCACCGACCAGCGGGTCTTCGGCGACGAGGAACTGCTGCGGATGGTGCTGCCCGCGATCCGCAACGACTACCGCGCCGCGGAGACCTACCGGTACACGCCGGGCCCCCCGCTGCGCGCCCCCATCACGGCCCTGACCGGTGACAGCGACCCCAAGGCGAGCCACGAGGAGGTGGCGGCCTGGGGCACGCACACCGACGGCGGGTTCGAGCTCCACACCTACCCGGGCGGGCACTTCTATCTGCTCGACCACACGGCCGACGTCCTGCGCGTCATCGACGACCGGCTCGGCGAGCCGGCCCTGCGATGACCCGTCCGCGGACGAGTCAGGAGAAGCCATGACGACGAAGCACGTCGCGATCTTCGTGTTCCCCGGGTACGGGCACGTGAATCCGACGCTGGAGTTCAGCCGTCTGCTGACCGGCCTCGGCCACCGGGTCAGCTACGTCCTGGACGAGCGGCTGGCGGCGCCCGTGCGGGCGGCCGGGGCCGAGGTCGTCGGCTACCCCTCACGCCGCGGCCGGCTCGGCGCGGGCACGGTCACCGGTGAGGACATCGGCGCCCTCGGCCTGGCGTTCCTGCGGGAGTCCGTCGAGGAGATCCTGCCGCGCACGCTGCGGGCGTTCGAGGAGGACGTACCGGATCTGATCCTGTACGACCTGGAGAGCTTCTTCACCGCGCGCACCGCGGCCAGGAACTGGGGGCGGCCCACCGCCCAGCTGTTCCCGTACGTGGCCTCCAACGAGCACTACTCGCTCGCCCAGGAGGTCTTCACCGGGGCCGGCGAACACCTGGGGCAGTGCATCGCCCTCGTGGCGGAGCAGCTCGCCATGGCGGGCGAGGACCCGGACGGCGTCTGGTCGTTCATGGCCAACTTCGACGAACGCAACCTCGTGCTCCTGCCGCGGGAGCTGCAGCCGCTCGGCGAGACCTTCGACGAGCGGTACACCTTCACGGGGCACAGCCTGCCGGCCGACCGGCCCCGCGTCGGTTCGTGGTCCCGCCCGGCCGGGGACGGCCCGGTGGCCCTGATCACGCTGGGCACCGAGGTGAACGACCGCCCGGACTTCTTCGAGACCTGCGGTGCCGCTTTCGCGGACGGCGACTGGCATGTGGTGGCGGCGGTCGGTCCGGGCAATCTGCCCGCCGGACCGGTGGCCGGCCACGTGGAGCTGCACGAATGGCTGGAGTTCAGCACCGTGCTGCCGCATGTGTCGGCCGTGGTCTGCCACTCCGGCATGAGCACCATCCTCGAATCCCTCTCCTTCGGCCGGCCCCTGGTGATCGTCACCTACACGCCCGAGGACCGGGTCAACAGCAGACGCGTCGCCGAACTCGGCCTGGGAGTGGAGCTGCCGGGCGAGGAGGTCACCGCCGAGCGGCTGCGGGCAGCGGTGGAGAGCGTCGCGAACGACCCCCGCATCCGCCGCCGGGCCGCCCGGATGCGGATGGACATGCTGGCCGCGGGGGGTCCGGCCCGGGCCGCGCGGTTGATCGACGGCTGGCTCGACGAACCCTTCCCGACGTCTGGAGAACCCATGAAGCACACGGCACTGCCCGCCGCCGCCCAGAGCGCGGGCGTCCGATGACGTACGCCATCGAGACCGAGGGCCTCGTCAAACGGTTCGGCAAGGTCACCGCGCTCAGCGGCCTCGACCTCGTCGCGCGCCAGGGCACCGTGCTCGGCGTCCTCGGCCCGAACGGGGCCGGTAAGACGACGGCGGTGCGCATCCTGGCCTCCCTGATGCCACCGGACGAGGGCACTGCCCGGGTCTGCGGCTTCGACGTCGCCCGCGACCCGCGCGAGGTCCGCCGCCTCATCGGCCTCACCGGCCAGTACGCGGCCATCGACGAGCAGCTCACCGGCGCGCAGAACATCTCCATGGTGGCCCGGCTCCTGGGCTTCAAGCGGCCCGCGGCCAAGCGGCGGACGGCGGAGCTCCTGGAGCGGTTCGGGCTCGGCCACGCCGCCGACCGCAAGGCGCAGACGTACTCGGGCGGCATGCGCCGCAGGCTCGACCTCGCCGTCAGTCTGGTGGGCGACCCCGCGGTGCTCTACCTCGACGAGCCGACCACCGGGCTGGACCCGGAGAGCCGCCACGAACTGTGGGACATCGTGCGCGGTCTGGTCACCAACGGTTCGACGGTCCTGCTGACCACGCAGTACCTGGAAGAGGCCGACCGGCTCGCCGACGACATCGTGGTGATCGACGGCGGCGCGGCCATCGCGACCGGCACCCCCGAGGAGCTGAAGGCGAAGACCGACCGGCAGACGCTGGAGATCCAGCCCGCCGCGGCCGGCGATCTCGAGGCCACCCTGCGGATCGTCGAGGAGCTCAGCGGTGTCCGGCCCCTCGCGGACGGCAGCCGGCTGCGTATCCAGGTCAATGACTCGGCCCTGCCGAGCGCGGTGCTGCGGCGCCTCGACGAGTCCGGGATCGAGGTCACCGAGCTGGCGCTGCGCCAGCCCAGCCTCGACGAGGTGTTCCTGTCCCTGACCGGGACCCAGGGCAGGAAGAACCGCGAACTCGCGGACCGGATGGAACGGAGCAGTTCATGACCGCGTACGCCCACCCCCAGCCCATGCCCCGGCTGAATCTGCTGACGACGACCCGGCACTGCCTGACCCTGGGCGGACGCAACCTGCTGCACCTCAAGGGGAACCCGGGCGAGATCCTGGGCTTCGCCGTCGTCCAGCCCCTGATGGTGATCGCGCTGCTGGTGTACGTCTTCGGTGGCGCGATCGCCGGGGACACCCAGACGTATCTGCAGTACGCGCTGCCGGGCCTGCTCGTGCAGTCGTCGGTCACTTCCGTGCTCGCCACCGGCACCGGACTGCACCAGGACATCAGCAACGGTCTCTTCGACCGGCTGCGCAGCCTGCCCATCGCCCGGATCGCGCCGCTGATAGGCCATCTGATCGGCACCATGGTGCGCGTCTCGGCCGGGCTGCTCATGCTGCTGGTCGTGGGCGCGGTGCAGGGCTTCGAGGTACGTGTCGGGATCTGGTCCGCGCTGGGCGGCATGCTGCTGGTCGCGCTGTTCGCCGCGGGGCTCGCCTGGCTGTCGATGCTGGTCGGCCTGGCCGCCAGGTCGGCCACCACCGTGCACATGTTCTCCGGTGTGCTGGCGGTCCCGCTCACGTTCTGCAGCAACGTGTTCGTCAAGACCGACACCATGCCCGGCTGGCTCCAGACGTGGGCCGACATCAACCCGATCTCGCAGGAGGCCACCGCGCTGCGCGCGCTGATGTCGGGCGGCCCGGTCGGCAACTCGGTGTGGTGGACGCTCGGCTGGACCGTGGTGATGACGGCCGTCTTCGCCCCGCTCTCCATCCGGGCGTACCGGAGACAGGTCTGAAGTGGACCGCACCGCTCGTGGAGGGGGACCGTTCGGATGAAACACGGCATACAGGATCTGGCGCTGTTCGGGGGAACACCGGCGTTCGTGGAGAACCACCGGGTGGGCAGGCCGAACCAGGGTGACCGCAGTCGGTTCCTGGAGCGGATGAACCGGGTCCTGGACGGTGAGTGGCTGTCCAACAACGGCCCCCTCGTGCACGAGTTCGAGGAGCGCGTGGCGGAGCTCGCGGGCGTGCGCCACTGCGTCTCCGTGTGCAACGCGACCGTGGCGCTGCAGATGCTGGTCGGTGACGCGGCCACCGCGGGCGTCCCCGGCGACGAGGTGATCATTCCGGCGCTGACCTTCCCGGCCACGGCACACGCCGTGGCCTGGCGGGGTCTTCGGCCGGTCGTCTGCGACGTCGACCCGCTGACCGGGCTGATCGACCCCGGCCGGGTCGAGGCGCTGATCACACCCAGGACCCGGGCCATCATCGGCGTCCACCTGTGGGGCCAGGCCTGCGACGTACGACGCCTGGAGAAGATCGCCGACTGCTACCGGCTGCGGCTGTACTTCGACGCGGCGCCCGCCCTCGGCTGCACCCACGGGGACACCCCGATCGGGGGCTTCGGCGACGCGGAGGTGTTCAGCTTCCACGCCACGAAGGTCGTCAACTCCTTCGAGGGTGGCGCGATCGTCACCGACGACGACGCCCTGGCCGGACGGCTGCGGGCCGTCAGGAACTTCGGCTTCGGACCGGACGGCCGGGTCGAAGAAGTGGGCACCAACGCCAAACTGAACGAGGCCGCGGCCGCGATGGGCCTGACGTCGCTCGACGCACTCGAGGACACCATCGCCCACAACCGCGCCAACTACGAGACCTACCGGTCCGCGCTCGCCGGCGTCGCCGGGGTGCGGCCGCTGGAGTACGACGCGCGGCACCGCAACACCCACCACTACGCGATGGTCACCGTGGACGGGCCGGCCACCGGTCTGCACCGGGATGTGCTGCTGGATGTGCTGCGCGCGGAGAACATCCTCGCCCAGCCGTATTTCGCCCAGCCCATGCACCGTCTTCGGCCGTACCTCGACGAGTCGACCGCAGCGCTGCCCTGGGCCGAGGAACTGTGCGGGCAGCTGCTCGCCCTGCCCACCGGCCCCAAGGTCAGCGCCGAGGACGTCGGGATCATCTGCGATGTCGTACGGGTCGCCGCGGCCCACGGGCCAGAGGTGACCGCAACCCGGCGTGCCGGCCCCGTCGGCACCGCCGTTCAGTAGCCGGACAGGAGCGAGGAGTGGCTGCGATGGCAGCGAGCACCACCGGGAAGCAGGTCGGCAGGGTCAAGCCCAGCCGGATCGTCGATCTCCAACAGCACAGGGACGAGCGCGGCTGCATATCGATCGCCGAGTCACGGTGGACCGCCGGATTCCCGATCCGGCGCGTCTACTTCCTCCACGAGGTGACGGACGGCGCGTCGCGGGGCGGACACGCGCACCGCGAGCTGGAACAGCTCTTCATCGCCGCTCACGGCGGTTTCACCCTCCGGCTCGACGACGGTTTCCATCAGGCCGAGCACCGGCTGGACACCCCCGGGACGGCGCTGTACGTCGGCCCGATGGTGTGGCGGGACCTCAGTGACTTCTCCCCCGACGGCGTCTGCCTCGTGCTGGCGTCGCACCACTACGACGAGGCGGACTACTACCGCGAGTACGAGGAGTTCCTGCGCGACAGCCGGAGGCAGACGTGACCAAGGTTCCCTTCTTCGACCTGCTCGAACTGCACGCGGTCACCGGCGTCCAGGAGGAGATCGACGCGGCCGTGCTGCGGGTGTCGCGCTCCGGCCGCTACATCCTGGGACGCGAACTGGAGGCCTTCGAGGCGGCTTTCGCGGCGTACTGCGAGAACGCCCACTGTGTCGCGACGGGAAGCGGCCTGGCCGCTCTGGAACTGGCGCTCAGGGCCCTCGGCGTCGGCCCCGGGGACGAGGTGATCGTCCCCGCGCACACCTTCATCGGCACCTGGCTCGCGGTCTCCGCGACCGGTGCGCGCCCGGTTCCCGTGGAGCCCGCCGAGGGTTCGTTCCTCCTCGACACCGGGCAGCTGGAGGCGGTCGTCACCGCGCGCACGCGCGCCGTGCTGCCGGTGCACCTGTACGGGCACCCCGTCGACCTGGACGCCGTGCGGCGGTTCGCCGACCGGCACGGCCTCGCCGTGCTCGAGGACGCGGCGCAGGCACACGGAGCCCGCCACCGCGGCCGACGGATCGGCAGCGGCCACGCCGTGGCGTTCAGCTTCTACCCCGGCAAGAACCTGGGCGCCCTCGGCGACGGCGGCGCCGTCGTCACCGACGACCCTGAACTCGCGGCCCGGCTGCGGCTGTTGCGCAACTACGGGTCCCGCGAGAAGTACGTGCACCAGGAGCGGGGAGCCAACTCCCGGCTCGACGAGATACAGGCGGCGGTGCTCGCCACGAAGCTGCCGCACCTGGACGCCTGGAACGAGCGGCGCCGGGTCGTCGCCCGCCGTTACACGGAGGCGTTCGAGGACCTGCCGGGACTTCTCACCCCGGAGTCGGCGCCGTGGTCCGAGCACGTCTGGCACCAGTACGTCCTGCGCACCCCGCACAGGGAGCTGCTGGCCGCGCGGCTGGAGGAGGCCGGCGTGGGGACACTGATCCACTATCCGGTGGCCGTCCACCGCACGCCCGCCTACGCCGGACAGGGGCTCGAGCCGGCCGGCGGCCTGCCGAGGACGGAGCGGCTGGCCGACGAGGTGCTGAGTCTGCCCATCGGCCCGCACCTGCCCGACCACACGATCGATCTGGTCGTGGATGCCGTACGGAGCGCGGCTCTCGGGCTGCCGCACCACGCGCGTTAGTTGTTCCACTAGAGGCGGTGACTTGAGCGCCGGGTGCCGCACCCCGCGCCGATAGCCTCCTTCAGTCATTCACCTTTCGGGTCGACAAAGGGGCGATCGTGACGGAACTTGTCGAACTGGGCGACGGCCTGCAGGTGTACACGCAGAGCGTCCTCGAAGCGCAGTACATCTACGACGAGATCTTCCAGCAGGGCTGTTACAGCGGGGTCGAACTCCCCGACCGTCCGCTCGTGTTCGACATCGGCGGAAACATCGGCATGTTCGTCCTGTACATCAAGAACAAGTACCCGGACGCGGAGGTCGTCTCCTTCGAGCCGATGCCTGACTCCATAGAGCTGTTCGGCAAGAACATGGACCTGCACGGTCTCGGCGACGTCACCCTGCACCGGACGGCCCTCGGCAGCACCGCGGAGTCCGGCGTCACCTTCTCCTTCTTCCCCATGCTCCCGGCGAACTCCACCAGGTATCCGGAGATCAAGGAGCAGCCCAAGGACCAGATGGCCCAGAAGGTCGACCGCGCCCTCGTCGACCAGATGTACTACGCCCAGGAGGTGACCGTCGACGTGCAACGCCTGGCGGCCTTCCTGCCCACGGACCGGGACATCGATCTGCTCAAGGTCGACGTGGAGGGCGCCGAGGCCGACGTACTGCTCGGCATCGACGCGTCCCAGTGGCCGCGCATCCGCCGGGCCGTCGTCGAGGTCGCCGATCTCGACGACCAGTTGGAGCGGGTCTGCGCCATCCTGCGCGACAACGGCTTCAAGGTCGATCCCCAACGGGCGCCGCTCACCGATGAAGCGGACCGCTACTTCATGGTGCACGCCACCCGCGACTGATCCTGCCGCACAGCACTCGGGCCCGGCGCTCCCCCGCCGGGCCCGAGTGCTGTGCCGCTCGGTTCTGCTCAGCTGCCCAGCGGCCAGGGCACGTCGGGCGACGGATAGTAGTTCACCCGCGACTCGCGCAGTCGGGGCCCCTGCGCGGCGAGGCGCGGCTTGAAGGTGTCCCAGTCGTGCGTGGACGCCTTCGCCCAGCCGATCTCGGCGATGGACAGCATCCTCGGGAACGCCAGGTTCTCCGCCTGGTTGATGCCGAACACCGTCTCCGTGAAGAGCGCCGCCTCGACGCCGGCGATCGAGTTCGCGGGCAGCCCCGCGAGCTGCTCCTCCGGCTTCCAGTCGTAGGAGTCGGCGACCGTCGTCGTGCCCGCCCAGGCGTTGCCGACGGGGTACTCGGGGTAGCTCTCCGTGTACTTCATGTCGACGTAGGCGTTGGTCGCCGGCGCCATGACGACCTTGCCGCCGGCCTTGCCCGCGGCGATCACCTGCTCGTCGTTGATGCCGGTGGTCCAGAACTCGGTCATCGTCGTCGCCGGGTCGAACGAGCCGGCCGCCTCCTGCCAGCCGAAGACCTTCTTGCCGTGCTTCTCGACCAGCTTGGCGACCTTCTCGAAGTGGCCGTCCAGCTCGGCCTGCGACAGGTCGTGCGCCTCGTCACCGCCGATGTGGATGTACGGGCCGGGGGTGAGGGCCGCGATCTCGCCGATGACGTCGTCGAGGAACTCGTACGTGACCGGGCTGTCGAGGCACAGCCGGCCGTCCTCGCTGTTCAGCCAGCCGGTGTACGGCTCCGGAGCCTTGCCGTCGCAGTTCAGCTCCGCGTAGGACGCGAGCGCCGAGTGCATGTGGATGGGGCCCTCGATCTCCGGGATCACGGTGACCCCGCGAGCGTAGGCGTAGTCGACGATGCTCTTGTACTGCTCCTGCGTGTAGAAGCCGCCCAGGATCCCACCGGTGCCGGTGCTGCCGCCGATGGTGGTGAGTTCCGGCCAGGACTTGATCTGCAGCCGCCAGCCCTGGTCGTCGATGAGGTGCATGTGCAGGTAGTTGATCTTGTACCGGGCGATGGTGTCGATGTACTTCTTCACGTCCGCGTCGGGCAGGTGGTGCCGTGCCACGTCCAGGAGAGCGCCCCGGTAGGCGTAGCGCGGCGCGTCGGAGATCACGCCGCCCCGGATCCGCCACGGCCCGGGCATCCGCTCCTGCCGGTCGGCCTTGACCGGCAGCAGCTGGCGCAGCGTCGCCACGCCGTTGAACAGGCCCTGCCGGTCGTCGGCCGAGATGGTCACGGCGCGGGACGTGACCTGCAACTGGTATCCCTCGGGCTTCGTCACCGAGTTGGCGCCGCCGAGCGCCAGCACGATGCCCGCGGGTTTCGCCGAGGCCGACAGGCCGCGCACCGGCAGGGCATACCCGGTCGGCTTGCGCAGCAGGCCCGCGAGGAAGTCGGCGGCGGCCTTCGCGTCACCGGAGCCGGCGGTCGCGTAGAGGGCCCCGTCCGGGTCCAGGTCGAAGGCGACGCCGGGCGTGGTCCGTACCTCGGCGGGCTGCGGAACGATTCTGTCGAGCGGCTCGGTGCCGCTCGCCCCGGACGGGCTGCCGGCCGAGGCCGTGGCCGTGGACAGAATGGCGGTGACCGCCAGCGCGGCCGAGACGAGCATCCCCTTCGCCCGTCGCGTGCGGCGACTCCCGGGCGGACTTGCATGTGTTCTCATCGTTGACCGTGTCTCCCCTGTGAAGCGGCCGATTGTCCTGAATCCGTCGGCAACCAGCTTGGTCAACATGGTCTAGCGGGAGCCCTAGTCTTCTTCCCGGCCTCTCGATGGCACCGCGCAGGCGTGTACATACTCACGCCGTGAATCGACGACCGGCTCAGGGCCGACGGGGACATGTCGGCGTCTGCACCTTTCCCGCGTACGCGCACATCGCACCTGCCGTGCCCATGCTGGCCGAACTGGTACGGCGTGGGCACCGAGTCACCTGCTTCGTCACGGAGCGCTTCGCCGACCTGGTGCGCTCCAGCGGCGCCGAGGCCGCCGTGTACCCCTCGGACTTCCCCTGGGCGAGCGGACCTTCGGGAACGGCGGTGGAGAACATCCTCGCGTTCTTCGAGGAGGCGATCGCCCCCCTGGAGACGGCGCTGGCCCGCTTCGACGGTGACCGTCCGGATCTCCTCGCCCATGACCTGGCGGCATCCGAGACGGCGCGGCTGCTGGCCCGCGCCTGGGACATCCCGCTCCTCCAACTCTGCCCGACCATCGCCTCCAGCCCCGGTTTCTCGATGTCCGAGCGCCAGAGCCTGGAGGTCTCCGGGCCGCCGCCGGAACCGGTCGACCCGGCCGATCCGGCGATCACCGCGTTCGTCGCCCGTAAGGAGCGGCTGCTCACCGCACACGGACTGGACGGCTCCCCGGTCGACGGCTTCGGCGCGGAGCACGGCGACAACGTCGTGTTCCTGCCCAAGGCGTTCCAGCCGGCCGCGGAGACCTTCGACGACCGGTTCTCCTTCATCGGCCCCTGCCTGGACGACGCACCGGACGGCGGCGGCTGGCAGCCACCGCCCGGCCGCCGGGTCGTCCTGCTCTCCCTGGGCAGCTCGTACACCCCCGACCAGGCCGCCTTCCTGCGCGGGTGCGTCCAGGCCCTGGCCGACTCACCGTGGCACGTGGTGGTGACCCTCGGCCACCGCGTCAGCGCCGAGGAGCTGGGCCCGCTGCCCGGCAACGTGGAGGCCCATCAATGGCTGCGGCATCCCGAAGTCCTGCGGCACGCCGCCGCGTTCATCACGCACGCCGGCATGGGCAGTGTCATGGAGTCGCTGTTCCACGGCGTCCCCATGGTGCTCGTGCCCTACCACATCGATCAGCGGGTCATCGCCGGACAGGCGGCCGACCTCGATCTGGGACGGGTCCTGCTGCGCGGATCCAGCGGCGCCGAGGAACTGCGCCGGGCGGTCGACGAGGTCGTCACCAGCCCACGGATCGCGGACGCCGTGACCGAGATGCGCCGGCGGGTGCACGAGGCCGGCGGCGCCCCGCGCGGTGCCGATGTCGTCGAGGCCCTGATGCGCCGCTCCGGACGTCCACTCACCTTCAACGCACCACCTGAGGAAGTGACTCATCCATGAAGGGCATCATTCTCGCCGGGGGCGCCGGAACGCGGCTGCACCCCGTGACGTTCGCCGTCTCCAAGCAGCTGCTCCCCGTCTACGACAAGCCCATGATCTACTACCCGCTGTCCGTGCTCATGCTCGCGGACATCCGGGACATCCTCATCATCTCGACGGCCGAGGACCAGCCGCTGTTCCAGCGTCTGCTCGGGGACGGTTCCGAGCTGGGGCTGCGCCTCACCTACGCGGTCCAGGCGGAGCCCAACGGCCTGCCCGAGGCGTTCATCATCGGCGCGGACTTCATCGGCGACGACTCGGTGGCACTGATCCTCGGCGACAACATCTTCTACGGGCCGGGGATGTCCGACTGCCTGCGCGACAGCCGCCGTGACCTGGACGGCTGCGTCCTGTTCGGCTACCACGTCAGCGACCCGGAACGCTACGGCGTCGGCGAGGTCGACGACCGGGGCCGGCTCACCGCCATCGAGGAGAAGCCCGCCCATCCGCGCACCGACCGCGCCATCACGGGCCTGTACCTCTTCGACAACGAGGTGGTGGACATCGCCAAGAACCTCGCCCCTTCGGCCCGCGGCGAGCTGGAGATCACCGATGTCATCCGGGCCTACCAGCGGCAGGGCAAGGCCCAGGTGATCGACCTCGGCCGGGGCTTCGCCTGGCTGGACACCGGCACACACGACTCGCTGCTCGACGCGGGCCAGTACGTCCAGGTCCTCGAGCGGCGGCAGGGCGTGCGGATCGCCTGCATCGAGGAGATCGCCCTGCGCCGCGGCTTCATCGACGCCGAGTCCTGCTTCCGGCGCGGTGCGCGGCTGCCCAAGTCCGGCTATGGCGAGTACGTCATGGACATCGCCAGGAAGGACGAGAGGCAGCAGGACCACCGGCAGAAGGCGGTCCTTCGATGAGCGGCCGGCACATCGCGTTCTTCAACTACGCGGCGCACGGCCATGTGAACCCCACGCTGCCGGTCGTCGCCGAACTGGTGCGCCGCGGCAACCGGGTCACGTACGTCGTCGCCGAACAGTTCGCCGACGTCGTCGCCGCGACCGGCGCCGACGTGCTCCCGTACGAGTCCGTGGTGCCCAAGTCGTGGAACACGGTGGCCATCCCGTCTAAGATCACCGGCGACGACATGGCCGAGGCGGCGGTGAACCACCTCGCCGAGGCATTCGCACCGCTCGACGCGGCGGACAAGCGGCTCGGCGAGGACCGTCCGGACCTCATGGTCTACGACGCGTTCGGGTACGCGAGCGGCCGGCTCCTCGCCCGCAAGTGGCAGCTGCCCACGGTGCTGACCGCGACCACGTTCGTCGTCAGCGAGACGTGCAACCCGTACGCCGAACTCGCCGCCACCATGTCCCCGCCCGACCCCGGCCACCCGGCCCTGGCCCGGCACCGGGAACTGCTGCGCTCCACCCTGGACGCGCACGGGCTCGGCGACCTCTCGAACGAGGAGTTCACCGGCGCCGCCGAGGAACGCACCATCGCCTTCGTGGCGCCCGAGTTCCAGCCGGGCACCGAGACGTTCGACGAACGGCACGTCTTCGTCGGACCGTGCATCGGCGACCGGGCGCTGCAAGGGCAGTGGAAGCGGCCCGACGACGGCCGCCCGGTGGTGCTCGTCGCGCTCGGCAGTTTCGGGTACGAGAACCAGGCGGCCTTCTACCGCGACGCGCTGGCCGCCCTCGCCGACCTGCCCTGGCACGTCGTGATGTCGCTCGGCGGTCTCGTCACCCCGGAAGACCTCGGGCCGCTCCCGCCGCATGTGGAAGTCGCGCCCTGGGTACCGCAGTTGTCGGTCCTCGCCCACGCCTCGGCCTTCGTCTCGCACGCCGGCATGGGCAGCACCATGGAGTCGCTCTCCTACGGGGTGCCGCCCGTGGTGGTGCCGCGCACGGGTGAACAGGACCTGGTCGCCGCCCGGGTGGCCGAACTCGGCCTCGGCCGGGCCATCGAGCCGGACGCGCTGAACGCCGAGGTGCTGCGCGGCGCGGTCCTCGGTCTCGCCGAGGACCAGGAGACCCGGGCGCGGGTGAAGGAGCTGTCCGCGAGCATCGCGGCCCGGCGCGGGCCCGCGCTGGCCGCCGACACGATCGAGGCCCGGCTGGCCGCGTCATGACCGCGGCCGACCGCACCGGCCCGCACCGGCACCTCGCCTTCCTGCCCTATCCGGCGTACGGGCACATGGTGCCGGTGCTGCCGGTCGTCGCCGAACTCGTCGAGCGCGGACACCGGGTGACGTGCTTCACCACGGAGGAGTTCACCGACCGTGTCCTCGCCACCGGGGCACGGCCCTGCCTCTACGATCCCCCGCTGTCCTCCGACCCTCCGCCGGACGTCATCGACGCCGACGAATGCGCGCGGGCCCCGCTGAAGCTGCTGGAGGCGAGCACCGCCGTGCTGCCGGCGGTCGAGGCGTGCTTCGCGGACGGGCCGCCCGACGCCGTCGCGTACGACACGACGCTGTGGCTGACCGGGCGGCTGCTGGCCGCGCGCTGGGGGCGGCCGAGCGTGCAGCTGTCCCCCACGTTCATCTCGAACGAGCACTTCAACCTCTCCGATCAGCACACGGAGTTCGCCGGGGAGATCGACCCGGCGCATCCGGCGATCGTCGCGTTCGGGGAGCGGCTCAAGGAGATCGTGACCGGCAGCGGCCTGGCCCCCGACCGGCAGGCCGAACTGTTCTACGGGCACGAGGAGTTCACGGTCGCCTTCGTGCCGAAGGAGTTCCAGTTCGCCGGGGGGACCTTCGACGAGCGCCATGTCTTCGTCGGACCGACGACGCCGGTGCCCGCCGCGGCGTCCGCCGGTACCGCATGGCGGCCGCCGGCGGACGGCAGGCCGGTACTGCTCGTCTCGCTCGGCACCACCGTGAACAACCGTCCCGAGTTCTTCCGCCAGTGCGTCGAGGCCTTCGCCGGTCTGCCGTGGCACATCGTGCTCGCGCTCGGCAAGCGGGTACGGCCCGAGGAGCTCGGGGAACTGCCGCCCCACGTGGAGGCGCACCCCTGGGTGCCGCTGCCCGAGGTCCTGGCGCACACCTCGGTGCTGCTCTGCCAGTCCGGCATGGGCAGCATCATGGAGTCCCTGCGGGCCGCGGTGCCCATGGTCGTCGTACCGCACCATCCCGAACAGCACGTCAACGCACGGCGGCTGACCGATCTCGGCCTCGCGCGGGTGGTGCGGCGCGAGGACGCCACCGCGCAGCGCCTGCGCGACGCCGTGCAGGCGGTCGCGGGCGACACCGCCCTGCGCGAGCGCGTACGGGAGATGAGCGGGCACGTGCGGTCGGCCGGCGGGGCGGCCCGTGCCGCGGACGCGATCGAACAACGGCTGCATGCCCCGTCCCTGGAAGCGAGATGACCCGGATGGCCGAGACGGCCGACACGGCACGGACCGAACCGGTGACCCTGCCCACCGCCCGCACCTGCCCCTTCGACCCTCCCGCCGAGTACGCGCGGCTGCGCGCCGGCTGTCCGGTGGCGCCGCTGAAGCTGACCGTCGGGCCGGGGGACGGGGACGGCTGGCTGGTCACCGGGCTCGCCGACGCGCGCGCCGTACTGAGCGACCGGCGCTTCAGCCACCGCAACGAGCTGATCGGCCTGCCCATCCCCCCGCCGTTCGCGATGGCCGGCTATGCCCCGCCGCCCGCCGCTCCCGGCGCCTTCATCAAGATGGACCAGCCGGACCACTCGCGCTACCGGCGGCTGCTGACCCGCCGGTTCACGATGCGGGCGATCGCCGCGCTGACCCCGATGATCACCGAGCTGACGCGGGAGCACCTGGACGCGATGGCCCGCCACGAGGGGCCGGTGGACCTGGTGTCCGTGTTCGCGGAGCCGCTGCCGGTCCGGGTCATGTGCGCGATGCTCGGCGTGCCCGACGCGGTGCGCGCACGCATCGAGGGCCCGCTGGCCCTGATGGCCCGGATGACGTACGAGGTCGAGGAGCTGATATCCGCCTGCACGGTCGTCGCGGAGGCTCTGCGGGAGCTGGTCGCCGCCAAACGCGCCGAGCCCGGCACGGATCTGCTCGGTGACCTCGCCCGCGACCCGGAACTCACCGACGAGGAAGTCGTGAACCTCGCCTGGGCCCTGCTCGGCGGCGGCTTCGACACGACGGCCAACATGCTCGCCCTGGGCACGTTCGCGCTCCTCGCGCATCCCGAGCAGCTGGCCCTCTTGCGGGCACGCCCCGAACTCGCCGACAGCGCGGTGGAGGAGCTGCTGCGCTACCTCACCGTCTCCCACCTCGGGGCGAGCCGCGCCGCCCTCACGGACGTCGAGCTGAACGGCGCCCGCATCAGGGCCGGTGACACGGTCGTCGTGGCGCTGCCCGCCGCCAACCGGGACCCCGCGCACTTCGCCGCCCCGGACCGTCTGGACATCACCGCCTCCGCACAGGGCCATGTGGCCTTCGGTCACGGCGAGCACCAGTGTCTCGGCCAGCACCTGGCGCGCAGCACCCTGCGCATCGCCCTGCCGATGCTGTTCGAGCGTTTTCCCGGTCTGCGCCTGGCCACGGCGGCCGAGCGGGTTCCGCTGCGCACGGACATGCTCCACTACGGCGTGCACGAACTCCCCGTCACATGGGACGGGTCCGCCTCCGCCTGACGCACAGAGGACGGCCGCGGTGGTCATCGGAGCATCCACTCCGGTGACCACCGCGGCCGCTTTCGGTCCGTGGGCTGTCGCTAGGCCGGCCACCAGTCGGGATGGTCGCGGTACCAGGCCACCGTGGTCTCCAGGCCGTCGGGGAACTCGATCGACGGCGTGAAGCCCAACTTCGTGATCTTGCTGAAGTCGAGCGAGTAGCGCAGGTCGTGGCCTTTCCGGTCGGCGACGTGGTGGATCGCTGACGCGTCGGCGCCGCAGAGTTCGACCAGGTGCTGTGCGATCGAGGCGTTGGTCACCTCGACCCCGCTGCCGATGTTGTAGACCTCGCCGGGCTTTCCGTCGGTGAGCACCAGTTGCAGGGCCGCGCAGTGGTCGGCGACGTGCAGCCACTCTCGGACGTTGCGGCCGTCACCGTAGAGCGGCACGGGTCTGCCGCGCAGCAGGTTGGTGATGAACAGCGGGATGAGCTTCTCGGCGTTCTGGTGCGGGCCGTAGTTGTTGGAGCAGCGGGTGAGCCGGATGTCGAGACCGTGGGTGCGCCGGAAGGCCAGCGCGGCCAGGTCGCTGCCCGCCTTGGACGCCGCGTAGGGCGAGTTGGGCTGCAACGGCTCGAACTCGTCCCAGGAGCCCAGCTCGATGGAGCCGTACACCTCGTCGGTGGAGACGCACAGAATGGTCGCCACGTCGTACCGTGCGCAGCTGTCGAGCAGCTGCTGGGTGCCGACCACGTTCGTCGAGGCGAACGGCACGGCCCCGGTCACCGACCGGTCCACGTGCGACTCCGCCGCGAAGTGCACCACCACGTCGTGCCCGGGCAGCACCCGGGCCAGGGCGTCCGCGTCGCGGATGTCGCCCTGGACGAAGGTCAGCCGCTCGTGCCCGAGCGGCAGGTTCGCCGTGTTGCCCGCGTAGGTGAGCAGGTCGAACACCGTGATCTCGGCGTCCTCGTACCCGGCGTACTCACCGGCGAGCATCGCCCGCACGTACTGCGAGCCGATGAAGCCCGCTCCGCCTGTGACAAATACCTTCACGTCGACCTGTCCCCTCAGCTGACCGGCAGGACCTTGAGTGCGCGGCGGCGGACGCCGTCGCCGGCGTCCACGACCGAGGAGATGTGCGAGACGACCCTCTCGTCGGCCGGGTCGGCCGCCGGGTCGTCGTGCACACGCAGGATCTCGTACGTGGTGCTGCGCTGCGCGGGTGTGCGGTCGGCGCCGCGGATCAGTTCGAGCAGTTCGGGCAGGTTCGAGCGGTGCTTGGCCCCGGCCGAGGAGACGACGTTCTCCTCCAGCATCACCGAGCCGAGGTCGTCGGCGCCGTAGTGCAGGGTCAGCTGGCCGATCTCCTTGCCCGTGGTGAGCCACGAACCCTGGATGTGCGCCACGTTGTCGAGGAAGAGCCGGGCGACGGCGATCATCCGCAGGTACTCCAGCGAGGTCGCCTGCGTCCGTCCGCGCAGCTTGTTGTTCTCCGGCTGGTACGTGTACGGGATGAAGGCGCGGAACCCGCCGGTGCGGTCCTGCACGTCGCGGATCATGCGCAGGTGCTCGATGCGCTCGGCGTTGGTCTCGCCGGTGCCCATGAGCATCGTGGTGGTGGACTCCAGACCGAGCCCGTGCGCGGTCTCCATGATCTCCAGCCAGCGCTCGCCGGACTCCTTGAGCGGGGCGATGGCGGTGCGCGGGCGGGCGGGCAGCAGTTCGGCGCCCGCCCCGGCGAACGAGTCGAGTCCGGCGTCGCGGATGCGGGTGATCGCCTCCTCGACGGGGACACCCGAGACCTTCGCCATGTGCGCGACCTCGGAGGCGCCGAGCGAGTGGATCACCAGCTGGGGGAAGCGCTCCTTGATGGCGGAGAACATGCTCTCGTAGTACTCGACGCCGTACTCCGGGTGGTGCCCGCCCTGGAACATGATCTGGGTGCCGCCGAGTTCCACGGTCTCCGCGCAGCGGCGGAGGATGTCCTCGAGATCCCGGGTCCAGCCACGCTCCGTGTCCTTGGGCGGGGCGTAGAACGCGCAGAACTTGCACGCCGTCACACAGACGTTGGTGTAGTTGATGTTCCGCTCGATGATGTACGTCGCCAGGTTCTCCCGGCCGGCGTACCGGCGGCGGCGTACCGCGTCGGCGGCCTGGCCGAGGGCGTGCAGCGGTGCGTGCCGATAGAGCTCCAGTGCCTCGTCGGGCGTGAGGCGGCCTCCGGTGGCGGCGCGGTCCAGAGCAGCAGTGAGATGACTGGTCGGGATGGCCATCGGGCCACCTTTCTGTTTGCGGATGGTTCGAGGTGCGCGGCGTTACCCGGCGCGCTCGGTGTCCAGCAGGTGGATGCCCGGGTCCGCCGGGAAGCCGGCGGCGCTTCCGCCGACGCGGCGGGCGAATTCGCGCAGGCCGGCGAGTTGCCGGTCGCCCAGGTCGAAGTCGAGCGCGGAGAGGTAGTAGCGCTTGAGGGTGTCGGCGTCGAACTCCGCCCAGCGGGCGGCCTTGTGGCACACCACGTCGATCTCGTCGAGGAAGAGCGCGCGCGAGGCGAGGAAACCGGCGTGCACCTCACGGACCAGTGCGGCGTGCTCGGCGACGAACTCGCGCCGGGCGGCGAACACCGCGAAGACGAACGGCAGCCCGGTCCACTCCCGCCACATCTCGGCCAGGTCGTACACCTGGAACCCGAAGGTGTCGGCCTGCAGGAGCGAGGCGCGCAGCGCGGCGTCGCCGATCACCACGGCCGCCGGTGCACCCGCCATCATGGTGGGCAGATCCGGCGGGCAGCTGAAGTACTCGGGCCGCACGCCGATCTTCTCGCTGAGCAGCAGCTCGGCCAGGCGCACGGTCGTGCGGCTGGTGGTGGTGCAGGCCAGCGGGACTCCGTCGAGCTGGTCCAGCGGCACTTTGCTGAGCAGCAGGCAGGACATCACGGGCCCGTCCGCGCCGACCGCGATGTCGGGGAGGACCACCAGGTCCTCGGCGTGGCGCAGGTATTCCATGACGCTGATCGCGCTGATGTCCAGCTCGCCCGCGACCAGGGCGTCGCTCAGCCGCTCCGGCGAGTCCCGGCGCAGATCCAGGTCGAGAAGGCTGCCGGTGCGGGCAAGGCCCCAGTACAGCGGAAGGCAGTTGAGGAAGTCGATGTGGCCGACGCGCGGGCGGCCTGCGTCGGCGGCCCGGGCCGCGAGGGCGGGCGCGTCGGTGACCGCCGTCATCAGGCGTCCGCCGCATCCGGTCCGAGGACCTCGACGCCGTCGCTCGTCCGGCGCACGTGGATGCACTCCCCCGGGCACTCCTTCACGGAGTCGGTGACGTCGCGCAGGGCGATGGTCGGTACCAGGACCGTGGCCCCCGCCTCCTGCAACAGTTCGCCGTCCGTGGTCCTGACGTAGGCCAGGCCGTCGATGTCCAGCTCGAAGACGTCGGGCGCGTACTGGCTGCAGATCCCGTCCCCCGTGCACAGATCCTGGTCGATCCAGACCTCGAGGGTCTCGTCCTGTCCGGTCAACGCACACACCTGCCGATACTTGTCGGAATTACGTTCATGGGTCAGACCCGCATGGGCTGGGGAGTCTCCCGGAGCTGCGGATCCGGGCCCTCGTATTCGCGGACGATCTCGTAGAGCGTGTTGCGCTCCACGGGCTGGAAGCCGGCGTCGCGGATCAGGTCGAGCAGGCCCTCGCGGGACATCTTGTCCGGCGTTCCGTAGTCGTCCGCGTCATGCGTGATCTTGTACTCGACGACGGAGCCGTCGATGTCGTCGGCGCCGTGGTTGAGCGCGAGCGCCGCGGTGTTGAGGCCGTGCATCACCCAGAAGACCTTCACGTGCGGCACGTTGTCGAAGAGCAGCCGCGAGACCGCGAACGTCTTCAGGGACTCCGCCGGTGTGGCCATCTTCGTCCTGGCCATGAGGCGGTTGCGTTCCTTGCCGTCCATGGAGTCGTGGAAGTCGTGCTGGTAGCGCAGCGGGATGAAGACCTGGAACCCGCCGGTCTCGTCCTGCAGTTCACGCAGGCGCAGCACGTGGTCGACGCGGTGACGCGGCTCCTCGATGTGCCCGTACAGCATCGTGCAGGGCGTCTTGATGCCCTTCTCGTGCGCCAGGCGGTGGATGCGCGACCAGTCCTCCCAGTGGGTCCTGTGGTCGACGATCTGCTGGCGGATCTCCCAGTCGAAGATCTCGGCGCCGCCGCCGGTCAGGGACTCCAGGCCCGCGTCGATCAGCTCGTCGAGGATGTCGCTCGCCGAGAGCCCGGAGATCGACTCGAAGTGATGGATCTCCGTGGCGGTGAACGCCTTGACGGACACCGTGGGCGGCAGCGTCTCCTTCAGCGCCCGGATCGAGCGCGGGTAGTAGCGCCAGGGCAGAGTCGGGTGCAGCCCGTTGACCAGGTGCAGCTCGGTCAGCTGCTCCGACTCCATCGCCTTGGCCAGCTTCACGGCCTCCTCGATGCGCATCGTGTACGCGTCCTTCTCGCCCGGCTTGCGCTGGAACGAGCAGTAGGCGCACGAGGCGGTGCACACGTTGGTCATGTTGAGGTGGCGGTTGATGTTGAAGTGAACGACGTTGCCGTTCTTGCGCGTGCGTACCTCGTTGGCCAGGCCGCCGAGCCAGGCGAGGTCGTCGCACTCGTACAGTGCGATGCCGTCCTCACGGCTGAGACGTTCGCCGGCTGCGACCTTCTGTTCGATCTCGCGTCTGAATCCTGCGTCCACCCGTGCGTCTCCTCAGCGTCAAGTCCGGCATGGGAACGGTCTGCTCGGCCCCGCCACCACAACAGCCCAGGGCAGCGCAGCTCCATGCTGGCAAAGGCACCGCTAAGAGAATCCCTACAGATCCGATCCACCTCGCGCTCCACGGTGGGCAGTTGCCCGTACCGTGAGCCATCGCAAAGGCCCCCCTCCAAGCCGGGTCACGCGCATCGGCGTAAGGATGAAGACGCATGTCGAATACAGCGACCGCCTCCCCCACCCGGCAGTTCGCCGGCGGACGGATCGTCTACCCCCTGGCCGCCACCGTGGCGGCCGTCGTCGTCTGGCTCATAGCGCACTCCGCCCTCGACATCGACCTCAAGGCGAAGGCGGCCGGCGGAGACGTCCAGACCATCGGGCTGCCCCTCGTCATCGGTGTGACTCTCCTGGTGGGCTTCGCCGCCTGGGGCGTGGTGGCGCTGCTCGAGCGCAGGTCCCCGGTCGCGCGCACCCGGTGGACCGTGATCGCGTCGGCCGTGTTCGTGCTGTCCCTGCTCGGACCGGCCGGCAGCGGCCAGGGCGGCTCGGCCAAGGCCGCGCTGCTGTGCCTGCACCTCGTCGTGGCCCTGGTACTGATCCCCGGGTTCGCCCGCACCGCCCGGAAGGACTGAGGCATGGCGAAGACCTCCCTGACCCTGCGCAAGCGGGGTGACTCCTTCGTCGTCGACGGCGGCAGGTCCCCGGCAGCCGCGCTGAAGTTCGGCCGCGGCATGCAGACGGGCACCATCACCGTGGACGGCCGGGCGCTACCGATCGCGGCCCATGGCCCGATGCGGACCGGGGCCACGCTCGGCGGCGACGAACCGGTGCTGCGCCTGGACGGCCACGGGGCGTTCGTGCCCCCGCGCATGGCCCCGGTGGAGTGGCGGTACTCACGGCCCCGCCGCGGCCGCTACCACGCGGCACTCGTCCGGGGCTCCGACGTGATCGACTTCTCGGTGACCCGGTTCAGCGGCAAGGCCGTCGAGATCACGGTCGGCGGTGACTGGGACCAGCTCGAACTGGTCGTGCTCGCGGGCTCCTTCGCGCTGCTGTCACGCCGCCGCGGCGACGCCTACCGCACGATGACCATCGTCGGCGCCATCGGCCCGCACGCCCGCTGAGCCGCGTCCCTGATGCGCATACTCGTCGTCACCGCGGTCGCCGCGGAACGGGACGCGGTGGCGGGCGCCCTCGGCGGCCCGCCCGCGCGGATCCCGCTCGCCTCGTACGTGCTGCACCGGGTGACGTCGGGCGCCGTCACGTTCGATCTGCTGGCCGCCGGGGTGGGCCCCGCGGCCGCCGCCGCGGCGACGGCCGCAGCGCTCGCCGGATCCGGGTACGACCTGGCCGTCAGTGCGGGGATCGGCGGCGGCTTCCTGCCGATGGCGCCGGTCGGTTCGCTCGTCGTGGCGGACGAACTCGTCGCGGCGGACCTGGGCGCGGAGACCGCCGACGGCTTCGTGCCGGTCACCGAGCTGGGCTTCGGCACCGTCGCGCACCGGACGGACGCGGCGCTCGTGGCCCGGATCGCCGAGGCGACCGGGGCGCGCACGGGCGCGGTGCTCACCGTGTCCACCGTGACCGGGAGCGCCCTGCGCGCCGCCGAGTTGCGGGGCCGCCACCCGGACGCCCTCGCCGAGGCGATGGAGGGGTTCGGCGTCGCCGAGGCCGGTGCCGCGGCCGGCTGCCCGGTGGTGGAGCTGCGCGCCATCTCCAATCCGGTCGGGCCGCGCGACCGTGCGCAGTGGCGCATCGGTGAGGCGCTCGCGGCCCTCGCCAGGGCCTTCGAGCGGCTCGTGCCCGTACTCGAAGGCCTGGCGCCGGATCCCCGGAGGCTGCCCGGCAGCGGTGTTCAGTAGCGGTAGTGGTCCGACTTGTACGGACCCTCGACCTCGACACCGATGTACGACGCCTGCTCCGGACGGAGCGTCGTCAGCTTCACACCGAGCGAGTCCAGGTGGAGACGGGCGACCTTCTCGTCCAGGTGCTTGGGCAACACGTAGACGTCGGTCGGG
>NZ_BAAATS010000039.1:0-25357 GCF_039533535.1 Streptomyces kunmingensis
ACCGCATGAGCGTCATCGCCAGAGCCGTCCTCACTCTGGAGAAGCAACGCTGAAAACGCTCAATGAGTGGTTGCGACCGTCACGGGCTCCGGGTGGCCAAGTTTTTCAGCCATCGAGCGGCGTCAAGCTCACAGCCGTGCCCGGAGTCCTCGGGCTCATCGATCCTACGAAGGACCAGCATGGGCCCGCGCCAGAACGGTAGAGCAAGCTCAGGAACCCTGGGAGAGAGCGGCGAGAAACCGCGTCACTGCTTCAGCAGTTGAGTCGACCGCGTACACAGGTCCGCGCGACTGGCCGCGCCCGTCTTGTTCATCAGGCTGGCGATGTGTTTTTCGACCGTGCGGGGCGAGATGAAAAGGCGCTCGGCGATGTCCTTGTTGCTCAGCCGGTCGGCGAGGAGCCGGAACGCCTCGTACTCGCGCACGGTGACGCCGAGGGCCCGCAAATGTTCGGGGATGCCGTCGGTGCCGCTGCGGTGCTGATGCACGGGGACACCGATCCGCCGCAGGGCGGCCCGGCAGGCGTTCGTGACGGCCGGCACCCCCTGCTCGTGGAAATGGTGTTCGGCCCGCCTGAGCCAGGCGACCGGCTCGCCCCATCCGTCCTCGTGCGCCGCGTCCGCGACCAGCCGCAGGCCCAGGTGCAGGGCGTTCGGATACACGGCGGCGTCGCGCAGCGCCGTGTCGATGCGCTCGGCTGCCCGCTCGCTCTGCCCCTCCCTGCCGAGCAGGACCGCATCCGCGAGCGTGACGAACTGGCGGTTCCACCGCATCTGTCCGGCCGCGGTGGCGGCGACCGCCCCGTACCGGGGGCGGTCCGCGTCCCCGGCCAGCACGTCCAACAGCACCCCCACACCGTGCGTGCCGCTCAGGTGGTAGGTGCTGGGATTGTGGCGTTCCAGCGCCGACACCGCCCCCAGCTCCTCCCGAGCCAGGTCGCGGTCCTCCTCCATCAGGGCGCAGAACGCGCGGGCCATGCCGAGCGTGAGCGGCTCCTCCTGCGAACCCGCCCCTTCCCATTCCGCGAACGAGCCGAGGGCCTCCTCCATCGCCCGCCTGTCGCCCCGGTGCGCCTCCAGCGACGCCAGCGACATCAGGAGATACCGGACAGCCGGGGCGAGTCTGAGCCTGCGGACGATCGCCAGGCACTCGACGGCGGCCTCCCGCGTCTCCTCGCGTGCGCCCCGCATCACTCCGTCCAGGACGAGAATGCCGTCCACGGTGTGAACGATGTTGATCGAGCCCAGCCGCAGTGCCTCCTCCCGGGCGGACAACAGGCCGGCGGTGTCACCTTCCGACAACCAGTCGTTGCCGCCGATACGGGTCGCGGCGTACATCCGCCGCAGCGGGAGCTGGTGCCGCTCGGCCGTGGTCAGGGCCTTTTGGAGCATGGCCCGGGACTCCTGCGGGTCCTGCTCGCGGGCCACGGTCGCCAGCAGCTCCCAGGCCTGGCAGGCGACCGCCGGCAGCGCGTAGCGCTCGGCGGCGTCGGCCGCCGAGCGCGCGAGTCTCTCCGCCTGCTGGGTGCGGTCGGTGCCGGGGGTGTCAAGGGCGAGATAGGCGGCGGTGACGTCGACGGACGCTGCCGCCGCGGCGTCCGGGCTCGTCCCGAGCACCTCGCGGGCCCGGTCGATCTGCTGGTTCCCGTCGTTCCAGCGTCCCGCCGTGTGAGCCACTTTGGCCAACCGGGTGTGCAGGATCGCCAGACGAGACGCGCCCAACCCGGCGCTGTCCAGGGCGTGCAGATGCTCGACCAGGTCGAACGCCCGGTCGAAGTCGCCGGACTCGGCCAGTGCGGGCAGCAGTGGTTCCAGCGCGCTCGCTCTCTCCTGCGGGTCACCGGCCCGCGCCAGCAGGGTTTCGGCCCGGCTGAGCAGGGTCACCGCCGAACCGAGCGCGCCCGCCGTCAGGGCCCGCCGTCCCGCCTCCGCGAACAGTTTTCCGGCCGCCGCGTCCTCGCCGGCCTCGGACCGCAGACCGGCGGCGAGCGCGCACCAGTCGCCGGGCAGCTGCGGGTGCAGTTTCTCCACCGCCTCCGCGCCCTGACGGGCCAGGTCCGCCCGCTGGCCGGGCGTCAGCTGGGTGAAAAGCGCCTCCACGGTGGGGGAGTGGCGAAAGGAATACCAGTCCGGGGCGGGCTCGTCCGGAACCACCAGCCGGGCGGCAACGCCGGCCTGGAGGTGGCTGAGCAGCGCTCGGTCGTCGACCCCCGTCATCTGCTGGAGAACGGTCAGCGGGAACCGTCTGCCCAGCACGGCCGCCGCCGACAGCAGCGTCAGGCCCTCCTTGCCCAACCGATCGATGCGGCGCAGGATTCCCCGCGCGAGAGCGGAGGAGACGTCACCCCGCGGATCACCGACCGTTCGCCAGCCGTCCGGTCCCTGCACCAGGGTGCCCGCGCCGATCATCGACTGGAGTAACTCCTCGACGAGGTACGGGCTGCCCGCGCTGCCCTCCCACAACTGCTCGAGCACCGCGGCCGGCACCTCCTCCGGGGAGGTGCCCAACTGACCCGCCACCAGATCGAGAACCTGGGTGCGGGTCAGTGGTGACAGTTCGAGGACCGAGGCCGTGCCGCGCCGACGGGCCGACTGGGCGAGGTCCAGGGCGTCGCTGAAGTCCGTGCGTGCGGTGGCGAGCAGCAGAACCGGGCTGTACTCCAGGTTGTCCACGAGATACTCGAGGACGCCCAGCGTCTCGGGATCGGCGTCGTGCAGATCCTCAAGCACCAGGAGCCGGCCCCGGCCGTGATCGGTGGCCATGAGCAGGCGCAGGATGGCCTCACCCAGGATGACCATGGAACTGCTGTCGCCCGCGCCGGTGTTCCAGTCGGGTATCAGTCGTCCGAGCACCGGTCTGTACGGCCCCAGGGACAGGTCGTCCAGCGATTCGCCGGTGCGGAACAGCGACATCAACGCCTCGGTCAGCGGCCGGAACGGAATCGCCGGGCCGGTGGTGCTGCTGCGTCCCCGCAGGACGCCCATCCCGGCCCCGACCGCGCTGCCCACGACCTCGGCCGCCAGCCGGGACTTGCCGACCCCGGCTTCGCCCACCAGGAACACCACGCCGCCGCGCCCCTGCCGAGCTTCGGACAAGGCGCGTCCGAGCAGCCCCAGTTGGGCATCCCGGCCGACAAGAGACGATGCTTGAAGGCGCATGATCTCCAAGCATAATCGGATTATCCGAAAGTGCGGGGGCCCTCGGCTTTCCGCTGCGGTCCGCCCGGCGGGCCCGCCTGCCTGCCGGGCGGCCGGGGAGGTCAGTGGGGCGCGGACACCGAGGTGTCGATCGAGCTCAGCGTGATGACGATTCCGCTGGTGAGGACCATCCCGGCCAGGACGCGGGCGCGGGCGCAAGCGCGGTTGCGGCCCGAGAGGGTGATGCCGCCCGCAGCGTCCTGCCCTTCGACGGCAGTCGGGGTGACGTCGGTCTCGGCGGGGACGGAAGCGACGTGGTCGGAGTGCAGGTTCCGCAGGTCCATGAGGGGACTCCTTCGTGGGAGATGTGCCGAGTGAGCGGGAGGGAACGGAGAGGAGAAGAAGGGGAGCAGCCGCCGTGCGGCCGACCGTGGGGGCTCG
The DNA here is from genome assembly GCF_039533535.1 of Streptomyces kunmingensis. Taxonomy (NCBI): domain Bacteria; kingdom Bacillati; phylum Actinomycetota; class Actinomycetes; order Kitasatosporales; family Streptomycetaceae; genus Streptomyces; species Streptomyces kunmingensis. The sequence continues at coordinate 3,578 of NZ_BAAATS010000039.1, forward strand.
GCCTCAACAGCTGTGCGCGGTGGCCGGGTTCGGCGGACGGGAGTGCTCCAGCAGGAGCGCTGACGGGACACGGTCGGGGGAGCAGAGGCGGAGCAGCCCGTACCCGATGCCGGCGAGGCCGGTCAGCATGCCGGGAGAGGGCACTTGGTCAGGGGTCGCGCAGCGGTGCTGCTGACCTTCGATCGCCGCGAGCAGTCGGCCGCCGGTGCGGGTGAGCGCGGTGGACGCCGTCGTGTCGCCGCGGCCGGCGAGGACCGACAGGGCCTCCACGGCGCCGAAGGCGCCGTGGCCGGCGCTCAGATCGGAGCCGTCGCCGAGCGCGGACAGCCGGGCGGCGAGCCCGGCCTCGTACCGCGGCAGGTGAACGGCCGCGGCGGCGATGCCGGGCAGGCCGGCGATCCACGACGTACCGTGCGCGGCAGCCCCGGTCGCGGCGGCGGCTTCGTTCGCGGTTGCGGTTTCGGTCGCGGCGGCGGCCGAACGCAGCAGCCCGGCCGCCGCCTCCCGGCGTCGCCCGTCGGTCCGGTGGGCAGCGTGGCGCCACAGCGCCCAGCCGATGCCCGCGGCTCCGTCGGCGAATCCCGCGGTGCCCGCGCCCTTCGCGGCCGCGTCCGCCAAGGCGTCCGCCAGCGCGTCGGCCAGTTCCAGGGCGCGGGGCGCGCCCGTGGCCTCGTGAGCGGCGACCGCCGCCGCCAGGGCCCCGGCGGCGCCGTCCGCGAACCCGTCATCCGGGCAGGCCGCCACGGAGTGTTCGAGTGCGGTGAGCGCGTCGGGCAGCGAGTTCGCGAGGTCCGCGTCGAGCAGGGCCGACAACCGGATCAGGCCGTACAGGATGCCGCCGATCCCGTCGTACGCTCCAGGTCCCACCACGGCACACAGTTCGGGGTCGGCGGCCAGCATCTTCAGCAGCGTCGGCAGCGGCTGCACCGCCTCGTGGGCGAGCGCCGTGTAGCGGTCCGCTCCCGCGAGGAGCCCGGCCTGTGCGAGGAAGAGCGCGACCCCGGTGTATCCCTGGCCGAGTCCGGCCCCCATTGGCAGGACCGACCAGTGACCGCCCGGCAGGCGTTCCAGGCCGATCCAGTTGGCCCGGCCGCCGGACCGCACGGCGCGGGCGGCGATCTCGTCGGCGATCCCGCAGGCCGCGGCGAGCAGCCGTGACGGCTCGGGCACCACGGCCGGCAGGGGAGCCGCCACCAGCTCGGAGCGTGGGCGCACCAGCGGGGACCCCGCCTCGCGGGCCGCGAGGGCGGCCGCGACGATCCACTCCTGGTTGCGGCAGTCGACCTCGTCCATCCGGCTGATCTTGGCGCGAACGGCCTCGATGCTCGCCATCGGCAACAGGTTCGGCAGCCAGGTCCCACCCGCTGCCCGTACTTCCGTTCCGGACGGCCGGTGGACGAACAGGGGGACGTCCCCGCGCCACAGGTCCTCAATCTCGTGCTCCACAAGGCGGCCGCGCGCCGGGTCGTGCGCCGACTCGGTCCACAGCACCGCGAACGCGGCGTCCCGGGCGAGCGCGTCGCCGAGCAGGGCCGGGTGCGTGGACTCCTCCAGCAACGTGGAGTACAGCCGCGTGGAGCGGACGATCAGCCGTGCGGGGCTCTCCGCGTGCCGGGTCAACAGACCGTCCGGCGCGGTCAGTTCGTCGCCGTGCGCATGGATCGCGGCGTAGGTGGTGCGGAAGCCGTCAAGGAGCGCGGCGCGGTGGTCGGCGCCTTGGAGACGGTGCCCGGTGGGCAGTGGCTGGTTCTGCGCGGCGGGACTGATCACCGGGCCCCGCACGACCCGCATGGTGTCCAGCCCGCTGTCCTTCCAGCACAGGCCCTCGCTGGGGTACGCGCCCTGCTCGGAGCGGCCCAGCGCGGAGATGTCCAGCGCGCCGTGCTCACCGATCAGCAGGTGGGGCAGCAGACACGTGCGGTGCACGGAGGCCTGGAGGGCGTCGGCGGCCGGATCCGCTCCTGCCGTGGCGGCCTGCGGAAGACCGGTGTGCAGCAGGGTCTCGGCGTCCACAAGCACGGGCTGGTCACCGGCGGCGATGAGGTTCTCGTAGTGCATGTCGGCGCCGTCCACCGCGTACAGCAGGGACAGCAGCGCGCCCTGGCGCCGGTAGAAGGCGTCCGCCTCGGACATCGATCCGCACCAGCGGTGCTCGATGTACTCGAGCCAGCCGTGTTCCTGTCGCCGTACCGTGCGCGGAGTGCGCAGTTCCAGGCCGGCGACCCGCCCGGTGAGCCAGTGCGCCAGGTCGTCGAGGAGGGCGTGCTGCCCGAGGGGACGCGGCTTGTAGACCGCCCGTGAGCCGTCCGCGAACTCCAGCACCGCCACGGAGCGCCCGCCGCAGTGGGCGTCGCCGCGGCCCAGGTCGACGCGGGTGAGCGGACCGGGGTCGCGGCCGGCGAGCAGGACGGTCACCAGTGCCTCCCGGTCGGTGTGCAGCCGCAGGCCCAGTTCAGCGACGGCGTCGGCGGCGTCCAGTGCGGCCTGGCCCAGCAGCCGGGCCAGCACTGGATAGGCGGTGAACAGGGTCCGCAGGCCGTCCGCGCTGCCGCAGGCGGCGAGGAAGGAGGCGAAGCGATCGCGAGAGGTGGCCCCGGGGAGCCGTCCGGCACGCCGGGCGCCATCGAGTTCGCGGACGAGTGTGCGGGCCGCCTGCCGCGCCATCCGGCTCAGCAGCCACTGCTCGAACGAGGCGCGCAGCACGGTCCGTTCCACCGAGGGGAGTGGCGCCAGGCGCCGGTCGAGGGCGGCCGAGGCGGGCACCACCAGCGGTGCCACAACCGGTGCGAACACCTCGGGTCCGGTGGCGTCGTAGCCGAGCGCCGGGCGTGCGGTGGTGTCGGCGTGGATCAGGGCCTCTTCGACGTAGTCGGCCCAGCGCGGAGTGCCGGCGCGGTCCGCCAGGTGTTCCGGTGCCTCCGCGACGAGCGCCCGGACGGTGAGTTCGTCGAGGCCCAGGTGGGCGAGCCGAGCCGCGAAGCCCGCCGTGTCCCCGGCCGCCCACGGGGCGCGGCCGGACGTGGGGGTCGTGGCTGACGCCGCGGGACGTCCGGGGGCGGCGACGCGCTCGCTGAGGGTGAGCGCGGGGGCCCACCAGGCGAGCGGCAGGTGCGCGCTTCGGGGCGTCGTGGGTGCGGCTGTTTCGATCACGGGAAGAACGTCCCAGACAATGCGCGACCCCCACATGGGGGAGCATCCCCCATATTCTCCGAAGGCCCCCCACCGGTGGGTGGGGGTCATCGCCCCGCCCCTTGGGGCAGGCGGCCCGGGCTCGCGGCGTCGAAGGTCGACTCCGCAGGTCAGGGCACGTACCCAGATGCCTCCGTGCCGCACGCCGCACACCGTGGCAGCTCGCTCCGGAGGTACGTCCTCGCCGTCGCCGGGCCGCTCACGCGCTCGGAGCCGGTGTCCCTGCGGGCGGCGGCAGGCGTGGCTTCCGGCCTTCCTCACCCGCTCCGCCGCCCTCACGCGGCATGACGACAGCGGCCGGTGTCCATGGACTCCGTGACTGCCCGCACGGGACGGGTGCCGTCGTACAGGGAGCCGTGCGCAGTGCGGAGCACCGCCCCACAACTTGGGTGGTCGGCCCGCATCCCCATGGCCCGGGCCTCCCGTCTACTGATGTCCGGTCGATGACCAGGCAGCGGTACGGGAGCGTGCCGTGACCCGTCGAACGTCGTCCGACTCGATGCGTGACCGACCACCAGGTGCCGTACAGCCGAGACAACAGGAGTGAAGGAATGCGGACCTCTCTGGGTATCGACCCCCTCGCACGGAGCGTCTATCTCGCCATGGTCGACCTGCCCGGCGCCGGAGTCTCCGAGCTGGCGGAGCGGCTGAAGGAGGACGAGGAGACGGTCCGGGAGCGGCTGGAGCGGTTGTCGGCCCTCCTGCTTGTGGTTCCCGGGGACACCGCCTCCGGCTGGCGGCCGGTCGCCCCCGAGGTGGGCCTGGCCGCGATGCTCGCCCGGGAGCAGGACGAACTCGCCCGCCACCGACTCCAGGTGGAGGACAGCCGCCTTGAGGTGAACCGGCTGTTGTCCGAGCACGCCCGCAACGGTCGGGACGGCATGCCCGGCGTCGAGTGGCTGGCCGGCGCGGACGCCGTGTGGCGGCGCGTCACGGAACTGGCCGAAGGGTGCGAGCAGGAGTGGCTGACCGTCGGTCCCACCGAACGGCTCGCGGTGTCCGTCACCGAGTCCGCCGGGCCTGTCGACGAGATCCTGTGCCGGCGCGGCGCGGCATCCCGCACGATCGTCCTGGAGAGCGTTCGCAACGATCCCGAGGTGATGGACCGGGTGCGGGGGAGGGCGGACAGCGTCGGATCCATCCGTACGCTGCCTTCGCTGCCCGCGTGGATGATCCTCTGCGACCGCACCCACGTCGTGGTCCCGGTCGCCACCGCCCGGTCCGTCGTCGGCGCCATGGTGTGCGGCGTCGAGTCGGTCACCGAGGCGTTCGCCGCCCTGTTCACCCGGCTGTGGAAGGAGGCGCTTCCGCTGACCGAGGCGCGCCCCCGTACCCGCGGCACTCTCTCGCTCCAGGAGCAGCACGTGCTGCGGCTGTGGGCGCAGGGCCTCACCGACGCGGCCGCCGCCCGCAGGATGGACGTCTCGCTGCGCACGGTCCGCCGGCTCTCCGAGAGACTGACCGATCGCTTCGGTGCGCAGAGCCGCTTCCAGCTCGGCGCCCTGGCCATCGCCCAGGGCGGCATCCAGGCCGAGGACATGGCCTGACGCGATCCGCGCCCGACCGTACGCCTCCACCGTCGCCACGACGGTGGGGGCGTACTCCGTCATCCGGCCGGTGCGAACTGCGCGTTGATCGCGGCCATCATCAGATCCGCGATGTTCTGCGCCAGTTCGGCGGGGGTCGGGTGGTCGAACACCGCCCGTACCGGTACGTCGACCCGCAGGGCCTTCCGCAGCCTCGACGCGACCTGGGTGGCGAGCAGCGAATGGCCGCCCAGCTGGAAGAAGCTGTCGTGGACGCCGACACGTTCGATGCCCAGAAGCTCCGTCCAGACGGCCGTGATGTGCCGCTCGACCGTGTTGCGCGGTGCCGTGTACGACGTCCCGAGGTCCGGCCGCCTACCGTCCGGGACGGGTAGGGCCGCCCGGTCCACCTTGCCGTTGGCGGTCAGCGGAAGCCGCTCAAGGAACACGAACCCGGCCGGGATCATGTAGTCGGGCAGGTGGCGTCCGAGATGCGCGTGCAGCTCGGTGATGCTCGGGGCGTCGGACCCGGTGGTCACCAGGTAGGCCACAAGGCGCTTGTCGCCGCGCACGTCCTCACGGACGATCACGGACACCTCGCCGACACCTGGGTGGGTGATCAAGTTGGCCTCGACCTCGCCCAGTTCGATGCGGTTGCCGCGGATCTTGACCTGGTGGTCGATCCTGCGCAGGAACTCCAGCTGTCCGTCCGGCCGCCACCGCACCAGGTCGCCGGTGCGGTACACCCGGCCGCCCACCTCCTCGGTCTCGAACGGGACGAACCGTTCCTCGGTCAGATCGGGCCGCCCCAGGTAGCCGCGCGCCACCTGGACGCCACCGACCAGAAGTTCGCCCGGAACGCCGACGGGCTGCGGAGCGCCGTGCTGGTCCACCACGAAGCACCGGGTGTTGCCGACCGGCCGGCCGATCGGCGGAACGGTGTCCCCGGGGACGCACACGGTGGACGTGGCGATGACCGTGGTCTCCGTCGGGCCGTAGTTGTTGACCACCCGGAACGGCAGCCGGGCGAGCGGCGGCATGCGCAGCCGGTCGCCGCCGGTCAGTACGTAGTCGAGGGTGGTGTCCGGGTCCCAGTCGAGCGCCGCCAGCGACTCCAGCATCGGCGTCGACAGGAACGTGGCGTGGATACGCTGCTCAACCAGCCAGTCCCGCAGCATGTGCGGAGCGAGCCGGACCCGCTCGCTGGTGACGCAGCAGGTCGCACCCCGGGTGAGGCCGAGCCACAGCTCCCACGCCGCCGCGTCGAACCCGACCCCGGCGAGCAGCCCGATCCGCCGGCCCGGCTCGAGTCCGTACTCGGCGGCGGTCCAGTGGACCAGGTTGACCAGGCTGCGGTGCTCGACCTGGACCCCCTTGGGACGGCCGGTCGAGCCGCTGGTGTAGATGAGATAGGCCAGGTTGTGCGGGCCGGCGGTGGGCTCCGGGTCGGTGACCGGCACGCCGTCCAGCACTCCCCCTTCGGCGTCGCACTCGTCGAGGAACAACAGCTGTACACCGGACGGGAGCCGGTCCGCCCGCGCGGTGTCGGTGAGGACGACCGGGGTGCGCGTGTCGCGCACCATGTAGGCCAGCCGCTCGACGGGGTACTCCGGGTCCAGGGGCACGTACGCAGCCCCGGCCTTCAGCACCGCGAGTTCCGCCGTCACCAGGTCGGCGCCACGGCCCAGGCACACCGCCACGGGCATGTCCGGCCGCACCCCGTACCGGGTCCGCAGGTGGTGGGCGATCCGGTTGGCGCGCGCGTTGAGTTCGCCGTAGGTGAGCGTGACCTCCGCCGAGTCGACGGCCACGGTGTCCGGCTGCCGGGCCGCCCGCTCCTCGAAGAGGCCGTGCACCGTGGCCCGGTCCGGACAGGCGGTGGCGGTGTCGTTCCACTCGACGAGTGTCGTGTGCCGCTCGGCCGGCGTGAGCACGCACAGCTGCGACAGCCGGGACCCGGGAGCGCCGGCGACCGTCTCAAGGAGCGTGCCCAGGTGGCCGGCCAGCCGCTCGACGGTGTCCTGCCGGAAGAGGTCGGTGCGGTACTCGAGGGTGCCATGCAGACCGCCGGCCGGGCCCTCGGACATGATCAGAGTCAGGTCGAACTTGGCGTCCGGCGGCGTAACGGCGAACGGCTCCACCTCGACACCGGGAAGGCTCCAGGTGTGGCCGTCCGGTGTGTTCTGGAGCGCGAACATGGTCTGGAACAGAGGGTTGCGCGACGGGTCGCGGTCGGGTGCCAGTTCCTCCACCAGGCGCTCGAAGGGAAGGTCCTGGTGGTCGTACGCGCCGAGCGCGGTGTGCTTGACCCGGTCGATCAGCTCGGTGAACGCGGGATCGCCGGACAGGTCGGTGCGCATCACGAGGGTGTTGACGAAGAAGCCGATCAGGTCCTCGGTCTCGGCGCGGTTGCGGCCGGCGACGGGGCTGCCGACCGTGATGTCGTCCTGCCTGCTGTACTTCGACAGGAGCACCTGGAACACCGCCAGGAGCACCATGTACATGCTGGCGCCGTTCGCCGTCCCCACCGCCCGCAGTCGCGCGGCGACCTCGGCCGGCACCTCGAACGCCACGGTGGAGCCGCCGCCTTCGGGCGGTCCCGCCGGGCGTCGGTGGTCGCTCGGGAGCTCCAGTGGCTCCACCCCGGCGAGCCGGTCGCACCAGTACGCCAGTTGGTCCGTCAGCACGCCACCGGCCAGCCGTTCGCGTTGCCACACGGAAAAGTCCGCGTACTGGAGCAGCAGTTCGGGCAGACCGGTCGGTTCCACCCCGGCCGCCGCCGCCCGGTATCCCTCGCGCAGCTCCCGCGCCAGGATTCCCTCCGACCATCCGTCGGCCGCGATGTGGTGCACCGACAGCAGGAGGAACGCCTCGTCGTCGGCGAGCCGCACCAGGTGCGCCCGCAGCAGCGGACCCGTGGCCAGATCGAACGGGCGACCGGCCTCGGCCTCCGCGAACCGCCGTGCCTGCGCGAGTCGTTCTTCCGGATCGACGACGTGACGCAGATCGTGGACGGCCGTGCCCACCGGTGCCGCGGGATCCACGACCTGACCGGGCTCACCGTCCTGGGGGACGAAGCGGGTCCGCAGGACCTCGTGCCGCGCCACCATCGAGGTGAGGGCGGCGTCCAGGGCCGGCATGTCGAGTACGCCACGGACGTGCAGCGCGAACGGTACGACGTACTCGGCGCGCCCCGGCTCCAGCTGGTCCAGGAACCACAGCCTCTGCTGGGCGGAGCTCAGAGGCAGCGGCCCGCCGGTCCGCGCGACGGGGGTGATCCGCTCCGTGCCGTCCGTGTCGTCCGTGTCGAGCTCGGCGACGAGGGCCGCGAGGCCGGCCACCGTGGGCGCCGTGAACAGGGCCCGTACCGGCACCTCCACGCCGAGCGCGGCCCGCAGCCGCGAGGTGACCTGGGTGGCAAGGAGCGAGTGACCGCCCAGTTCGAAGAAGTTGTCGTCGACACCGGTGACGTCCGTCCCCAGCACCGACGACCAGGCCGTGGCCACCGCGCGTTCGGCCGGTGTGCGCGGGGCGACACCCCGCTCGGCCGAGCGGGGCTCCGGCGCGGGCAGGGCGCGCCGGTCCACCTTGCCGTTCGGGGTGAGCGGCAGCCGGTCAAGGACGACGAACGCGGACGGCACCATGTAGTCGGGCAGGTCACGGCGGAGCCGGGCACGCAGACCCTCGGCGGTCGGCGCCTGCCCATCCGGTACGACGTACGCCACCAGGCGCTTGTCACCCAAGGCGTCCTCCCGCAGGATCACGGACGCGGTCGCGACATCGTCGCCGGCCAGCAGCACCGACTCGATCTCGCCCGGCTCGATGCGGTGACCGCGCAGCTTCACCTGGTCGTCGAGCCGCCCCAGGAACTCCAGTTGCCCGTCGGGCAGCCACCGCACCCGGTCCCCGGTCCGGTAGACGCGCCGGGGTGAGCCGTCGACATCCACCGTGACGAACCGCTTCGCGGTCTGGTCCGGCAGCCCCTGGTAGCCACGCGCCAGTCCGGCACCGCCGACCAGCAGTTCGCCCGCGACGCCGATGGGTACGGGGCGGTCGTGCCGGTCGACGACGTGGACGACGGTGTTGCGTACCGGCCGGCCGATCGGCGGCACCGGCACCCCCGGCTCCACCTCGGCCGAGGTCGTGACCACTGTCGACTCGGTCGGCCCGTAGTTGTTGATGACGCGGAACGGCAGCCGAAGCCCGGCCGGCAGGTGCAGTGCGTCACCGCCGGTGAGGACGTGGGCCAGCGAGGTCGGCTCCGACCAGTCCAGGGCGGCCAGCGCCTCCAGCATGGGCGTGGAGAGGAACGTGCCGTGCACCCGCCGCCCCGCCAGCCAGCGCTGGAGCAGCTCCGGTGTACGCCGCACCGTGTCGTCGGGGACGCACACGGTGGCGCCGGCCGCCAGCGCGGGCCACAACTCCCACGCCGCGGCGTCGAAACCGAGACCGGCGAGGTGCGCGACCCGTCGGCCCGGTGCCGCGCCGAAGCTCTCCACCGTCCAGTGGATCAGGTTGACCAGGCTCCGGTGCTCGATCTGGACGCCCTTGGGGCGGCCGGTCGACCCACTGGTGTAGATGAGATAGGCCAGGTCGTCCGGGGCCGCGGCGGGCTCCGGGTCGTGCGCCGCCAGATCCTGGACCAGCGGCCAGTCCCGGTCGGTGAGGAAGCGGTGGGGTGTGCGGGGCAGCAGAGCCGCGTGCGCGGCATCGGTCACCACGTGCGCCGCCCCGGAGTCCTCGATCATGAAGGCGAGCCGGTCGGCCGGAAGATTCGGGTCCAACGGCAGGTAGGCGGCCCCCGACTTCAGCGCCGCGAGCAGGGCGGCGATCTGGTCGGGCCCGCGCTCCAGGCACACGGCGACCACCCGGCCGGCCCCGGCGCCGAGCGTCCGCAGGTGCCGGGCGAGCCGGTTGGCCCGCTCGTTCAGCTCCCGGTACGTCAGCTCCCCGGCCTCCGACAACACCGCCGTCGTGGCGGGAAGTTGTGCGACACGCTTCTCGACGAGCCGGTGCGCCGTCGTGGGCTCGTCCGCAGAGAGGGACGCCACCCCGGACCACTCGGCCAGCACACGGACGCGCTCGGCCCCGGTCAGCACCTCCAGCTCCGACAACCGACGGCCCCGGTCCGTGACCACCGCTTCGAGCAGGGTCGTGAAGTGACCGGCCAGCCGGGTCGCCGTCGCGGGGTCGAACAGGTCCGTGGCGAAGACCAGCTTCCCCTCGAGCGAACCGTCGGGCCGCTCGGTGAGGAACAGTGTCAGGTCGAACTTGGCCTCCTCCGTCCGCACCGCGAACGGCTCGACCCCGAGACCCGGCAGGCCCCACGCGTTCCCGTCCGGAGTGTTCTGGAGCACGAACATGGTCTGGAACAGCGGGGTGCGGGACAGGTCCCGCTCCGGCGCCAGTTCCTCCACCAGGCGCTCGAAGGGAAGATCCTGGTGGTCGTACGCGCCGAGCGCGGTGTCCCTGACCCGGTCGAGCAGGTCACCGAAGCTGGGATCGCCGGACAGGTCGGTGCGCATCACGAGGGTGTTGACGAAGAAGCCGATCAGGTCCTCGGTCTCCGACCGGTTGCGGCCGGCGATCGGAGTGCCGACGGCGATGTCCTCCTGCCCGCTGTACTCCGCCATGAGCAGCTGGAACACCGCGAGCAGCGACATGAACAGGCTGGCGCCCTGCCCCGCCGCCAGCCGCCGGGCGGCGTCGACCATGTCGGCGGAGACGGTGAAGGCGACCTCGTCACCGCGGCCCGAACGCTCGGCCGGCCGGCGCCTGTCGGTCGGCAGTTCCAGCGGTGGGAGACCGGCGAGCCGCTCGCGCCAGTACTCCGCCTGTCCGTCCAGCTCGGGGCCTTCCAGGGTCGCGCGCTGCCAGGCCGCGAAGTCCGCGTACTGGAGTTCCAGCGGGACGAGGCCCGCGTCGCGGCCCGTGACCGCCGCCCCGTACAACTCCCGCAGTTCGCGCGCCAGGATGCCTTCCGACCAGCCGTCGGAGACGATGTGGTGCAGCGCCACAAGGAGGAGCCACTCCTCCTCGGCGACACGCACCGCCACCGCCCGCAGCAGCGGTCCCGTCGCCAGGTCGAACGGCAGCCCCGCCGCCTCCCGCAGGATGCCGAGCGCCGCGTCGTCACCGAGGTCCCTCGCGTCGTGCACCTGAACGGCCACCTCGCGCGGCGGCTCGACGATCTGGACCGGACGACCCGCACCGTCCGCCACGAACCGGGTCCGCAGGATCTCGTGCCGGGCGACCAGAGCCGTCAGCGCGGCCGCGAACGCGTCCGGTGCGAAGGGCCCCGTGACCCGCAGCCCGGCCGGGACCACGTACTCGGCTCGTCCGGGATCCAACTGGTCCAGGAACCAGAGGCGTTGCTGGGCGAACGACAGCGGCACCGGTCCCGCGGGCCGCTCCGGGCGCGGCGCCGTCGCCTCGCGGAGGATGCCGGGCGCGTCGAGGGCGGCCGCCAGCGTCGCGGGGGTCCGCGCCTCGAACAGAGTGCGGTGGGAGACGTGTACGCCCAGGTCCCGGCGGAGTCGGGAAGCGACCCGGACGGCCAGCAGGGAGTGCCCGCCCAGCTCGAAGAAGTCGTCGTCGATGCCCACCGGGTCCACGCCCAGCAACTCGGCCCAGATGCCGACGACGGCCGCCTCAGTGGAGGTCCGGGGCGCGGTGTACGCCGTGGTCAGATCCGGCCGCCCGCTCTCGGGCGCCGGCAGCGCCTTGCGGTTGACCTTGCCGTTCGGTGTCAGAGGAAGCCGCTCCAGCGTCACGTACCGGGCGGGCACCATGTGCTCGGGCAGCTCCCGCGACAGTGCCCGTCGCAGTTCGGGCGCGGCCGGGCCGGTCTCACCCGCCGGCACCAGGTACGCCACCAGGCGCTTGTCGCCCGGGACGTCCTCGCGGACCACGACGGTCGCCGCCGCCACGCCCGGCCGGGCCAGCAGGGCGTTCTCGATCTCGCCCAGTTCCACCCGGTGGCCGCGCAGCTTGACCTGGTCGTCGATCCGGCCGAGGTAGACCAGCTGCCCGTCCGGCAGCCACTTCACCAGGTCCCCGGTGCGGTACACCCGAGCGTCCGGGTCCGTCGAGAACGGGTGGGGTACGAATCGCTCCGCCGTCAGTTCCGGCCGCCCCAGATAGCCGAGGGCCACGTTCACGCCGCCGATCAGCAACTCACCCGGCACACCCACCGGTTGCACCTCGCCGTGTGTGCCGACCACGAACACCTCGGTGTTGTCGATCGCGCGGCCCATCGGCACGTGGTCCGACGCCGGGTCCACCGAGACCGTCCGGCTGACCACGTTGCCCACGGTCGCCTCGGTCGGCCCGTACTCGTTGACGACGGCCGTGTCGTCCGCGCCGCTCGTCAGCACCCGGTGCGTCAGCGCCGGCGTGAGGTCCTCGCCCCCCGCCACCATGGTCGCGACGGCGTGCCGCAGACCCTCCCGCTCCAGCCGGGCGACCAGCAGCTCCAGATGGGAGGGGGTCGCCTTGAGGAAACTGACCCGGGCGCCGGCCGCCACGAGATCCACGGCCGCGTCGAACACCGTCTGCCCCGGGCCGGGGTTCGGTACGACCAGGCGCAGCCCCTGCACCAGCGGCAGGAACAGGGCGGTGACCGTCAGGTCGAACGCCGCTGACGAGCACAGCAGTGAGCCGATCTCGGCGCCGGGCGCGGCCGGGTAGTTGCGGTCGCACCAGTGCAGGTAGTTGACGACTCCCCGGTGCGCCACACGGACGCCCTTGGGGCGGCCCGTGGAGCCTGAGGTGTAGATGACGTAGGCCAGGTCGTCGGGGCTCGCCTCGACCGCCGGGGCCGAGCCGTCACCGCCCGGCCAACCGCGGTCGGTGAGCAGCAGATCGGACCCCGGCGCGAACAGATTGGCGTGTCCCGACTGGGTGATCACCACGGGCGCGGCACTGTCGCCGACCATGTAGCGCAGCCGCTCGGCCGGGTACGACGGGTCCAACGGCACGTAAGCGGCACCGGACTTGAGTACCCCGAGCAGAGCGCACACCAGGTCCGGGCCGTGGTCCAGGCACACCGCGACCAGTGCGCCCGGTCCGACGCCCCGCCCGCGGAGGTGGCGGGCGAGCCGGTTCGCCCGCTCGTCCAGCGCGCGGTAGGTCAGCAGCCGCCCGTCGTGCTCCAGGGCGACCGCGTCCGGCTGCCGGGTGGCCCGCTCCTCGATCAGGCGGTGAACGGTCGAGGTGTCGGGGAACGCGGACCGGGGGCCGTTCCACTCGGTGAGGATCCGCGTCCGCTCCGCCGCCGTCAGCATTTCCAGCGCGGCCAGTCGCGCCCCCGGTGTCGCGGCGGCGGACTCGGCGAGGACTCCGAAGTGGTCTGCCAGGCGCTCCGCCGTCGCCCGGTCGAACAGGTCCGTGCGGAAGCCCAGGACACCCCGCAGCACGTCACCGTCGGCGGCCAGCTCCAGGGTGACGTGCGCCTTCGGTGCGAACACGGCCGGCTCGTCACCCGCATCGCGCCACGCGAACCAGGGAGCACCGTCCAGCGCACCGTCGGCCGCCTCGGCGAGCGCCGCGTACGCCAGTCCGCCGCGCTCTCCCCTGGCCTGTGCGACGCCGGCCAGCGCGTCCTCGAACGGCGGGTCGCCCTCGGGGCCCCGTACCGCCAGCATCCGTCCGCCCTCGCCCCACACCACCACGGGGACATCGCCCCGGCCGGTGTGCCGTGCGAGCAGTGCCTGGAACACCGTCAGCAGAACCGCCGAAAGATCCGTCCCCCGCTCGCGCGCCACCGTGGACAGCGCCCGCGCGGTCACGGCGGGCACGTCGAAGAGAACCCGGTCCGAGGACCCCGGCCCGTCGTTCACCGGGCGCCGGTCCGCCGGCAGCTCCAGCGGCTCCAGGCCTGCCAGCGCGTGACGCCACTCTTCCACCTGGTGATCAGCCACCGTTCACTCCCCATCGTCAGCACGTTGTCAGCGGTACAAGCGGTTCAAGTGATGCGTGCGGTACAAGCGGCCGGCCCTTCAGAGGCGGCGCCGCGGCCACCGGCGCCGGAGAGACGTCCGCGATGAGCACGTTAGGAGGTGGGTGAGGGCGCCCCCAGTGGGCACAAGTGACGCCCCGGCGGCTGGCCACAAGTGCCCAGTGCCGCGCGGGAACACCGCTGGCCACGATGGACGGCGTCACCCGCCGACAGCCCGGACGTCTGGAGCCGGCTCACCGAAGTGCCGCCCGACACCTTCGGGGCGGCAGCGACTTCGAGGGCTTGATCAGGCCGGGTCAAGCCCGGATGACCGGCCCGATCGCAACGGTCGCGGCCCCCTATGGTGTCGAGAGGAAAGCCGGTCGTGTACGTGCGTCACCAGCCTGCGGAGAGCCCGCCCCACGCGGTCCTGAGCACCATTCCCTCGGACTCGCACACCTGGAACCTGCTGTTCCTCCAACTCATCCTGGAGGAACAGGGATGGGAGGTAACCAACCTCGGTGCCTGCGTCCCGGTCTCCACCCTGGTCACCGAGTCCGCGGCGCGGCCCCCCGGCCTCATCGTCGTGAGCACCGTCAACGGCCACGGGGCGGAGGAGGCCCCGGCCCTGGCCCGCGCGGTACGCGTCGAGCCCGTCCTGGCCCGAGTGCCGCTCGTCATCGGCGGCAAGCTCGACACGCAGGGAGCCACCGTCCCCGACGCCCGTCCCGAGCTCACCGAGGCCGGCTTCGACGCCGTCCTGACCGGGCCGAACGCCGTACCGCGGCTGCTCGCCCTGCTCGACTCCCTGTCGCAGCGCGCGCACGGAAGGGTCCACGCCCATGCCGCCCGCTGATCCCGCCTCCGTCGGCGCGAGACCGCTCACCGGCCCCGCACCCGGTGGCGCCTTCCACCGCTTCATGGACGCCGCCGCGCGCTCCGGCACGCTCGTCGTCCAGCCCCGCATGGGCTTCGCGGACCCCGCCAGGATGCGCGCCGGTCTGCTCGCCACCCGTGACGCCGACGCCACCACCGTCGGCACCCTCACCCTCGACAGCTTCACCCGCGTCGGTGACTATGCCGCCGCCGCCCGCGCCGCCGCCCAGGGACACCCGCTGAACGGCTACCCGCTCGTGAGCATGCCCGTCGCCACCACCACCGGGCTGCTCGACGGCGTCCGCGGCGAGGACTTCCCCGTCCAGGTCCGGCACGGCTCCGCACAACCCGGCCGCATCGTCGAGGCACTGATCGACGCCGGCCTCGACGCCACCGAGGGCGGCCCCGTCTCCTACTGCCTGCCCTACGGCCGCACCCCGCTCGCCACCTCCGTGCGGGCATGGCGCGACGCGTGCCACACGCTCGCCGCGCTCCGGGCGTCCGGTGTCGAACCGCACCTGGAGAGCTTCGGCGGGTGCATGCTGGGCCAGCTCTGCCCACCGTCGCTGCTCATCGCCCTCTCCGTCCTGGAAGGAATGTTCTTCCGGCAGAACGGCCTGCGCAGCATCTCTCTGAGCTACGCCCAGCAGACCAACGCGGTGCAGGACGAGGAAGCCGTCCACGCCCTGCGTGCCCTGGCCGCCGAACACCTCCCGGACACCTCCTGGCACGTGGTCGTCTACGTCTACATGGGCGTCTACCCGGAGACGAGACCCGGCGCGCTCGCCCTCGTCGCGGACGCGGCCCGGCTCGCGGTACGGACCGGAGCCGCGCGCCTCATCGTCAAGACGGCCGCCGAGGCCGCCCGCATCCCGTCGATCGCCGAGAACGTCACGGCGCTGGAGACGGCGACAAGCGCCGCACACTCCGCGCGGCGCACCGCTCCGCCGCCGTCCACCGGCATCGAGGAGGAGGCCCGCGCCCTCGTGCGGGCCGTCCTCGGCCTGCACGACGACCTCGGTCAGGCCCTCATCCGGGCCTTCGCCCGCGGCTACCTCGACGTCCCCTTCTGCCTGCACCCCGACAACGCTGGCCGCACCCGCAGCATCATCAGCGAGCAGGGCCGCCTTGAGTGGTCCGACACCGGATCGCTGCCGCTCGGCCCCACCGCCACCGTGCACCGCTCCCGGCGCCTGACCTCGTCGGGGCTGATGCGCGCGCTCCAGCACGTCAAGACCCGTTACGACGGGCCCGCCGACTCGCTCGCCCGAGCGAGCTGACCACCCGTCAATTCCCCTCTCCCGCAGCCCTCCCGGGCCGGTGAACCGTACGTCAACCGGACAAGGACCGACATGACGCTCCAGATCGATCACCCCCTGACATCCACCGCCGCTCCCGCCCTGCCCTCGCCGCTGGAGCACCTGCGCGACCCCCGCACCCGGGCGGCCCTGCGCGTGCAGCAGGCCCTGGTCGCGGGCGCCCGGGCCTACCTCCGCGGCGACGACGCGGTGGAGATGGCCCACCCGATCATCGGCCCCGTCACCGACCCCGGCTCGCGCGGCGCCAAGCAGGTGGACATCGACTACTACGGCCACCGCTACAAGCTGATGACCAGCGCCATCCTCTACAAGCAGGCGTCCCTCCTCGCCTACGACCGCATCTTCCTCATCGCGCCCAACGTCCGCCTGGAGCCGGTGGAGACCAGCTCCACCCACCGCCACCTCTCCGAGTTCCGGCAGATCGACGTCGAGTACTCCGGTGCGACCCGCGACGACGCCATGGACATCGCCGAAGGGCTCGTCCGCCACTGCGTCACCACCGTCGCCGACGAATGCGCCGCCGAACTCGCCGTCCTCGGCCGGGACCCCGACACCCTGCGCCGCTTCGTCGCCGAGCCCTTCGCCCGCGTCCCGCACGGCGAGGTCGTCGAACGCCTGCGCAGCGACGGCTACCCGCAGGCCGCCGGCACGGAGATCGAGTGGGAGGCCGAGGAACGCATCTCCCGCAAGGCCGACGCCCCCTTCTTCATCGTCGGCTACCCCAAGGGCTCCCGCGGCTTCTACGACAAGGAGAGCCCCGACGAGCCCGGCACCCTGCTCAACTTCGACCTGATCGCCCCCGAGTCCTGCGGCGAACTGTGCAGCGGCAGCGAGCGCGAGAACGAGTACGCCACCTTGGTCACCCGGATGCGGGAGACCGGCGAGAACCCCTCCAAGTACGCCTGGTACCTCGATGTCGCCCGCCACGGCATCCCCCGCAGCGCCGGCTTCGGCATCGGCCTGGAACGCCTCACCCGCTGGGTCTCGGGCCTCGACTCCGTCTGGCAGGCCACGGCCTTCCCGAAGCTCGCGGGGGTCGTGTCCCCGTGACGTACCTGACCGCACCCGGCCTGCCCGAGGACGCCATCCGAGCCCGCGCCCGTGACGGAGCCGCCGCCGTCTTCCCGCCGGCCGACAGCTACGGCACCGCAGTCTTCGGCGGAACCCGCGAACCGGGCGACGAGATCGACGCACTGCGCCTGGCCCCGCCCGTCTTCATGCCCGGCCGCCTCGCCAAACTCATCGACCTCGGCCGCGAACCCCTTTACTCCGACGTCCGCCTCACCACCGCCCTCGGCGGCTTCGACGCCCCCGTGCCCGTGTACGTGTCGGCCCTCGGCTCCACCCGCGTCGCCGGCACCAGTCTCGCCCTCAGCCGCCAGGCCGGACGCCTCGGCATCCCCATGGTCATCGGCGAGAACGTCGCCCCGATGAACGGGTTTCGCAGCAGCGGCGACGACCACCGCAAGGGCCTCCTTGAACGCATCCTCGCCTACTGCGAGGAACTCCCCGACGGTGTCGGCGGCGTCTGCGTCCAGCAGAGCACCGAGGACGCCGACTCCGAGGTCTGGAACCAGGTCTACAGCGATCCCGCCGTCTCCGGACTCCTCACCACCGGCCGCCTCGGCTTCGAGATGAAGGTCGGCCAGGGCGCCAAGCCCGGCCTCGGCGGCCTCACCATGATCAGCGAGACGGTCGCCGCCGACCTCGACGGGCAGTACGCCGTCGAACGCCTCGCCCCCGACGGGGGAGCGGTCCTGCGCTGCTCCAGTCCCGGCACCTTCACCGACGAGATCTTCCGCCGGCAGATCCAGCTCATGCGCAACAACTACCCGCGCGCCCGCTGCTGGGTGAAGCTCTTCCCCGGCCGGGACGTCGGCCGCGCCGCCGCCATCGCCTGGGAGGCGGGCGCCCACGCCGTCACCGTCGACGGGGCCGAGGGCGGAACCGGCTGGGCCCCCACCGGCTTCCTCGGCCACGTCGGACTCCCGCTCGCCGAGTGCCTACGCCGGGTGGATCCCGCCGGCCACACCCTGCTCGCCAGCGGACGCGTCTGGGACGGCATCCGCGCCGTCAAGCTGCTCGCCCTCGGCGCCCGTGCCGTCGGCCTCGGCCGCGCCGCCCTGGTCGCCGCCGACGAGGATCCGGACCGCGGACTCGAACGCCTCCTGGGCGCCATGGCCCTGGAGATGCGCATGGCCGTCAGCTCGCTCGGCAGATACGCGGCCGACGAGACCGGGCCCGAGGACCTGTGGAGGCCCGAGTCATGATCTACGAGCACACCTACGAGCTGGTCACCGACGACCTCTTCGTCCGGCTGGCCCGCGTGGTACCCGGCGCCGACGTCTTCCTCAAGATCGAAGGGCTCAACCCGGCCGGCTCGGTCAAGCTCAAGACGGCCCTGAGCCTCGTCGAGGACGCCGAGCACCGCGGGGTCCTCACCCCCGGAGCGCGCGTCATCGAGTCGTCCTCCGGAAACCTCGGCATCGCCCTCAGCTCCATCTGCGCCACCAAGAGATACCCCTTCACCTGCGTGGTCGACCCCAACACCAACGACATCAGCATCGACCACATGCGCGCCCTCGGCGCCGAGGTCGTCGTCGTGGACACCGTCGACGCGGGCGGCGGCTTCCTCCAGTCCCGCATCGCCCACATCCGGCGGCGCGTCGAGGCCGACCCCTCCATGGTGTGGCTCAACCAGTACGCCAACCCGGCCAACCCCCGAGCCCACTACGAGCAGACCGCGCGCACCCTGCTCAAAGAACTCCAGCACATCGACTACCTGTTCGTCGGCGCGGGCTCCACCGGTACCTTCGTCGGCTGCTCCCGCTACCTGCGCGAGTACTCGCCGGACACCCGGATCGTCGCCGTCGACGCCCTCGGCTCGATCATCTTCGGCGCCCCGCCCGGACCCCGCCGCATCCCCGGCCTCGGCGCCAGCCGAGTCCCGGAACTGTTCGAACCCGGCCTCGCCGACGAGGTCGTGCTCATCGCGGAGGAGGACGCGGTCCAGGAGTGCCGACGGCTCGCCCGCACCCACGGGCTCCTGGTCGGCGGGTCCACCGGATCCGTCCTTGCTGCGATCCGCCAGTACGCCGACGCGTTCCCGTCCGGCTCCCGGATCGCCGCCATCTCACCCGACCTCGGCGAACGCTACCTCGACACGGTCTACAACGACGCCTGGGTGGGCCAACACATCGGTGTCCTCGCCTGATCAGCGTCCCGCGCTTCTCCCACCCGCGAAAGGCACCCACGCATGTCGACTTTTCACGTGATCGACGGCACCGTCGCCCAGGACGTCATCACCTCCGCGCCGTCGGAGATCCTGGAGATCGTGCGGGACACCTATCTCCAGCACAGCCGCGGCGCCACCGTGAACCCCGACAGCTACTTCCTCCGCTTCCCCGACAATCCCGGCGCCCGCATCATCGCCCTCCCCGCCCACCTCGGAGGCGAGGCACCCGTGTCCGGCCTGAAGTGGATCGCCAGCTACCCGGAGAACGTGCGGCAGAACCTGCCCCGCGCCTCCGCCGCCCTGCTCCTCAACGACGCGGAGACCGGATACCCGTTCGCCTGCCTCGAAGCGTCCCTCATCAGCGCCGCCCGCACGGCCGCTTCCGCCGCGCTCGCCGTGGAGACCCTGGCCCCCGACGAGGCGCCGCGCACGGTCCTCTTCGTCGGCGCCGGCATCATCGGCCGCACGGTCTCCGACTTCCTCGCCGCCCGTGGACTCAACGTCCGCGAGTGCCTCGTCCACGACCATGTGGACGCGTACGCCGAGAAGTTCGCCGCCTACACGGCCGACACCCACGGATGGCAGGCCAGAGCCGTGTCCGAGATCGACGCGGCCCTGGCCACCGCCGACCTGGTGGTCCTCGCCACCACCGCGCCGGCGCCCTGGCTCGCGGACGGCCAGACCCTGCTGCCGGACCAGCTCATCCTGAACCTGTCCCTGCGCGACATCCACCCCACGGTCATGGTCAAGTGCCACAACATCCTGGACGACATCGACCACTGCCTGAAAGCCCAGACCTCCCCCCACCTCACCGAGACGGAGTACGGCACCCGCGACTTCATCGACGGCACCCTCGCCGACGTCCTGCGCGGCACGGTCGTCCTCGACCGTGATCGCCCGACCGTCTTCTCCCCGTTCGGCCTCGGCGTTCTGGACCTGGCGGTCGGCTGCCACATCTACCGGACCGCCCTGGACACCGGCCGCGCCACCGAAGTTCCCCACTTCTTCCCCGAGTTGACCCGCTGGTGAACTGACCGCCGCGCTTCGCCTCTTCGCCCCGGTCCCGGGGTCCCTCCGCTCCCATCGGAGGGACCCCGGGACCGGGGCGTTCCCGCGTGTACGGACCCGGGGCACCTCCTCGGACGGTGCCCGCGCCGTGAGGGCGAACTCTTCCTCCACCTCGAGTGGTGCCGCGGATGCCACTGCCCGGTGCCCGCGCACAGGAACTGCCCGGCCGGTCCTCATATGTGACGGGGGCCGGCCGGAGGGGCGTGACCACCTGTCCGACTCCTCCTGGCCCTCGGGACACTGGCAGCACAGAGCCGCCCCCCGCGTGCGCGGGAGGCGGCTCTGTGCTGGTACCTGTCAGGCCGGCAACAGCACCCCGGCCTCGCGGCCGGCGCCGTCCGTCACGGCCTCCCGTACCGCCGCGGCCACCACGGACAACTGCTCCTCACCCTTGACCATCTCCATGTGGCGACCCGGGATCGGGCGAACGTCCAGGCCCAGCGGGTAGAGCCCCTTCCAGTGAG
The DNA here is from genome assembly GCF_039533535.1 of Streptomyces kunmingensis. Taxonomy (NCBI): domain Bacteria; kingdom Bacillati; phylum Actinomycetota; class Actinomycetes; order Kitasatosporales; family Streptomycetaceae; genus Streptomyces; species Streptomyces kunmingensis. Next base: position 24,193 of record NZ_BAAATS010000039.1, read on the forward strand.
CGACGTACCGGGCCTGCGGCACCTCGTCGCCACTGCCATGACGCACCGTGTCGCTGACGAACAGGGTCGCGGGAGCCGCCGAGCCTTCGGGCCGGTAGGCGGCGAGCGAGCGCACCTCGGCCTCCAGGACCGCGTAGGGCAGCCACTCGTCGAGCGTGATCGCCGACTCCTCGATGTTCATCTCCGGAGCCAAGCGCTTCATCTCCCCCTCTGTGGCGACCCGTTGATCTCCGGTCTGGTCCTGACCCAGCCGCCAGAGGTCGTTCACCCGGCGGTACACCTCGGCGTGCCGCTGGAACCGGTCCTGCTGGTCGTCCCCGGTGACCGCCGGCTCCAGCAGCAGCAGGGCGGCCACCGCCTGCGGGTCACACACCCCCATCGCGTGCGCGATCACCGCGCCGGTCGACCAGCCGAGGATCGTGCACGGGCCCTCCGGCTGCACCCGGCGGATCTCCCGCCAGTACCGCTCCGCGACGGCCTCGAAGCCGACGAGCGGCGACTCACCCTCGTTCAGCCCCGGCGCCTGGACCCCGTACACGGTGAACGCCCCGGCCAGGCGCTGCGCGAGCCCGCGGTACGGATGGGTGCTGCCGCCTCCGGGGTGCACGCAGAACAGCCGGGGCAGGGCGGGGTCGTCCTCGGACGAGAGCAGGACGACCAGCCCGCCGGGTCCGGTCCCGGCCTTCACCTCCGGTGCGTCCAGCACGGCGGCCAGACCGGCCACTGTCGGATGCCGCATGATCTGCTGGAGGGCGACGGGCAGCCCGGCCTCCCGGATCCGCGACATCATCCGCACCGCGCTGATCGACTGCCCGCCGAGCGCGAAGAAGTTGTCGTGGATGCCGACGGTCTCGATGCCGAGGACGTCCGCCCACGTCCCCGCCAGGGCGCGCTCGGTGTCGGTACGCGGGGCGGTGTAGGCGTTGGCGAGGTCCGGGCGTTCCGAGCCGGGGGCGGGGAGGGCCTTGGTGTCGATCTTGCCGTTGGGGGTGAGGGGGAGTTGGTCGAGGGTGATGTAGGTGGCCGGGATCATGTAGTCGGGGAGCTGCTGCCGGAGGTGCGCGCGCAGGGCGTCGTTGTCGACCGGCTTGTTCGTGACGATGTATGCGGTGAGTTGTTTGTTGCCGGGGGTGTCTTCGCGGAGGGTGATGGTGGTGGTGTGGAT
>NZ_BAAATS010000040.1:0-207610 GCF_039533535.1 Streptomyces kunmingensis
GGCGTCGGGCACGTACTTCACGGTGACAACGATCCTCAAGCTCACGCCGGCTCTCCTACTGCAATCGTCTTTTACTGGGCGGCTCTGCTGCTGCGGCTGACAGCGCCTTCTAGCAGGCAGCATAGGCGCCTGAAGCGGACTCCTCCGGTCGGGGCGGCCCGCGCTCCGAACAGAATATTACTCGTCAGTACATCCACTTCTTGCCCACTGAGCAAGCGCTTTGAACTGTGACCTTGCCAACGCTGAGTAATCGTCCGGAGCAGGAACTTTCAGGGGCTCTTCAGTCCCGCAGCCCATTGAAGCGGCCCTGGTGGTAGAGGAGCGGGCGGCCCGCTCCCGCCGGGTCGCCGCAGACCGCCTCCGCGAGCACGATCCGGTGGTCCCCGGCGGGCACCCGCGCGATGACCTTGCAGACGAGCCAGGCCAGGACGCCGTCGAGGACGGGGACGCCCTCGGGGCCCTCGAACCAGCGGGTGGGGGCGCCGAAGCGGTCGGCTCCGCTACGGGCGAACGTGCCGGCGAGATCGGCCTGGTGCTCGCCGAGTATGTGCACGCCGATGTGGTCGGCCTCGGCGACGGTGGGCCAGCTGGAGGCACCCAGGCCGATACCGAACGAGATCACCGGAGGTTCGGCGGAGACGGAGGTGAGGGAGGTGGCGGTGAAGCCCACGGGGGCGCTGCCGGCCGCCGTGATCACCGCGACACCGGCGGCGTGCTGCCGGAAGACCGAGCGAAGCAGTTCGGGGGTGGCGGGACGGGCGGTGCGCAGGTCGGGCGTGGCCGTCATGGAGTTGTCCTTCTGCCGGGGGGTTCGAGCGGGGGCCGTGGCTGCGTCAGGAGACGGGACAGCGCGCGCTCGAACAGCGGGCCAGGTCGACATGGACCCGCTGGTAGAGAAGGAGTTCCGAAGGCATACGGTCAGACTGACGATACGTGCTGCGTGCAGTCAAGTGCGTTCCGTCATCTGGAAGGCGTCGCACGGAAGGTGACCGCTTCACCGAGAGCGGCGATGATGTCCGCCTTGCGCGGTTGTCCGGCCGCCCGTCGCACCTCACTGCCGTCCGCCGCGAGGACGAGCACGGTCGGTGTCCGCACGACTCCGCTCCGGCGTACGAGGTCGAGTCTGGCCTCGGCGTCGATCTCGACATGGGAGACACCGGGCACCATGGCGGCGACCTCCCCGAGGACCCGCCGGGTGGCCCGGCAGGGCGCGCAGAACGCGCTGGAGAACTGCACGAGCGTGGCCCGCTTCCCCAGGTCATGGCCCAACTGCTCGGCGTCGAACGTCATTTCACCCACCGTCATCCTGTGCCTCCCGGATCCTCCGCTTCCCGTGCAGCGCCGGAGCGCTCCGGCGTATTCCCGGACCACGTGACGAGGATTACGCGCACGGCCGGAACCAGGACTGGTCACTCGGCCGTTCTTGGGGCACGATCTGCGCAAGCCGGAAAACCTACGGCTGCGTAACTTACCGCTGGGAGCCACCTCCTCCGGAATCCTCCGGAAGAAACTCCCCACGGCAATAAGAAGGGTCCACCCCCTCCATGGCAGAGCTCGTCTACCGTCCGGTCATCGGCGCCGCTAAAACGATGTTCAAGGCGCTCGACCTGAAGATCGACTGCAAGGGCTCGGAGAACATTCCGCGCTCGGGCGGAGCCGTCCTGGTCAGCAACCACATCAGCTACCTGGACTTCATCTTCGACGGCCTCGCAGCCCTGCCCCAGAAGCGCCTTGTCCGCTTCATGGCGAAGGAGTCGGTGTTCCGGCACAAGATCTCCGGGCCGCTCATGCGCAGCATGAAGCACATCCCGGTGGACCGCGCGCAGGGTGAGCACGCCTACCAACACGCCCTGCAGTCGCTGCGCTCGGGCGAGATCATCGGGGTCTTCCCCGAGGCGACGATCTCCGAGTCGTTCACACTCAAGAGCTTCAAGACCGGCGCCGTGCGCCTCGCGCAGGAGGCCGGGGTCCCGCTGATCCCCATGGCGCTGTGGGGCACCCAGCGCGTGTGGACCAAGGGCCGTCCGCGCAACTTCAAGCGGCAGCACCTCCCGGTCACGATCCGGGTGGGCGAGGCCATGGAGGCGCCGCGCGACCAGTTCGCCGGGGCGATCACCCGCCGGCTCCGCGACCGGGTGCAGGAGCTCCTCGAAGCGGCGCAGCGCGCCTATCCCGTACGCCCCAAGGGGCCGGACGACACGTGGTGGATGCCCGCGCACCTCGGCGGGACAGCCCCGACCCCCGAAGAGGTCAAGGCCGCCGAGGCCCGCTGACCCCGCTCGTCTCAGACCGCCGGGTGGACGGTGAGCCGTGCGCCGGGGCTGAACTTCCGCAGCAGTTCGGCCAGTTCGGCGCCGGCCGCCTCCAGGCCCGCGTGCGCGCCCATGCCCTCCAGGAGGAACAGGGCGTCGACGGAGCTGTCGGTGAGGCGGGTGCGGGTGCCCTGGCGCCAGTTCCACCGGCGGCAGGTGACGCCCTCGTCGTCGCACCAGACGACCTCGCCCGCGTCCGGGTGCTCGACCGTCTCCTCGCCGGAGGCCACGGTGACGAAGTCCTCGGCCCCCGTGGCCCTGATGAGCCGCATGCCGCCCTTGATGTGGCCGAGGTCCTCGCCGCCGACCGGGATCAGATGGGCGACGCTGATGGCGTTGTAGACGTCCACCAGCGTGTTGATGCGCGGCAGGCCGCCGTCGGCGAGGGCCCGCTTGGCGAGCGCCTCCGCCGAGTTGCGCGTGCGGTTGGGCTTGGCGCCGAAGGCCGTGTACGCGGCGCGCCAGGCCACCATGTGCGGGTCCTCGTGCGGGGCGCGCCCGTCCAGGCGCTCGGCCAGGCGCCGCGCGGCGTCGTCGAGGAGGGCCGACGTCTCCGGTGTGCTGGGCGTGTTGACGAGTCCGTACGCCTCGATGGCGATGTGGTGGAAGTCCGGGGCGATCGCCCGGACGTCGTCGGAGACGGTGAGCTGGAGGGGCATGGGCTGCCTTACGGGTCGAGCGGTCACAGATCGAGCGAGTCGGGGAGGTTCTCCCAGAGGTACGGGCGGTCCGGGACGCTGCGCATAACGTCGAGCACCGCCGGATGCGGTACATCAAAGAGTACTGGATAGTCCATCTCACTGGACTCGACGTCGGGTATCCAGGCGAGCCGCTCCCCGTCGAGCGAGAACTGGGCGTCGACGCCCGGCTTGTTGCCCCGCACGTCCTGGCGGTGCCACGAGCCGTGGAAACGTACGGCGACCAGCCCGTGGACGCACCAGCCGGTGCCCGCGTCGTACGCGAGCCGCTGGTAGCAGAGCGCCGTGGGGATGTCCTCGGCGCGCAGGAGCGCGGTCAGCGCGTGGGCTTTCGCGTGGCAGATCCCGGTGCGCTTCTCCAGGACGTCCGACGCCCGCCAGGTGACCCGCAGGTCCCCGCTGTCCGCGGAGTGCGGCACGGTGTCACGGACGAACTCGTAGGCGGCGCGAGCGTATGCATATGAATCGACGGCGTCCTTCGCGAGGCGCGCGGCCGTCTCCCGCACCAGCGGGTGATGATGGTCGATGACGTCGTCCGCGGCCAGATAGGCCGACAGATCCGGGTTCTGCTGGATCAGCTGCATGATTCGGAAGCATAGAAATGCGACCGGCCGTGGTCAATGGATTTACGGCCGATCGCATATCTATGCAGACTTTGCTCGGTAGGCGGCTAGCGCGCCATCTCCTCCTTGAGCGCCGCCACGAACCCGTCGACGTCCTCCTCACGGGTGTCGAAGGCACACATCCAGCGGACGTCGCCGGCCGTCTCGTCCCAGAAGTAGAAGCGGTAGCGCTTCATGAGGCGCTCGGAGACGTCGTGCGGGAGGCGGGCGAAGACGCCGTTGGCCTGGACCGGGTAGAGGATCTCGACGCCGTCGACGGCGCGGACGCCCTCGGCGAGGCGCTGGGCCATCTCGTTCGCGTGGCGCGCGTTGCGCAGCCACAGGTCCTTGGCGAGCAGCGCCTCCAGCTGCACCGAGACGAAGCGCATCTTGGAGGCGAGCTGCATGGACAGCTTGCGCAGGTGCTTCATGTGGCGGACGGAGCTGTGGTCGAGGACGACGACGGCCTCGCCGAACAGTGCGCCGTTCTTCGTGCCGCCGAGCGAGAGGATGTCGACGCCGACCGCGTTCGTGAACGTACGCATCGGCACGTCGAGGGAGGCCGCCGCGTTGGCTATGCGCGAGCCGTCGAGGTGCACCTTCATGCCGCGCTCGTGCGCGTGGTCGCAGATCGCGCGGATCTCGTCGGGCGTGTAGAGCGTGCCCAGTTCGGTGGACTGCGTGATCGAGACGACCTGCGGCATCGCGCGGTGCTCGTCGTCCCAGCCGTACGCCTGCCGGTCGATGAGGTCGGGGGTGAGCTTGCCGTCGGGGGTCGGGACGGTGAGCAGCTTGAGGCCGCCCATGCGCTCGGGGGCGCCGCCCTCGTCGACCTGGATGTGCGCGGACTCGGCGCAGATCACCGCGCCCCAGCGGTCGGTGACCGCCTGGAGCGCGACGACGTTGGCGCCCGTGCCGTTGAAGACCGGGAACGCCTCGGCGGTCGGGCCGAAGTGGCTGCGGATGATCTGCTGGAGATGGTCCGTGTAGTCGTCCTCGCCGTACGCGACCTGGTGCCCCCCGTTGGCCAGGGCCAGGGCGGCCATGATCTCCGGGTGGGCGCCCGCGTAGTTGTCGCTGGCGAAACCCCGGATCGTGGGGTCGTGGTGCCTGCGGGCATCGGTCCTGGGCGGATTCACGGCTTCGCTGTCTACTCTGCCAGCCACAGACGGGTCCCGTTCACTTCGGCGGCGGGCTTGTTCCAGACGTCGGCGATGGCGTCGGCCAGCTCCTTGACGTCGGTGAAGCCCGCGAACTTCGCGTTGGGGCGTTCGGCGCGCATCGCGTCGTGCACCAGTGCCTTCACCACCAGGATCGCAGCCGCCTGGCGGGGCCCCGCGTCACCCCCCGCCTTGCGGAAGGCGTCGCCGAGGGCGAGCGTCCACGCCTCGGCCGCGGCCTTGGAGGCGGAGTACGCGGCATTGCCCGCGGTCGGCTTGCTCGCACCGGCGGCGCTGATCAGCAGGTAGCGGCCGCGGTCCGAGCGGCCGAGCCCCTCCTGGAAGGCGAGCGAGGTGTGCTGCACGGTGCGGATCAGGAGCTTCTCGAGCAGGTCCCAGTCGGCGAGGTCGGTCTCGGCGAAGCTCTTGCTGCCGCGCCAGCCGCCCACGAGGTGGACCAGGCCGTCGATGCGGCCGAAGTCCTTCTCGACGCGGCCGGCCCACTCGCGCGTGGCCCCGAGGTCGAGCAGGTCGACGGTGTCACCGATGACGGTGGCGCCGCCGTGCGCGTACCGCGCCTCGTCGACGGCCTCGGCGAGCCGCTCGGCGTCCGCGTCGGCGCCGACGACCGTGGCACCCGCCTCCGCGAGCCGCTTCAAAGTGGCGCGTCCGGCGGGCCCGGCGGCTCCGGCGACCGCGATCACGGCGCCGTCGAGGGAGTCCCTAATGGCGTCGGTGTCAGTCATGGCAGTCGCCTCCTGTACGGAATTGCTCATGCGGCGGTCCGCTCCGGGGCCGCCGCCCGGATGCCTTTGGTCGAGGCGACCACGGACTTGAGCTTCTTGGACAGGGCCTCATAGAACATGCTGAGCGGGAACTCGTCCGGAAGCACGTCGTCCACGAGTTTGCGCGGCGGCAGGCTCATGTCCAGGGCATCGGGGCCCTTGGCCCAGCGGGAGCCCGGGTGCGGGGCGAGGTAGGTCGACACCAGGTCGTACGCGGCGAACCAGTGCACCAGCTTCGGGCGGTCGATGCCGTCGCGGTACAGCGTCTCGATCTCGGCGCACAGCTGGTTGGTGACCTCGGGGGCGCGCTGCCAGTCGATGTGCAGCTTGTTGTCCGTCCAGCGCACGACGTCGTGCTTGTGTAGGTAGGCGAAGAGCAGCTGGCCGCCCAGACCGTCGTAGTTCTTGACGCGGTCGCCGGTGACCGGGAAGCGGAACATCCGGTCGAAGAGGACGGCGTACTGCACGTCGCGCGCCTGCGGGACGCCCTCGGCCTCCAGCTTCACGGCCTCCTTGAAGGCGGTGAGGTCGCAGCGCAGCTCCTCCAGGCCGTACATCCAGAACGGCTGGCGCTGCTTGATCATGAACGGGTCGAAGGGCAGGTCGCCGTGGCTGTGCGTGCGGTCGTGGACCATGTCCCACAGCACGAACGCCTGCTGGCAGCGGTCCTGGTCGCCGACCATCTCCGCGATGTCCGCGGGCAGTTCGACCCCCAGGATGTCGACGGCCGCCTCGGTGACGCGGCGGAAGCGGGCCGCCTCGCGGTCGCAGAAGATGCCGCCCCAGGAGAAGCGCTCGGGGGCCTCGCGCACGGCGATCGTCTCGGGGAAGAGCACCGCCGAGTTCGTGTCGTAGCCCGAGGTGAAGTCCTCGAACGTGATGCCGCAGAACAGCGGGTTGTCGTAGCGCGTGGCCTCCAGCTCGGCCAGCCACTCGGGCCAGACCATGCGCAGCACGACGGCTTCCAGATTGCGGTCCGGGTTCCCGTTCTGCGTGTACATCGGGAAGAGCACCAGGTGCTGGAGGCCGTCCTCGCGGCGGGCCGCGGGCTGGAAGGCGAGCAGCGAGTCCAGGAAGTCGGGGACCCGGTAGCCGTCGTCGGCCCAGCGGCGCAGGTCGCGGACGAGCGCCTCGTGGTACGCGGCGTCGTGCGGCAGCAGCGGGGCGAGCTGCTCGACCGCGGCGGTGACGCGGTCCAGGGCCAGGTCCGCGGCGGCCCGCGCGGGGGCGCCCTCGGCGTCGAAGTCGATCGACCCGTCCTTCTGCTGCCAGGTCCTGATCTCCTCCACGGCGTCCTTGAGCGCGGGCCACGCCGGGTGGTCCACCACCCTGTCGCCGCCCGTCCGAGCCGAAGGAACGATTCCCTCCGCGCCCGCCTGCACAAGAATTTCCGTCATGTCCCATCCTCCACGGGAGAACCTCGCGTCAGCCCACCGTATGCGCCCCAGGTTCTCCAGGACAAGGGGGTTCTCGGGAAATTATCCTGCGCACCCCCCGGTAGCACCGCTGTTTTTCCTGTCCCTCGCGCTTGAAACGATGACCTGTGCCACATGCTTCCGGGCCCGGCCCGGACGTCCCCCAGGGGCCGGGCCCCTAGGCTGTGCTCCCCGGCCACCCCGACCCCTGGAGCGCCCCGTGTTCGACCCCGTACCGGAGTACCCGTACCGCGACAGCGAACGGGCGGACGGAGCGCCCGCGGCGCACGAGCTGCTCACGCCCGTGCTCGGGCTGCTGGGGAGCTGGCACGGGCGCGGGCGCGGTGGATATCCCACGATCGACGGGGAGTTCGCGTACGCGCAGGAGGTCACCTTCCAGCACGACGGGCGTCCTTTCCTGCGGTACGACGCCCGGGCCTGGCTGCTCGGCGAGGACGACACACCGCTGCGCCCCGCGGCGCGGGAGAGCGGCTGGTGGCGGCTGCGGCCGGACGGCATCGTTGAGGCGCTGATCACCCAGCCCACCGGCATCGCGGAGATCGCGGTCGGACGCGTGGGCGACGGCACGATCGACCTCGCGACCGACAGCGTGGCGCTCACGCCCACGGCCAAGAAGGTCGAGGGGACCCGGCGCTGCTACACCCTCACCGACGCCGACACGTTGGCTTTCGAGCACGATCTGGCCGCGGTCGGACAGCCGTTGCAGCACCATCTGTCGGCGCGGCTGCGGCGCAGGACCGCGTGAGCACGCACGCGTCAACTCCCGCCGAAAAGGCGCCCTGACGAGTGATCCGGCGGCGCCTCCACCGCGCCTGCGCACGCACCGGGCGCCGCTCACCAGCGCGGAACAGAGCCGGGTCCGCAACGTGCGTCCCGACCCGCCGGACAGGCTCTAGGCTCGGACACCTGTCGCGTGTGTGACGCGTGCGCGCGGCAGCCGAGTCGCCGTCGACGGAAGCGAGACCACCTTGAACTTCCTCACCATCGGGCATCGCGGAGCCATGGGTGTCGAACCCGAGAACACTTTGCGTTCCTTCGTCGCCGCCGAGCGGGCGGGACTCGATCTCATCGAGCTCGACCTGCATCTGAGCAAGGACGGCGCGCTCGTCGTCATGCACGACGCCGACGTGGACCGGACCACGGACGGCAAGGGCCCGATCGCCGAGAAGACCCTCGACGAGCTGCGCACGCTCGACGCCGGACGCGGCGAGCGGGTGCCGGTCTTCGAGGAGGTCCTCGACGCGGTGGACTCCCCGCTCCAGGCGGAGATCAAGGACACGGCGGCCGCCCGGGCGCTCGCCGAGGTGCTGCTGCGCCGCGATCTCGTCCACCGGGTCGAGGTGATCTCCTTCCACGACGAGGCCGTGGCGGAGATCGCGCGGCTCGTGCCGGGGGTCCGTACGGCGCTCGTCGCCAGCCGCTACGGCACCGATGTCGTGCAGCGGGCCGTGGCCGTCGGCGCCACGACCCTCGTGCTGAACATCCGGCGTCTGACGCAGGAGATCGTGGAGCACGCCCGCAAGGCCGACCTGCGGATCATCGGCTGGGTCGTGAACACCCAGGACGATCTGCGGCTCGTCCGCGCGCTCGGCCTGGACGGCGCGACCACCGACTACCCGGAGATCAAGCGGACCGGTCGCTTCACCGCGTAGGGCTCACACCAGCGGCTTGACCAGCAGCTCGAACTGCAGGTCGGTCCGCTGCGGAATGCCGAAGCGCTCGTCGCCGTACGGGAAGGGGCTCATCTTTCCCGTACGGCGGTAGCCGCGGCGCTCGTAGAAGGCGATGAGCTCCTCGCGTACGGAGATCACCGTCATGTGCATCTCGCGCACGCCCCACGTCTCGCGCGCCGTGCGCTCCGCCTCCGCGATGATCACCTTGCCGAGTCCGGCGCCCTGGAGGGCGGGGCTGACCGCGAACATGCCGAAGTAGGCGTGATCGCCGCGGTGCTCCAGCTGGCAGCAGGCGACGACCGTGCCGTCGCGCTCGACGGTCAGCAGACGGCTGTCGGCGGCCTCGATGACGTCGAGCACGCCCTGCGGGTCGGTCCGCTGCCCCTGGAGGATGTCCGCCTCCGTGGTCCAGCCGGCCCGGCTGTCGTCCCCGCGGTAGGCCGACTCGATCAGCGCGACGAGCGCGTCGACATCGGCCTCGGTGGCCTCGCGAAAGCTCAGGCCATCGGTGGCGGGGTGCGGGGCGGCGGTCATGGGCGGCTCTCCGATCTCTTACGGGTACGGGTCCCGTACGGGGACGGTTCGCATACGGCTACGGGTCGCAACGTGTCGCCTACGGGTACGGGCCTGTCGGCGCCGTCGAGGTTAACCCGGTCGCAGTACTCTCCGTCGTCATGGTTCACGTACTGAGCAGCAGGGTCCTCATCAGGCCCGGTGACCCCGAGCGGTCCCGGGCGTTCTACGGCGAGGCACTGGGCCTCGCCGTCTACCGCGAGTTCGGGACCGGCCCCGAGCGGGGCACGGTCTACTTCCTGGGCGGCGGTTTCCTGGAGGTGGCGGGGCGGGCCGAACCGCCCGTGAAACCGGGGCTCCAGCTGTGGCTCCAGGTGGCGGACGTGCACGCGGCGCACGAGGAGCTGTCGGCGCGGGGCGTGACGGTGCTGCGGGAGCCGCTGACCGAGCCGTGGGGTCTGGTGGAGATGTGGATCGCCGATCCGGACGGCACCCGGATCTGTGTGGTGGAGGTGCCGCAGGAGCATCCGATCCGTTATCGGCCGGGCATCTGACATGCGGTGACGCCCGGTGCGACGCAGGATGGCGCGGGACAGGCCTTGTGTCAGGGGATTCGGCGGCGCTGATCCGGATACATGTCCGGGGCAACGCTCCTCGCCTGTCCGCACACCGTCCAGCCCAGGAGAGATCCGAACCATGACCGCTCCCCGTACCTCGACCGTGCCCCGGATTCTGATCATCGGCGGTGGGTTCGCCGGGATGGAGTGCGCCCACAAGCTGGAGAAGGAGCTGAAGCCCGGCGAAGCGGTGCTGAAGCTCATCAGCCCGATGGACCATCAGCTGTATCTGCCACTGCTGCCCCATGTGGCGTCGGGTGTCCTCACCCCGCAGTCGGTCGCCGTGCCGCTGCGCCGGATGCTGCGGCGCACCTCGATCATTCCCGGCGGCGCCATCGGCGTGGACCCGAAGGCGAAGGCCGTCGTCGTCCGGAAGATCAACGGCGAGACCGCCGTCGAGCACTACGACCAGCTGGTCCTCACCCCGGGCAGTGTGACGCGGCAGTTCGACATTCCCGGCATCGACGAGCACGCGGTGGGCGTCAAGACGCTCGCCGAGGCGGCCTGGATCCGGGACCACGTCATCTCGCAGCTGGACCTCGCGGCGGCCAGTTCGGATCCGGCCGAGCGGGAGGCGCGGCTGCAGTTCGTGGTGGTCGGCGGCGGGTACGCCGGTACGGAGACGGCGGCGTACTTGCAGCGGCTGACGACCTCGGCTGTGAAGCGGTATCCCGGGCTCGATCCGCGCGGGATCAAGTGGCACCTGATCGACGTGGCGCCGAAGCTGATGCCCGAGCTGGGCCCCCGGCTGGGTGACAAGGCGATGGAGATCCTGAACAAGCGCGGGGTCCATGTCTCGCTCGGGGTGTCCGTGGCCAAGGTCACCGAGGACCGGGTGACCTTCACCGACGGGCGTGAGCTGCCCTGCCACACGCTGATCTGGACGGCGGGCGTCGCGCCGAGCCCGCTCGTCGCGACGCTGGAGGCGGAGACGAACCGGGGCCGCCTCGTGGTCACGCCCGAACTGACCGTGCCGGGGCTCGACGGCGTCTTCGCGCTCGGCGACGCCGCGGCGGTGCCGGACCTCGTCAAGGGCGGCGACGCGATCTGCCCGCCGACGGCGCAGCACGCGATGCGGCAGGGCTGGGCGGCGGCGCGCAATGTGCTCGCGGCGGTCCGCGGGACGCCGATGACGCCGTACCGGCACAAGGACCTCGGGCTCGTCGTCGACCTCGGCGGCATCCAGGCGGTGTCGAAGCCGATGGGCATCCAGCTCACCGGGCTGCCCGCCCAGATCGTGGCCCGCGGTTACCACCTGGGGGCGCTGCGGACCCTGACGGCGCGCTTCCGTACGGCGGCGAACTGGGGGCTGAACGCGCTGGCGGGCGACGACTTCGTGCGCACCGGCTTCCAGCGGAACCGGCCCGCCACGCTCAAGGACTTCGAGATGACGGACGCGTATCTGTCGCCCGAGGAGATCCGCGCGGTGATGGCCTCGCAGGTCGCAGGGCGCTCGATGACGCCGGAGAAGCCGGAGCTTCCGATCAACTGACGCGCGCAAACGCTTCAGGCTCGGGGGCCGCCCAGGCGGCCCTCGAGTTGGGAGAGCAACTCTCCGAGCAGGGTGCTGAGTTGCGTGTCGCGGCCCTGGTCGAGGCCGGCCAGCACCGTCGACTCGTACGCGAGCTGGCGCGGCAGGATGTCGTCGACGAGGGTCCGGCCCTCCTCCGTGAGGCTCAGGTGCGACACCCGCCGGTCCCGGGTGTCGCCGCGGCGGGCCACCAGGCCCCGCTCCTGCAACTGCTTGAGCCGCTTCGTCACGGCCGCGCCGGACGAGAACGTCTCCCGGGCCAGATCGCCGGGGGTGAGTTCCCGTCCCGTGCGGCGCAGGGTGCCGAGCAGGTCGAACTCGGGCCGGGTCAGTCCGGCGTGCCGCAGAGGCGCGTCCTCGGCCTGCTGGAGCAGCGCCGCGCACCGGTTGATGCGGCCGATGATCTCCATCGGTCCGGTGTCGACGTCGGGGCGCACAGCCTGCCACTGCTGTACGACCGAGGACACGGTGTCGGGCGGCCGCGCTGCCGCCGTCTCGTCCTGCGTGCTCATGCTGCCCTGACCGGACCTTCCTCGAGCGATGCCGCTATCCGCGGGCGCCGCTGGGGTCGCCCGCCGTGTCACCAGTGTCCTCGACGGCGGCGGGCGACCCGAGCGCCTGCCTGCGGACCGTCGCCGCGAGCGTACGGTGTCCGCTCCGCTCGGCCGCGACCACCCGGTCCTCCGGCAGGGCGCGCTGCCACCATTCGCCGGCCGCGGTGTCGGCGGCGGAGCGCAGGTCCACCAGGGCCGCGGCGAGCGAGCGCCGGGCCGTCTCCAGGGCGGCGGGCCCGGGCGTGGCCGAGGCGAGGGTCCGCTCGGCGGCCTCGCGGGCGGCAGCGACGCGGCCGAGGGCCTTCTCGATGTGGTCGCCGGCGCGCCGGTTCGTCACGGCGACGGCGGCGACGACCCCGAGGAGCGCTCCGACGAGCGTGTCCACGACCCGGTCGGTGATCAGCTCGCCGGGTTCCTGGAACCGGGCGAACTCGGTGACGAGCAGCGCCATGGGCGTCACGCACAGGCTGCCGAGCCAGTAGTTGCGGGTGATGAGCGCCTCGGCCCCGAAGCTGAAGGCCATGCAGCACAGCACGAGCGCGACGGAACTGAGGTGCGCGAGCGGGACGACGGCGGCGAAGACGAGCACCCCGGCGAGGTTGCCGACGACGCGCTGGACGCCCCGGTTCCAGGTCAGCGTCACGTTGGCCTGGTAGAGCGAGGCGGCGGTGACGAGGGCCCAGTAGGGCCGTCCGATGCCGAGGGCGAGCGAGGCGTATCCGGCGAGGGCGCAGCCGACGAAGGTGCGCAGGGCGACCGGGAGCAGGGGTGAGCCGGGGCCGAGGCGCCGCCACAACGACGGGGTGCCGTCGGCGAGTTCGGCCTCGATGCCGAGCAGTTCGTCGTCGATCCCGGCGATCCGGGCGGGCCGCGGTACGGCTCCGGCGCCGCGCAGTCCGGCGGCCCAGGCGCGCAGTTGCGCCGCGTCCGCGTCGCCCGGCGCGGCGAGGGCCACCTCCGCCCGTACGACGAGCCGCTCCAGGGCGCGCCGCGCGGCGGTGCGGGCGCCGGTGGCGAGCAGGGACTGCCAGGCGGCGTGCACGGCAGCGGCGGCGGCGCCGCGGGCGGGGGTGTGCTCGGGCCGCTCCGCGTAGGCGGCGGCCGCGTTCAGTGCGCGCGCGGTGGCCCGGCGCTCGGGGCCGTGGGGGCGTACGAGCGCGGGGGCCATGCCGACGAGCCAGGCGACGGCGCCGGCGCCGAGAGTGAGGGCCAGATGGCCCGGTACCTGGCCGATGCTCTGGGGCGCGAACAGCGACGCGGAGCTGATGAACGTGAAGATCAGGTGCCCGGGCGGGCCGATCCTGGTGGCGTCGCAGAGCGTCTTCTGGGCTGCGGCGAGCACCGCGCCGATCGCCACGAGGGCCGCCGGGGACGAGAGGAGCGAGGCGGCGACGAGGGCGATCGCGATGCTCGCGAACATGCCGAGCACCACGCCGGCGAGGGCCCGGGCCCTGGCCGCGTAGGGCAGGTTGTGCCCGTACAGGGCGCAGAAGCTGCCGGCCATCGTGTACATCATCAGGTCGAGCCGGCCGAGGGCGAGCAGCGTCAGGTTCGGGAGCGCGGCGGAGACGACGACGCTCGTCGCCGGTTTGAACCAGATGTCCGACGGTTTGTTCGGACGCAGCACTCCTGCCAGCGGGAGCCGGCGGACGCTGGTGCGCGGGGAGGGAGGGGCCGGAGGTGTACTGCTCATATCTAAAACCTTAACAGGTGTTTTACTCGTAAACGATATCGGCGGTACGGGGCGCCTCCGCGCGGCTGCGCTACCGCCAGTGCTCCCCTGCGCCGCCATAAGCTCCCGTGTGCCCGGGCATCTCCACGAGAGCCGCAGAAGAGGGGGACCCGGGGTGCACGGACCGCTGTCGGCCGCCTGGCTGCTCGTCGCGCTGTGCGCGGCGACCGGCGCGTACTGCCTGCTGCGCATGCGCAGCAGGGTCGAGGAACAGCGCCGCACGGCCGGTGACGAGGCGCTCATGGGGTTCGGCATGGCGTTGATGGCCCTGCCGGCCGCGGTGCTCACACCGCCGCCCTGGGCCTGGCTGCTCTACGCGACCGTGTTCGGGGCCGCCGCCCTGCGGGCCCTGTGGGCGGCGCGCCGCGGGGCGCGCCATCTGCACCACCTGGTGGGCACGTTCGCCATGGCGTACATGGCGGTGGAGATGGCGGCGCGTCCGGCGGCGCACGCGGAGCACGGCACGGCGGGCACCCCGGCGCTCACCGGAGTGCTGCTCGGATATTTCGCGGTGTACGTCCTCTGGTCGGGGGCCCGCCTAGTGCCTGCGGCGACCGGCGCCGTGGGCGGCCCCTCGCTCGGCGGCTGGGGCGACCGGCCGGAGCTGGCGCGGGCCTGCCGGCTCTCGATGGGGATCGGCACACTGGCGATGCTGCTGACGATGTAGAGCGGGCGGGACCGCGTTCCGGACGCCACCGGGCCCCGCGCGAAACCGTGTCGTAGGTCACTTGGGACGCCAGGTCGTATCCCTGGCGTGGACCTGCCTCATAGGCTGACGACCATGACGGTCCCCGTAGCGCTGTTGCTGCTCGGCACCCTTCTCGCTGTTGTCGCCCCGCGCCTTCTCGCGCGCGCCGACTGGCCGGAGCGGGAGCCGATCGTCGCGTTGTGGGTGTGGCAGTGCGTCGTGGTGGGTGTGCTGCTCTGCTGCACCCTGTCGATGGTGCTGAGCGCGGCCTCGGCCTGGCAGGCGGTGCGCGGCCATCTGTTCGCGCCCGCCCCGCACGGGGTCGTGGACGCCTACGCGCTGCGCACCACCGGGCCCTGGGCGGCCACGGTCGCCGTGGTCCTCGCGCTCGGCGGGGCCTGGACCGCCGCCATGCTGGTCCGCGAGGTGCGCCGGGCGCGGACCCGGCGCAGGCAGCGGCGGACCGAACTGCAGGTGCGCGCACCCCTGTTGCCCGGCGAGGAGCCCGGTTCGGACCGGCTCGTGGTGCTGGAGGGCGAGCGGCCCGACGCC
Organism: Streptomyces kunmingensis; assembly: GCF_039533535.1. Lineage (NCBI taxonomy): Bacteria > Bacillati > Actinomycetota > Actinomycetes > Kitasatosporales > Streptomycetaceae > Streptomyces > Streptomyces kunmingensis. The sequence goes on from NZ_BAAATS010000040.1 coordinate 14,854, forward strand.
TGGTGGCTGCCCGGCCAGACGCCTCAACTGGTCATCACCACGGCCGCTTTGCGCCGCCTGAAGGGTCGTCAGCTCGACGCGGTGCTCGCGCACGAGGAGGGACACGCGCAGTGGCGGCACGACTGGCTGCTGCACTCCTCGGGCGCGCTGGCCGCCGGATTCCCGCAGGTGCCGGTGTTCGCCGCGTTCCGCGACCAGATGCACCGGCTGGTCGAACTGGCCGCCGACGATGTGGCCTCGCGCCGCTTCGGCCGCCTCACCATCGCGCTGGCCCTGGTCGAACTCAACGAGGACCGCGGGGTGTTCGGGCCCTGCCCGACCCCGCACACGCACGTTCCGCAGCGCGTGCACCGGCTGCTCACGCCGCCGTCGCGGCTGACCCCGGCCCGCCGGCTGCGGCTGACCGCGGCCGCCGCGCTGGTGCCTCTCGCCCCGCTGCTGGTGACGTTCATGCCGGGTCTGCGCGCGTTGGGATAGTGTGCGCGGCCCGTTTCGGGTGAGGATCACAAGCATGCACCCGGCGCGACTCGACTCCCCGTCCCGGCCGCGCGCCCCGCTCACGGCGGCGCTCGCGACCGCCTGCCTCCTGCTGCTGCTTCTCGTGGCGGCCGGCTGGAGCCCGCTCCTGGACCTGGACGGCTCCATCGTCCGGGCCCTGCACCGCAGAGCGGTCGCCGACCCCGGGCTCACCCACACCAACCGCATCCTCTCGGACTGGGTGTGGGATCCCTGGGCGATGCGGGCCGCGTGCGCGGTGATCGTGGCGCTCTTGGTGTGGCGGCTGCGCGACCGGGTGCTCGGGATGTGGCTGCTGGTGACCTGCGCGCTCGGCACGCTCGTCCAGCAGGCCCTCAAGGCGGCCGTCGGCCGGCCCCGGCCGGTGTGGAGCGATCCGGTGGACTCGGCGCACTTCGCGGCGTTCCCCTCGGGGCACGCGATGACGGCGACCGTCGTGTGCGGCCTCGCGCTGTGGCTGCTGCGCCGGTACGGGGCCGGGCCCGTCCTGTGGGGCGTGGCCCTGGCCGTCTCTGTGGTGTCGGTGCTCGGCGTGGGCCTGACCCGGCTGTGGCTCGGGGTGCACTGGCCCTCGGACGTACTGGGCGGCTGGCTGCTCGGGGCGCTGACCGTGGCCCTGTCCACCACCGCGTACGAGAAGTGGCGTGGCCCGAACAGCCGCCCTTGACCAGTGACTTCGCCGCCGCGCAGGATCGGACGCATGACGATCAAAGCGGTGCTCTTCGACTTCTCAGGGACGCTCTTCCGTATCGAGTCCACCTCCTCGTGGCTGCGCGCGGTGCTCGACGAGACCCGGCTGACGCTGCCCGAGGCCGAGTTCACGCGCGCGGCGCAGGGGCTGCACGACGCCGGGGCGCTGCCCGGCGGCACGACGACCCACGTCACCGTCCCCGAGCACCTCGCCGAGCTGATGGCGGTGCGGGACGTGGACGCCACCCGGCACCGGGCCGCGTACACGGGCCTGGCCCGCGAGGTGCCGCTCCCCGACGAGCGGCTCTACGACGCCCTGTACGAGCGCCACATGCTCCCGGCCGCCTGGCACCCCTACCCCGACGCGCTCGACGTGCTGTCGGCGCTGCGCGAGCGCGGGATCCCGGTGGCCGTCGTCAGCAACATCGGCTGGGACCCGCGCCCCGTCTTCGTGGAGCACGGGCTGGACCGTTACGTCGACGCGTACGTCCTGTCGTACCGGCACGGCGTCACGAAGCCGGACCCGCGTCTGTTCACGGCCGCGTGCGAGGCGCTGGGCGTGACCCCGGGCGATGCCCTGATGGTCGGTGACGACCGGCGGGCGGACGCCGGTGCCGCGGCGCTGGGCTGCGCGGTGCACTTCGTGGACCATCTGCCGGTGGACGAGCGGCCCGATGGACTGCGTCCGGTGCTCGACCTGCTCTGAGCGCCTGCCTTCGAGGCGGCCGAGCGTCCGGCACGCGAAAAGCCGGCCCCCGGGCAGCGCCGACACTGTCCGGAGACCGGCGGTCAGCTCTGTGACACGGCCGTATCGGACGATCCCCCGCGTCGCCCGATACGACCGGCCCACCCGTGCACACCGCACCCAGAAGGCCGACGGCCGGGAAGCGCTGAGTATAGTTGGCTGCGAGCCAGTCAACGCAGGAGTCAAGGATGTCCCCCCGAAGCGCATCGGTCAATGAGGAGTTGCGCCGACGTTCCCGCGAACGGCTTCTGCAGGCGACTCTCGAACTCGTCGGGGAGCACGGGTACGACGCGACGACCCTCGGCGACATCGCGGACCGCGCCGGTTCCGCACGAGGTCTGGTCTCGTACTACTTCCCGGGCAAGCGCCAGTTGCTGCAGTCCGCGGTGCACCGGCTGATGCACCGCACCCTCGAAGAGGCCCTGGAGCGCGAGCCGCGCACGCAGGACGGGGACGAGCGCCTCGCCAGGGCCGTCGACGCGATCCTGGGTCTGGCCAGGGACCAGCCGGTGCTGATGCGGACGCACATGGCGGGGATCCTGCAGGCCGAGGGGTTCGTGCAGTGTCCGGAGCAGCAGCGGCTCGCGGCGCTGCTGCGCGACACCGTCCTGCGGCACGGCACGCTCGACGTCGACCGGGACTATCCGCTGCTGCGCGCCGTACTGATGGGCGCGGTGTTCGCGATGCTGGTGCCGGGTGCGCCGATGCCGATGGTGGCGCTGCGCACCGAGCTGTTCAAACGCTACGAGCTGGGCTGGGAGCAGGGTTTCCCGCCGGACGACAGCGACGAGGAGTCGCCCGGTGGAAGTCCCGCGCACGGCCGGCCGGCCGATTTCTCCCGCTACTTCGAGCGGTTGCGGCCGGCCGCCGACAGCGACGGTCCGTCGACTCAGTCGAAGTAGTCCGGCTGCGTCTGGACGTTGAGCTCGTCCATACGGATCCGCTTGGCCGGATCCGTCCGCTTGTCGCTGAGCTTCAGGACGTCGAAGCCCTTCTGGATGTCGTTGGAGTAGATGTAGCCGTTGTAGTAGTACGCCGACCACGAGCCGCCGAGGGTGAGCGTGTCGGTGCTCACCGGGCCGCGCTCGAAGTACCCGATCTCCTTGGGCTTCGAGGAGTTCGTGAAGTCCCAGACCGAGACGCCGCCCTGGTACCAGGCCTGGACCATGAGGTCCTTGCCCTTGACGGGGATCAGCGAGCCGTTGTGCGCGACGCAGTTCTCGGTGTCGGCCTGGTGGCGCGGGATCTTGAAGTAGCTGCGGAAGACGAGCTTGCGCTTGTCGCCCTTGCCGACGATGTCGTAGATGCCGTCCGCGCCGCGGTCCTGGCCGATCTCGGCGTTGCAGGTGGCCGCTCCGCCGCCGCCCAGCTCGTCGGTGAACACAACCTTGTTCGCCTTCTGGTTGAAGGTCGCCGAGTGCCAGAACGCGAAGTTCACGTTGTCCTGGACCCGGTCGATGACCTTCGGGTTCGCCGGGTCCTTGATGGAGAACAGGATGCCGTCACCCATGCAGGCACCGGCGGCGAGGTCCTCGGAGGGCAGCACCGTGATGTCGTGGCAGCCCGTGGTCTTGGAGACGCCGGGGTTGGTGGGCGCACCCGGGTTGCCGCCGCCGTCCGCGCCCTCACCGGGGAACAGCACGGGGAAGTTGACCACGGCCGCCTTCTGCGGGGCCTTGCGCGGCACCTTGATGACCGAGATGCCGTCGTGCGGCGGCTGACAGTCGGGGAACGAGGCGCTCGGCGAGTACGAGGAGACGTAGACGTAGACGTCCTTCTTCTCCGGCACCAGGGTGTGCGTGTGCGAGCCGCACGCGGTCTCGACGGCGGCGACGTACTTCGGGTTCCGCTTGTCGCTGATGTCGAAGACCTTCATGCCCTCCCACGACGACTTCTCGGTCGCGGGCTGGGTGGTGGAGGCGCAGGAGTTGTCGCTGCGGGAGCTGTCCGTGGACAGGAACAGCAGGTTCCCGGAGACGGAGATGTCGTTCTGCGAGCCCGGGCACAGGACCTGCGAGACGGTTCTGGGAGCCTTCGGGTTGCTGATGTCGAAGATGCGGAAACCGTCGTAGTTCCCGGCGAAGGCGTACTTGCCCTGGAACGCGAGGTCCGTGTTGTAGTTGGGCAGCGCGTCCTTGGGCAGGTTGGCGAGGTGCTGGATGTTGTCCGAGTGGACGATCTCGTCCTGGCCGGGTATCTCACCGGCGGCGATCGCCGCCTCGGCCTCGGTCTCGGCGCTCTTCGAGACGCTCTTGGGCGCCGTGGAGCGGTCGCCCGGGTCGGGCGTCGCCGACACCGGTCCCGCGGCCAGAAGTGCCGCGAGGAGTCCGGCGGCGGCCGCCCCGACTCCCAGGCGTCTGCGGCGCGTTCGGGTGGAGTCCTGCAACAGGGTCACTGTTGTCTCCCTGACTGACGATGACGTCATTGATACGTGAACGGTTCACGGATCCCCCGAGTATCGTCTTCATCATGCTCAGATCAACAGATGGCAACAGACTCGTCATCAAAGTTGCTGTTCCCGCGCTGCTCGCGGCGCTCGCGCTGGGTTTGACCGGGTGCGACTCGAAAGGGGCGGAACAGGCCAACTCCGCCGCGTCCAGTGGCCCTTCGGTCATCGCGCCGGGCAAACCCGGCGAGGCCGCGGAGACCCTGTCGGCGCAGGACGCGCAGCGGCGCGGCGCGGACGACAAGCCGAATTCGGCCGATGTCCGCTACGCGCAGATGATGATCCAGCACCACGAGCAGGCCCTGAAGATGACCGGACTCGCCCCTGAGCAGGCCGAGTCGGGCGCGCTGAAACGGCTCGCCGAGCGGATCGCCGCCGCCCAGGGACCGGAGGTCGCCGTGATGCGCGGCTGGCTGAAGCAGCACGGGCGCGGCGCGGAGCCCGAGGGTCACGACGGGCACGAGGCGATGCCGGGGATGGCGAGCGAGGCGCAGCTCAAGAGCCTGCGGGCGGCGCGGGGCAAGGCGTTCGACACGTTGTTCCTGAAGTTGATGATCACCCACCACCAGGGCGCCGTGACGATGGCCACGGACGTGAAGAGCCAGGGGAACGACGTGCAGGTGGAGGAGATGGCGGACGACGTGATCGCGCAGCAGACGACGGAGATCAGCCGGATGCGCGACATGTCCTGAACGGCGGCGGTTCGCGCGGAGATGGCGTCCGGGATCTCCCCGGAGGCGGCCGCCGGTGTCATGCTGGAAAACAGCAGCGCACCTGCGGAAGGAGCCGCCTGTGCCGCACATCGCCGTGGTCGGATCAGGGCCGAGCGGGGTCTACACCGCGCAGAGCCTCATTCAGCAGAGCAGTCTCCCCGCCGTCCGTGTCGACGTGCTCGACCGGCTGCCGTGCCCGTACGGACTGGTGCGCTACGGCGTCGCGCCCGACCACGAGAAGATCAAATCGCTCCAGGGCACGCTGCGGACGGTGTTGCAGGACGAGCGGATCCGCTTCCTGGGCGGCGTCGAGGTGGGCCCCGCGCTGCCCCCGGCGAAGCTTCTGGAGCTGTACGACGCGGTCGTCTACTGCGTGGGGGCCGCGGCCGACCGGCGGCTCGGAGTGCCCGGCGAGGAGCTGCCCGGGAGCTGGTCGGCGACCGACTTCGTGGCCTGGTACAGCGCGCACCCGGACGCCCGCGACGACGGCTTCGTCACCGGCGTGCGCACGGCCGTCGCGATCGGTGTGGGGAACGTGGCGGTCGACGTGAGCCGCATGCTGGCCCGCGGCGCCGCCGAGCTCACGCCCACCGACATACCGCAGGCCGCGCTCGGGACGCTGGCCACGAGCGCGGTGCGGGACGTGTACATGGTGGGCCGGCGCGGCCCGTCGCAGGCCCGCTTCACCACCAAGGAACTACGGGAGCTGGGCGCCCTCCCGGGGGTCGGGATCGTCGTGGACGAGGCCGAGCTGGCCCTCGACGCCGGTTACCGGGACCCCGCCGCGATGCCCGCCGCGGTCCGGCGCAACGTGGAAGTGCTGCGCGACTGGGCCGTCCGGCCGCGCCACAGTGCTCCCCGCCGGATCCATCTGCGGTTCTATCTGCGGCCCGTCGAGATCGTCGAGGGGCGTGGGCGGGTCGCGGGGGTGCGGTTCGAGCGGACCCGGCCGGACGGGCTCGGGGGCGTCGTCGGCACGGGCATGTACGAGGAGATCGGGGCGCAGCTGGTGCTCCGGTCGGTGGGTTATCGCGGGGTGCCGCTGGAGGGGCTGCCGTTCGACGCGGTCTCCGGGACGGTGCCGCAGGCGGCGGGCCGGGTGCTGCGCGCGGGCCGGGTCTCCCCCGGCGAGTACGTCGCGGGCTGGATCAAGCGCGGCCCGACCGGTGTCATCGGTACGAACCGGCCCTGCGCCAAGGAGACCGTGACGTCCCTGACCGCCGACCTCCGCGCTTTCGCGGGCACGGAAGCCGGCCGGGATCCGCTGGACGGGCTGGTCGCCGCCGGAGTCCGGCCCGTGGAGTGGGACGGCTGGCAGGGGATCGAGCGGGCCGAGGCGGCGCTCGGGCGCTCGCTGGGACGCGGCTCCGTCAAGATCGCCGACTGGGCGGGCCTGCTGGACGCGGCGCGCGGCGCGCCGGAAGCGTGAGGCAGGCTGTTGCGGATCAGTGCTCGCTGAGCCGGTCGGCCTGGCGGGTGGCCGCGTCGAGGACGCTGTCGAGCAGGCCGGGGAAGAGCGCGTCCAGATCGCCCCTGCGCAGGCCGTTCAGCTTCGCCGTCCCCCGGTAGACCTGCTCGATCACACCGCTCTCGCGCAGCACCCGGAAGTGGTGCGTGGACGTGGACTTGGTGACGGGCAGGTCGAAGTGCGAGCAGGACAGCCCCGGGGAGTCGGGCCCCTGGGACGCCGCCATCTCACGGACGACCGCAAGACGCATCGGGTCGGACAGCGCGTGCAGCACCGCTTCGAGGCGGATCTCCGCCCGCTCGGGGTGCGCGAGGGCGCGGCTGCCGGTGGTGTGCGCTGCGACGGTCGTCATGCGGCTCATTGTACGAGATCCCTCGTAGTTTGACAGCTGCCGTACTACGGTGCCTATCGTACTAGGAGAGAATCCGAGCCCCGTACGAATGGAGTCCGCCGTGAGCGCGCTGTTCGAGCCGTACACCCTGCGGTCGCTGACTGTCCCGAACCGCGTCTGGATGCCGCCGATGTGCCAGTACAGCGCCGCCCCCGAGGGCCCGCTGACCGGTGCCCCCACGGACTGGCACCTCCAGCACTACGGCGCCCGGGCGGCCGGCGGCACCGGCCTGATCATCGTCGAGGCCACCGGGGTCAGCCCCGAGGGCCGGATCTCCCCGTACGACCTGGGGATCTGGAACGACGAGCAGGTGGACGCGTTCCGTCGGATCACCTCGTTCCTGCGGTCCCAGAACACGGTGGCGGGCATCCAGCTCGGTCATGCCGGGCGCAAGGCGTCGACCGAGCGTCCCTGGAAGGGCGGCGCGCCCCTCGGCCCCGAGGAGCACGGCTGGCAGGCCGTCGCGCCCAGCGCGGTGCCGTTCGACGACCGGCACGCGGTGCCGACCGAGCTGACGGTCGAGGGCATCTCCGAGATCGTCCAGCAGTTCGCGGACGCGGCACGACGGTCCCTCGACGCCGGGTTCGAGGTCGTCGAGATCCACGGCGCGCACGGCTATCTGATCGGCGAGTTCCTGTCGCCGCACAGCAACCGCCGCACCGACGCGTACGGCGGCTCGTACGAGAACCGCACCCGGTTCGCGCTCGAGGTCGTCGACGCGGTGCGCGCGGTGTGGCCCGACGGGCTCCCGCTGTTCTTCCGTATCTCCGCCACCGACTGGCTGGAGGAGAACGGCTGGACCGCGGACGACACCGTGCGCTTCGCCGCCGAGTTGCAGGCGCACGGCGTGGACCTGATCGACGTGTCGACGGGCGGCAACGCCGCGGGCGTCCGCATCCCGGTCGAGCCCGGTTACCAGGTCCCGTTCGCGGCGCGTGTGCGCGGCGAGGCCGGCGTACCGGCCGCCGCCGTCGGTCTGATCACGGAGCCGCAGCAGGCCGAGAAGATCATCGTCGACGGTGAGGCCGACGCGGTGCTGCTCGGCCGCGAGCTGCTGCGCGACCCGTCGTTCGCCCGCCACGCGGCGCGTGAACTGGGCGCCGACGTGCACGTCCCGGACCAGTACCACCGGTCCGTCTGAGACGCGGGGCCGTTGCGGGTCGCGCTGTCCTCAGACGGCCCGCAGCGGCGGTATCGCCGGCACCTCGATCGCGCTGTCGATGTCGTCCTGCGTCAGCTTGAAGAGGTCCGGGTAGGCGTCGCGCCGGGTCCGGCGGGCGGGTTCGATGGTGCGCCACGTGTAGAGGCAGCGGTCGCACTGGAGCACGTCCCAGACGCCGGGCACGGGCGAGGTGGCGAGCCTGCCGACCGCCTCGAAAGCACAGCGGGGGCACTCAAGGTGCTGATCGTTCACGGGAGTTGACCTTCCTGAAGACGGTACGGGTACAGAGACAGGCCCTCAGTGGCGGGCCGCGATGAGGCGCTGGAGGCGGGCCGCCCACTCGGCGGTCTCGGGCAGGTCCTTGGCCGGGGTGGAGAAGTTGCCGCGGATGTCGGGGGCGACCGGCGTCGTCGCGTCGATGATCATCTTGCTGGTGATGCCGGCGGGCTGGGCGGCGGGCGCGAGTTCGAGGACCGACAGGTTCGGGATGACGACGACGTCGTCCTTCGGGTTGACCTTCGCGGACATCGCCCACATGACCTGCGGCAGGTTGAAGGGGTCCACGTCCTCGTCGACGAGGATCACCTGGGAGACGTAGCCGAGTCCGTGCGGTGTCGTCATCGCGCGCATGCCGACGGCCTTGGCGAAGCCGCCGTACCGCTTGGCGGTGGAGATCACCACCATCAGGCCGTGGGTGTACATGGCGTTGACGGCCTGCACCTCGGGGAACTCGGCGCGCAGCTGCTTGAGCAGCGGGACGCAGGTGTTGGGGCCGACGAGGTAGTCGACCTCGGTCCACGGCATGCCGAGGTAGAGCGACTCGAAGACGGGGCTCGTCCGGTACGAGACCCGGTCGACGCGGATGACCGGCATCTTGCGGCCACCCGAGTAGTGACCGGTGAACTCCCCGAAGGGGCCCTCTATTTGGCGCGTGCGGGACTCGATGACGCCCTCGATGACGACCTCGCTGCCCCAGGGCACGTCGAAGCCGGTGAGCGGCGCCGTGGCGATCGGCGCAGGCGCGCCGCGCAGGGCGCCGGCCATCTCGTACTCGCTCTGGTCGTACGCCATCGGCATCCCGGCGACGATCGCCATCACGGGGTCGTTGCCGAGGGTGATCGCGATCGGCAGGTCCTCGCCGACCTCCTCGGCCTTGCGCAGGTGCTGGGCCACGTCGTGCATGGGGACGGGCTGGAAGGCGAGGCGGTCCTTGCCGATGACCTGGATGCGGTAGGTGCCGACGTTCTGCTTGCCGAAGTCGTCCGGGTCCTCGGGGTCGCGGGAGACGACGGCGGCCTTGTCGAGGTAGAAGCCGCCGTCACCGTCGTTGAGGCGGAAGAGCGGCAGGACGGAGAAGAGGTCGACGTCCGCGCCCTCCTGCGTGTTCTCGCGCCAGGGCGCGTCCTCGCGGCGTTCGGGCGCGACGGGGAAGGCGTCCCAGCGGCGGGCGAACTCCTCGACCTGCTCCTTGACCGGCGTGTTCCTCGGCAGTCCGAGGGCGAGCGCGTGGTTGGCCCAGGAGCCGTGCACGTTCAGGGCGATCCGGGCATCCGTGAAGCCCTTGACGTTGTCGAAGTAGAGGGCGGGGGCGTTCTCGCCGATGCGGCCCGTCGCGTTGGCGGCGGCCGCCAGATCGGGTTCGGGCAGCACCTCGTCGGTGATGCGCAGCAGCTGCCCCTCCTGCTCCAGAGTGGAGAGGAAGCTGCGCAGGTCGTCGTAAGCCATATGTCGATTCCTTGTGCGGTGCGTGCAGTGCGTGCAGTGCGTGCGGTACGGGAGGTCAGGCGGCGTCGCGGTCGGCGCGGTCCGCGCGGGCGGCGCGCATGCCCGCCCAGCGGCGGGCGGCGGGCGCGAGCAGCTCGAACTGGTCGAGGATGCGGGCCGTGACGTGGTCGACGATGTCGTCGACGCTGCGGGGGTGGTTGTAGAAGGCGGGCATGGGCGGCACCAACTGCACGCCCATGCGGGCCAGTTCGAGCATGTTGCTCAGGTGGATCTCGCTCAGCGGCGTCTCGCGCGGGACGAGGACGAGCTTGCGGCGCTCCTTGAGGACGACGTCGGCGGCGCGCGCCACGAGCCCTTCGGCGTACCCGGTCCTGATCCCCGCGAGGGTCTTCATCGAGCACGGCACGATGACCATGCCGTCGGTGCGGAACGAGCCGGAGGAGATGGTGGCACCCTGGTCGTCCGGATGGTGCGTGACGTCGGCGAGCGCGGACACGTCGGCGACGGAGAGGCCGGTCTCCAGCTCGATCGTGGTGCGCGCCCAGCGCGAGAGGACCAGATGCGTCTCCACGTCCGGCAGCTCCCGCAGGTTCTCCAGGAGACGGACACCGAACGGCGCGCCCGTCGCCCCCGTCATACCTACGACCAATCGCACAGACCTCTCCTCACACGTCGCTGACCTGTGCTTTCACGGTAGGCGGCAGGACGGACCCGGCAGCGGTACGCTCGGGACTCGGCATGGGGAAAAACGGACAGGATGCGCGGACCGCAGCGGGCGCGGACGTCAGGGAGCTGGCGTACACGCCCAGTGTCGGCGCGCCCGCCGGGGTCGAGGTGATGGAACTCGCCGGCCTGTACGAGCGGGCCCGGCGGCACGACAACGACCCGTACGTCCCGCTGCGCCCCGCCTTCCACCAGTTGATCGGGGCCCGCGGCCGTCCGGTGCGGATGTGGGTGGACTTCGTCGAGCAGGAGTTGCGGCCCGGGGCGTGGCTGTGGCTCCGCGCGGGGCAGGTGCAGCGGTTCGGTGCGGACCTGGCGGCGGCGGACGGGGTGATCGTGCTGTTCCAGGCGGGCTTCCTGCCGCCCGCGACGGTCTCGGCCGCGCACATGGATCCGCCGTACGAACAGCGCCCGCTGGAACCGCGGGGGCCCGACGCCGAGGCGGTGGCCCGGGCGCTCGACCACCTCCGGTTCGAGTACGGGGCGATGGCCTCGCTGCCGCTGGCGGCCCATACCGAGGTGCTGCGCGCCCTGCTGTCCGTGCTGGTCATGCGCCTGGCGGCGGTGCGCGGTCCGGCGCCGGACGCGGCGGGCGCCTCCGGCACGTTCCGCCGTTTCCACGCGGCCGTCGAGCGGGACCACGCGGTGACCCGGCGCGTCGAGGACTACGCGGCGGCGCTCGGCTACAGCCCGCGCACGCTGACCCGGGCGGCGCTCGCCGCGACGGGCCGTACCGCGAAGCAGTACGTCGACGACCGGGTCCTGCTGGAGGCGAAGCGGCTGCTGTGGCACAGCGGCCTGCCCGCGCGGGAGGTGGCGGACCGCCTCGGGTTCGCCGATCCGAGCGACTTCACCAAGTTCTTCCGGCTGCGGGCGGGCGAGACACCGGGCGCGTTCCGCGAAGGTTCGCGGAACGGTTAACTTGCCTTCCATTTGCAAGTTTCAATACCGTGTGATCATGCGGCTGACGCGATTCACTGACCTTGCCCTGCGCATACTGATGCGCCTGGCGGTGGAAGAGGGCGAGACCCCGACCACGCGCGAGGTCGCGGGCGCCATGGACGTGCCGTACACCCATGCCGCGAAGGTCGTCGCGAAGCTCCAGCACCTCGGCCTCGTCGAGGCGCGGCGCGGCCGGGGCGGCGGCCTCACGCTCACCTCAGCCGGCCGCGATGCCTCGGTCGGCGCCCTGGTGCGGGAGCTCGAAGGGCCGGGGGACGTCGTGGACTGCGAGGGGGCCAACCCCTGCCCCCTGCGCTCGGCGTGCCGGCTGCGGGGCGCGCTCCGGCAGGCACAGGAAGCATTCTTCGCCTCCCTCGACCCCGTGACGCTCAACGAGCTGGTCGAGGCGCCGACCGGGCCGCTGCTCATCTCCCTCTCCCCCACGCCTTCGGCGGACTGACCCACCCCCCGTGCGGTCCATGGCGACCCACCTCATAAAATATGAATCCCGGATGCAAGATTAAGGATTCAACGATGCTCACCGAACCCTCGGCCCTCGTCGTCCGCGCCACGCTGCCCGCCGTCGGCGCGGCCATCGAGGACATCACCGGCCTCTTCTACGAGAAGCTGTTCGCCGCGCACCCGGAGCTGCTGCGCGATCTGTTCAACCGCGGCAACCAGGCGGCGGGCTCCCAGCGGCAGGCGCTCGCGGGCTCCATCGCGGCCTTCGCCACGTATCTCGTGGACCACCCCGACGAGCGGCCCGACGCGATGCTCCGGCGCATCGCGCACAAGCACGCCTCGCTGGGCGTGCGGGCCGAGCAGTACCCGGTCGTCCACCAGCACCTGTTCGCCGCCATCGCCGAGGTCCTGGGCGACGCGGTCACGCCGGAGGTCGCGGCCGCCTGGGACGAGGTGTACTGGCTCATGGCGAACGCCCTGATCGCGAGCGAGAAGCGGCTGTACGCGGAGCAGGACGTGACCGAGGGCGACGTGTGGCGGGAGTGGGAGGTCGTGGACCGCACCGAGGAGACCCCCGAGGTCGCCTCCTTCCGGCTGCGCCCCGCCGACGGCCGCCCGGCGCCCGCTTTCCGGGCCGGGCAGTACGTCTCCGTGCAGGTCCAACTGGCCGACGGGGCACGGCAGATACGCCAGTACAGCCTGACGGGCGCGCCCGACGCGGCGACCCGGTCGATCGCGGTCAAGCGGGTCGGGGACGGCGCCGCGACACCCGAGGGCGAGGTCTCCGCGCACCTGCACGCGCGGGTACACGCGGGCGACCGGCTGCGCGTCTCGGCGCCGTACGGGGATCTGGTCCTCGACTCGGCCGAGGCGCCCCTGCTGCTCGCCTCCGCGGGGATCGGCTGCACCCCGATGCTGGCGATGCTGGAGCAGTTGCACGCCGACGGGCACCCCGGTCCCGTGACGGTCGTGCACGCCGACCGCTCCCCCGACACGCACGCACTGCACGGCCACCACGAGGCGCTGACCGGCAAGCTCGCCGACGCGTCCGCGCACTTCTGGTACGAGAGCGACGCGAGCTCCGAGACCACGGCCTCCGGGTACCGCACCGGCCGCGTCGACCTCAAGGACGTCCCGGTCGCGGCCGGCACCCGCGCCTACCTGTGCGGCCCGCTGCCGTTCATGCGCGCGGTGCGCGAGCAGCTCCTCGGCAAGGGCGTGGCCGCCGCCGACATCCACTACGAGGTCTTCGGCCCGGACCTCTGGCTCGCCCGGGCCTGAGAGCCTGTCTTTGCAGACAGACTCCGAGCGTCGGCCCCCGCCCGCGCGCCGGACGCCGTCTTCACCGGCGCGAACTCTTCTGTCAGGGTGACCACTTCATGGTGCAACCACTCTGCGAGGAGCCGCGATGAGCCGCCGCGCGTCCAAGAAGCGTGCCGTCACCCTGTCCGCGCTGGTCTGCCTGCTGGCCCTGACCGCCGCCGCGCCCGCGGCGCCCGGGGCCACGCGCCGTCCGCCGCAGAAGCCGGGCAGCCTGCTGGACTCCGTACCGCGGTCGGGGGTGCTGCGGGTGTGCACGACGGGCGACTACCGGCCGTTCACGTACAAGGACCCGAAGGACGGGGCGTACAGCGGCGTCGACATCGAGATGGCGGGCGATCTCGCGAAGAGCCTCGATGCCGAGGCCCGCTTCGTGGACACCACGTGGGCCGGCCTGGTGGACGATCTGTCGGCGGGGAAGTGCGATGTCGCGGTGGGCGGCGTCTCCGTCACCCTGCCGCGCGCCCGCCGGGTCCACTTCAGCGAGCCGACCCGCGAGGACGGCAAGACGCCGGTCGTGCGCTGCGCCGACAAGGACACGTACAAGACGATCGCGGACATCGACAAGCCCGGCACCGAGGTGATCGTCAACCCCGGAGGGACGAACGAGGAGTTCGCCCGAGCGAACATCGAGAAGGCCACCATCACGGTCCATCCGGACAACACCACGATCTTCGACGAGATCGTGGCGGGCCGGGCGGACGTGATGATGACCGACGCGAGCGAGACGCTCTACCAGGCGAAGATCCACCCCGAGCTGTGCTCGGTCCACCCCGACGAGCCGTTCACGTTCTCCGAGAAGGCGTACGCGACGCCGCGCGGCGACCGCGACTTCCAGGAGTACGTGGACCGGTTCGTGCACCTGGCGACGCACGACGGGACGTACGCCAAGTACGAGGCGGAGTGGATGAGTTGAGGCGTGTGAATTCCGATGGACGGGTTGCGTTTCAGAGAAGTACCGGCGTGAGGTCGGGGCGCTCCCCGGCTTCGTACGCGTCCTCGTCGAAGGGGTAGAGCGGGCGCTCGACCCGGTGGTGGCCCAGGCGCAGCAGGTCCTGGTCGACGCCGCCGGGGGTGAGGGCGAGCAGCCAGTCGGCGGCCATGTCGTACAGCTCGGGCTCCAGGTAGCCGATCTTGACGACGACGAGGTCGTACGTGCGCGGGTCGATGCCGAGGCCGCCCTCGGCCGGGCCCGTGAAGTCGGCGAGCGTGTGGAAGGGCTTGCGGCGCTCGACGAGGATAACGGTGAGGCCGCCGACGCGGACGGCCGCCATGTCGACGCCGCGGTCGTAGGCGCCGCCCGCTGCCGGGTACGCCTGGTCGGCGGCGCGCTGCAACGCCTCGACGGTGCCGGTCAGTTCGTAGGGGCCGCCGTGGTTCGCGTCGACCTTGCCGCCGACCGAGAGCGTCACCTCGGCGCCGACCCCGGCCGCGAAGCAGGCGGCGACGGCGGCCGGGTCGGTGATGCCCGGGTGGACGGCCGTCACCTCGCCGCTGCGGATCGCGTCGTGTTCGAGGAGCCTGGCCAGCATGTAGGCGAGGTCGCCCGCGCCGCCCGCCGTCGGGTTGTCTCCGGAGTCACTGATGAGGAAAGGGCGCTTGTCGGAGGCGACGGCCTTGTCGATGCATTCCTCGGCGCTGCCGGTCGGGCCGACGAACACGAAGTCCTTGCGGGCGTCCCAGTAGCGGCGGGCGAGCAACTCGGCTTCGCGGGCGGCGAGTTCGGCATCCTCGCCGGTGACAACGATGGCGGCCTTGCAGCGCGGCTCGTCGGCCCAGGCGTAGCCCACCCACATCGCGGCGTCGAGGATGCCGTCCTTCTTCTCGATGTCGGCGAGCGAGGCGTAGAGGGACTTGGCGGGCTCCAGGCGGGTGCTGGTCTTCTCGCCGGGCAGGAGGACCGGGACCTGGACCCAGGCGCGGTGCGGGCGGACGTTCTCGCGCAGGCAGTGCACGAGGTTGCGGGCGGCGCGCTCGCGGGTGTCCCAGGCGTCCTCGTGCGGGGCGAGCCGGTGGGCGGTGAGCAGGTCGATCGGCTCGGCGAACCGGCGCGAGACGTTGCCGTGCAGGTCCATGGCGGTGGAGATCATGGGGCGGCCGCCGTCGGGGGTGCCGACGTGGTCGAGGGCGGCGCGGACGGCTTCGGTCAGGTCGCCCTCGGCGTCGGTGAGGCCGATGACGCTCATGGCACCGTGGATGTCGTAGACCAGGCCGTCGAGCGGGCCCGCTTCCCGTATCCGGGTGACCAGTTCGTTCTTCAGGGTCAGGTACGACTCGGCCTCCACCGGGCCGCCGGGCAGCGACGTCGCGTGCAGCAGCGGCACCCACTCGACGAGACCGGCGAGGTCGCTGTCCGCCCGCGTCCACGTGTAGCGGTCGAGCAGGTCCTGGCCGCGGGTCTGCCGGAAGTCGTCGGCGGTGGAGCGGTGGGGGCAGAACGTGGAGGACTCGATGCCGATGCCGCCGATGCCGATACGCAGACGGCGGGCGGGTGCGGGGGTGGTGCCGGTCATGCGGGGGCGCTCTCTTCCTGAGGTACGGAGGTCCGAGGTGCGGAGGTCTGAGGTGCCGACGTCCGAGGTGCGGGGGCGGCTGTCGAGAGGTTCTGGTGCAGCGCCGTCAGGCCCGCGCCGAGCAGACCCGCGTCGGGTCCCGCCGTCGTGGTGGTGATCTCCAGGTCCGCGGTGGCGAGCGGCAGGCAGCGCTCGTAGAGCACACCGCGGACGGCCGCGACGAGGGGTTCGGCGGTGGCGAGGACGCCGCCGAGGGCGACGGCCTGCGGGTTGAAGAAGTTCACGACGACCGACAGGACGGTGCCGATGTGGCGGCCCGCGGTGCGCACGAGGGTGGTGGCGACGGGGTCGCCGTCGGCGACGAGCTGGAGGAGTTCGCTCGTGTCCGCCACGTCGATGCCCTGCGCGGCGAGTTCGCGGATCAGGGCGGCGCCGCTGGCGACGGTCTCCAGGCAGCCGATGTTGCCGCAGCTGCACGGCCGCTCGCCCGCCGCCTCGACGCGTACGTGACTGATGTCGCCGGCGCTGCCGGTCGCGCCGTCGTGCGGGCGGCCCGCGACGACGATGCCGCTGCCGATGCCGCGGCCCGCCTTGACGACGACCATGTGGTCGAGGTCGGGCCGGGTCGTGCGGTGCTCGCCGACGGCCATCATCGTCGCGTCGTTGGCGACGGTGACGGGCATGCCGAGCCGCTCGGCGAGGACGTCGCGCAGCGGGAACCGGTGCCAGCCCGGCATGCGCGAGGGGCTCAGGACGCGTCCGTCGGCAGGCGCGACGGGGCCCGGGAAGGCCACGCCGAGCGCGCGGACCGTACGCCCGGACTCCCGCTGCGCCGCGGCGAGCCGGTCGACCTGCGCACACAGCCAGTCGACGGCCGAGTCGGGGCCCGCGGTGATGTCGTGCGGCAGGTCGACGGCGTCGTGGACGGTGCCGCCGAGGTCGACCGCGCCGAGCCGGGCGTGATGGCTGCCGAGGTCCGCGGCGAGCGCGACGCCGCCCTGCGCCTTGACCCGCAGCAGGCGCGGCCGGCGCCCGCCGCGCGACGCGCCCTCGCCGGATTCGGTCAGGACGCCGGCCGTGACGAGCTCCTGCACGCGCAGCGAGACCGTGGACGGGGCGAGCCCCAGCTCCCGGACGAGATCGGCGCGGGAGGAGGCGGCGCCGGACGAGACGAGCCCGAGTATGTGCTGCGCCGAGCCCGGCTCACCGTCGTGCGCTGTGTCGGCCATGCCGCCCCCTGGTCCATCTGCTGCGGTGCGTTCGGTCGCTTGGTTCGTGAAGTTGGTTCGAGATGTTGCTTCGATCCCGGACCGAACAGTAACCATCATCGAACCAAGTTGACCAGCCTCTCTCATTTTTGAAGTACTTTCCGAATGAACCTATTGACTTGATTCGAACGGTCGACTTAGCGTTCGGGCGCCCCTCCGTCGATCCGTGGCACGGAGCCGGCTCCTGTCCCCTTGGAGGCCCTTCGGCATGCGTTCCCTCAGGTCAACGGCGTCCGCCGCGCTCGCCCTCGCGGCGACGCTGGTGGCGCTCACCGGCTGCACGCACGAGGGCGGCCGGATCGCGATGGGCCCCACCGGCGGCACCCCCGTCGAAGGCGGCACGGCCACCATGGCGCTGCCGCCGGCGGCCACGCCCAACTGGATCTTCCCGATCGGCGCACCCGGCTACGGCGGCTCGTACAACTACGGGATCCAGACGCTTCTGTACATGCCGGTCTACGACGCCGTGCAGGAGAAGGGCGAGCTGACCACGACCGGTCCGAGCACGCTCGGCCTGAAGCCGGCGTACGCCGACGGGAACACGACCGTCACCGTGCCGCTGCGCCAGGGCGTCACCTGGTCGGACGGCACGCAGGTCACCGCCCGTGACCTGGAGTTCTGGTTCAACCTCGTCAAGGCGAACAAAGCCGACTGGGGGAACTACTCGGTCGGCACGATGCCCGACAACGTGAAGAAGTTCGAGGTCGTCGACGACCACACGGTGCGCCTCCACCTCGACCGCGCGTACAACCCGGACTGGTTCACGGCGAACCAGCTCACCTTGATGCGCGCGCTGCCGCAGCACGCCTGGGACGCCACGCGGGACGGCGGGAGGATCGGCGACCACGACCGGACGACGAAGGGCGCCAAGGCGGTCTTCGCCCGGCTCACGCAGCACGCGAAGAGCCTGGGTTCGTACGGCAGCGACCCGCTCTGGAAGACGGTCAACGGGCCCTGGAAGCTGGCCGGCTGGCGGGACACGGGGCAGGTGACGATCGTCCCGAACGAGAAGTACACCGGGCCGAAGTCCGAGCGGCCGCACCTGGACAAGGTGGTCTTCAAACCGTTCACCACCTCCGACTCCGAGTACAACGTGCTGCGGGCGGGCGGCGTCGACTACGGCTACATCCCGCCGTCGGTGATGGCCCAGAAGGAGAAGTTCGAGGGCAAGGGGTACCGCGTCGACCCGTGGGAGGGCTGGGCGGCCACCTACATCGTCTACAACTTCAACTCCACGCACGCGGGCCCCGCCATGAACCAGCTCTACGTCCGGCAGGCGATGCAGCACCTCGTCGACCAGAACGCGATGACCAAGGTCATCTGGCAGGGCAGCGCCACGGCGACCCTGGGCCCGGTGCCGGTCACGCCGAAGAGCCAGTACCTGTCGAAGGAGATGGAGCACAACCAGTACCCCTTCTCCGTCGCCAAGGCCACGTCGCTGCTGGCCGAGCACGGTTGGAAGACCGTGGACGGTGTCGCGCGCTGCATGCGTCCCGGCTCCGGAGACGACGAGTGCGGCAAGGGGATCGGGAAGAACGATCCGCTGGAGCTGACCCTGCTCTCGCAGTCCGGTTCGACCGAGACGACGAACATGATGCAGGAGCTGAAGTCGTCGCTCAGCAAGGCCGGCATCGACCTGACCGTGCGCCAGCAGCCGCTCAACTCCGTCCTCGGCAACTCCGTGCCGTGCAAGGCGAAGGACTCCGGCTGCGACTGGGACATGTCCTTCTTCGGCACCGCCGGCAGCTGGTACTACCCGCTCAACCCGAGCGGCGAGCAGCTCTTCTCGACCGGCGCGTCCGCCAACTTCGGCAACTACAGCGACAAGAAGGCCGACCGGCTCATCCGGGCCGTGCAGTACGCGCCCGACATGACGGCCGTCCACGAGTACGGCGAGTACCTCGCCGAGCAGCTCCCGGTGATGTGGATGCCGAACCCCGCCTACCAGGTCTCCGTCATCCGCAACGACCTGCGGGGCATCGAGCAGAACCCGACGGTCACGTTCGCGCCGCAGCACTGGTACTACGTCAAGAAGGGAGCCACCAAGTGACCGGCTTTCTGGTCAAGCGTTTCCTTCAGGCGCTCGTCGTCCTGTTCCTCGTCTCGATCATCGTCTTCACCCTGCTGCATCTGCTGCCGGGCGGCCCGGCCCGCGCGATCCTCGGCCCGAAGGGCACGCCGCAGCAGATCGAGCACTTCAACCACCAGCAGGGCTACGACCGTTCGCTGCCGACGCAGTACTTCATGTACCTGAAGCGGCTGTTCACCGGTGACCTCGGAGACTCGTACAAGCTGAACTCCCCGGTCTTCGAGCTGCTGAAGCAGCGGCTGCCCAAGACGCTGCTCCTCACCGTCCTGTCGACGGTGCTCGCGGTCGTCATCGCGGTCCCGCTCGGCCTGCTCCAGGCGGTACGGCGCGGCAAGGCGTCCGACTACGCGCTCACGGGTCTGGCCTTCCTGCTGTACGCGACGCCGGTGTTCTTCCTCGGCCTCATCATGATCATCCTGTTCGCGCAGGTGCTGCCGATCTTCCCGGCGGAGGCGCCCCAGGGCGAGACGATCGGCCAGCTCCTCGGCGACTTCACGGGGTTGATCCTGCCGGTCGTGACGATGGCGTTCGGCATCGTCGCCATGTTCAGCCGCTACATGCGCTCCGCCGTCCTGGACAACCTCACCGAGGAATACGTGCGCACGGCCATGGCGAAGGGCCAGTCGAATCGCCGGATCATGGTCAAGCACGTGCTGCGCAACGCGCTGATCCCCCTCGCGACCCTGCTCGGCCTGTACCTGCCGACCCTCTTCAGCGGCGCGCTCGTCGTCGAGTCGATGTTCAACTACCCGGGCATGGGCCTGCTGTTCTGGAACGCCGCGCAGGGTTCGGACTTCCCCGTGCTGCTCGGTGTGACCCTCGTCGTCGGCATCGCGACCGTCCTCGGCTCGCTGCTCACCGACATCCTGTACGCCGTCCTCGACCCCCGGATCCGGAGCGTGGCATGACGACCGCTGTGACCCCCCAGATACCCGGGCACGAAGAGGCCGCGCAGGCGACCCCGTCCCTCGCCCGCCGCACGCTGCGCGTCTTCACCGGCAACAAGCTGGCCCTGTCCGGTGTCGTCCTGCTCGTCCTGCTGCTCGCCTTCTGCTACCTGGGCCCGCTGGTGCACCCCACCGAGCAGGTCCTGACGAACCTCTCGCAGGCCAACCTCGCGCCGGGCACCGCGGGGCATCTCCTCGGCACCACCGACCTCGGGTACGACATGGTCGGCCGGCTGATGGTCGCCGGACGGACCTCGCTCGAGATCGGTCTGGCGGCAGGGCTGCTGGCCACTCTCTTCGGGACCGTGTACGGCGCCGTCGCCGGGTACTTCGGCGGCTGGGTCGACGCCGCGATGATGCGGATCACGGACGCCGCGCTCGCCATCCCCGCGATGTTCCTGCTCGTCGTCGTCGCCGCGATCATCACGCCCAGCAAGGGCGTCCTCATCCTCATCATCGCGGGCGTCGCCTGGCTCTCCCCCGCCCGCCTGGTGCGCGGCGAGGCGCTGTCGCTGCGCAACCGGGAGTACGTGCAGGCGATGCGGATGATGGGCGGCGGCGGCGCCCGCGCGGTCTTCAAGCACATCGTGCCCAACGCCATCGGCACGGTCATCGTCAACTGCACGTTCCAGATCGCCGACGCCATCCTCTACGTCAGCTATCTCGCCTTCCTCGGCCTGTCCATCCCGCCGCCGTCCGCCGACTGGGGCTCGATGCTGTCCGCCGGCATCACCTACACGCAGAACGGCTACTGGTGGCTGATCTTCCCGCCGGGCATCGCGATCGTCCTCGTCGTCGCCGCGTTCAACTTCATCGGCGACGGGCTGCGGGACGCCTTCGAAGTACGGCTGCGCAAGTAGGAGCCAGATCGTGAACTCTAGGGAAGCTGACATGACCGAGCCTCTGCTCAGGATCGACGACCTGCGGGTCGACATCGCCACGCGCGACCGCACCGTCCACGCCCTCGACGGCATCTCGCTCGACCTCGCGCCCGGCGAGGCGCTGGGCGTCGTCGGCGAGTCCGGCTGCGGCAAGACCATGACCGCGCTCAGCGTGCTCGGCCTGTTGCCGCCCGGCGGCGCCGTGACCGGCGGCCGGATCCTCTTCGACGGCCACGACCTGGCCGCCGCGCCCGCGCCCGTCCTCCAGGACGTCCGCGGCAACACCATCGGCATGGTCTTCCAGGACCCGCTGACCTCCCTCAATCCGACGATGACGATCGGCGCGCAGGTCGCCGAGCCGCTCCTGCTGCACCGGGGCGTCACGAAGAAGGAGGCGTACGCGCGGGCCGAGGAGACGCTGCGGCTCGTCGGCATGCCGCAGCCGGCCGAGCGCATGTCGGCCTATCCGCACCAGCTGTCCGGCGGCATGCGCCAGCGCGTCGCCATCGCCATGGCGCTGGTCTGCGAGCCGAAACTGCTCATCGCGGACGAGCCGACGACCGCGCTCGACGTGACGACGCAAGCCCAGATCCTGGAGCTCATCGACGATCTGCGGGCGCGGCTCGGCATGGCGATGATCCTGGTCACGCACGACCTCGGCGTCATCGCCAACCGCGTCGACCGGGTGGCCGTGATGTACGCGGGCAAGGTCGCCGAACAGGCGGACGTACGCGGCCTGTTCGCGCGGCCCCGGCACCGCTACACCGAGGCGTTGTTCGCGGCGCTGCCCGAGCGCGCCGCCGACAACGACACCGAACTGCACACGATCGCGGGGCTGCCGCCGAGCCTCACGGTGCGCCCGACGGGCTGCCGGTTCGCGCCGCGCTGCTTGTTCGCGACCGACGAGTGCCGCGAGAGGGAGCCGGTTCTCGTCGACGACGAGGCGCAGGGCGCCGAGCACCGCTTCGCCTGCTTCCACCCGGTGCCGGACGTCCAAGAGGCGGCGCCGGACGCGGTGGTGGCGCCCGCGCCGCTACCCGCGCAGGACACGGCGACCGATGACGTACTGCTCGAACTCGACACGCTGGTCAAGGAGTTCCCGCTCAAGGGCGGTCCGTTCTCCCGCTCCAAGGGGACGGTCAGCGCGGTCGGCGGGGTGTCCCTCACCGTGCGCAGAGGCGAGACGTTCGGCATGGTCGGCGAGTCCGGCTGCGGCAAGACGACCCTCGGCCGGATCGTCGCGGGCCTGGAGGAGCCGACCTCCGGCGCCGTCCGCTTCGAGGGGCGCGACCGCGCGGAGCTCTCGCGCGCCGAGCGCCGGGCGCACCGCAAGCGCGTCCAGCTGATGTTCCAGGACTCGACGGCGGCGATGGACCCGCGCATGCGGGTCGGCGAGATCCTGCGCGAACCGCTCGTCATCCAGGGCGTCGGCAACCGTGCCGAGCAGGAGAAACTGATCGGTGAGCTGCTCGACGCGGTGGGTCTGCCGCGCGGCGCGGTGCACCGCTATCCGCACGAGTTCTCCGGCGGCCAGCGTCAACGTCTGGGCCTGGCACGGGCGTTGACGCTCTCGCCCGAACTGGTGGTGGCGGACGAGCCGGTCTCCGCACTCGACGTGTCCGTGCAGGCGCAGATCCTCAACCTGATGCGGGAGCTGCAGCGCGAGCGCGGCCTCACGTACCTGTTCATCTCGCACGACCTGGCCGTCGTCCGCTACCTCGCGGACACGGTCGGCGTCATGTACCTCGGCAAGCTGGTCGAGGTCGGCCCCGCCGAGCAGGTCTACAACCGTCCGCTGCACCCGTACACGCGCGGGCTGCTCGACACGGTGAACGTACCCGACCCGGAGGCCGCCGCCTCCGGTACGCCGCTGACGGGCGAGACCCCGTCGGCCGCGCGGCCCCCGTCCGGCTGCCGGTTCCGCACGCGGTGCCCGATCGCCCAGGACGTCTGCGCGACGGTCGAGCCGCCGGTGTCGCGCCCGGACTCGCCGGACCACCAGGTGGCGTGCCACTTCCCGCTGGGGGTCGCGGTGCCCGCCTGACCTGCGACACAGCCGCGTCGGGCGGCCATTGTCAGTGGCGGGGTGCAGACTGACGGACACCTGGAGACAACGACGTTTCGGAGGTGTTCGGCATGAGTGATGTGCTGCTGGCCGTGGGCACGCGCAAGGGGCTGTTCCTGGGGCGCAGGCGCGGTGGCGGGCCCTGGGAGTTCGACGAGAGTCCGTACTTCAACGCGCAGGCGGTCTACTCCGTCGCCCTGGACACCCGGACGGACACGCCCCGGCTGCTCGTGGGCGGCGACAGCGCGCACTGGGGGCCGTCCGTCTTCCACTCGGACGACCTCGGGCGTACCTGGACCGAGCCTTCCTCGCCCGCCGTCAAGTTCCCGAAGGACACCGGGACCTCGCTGGAGCGGGTGTGGCAGCTGCACCCGGCGGCAGCCGAACCGGACGTGGTGTACGCGGGCACGGAGCCGGCGGCGCTGTACCGCTCGGCGGACCGGGGCGAGACGTTCGAGCTGTGCCGCCCGCTCTGGGAGCATCCGACGCGCTCCCAGTGGGTGCCGGGCGGCGGCGGTGAGGGCCTGCACACGGTCCTCACGGACGCGCGGGACCCGCAGGCGCTGACGGTGGCGGTGTCGACCGCCGGGGTGTTCCGCTCGGCGGACGGCGGGGCGAGCTGGGCCCCGTCGAACTCGGGGGTGTCCGCCGTCTTCCTGCCCGACCCGGACCCCGAGTTCGGCCAGTGCGTGCACAAGGTGGCGCGGGACGCCGCGGATCCGGACCGGCTGTATCTGCAGAACCACTGGGGCGTGTACCGCAGCGACGACGCGGGCGCGAAGTGGACCGACATCGGGGCGGGGCTGCCGTCGACGTTCGGCTTCGGTGTCGCCGCGCATCCGCACCGCGGCGACACGGCGTACGTCTTCCCGATCACCGCGGACGCGGACCGCGTCCCGGCCGACCGCCGCTGCCGGGTCTACCGCACCCAGGACGCCGGTGCGACCTGGGAGCCGCTGAGCAAGGGGCTGCCCCAGGGCGACCACTACGGCACGGTCCTGCGGGACGCGCTGTGCACGGACGACGCGGACCCGGCGGGCGTGTACTTCGGCAACCGGAACGGGGAGGTGTACGCGTCGGCCGACGACGGCGACAGCTGGCGGCAGGTGGCGTCCCATCTGCCGGACGTGCTGTGCGTGCGCGCGGCGGTCGTGGGGTGAGGCCGTAGCGCCGGGCGGGGGTCAGGGCAGGCGCCAGTCCACCGGCTGTGCGCCGAGCCCTGTCAGCAGGTCGTTGGTGCGGCTGAAGGGGCGGGAGCCGAAGAAACCCCGGTCCGCCGACATGGGCGAGGGGTGCGCGGACTCGATCGCCGGCAACTGCCCGAGCAGGGGGCGCAGGTTACGTGCGTCGCGCCCCCACAGCACGGAGACCAGCGGCTTGTCCCGGGCGACCAGCGCCCGGATCGCCTGCTCGGTGACCTCTTCCCAGCCCTTGCCGCGGTGGGCGCCCGGGGAGCGCGGCGCCGTCGTCAGCGCCCTGTTGAGCAGCAGTACGCCCTGCCGCGTCCAGGGCGTGAGGTCGCCGTTGGAGGGCCGGGGCAGCCCGAGGTCCGCGTGCATCTCCCGGAAGATGTTCTCCAGGCTGCCGGGAAGCGAGCGCACCTCGGGCGACACCGCGAAGCTCAGCCCGATCGCCATACCCGGTGTGGGGTAGGGGTCCTGGCCGACGATGAGCACCCGGACGTCGTCGAACGGCTGCTGAAAAGCCCGCAGGACGTTCGCCCCGGCCGGGAGGTAGGTACGGCCCGAAGCGATCTCGGACCGCAGGAAATCCCCCATGGTCGCGATGCGTTCGGCCACGGGCTCCAGGGCCTTCGCCCAGCCCGCTTCGACAAGTTCGTTCAGAGGTCGTGCTGCCACGACGCGTCACTCTACTGCCACACGGCCGGCCCGCTCCCGACG
Organism: Streptomyces kunmingensis; assembly: GCF_039533535.1. NCBI lineage: Bacteria > Bacillati > Actinomycetota > Actinomycetes > Kitasatosporales > Streptomycetaceae > Streptomyces > Streptomyces kunmingensis. Next base: position 39,821 of record NZ_BAAATS010000040.1, read on the forward strand.
GGGAAGCCCCCGTACGCGAGGGCACCGCGCAGCGCTAGTCTTCCTCCTCGTCCGTTCCTCCCCGCAGGGGGCCGGAAGCGGGAACAGGCAGCAAGGGAAAGGGATCCGGGTGCGTTCAGCGAGCCAGACGCGGGCTGCCGGGGCGGCGCCGGACGCGGAACGCTGGGTGCTCGGCGTCGACTCCGGCGGCTCCGGCCTGCGCGTCGCGCTCGCCCCCGCCGACGACCTGGCCGGGGCCGCGACCACCGTGTCCCACGAACCGGTGCGCACCGTGGCATCGGGCATCGACCCGGCGCACCTTCTGGAGCAACTCCTGCCCATGGCAGGGGTGTTGCTGGACGCGGTGGGCGGACCGGCCCCGGCCGCGGTCACCGTCGGTGCCGCCGGTATGGCGACCCTCGGAGACGGTCTGCGGGCCGAGCTGCCGGACGCGCTCAAGCGTGAACTGGGCGTCGTACGGCTCGCGTTGGCCGCAGACGCCGTGACCGCGTACGCGGGGGCACTCGGTCAGCGGCCCGGCGCGGTCGTCGCCGCGGGCACCGGCCTCATCGCCCTCGGTACCGGCCTCGACACCTGGCGCCGGGCCGACGGCTGGGGGCATCTGCTCGGCGACAGCGGCGGCGGTGCCTGGATCGGGCGGGCCGGACTCGACGCGGCGATGCGGGCGTTCGACGGGCGGCGCGGCGGCAGCCCGGCACTGCTCGCGCTGGCCGAGGAGCGGTTCGGCCCCGCGGGCGAACTGCCCGGCCGGATCTATCCGCGCACCGACCGGCCCGCCGCGCTGGCCTCGTTCGCCCCGGACGTGGCCCGCTGCGCCGCGTACGACCCGGTCGCCGCGGGGATCCTGCGGGACGGCGCGCGGCACATCGCGGAGGCGGCGGCAGCCGTCTGCCCGGCGGGCGGTGGTGAAGTCGCGCTCACCGGCGGCCTGTTCAAGATGGGCGAACCGCTCCTCGCGCCGCTCAGAGAGGAGCTGGCGGAGCTGCTCCCCGGCGTCACCGCGGTCACCGCCACCGGCGACCCCCTGCACGGTTCGCTGGTGATCGCCGGCGCCCTCGCCGCGGACGGCCTCCGGCTGCCGAGGGAGGGGCGGCTGCTGCACGTCCCGTAGCTCTCGTGTCCGCACCGTCCCGTGGCGGCCGCGCATACGTCCCGTGGTTTTCACGTGCACGTCCTGTAGCTGCCGTGTGCGCGTCCCGTAGCCGTCGCGTGCGCGTCCCGTAGCCGTCGCGTGCGCGTCCCGTAGCCGTCGCGTGCGCGTCCCGTAGCCGTCGCGTGCGCGTCCCGTAGCCGTCGCGTGCGTGCCCTCGTGGCTCTCGTGCACCCCCGCGGACCAGGACACTTGAAGCATCCGTAACTGAACGGACAATCGCGGACGGATACCGCTCAGCTGCCCCCTGACCGAGCACCGGATACCGGCGAGCCAGTAGCATGCGGCGCCATGAGCTCCCCCAACGGGCCCGCTTCCGGCCTGCCTGTACGAATGCCGCGACCTCGCCAGCCCGGACGCCACCGCCGTCCGGAACCCGTGGCCGCTCCCGAGGGCGCACCTGCCCTCGTGCTGGCCGTGCCCGGCACGCCCAGCGCCGCGACGCGCATGCTCGCCGACGAGGTCGTGAGCATCGCACGCTCCGAGCTCCCCGGTCTGGACGCCCGCGTAGGCTTCGTCGACGGGGAGACCACCGATTTCCCGGTGTCCGCCGAGTTCCCCGCCCTCGCGTCCGTGCTCGCGCACGCCGCGAAGGAGCGCACGGCCCGCTTCGAGCAGGCCGTCGCCGCCGGTGTCGAGGCCCCGGCGCCCGAAGGCCCTGTCGCGGTCGTCGTGCCGCTGCTCGCCGGCCCCGACAGCGCGCTGCTGCGCCAGATCCGCCAGTCCATCGCCGACAGCCGTGTCGCCGCCGAGCTGACCGATGTCCTCGGCCCGCACCCGCTGCTGGCCGAGGGGCTGCACGTACGGCTCTCCGAGGCCGGTCTGGCCCGCGCCGACCGGGCCCGCCTGTTCACCGTGGCGACCGCCGCGGACGGCATCATCCTCGCCTCCGTGGGCGGCGAGGAAGCCGTGCAGGCCGCCGGGATCACCGGAATGCTGCTCGCCGCGCGGCTCGCCGTGCCGGTGATCGCCGCCGCGCTCGACGAGGAGGGCGCCATCGCGGCGACCGCCGAGCAGCTGCGCGGCTCCGGCTCGCAGCAGCTGGCGCTCGCGCCGTACCTCGTCGGGCCCGAGCTGGACCCGAGCGTGTGGGAGGCCGCCGCCAAGGATGCGGGGTGTGCTGCCGCGGAGCCGCTGGGGGCGTATCCGGCGATGGGGAAGCTTGCGCTGGGGAAGTACACGGCTGCGTTGGGGATCACTCCCCAGCCGGTTGCCTCCGGCGGTTGAGGCTGGACGACTGCGGGCCCGGGGCTTTGGCCTCGGGCCCGCTGTCGTTTGCCCTTCGGGCTTGTCCTCAAGCGCCCCGGACGGGCTCAAGCGTGTCCTCAATCGCCGGACCGGCTTGGATGGCGCGTCCCGGGCTTGGGCGTCAGTCGAAGATCACGCAGGACGGGGCCGGGGTGCGGATCGAGGCTGTGCGCGTCGGGGTGCCTGTTTGGGGGTTCAGGGTGAACCAGGTGATGTCGCCGGAGCGTTCGTTCGCCGCGTAGAGGTGGCGGCCGGAGGGGTGGAGGGCCAGGTCGCGGGGCCAGTGGCCGCCGCAGGGGGTCGTCGAGCTCAGGGTGGGGTGTTCGCCCGACGCGTCCAGGGTGAAGTGGGAGATGACGTCCTCGCCGCGGGTCGCCGTCCAGAGGAAGCGGCCGTCGGAGGAGATGACGATCGCGGAGGGGTGGGCGTCACCGCGCGGGGCGTCGGCCAGGACCGCGTATTCCGCCAGCGGCTTGAGGATGCCGGTCGTGGCGTCCCACTGGCAGACCGTGAGCGTGGGCGAGAGTTCGTTCAGGACGTACGCATGGCCGCCGGACGGGTGGAAGACCAGGTGGCGGGGGCCCGAGCCGGGGCGCAGGGCCGTCTCGTGGTGCACGGCGAGCCGGCCGTCGGTGAGGGTGCAGACCCGGACCGAGTCCGTACCGAGGTCGACGCTGACCGCCCAGTTGCCGCTCGGGTCCGCCACGACCTGGTGGGCATGCGGGCCCTGCTGGCGCTGCGGGTGGGGGCCCGAACCGGTGTGTCGCAGCACGTCGCGGCCGGATGCGTCCACCGTGCCGTCGGCGCGCAGCGGGAGCGCGGTGACGCTGCCGGAGCCGTAGTTGGCCGTGAGCACGTGGCCGCCCCAGAGGGACAGATGCGTGGGGCCGTCGCCGTCGACCGGGGCGGGCTTGCCGGTCTGGGTCACCGGCGTGGTGTCCGTGCGGAACGCGGCGACCGACCCGTCCGGGGTCTCGCTGACCGCGTACAGCAGTCCGCCCGCGACCGTCAGGTACGAGGGGTCGGCGAGCGCGTCCGTGGCGGCGAGGAGGGTCAGCGAGCCGTCCGTGGCGTCCACGCCGGCGGTGGTGATGCCTGGGCCGCCCGCCGCGGTGAAGGATCCGATGTAGGCCCGCCCTGACTGTGCGCCGGTCACTGCTTCCCCTTTCGGCATGCGGGCCGGGTGCCCGTGCGCCGACCGTAGCAGCCGGTCTAGACCAGGTCCTGACAGGCAGTGGGCCTTTCTTCACACCTCCGGCGTTCGCGCGCGGCCCGGGCGCGGGCGGGGTTCTCAGAGGAAGGCTCTCAAGTGCCGCGACGGGCTGCGTTCCTCGCCGCGGGCCCGTGCGTGGGCGTCGGGGTGGTGGACGTAGGCCGGGGTGCTCTCGACGGTGTCGTACGTGCGGTGGAAGACCGGGGTCGCGGAGCCGGAGATCGGCGGCACGATCCACGACCAGTCGGCGCCGACGGTGCGGCCGCGGGACTCCTCGCGGGCGAGGTGGGTCAGGAAGCGGGTCGACTCGGTGTGGTGGTCGCTGACGGTGACGCCCGCCTGGTCGAAGGAGTGCAGGACCGAACGGTTGAGCTCGACCAGGGCCCGGTCCTTCCACAGGCTGCGGTCGGTGCTCGTGTCGAGCCCGAGTCGGCGGGCGAGGTAGGGCAGGAGGTTGTAGCGGTCGGTGTCGGCGAGGTTGCGGGCGCCTATCTCGGTGCCCATGTACCAGCCGTTGAAGGGGGTCGCGCCGTAACAGATGCCGCCGATCTCCAGGCACATGTTCGACAGCGCGGGTACGGCGTGCCAGCGCAGGCCGAGCTCGGACCACCAGGCGAACTCCGGGTGGTGGAGCGGGACTTCGAGAATCGCGTCCGGTGGCAGTTCGAACCAGCGGGGCGGCTCGTGCGGGACCCGCTGCACGATCAGCGGCAGCACGTCGAAGGGGGTGCCGGCGCCGCCGCGCCAGCCCAGGGCGCGGGCGTACTCCGTCAGGCCCACGCCGCGCGGGTCGCCGATGACGTGACCGTCGCGCTGGACGTAGCCGGCGTAGCGGATGAGCTGTTCGTTCCAGATCCGCGGGCCGGGCCTGCCGGGTGCGTCCGGGGCGAAGACGGTGATCAGGGGGCGGATACGGCCGTCGGTGGTGGCCTGGCGGAGGTGGTCGGCGCAGGCCTCGGCGATCTCCTCGGCGCCGGTGAGGTGGCGCAGGTCGCGCACCCGCAGGGAGCGCCAGTACAGGCGGCCTATGCAGCGGTTGGCGTTGCGCCAGGCGACGCGGGCGCCGAAGACGAGTTCCCGCGAAGTGTGCGTGTAGGTGCCCGTGGCGGCGAGTTCGGCGTCGATCTCGGCGAGCCTGGGGGCCGGGTCGCCCAGCTCCTCCTCGGCATGGTGGCGGAGGACGAAGTCGGCCGCCGCGCGGGCGACCGCACCGGTCGGTCCGCCGCCGCGCCCGGTACGGACGCCGTCGGCGGGCACCGTCCTCCGGTCGTGGCGGGGCGCGTCGGCGGCGGACAGCCAGCCCTCCACGTCCCGTGGCCCGTTCCTGCGCAGGTCGCTTCGCATGACACACCCCAGCGGCTCGACAACGGCGCACGGCTCGCTCCCGCGCGGCCGTGTGCCCAGGTGTCCGATGGCGCGGGGTTACCCCTGGGGCGGTCTGATCCACCCTGTACGTGCCCCGGGAAAGTGCCTCACTCGGGACCGGGTTGTCCACGCCGATGCGAGACAACCACAAGTCGGCCCCGGTGGGCGCCGGGTCACGGACGTACGGGGAGCGTGGGGAACTGCGCGGCGGAGCGCAGGATCCGCTATGCGCTCAGGCTCGCGCGCCGGTCTCCGCGCAGCGGGACGGCGAGGTCGACGAGGGCCTGCTCGAGGGCGTGCAGATGGGCGAGGACGGGTTCGGCCTCGGCCGCCCGGGGCGGGGTGTCGACGCCGCGGGTGTACGGGGCGGGCGCGGTCAGCGCTTCGACCGCGCTCTCCACGCGCCAGCAGGCGGCGGCGAGCCGGGCGTCGTGCGAGGCCTCCGGGTCCGCGGCGACGGAGGCGAGCCCGCGCACTTCGCGTGCGCAGTCGTCGAGGAGGGCGAGCACCTGCCGGGCCCGGCCCTTGCGGGCCCGCAGCGGGCTGAGCGGGTGGACGAGCGGGGCGAGCGAGAGCCGCACGCGGCCGAGCAGGGCCTCCAGCTCGGCGACGCGGGGGGCAGGGTCGGCGGTGGTGGACCCGGCGAGCCGGGCGGCGGCCTCTGCGGTGCAGGCGTGGACGCAGCGCAGGGCGCGTTCGACCCAGGCGTCGGTGACGGAGTGCGTGGTCACCGGCAGGACGAGGAGGACGGCGAGGACGGCGCCGAGCGCTCCGACGGCCGTCTCCCCCACCCGCAGGACAAGGAGGGCGGGATCGAGGACGCCGAGAAGCCCGTACAGCATGCTCGCCATGACGGTGACGGAGAGCATCATCCAGGTGTAGGAGACGGCAGCCGTGTAGAAGATGCCGAAGACGCCGGCCGCGATCACCACGGCGGCCGCGACCTGCTCGTCGTGCAGCGGCACGGCGACCAGGAATCCGAGCACGATGCCGAGCAGGGTGCCGAGGAACCGGCGGAATCCGCGCACCAGCGTCTCGCCGCGCGAGGTGGTGTTCACGAACACCCACCAGGTGGCGCCCACCGCCCAGTACCACCGCTGGTCGGACAGCAGCTGCCCGACGGCGAGCGCGAAGGCCGCGCCCGTGGTCGCCTGGACGGCCTGCCGGGTTGTGATCCGGGCCAGTCCCCGCCCGGTGGCGGGCGCGGGTACCGGGGCGGGCACGGGGGCCCGGCGCTCGTAGCACCACGCCCCGAACCGCACCGCGGACGCGGCGGCGAGCGACATCAGCACCGCCGCGTACAGCTCGGGCAGTTGGCCGGGGGTGGTGTGCAGGAACTGCGCCGCGAAGAAGGTCATGAACGCGAACACGCCGAGCGAGTGGCCGCGCGGCCCCCACCGCCGCGCGTACACGCCCGCTCCTACGACGGTGAGGAACGCCAGGTCGCGGGCGAGGGGCGTCTCGTGCAGCAGGGCGGCGAGAGCCAGCACCGGGAGCCCGACGACCGGCAGCAGCGCCGTCGTCACGGCCTGGCCGCGTACCGTCGGATCGGTCACCGTGAACAGGGCGAGCAGCGCGGCCAGGCCGCCGGTGACGGCCGCCGTCAGCGAATGTCCGGCCGCCCCGCACACCGTCACGGCGAGACCGATGCCGAGCACCGCCCGGCTCGCGAACCGCAGCCGCGCCCGGCCCGGGTCCGGTGCGACGAACGCCCTCTTCAGCAAGTTGCCCCGCTCCTGTCCTGAGTGAGTCCTGAGTGAGTCCCGAGTGGGTCCCGTATGTGCCCTACGCGGGCCGAGTGAGGCCCGGCACGAGTCCCCGCATGAGTCATCACATACGTAAGGCGCCGCGGAGATCCCTTTCGGGATCCGCAGCGCCATCGACATGCGTATCTCAGCACCTGTGGGACTGATGGTTCAACAGGGGCCGAACGTCCTGGGCCAATGGCACAGGACGCGGGGTCCCTCGGCGGCCGGTGGAGGGCCAACGGACCACCACCGGCCGCTCCGTCAGGCCACGTGCGGTCCGCCGAGGTAGGTGCCCGCGCGGTCGTAGGGCCAGGCGTTGGCTGTGCAGCCGTGCAGGCCCTTGATCTGCTGCATCATCGCGGGGGCGGGCCGGCCGGCCCCCGGGCACGTCTCGTGCCCGTGGCCGATGCGGTGGCCCACCTCGTGGTTGACGATCAGAGCCCGGTACTCCCCTATCGGTCCGTCGAACTCCGGCGAACCATCCACCCAGCGGCGCAGATTGACCACCACCGACTCCCCGATGCTGCAGTTCACCTCGCCGCCGGTGTCCAGGCCCGCGGAGCCGCAGAGGCAGTCCACCGTGTGCGGAGTGGCGATCTTGATGATGAAGTCCCGCGGGCCCGAGTCGACGAGCTGGAAGGAGTCGACCCCGTCGCGGCTCCAGCCGCGCGGGTCGCCGAGGATGCCCGCTATCTGGCGCGCGGCGGCATCGGCCTTGACGCCGATCCCGTCCTCCACCAGCACTTTGTAGCGTCGCAGCCGGTGTCCCGGGCCGGCCGCCTCGCCCTCGCCGCGCGCCACGGTGAAGGTGCCCGGGCCGACCACGGGCAGCGCGCCGGGTACGGCGCCCATCGCGGCGGCGCTCGGCCCGCCCCCGGAGCGCACGCACCGTGTGACGGCGAGCTCCTTCGTGTGCTGCCAGTACGCGTACGCGGCGCTGCCCGCGACGAGCACGGAGGCGATCACCGCGCTCGACAGCAGCAGTTGTGTCAGGTGTCTTCGTGCCCTCCCGGCACGGCGCGCCCCATGGCGTCCTCGGTTCACCCTGGCCCCCCCTGGATCGTGAACCCCCTGATCCTGCCACTTGGTTCGGACCAGCTCCCGACCGGCCCGGTGGTTTCAGCCGTCGCCGCCACGCATCACCGCCGGCTCTCCCGTCACCGCGCCGCCGCGATCGCCGCCTTCAATACGTCGCGCAGAGGCGTCGGCTGACGCCCGGTCAGGGAAGCGAGCGCCGGGTCGACCGCCGCGAACTCCCCCTGGCGGCTGGCCTCGAACAGGCCGAGGAGCAGATCCGCCTGCGCCGTCGGCACCCCGTGGGCGACGAGTCCTGCGTGGTACTCCTCATCAGGGACGACGACCCGTTCCACGGTGCGTCCGGCGAGGTCCGAGGCGAGCGCCGCGATGTCCGCGAGGTCGAGGGAGTCGGCGCCGGTGAGCGCCGGGGTCGGGCCGTCGAAGCAGCCCTCGTCGGCCAGCACGAGCGCGGCGGCCTCCGCCAGGTCGGCGTGGGCCGTCCAGGAGACCGGGCCGTCCTGCGGGGCGATCAGGCGCCCGGTGCGGACGGCGTCGCCGAGCATCATGACGGCCGACGTCGCGTAGAAGCCGTTGCGCAGGGTGGTGTGGGCTGCGCCCGACTCCCGCAGGGCCTGCTCGGTGGCGGCGTGGTCGGGCATGGGCGCGAAGGGCGATGTCGGGCTCGCGCCCATGTGGCTCGTGTAGAGGACACGGCGGGCGCCCGCGGCCACGGCCGCCGAGATCGCGGCGCGGTGTCCGGCGACCGTGGCCTCGCCGGTGGAGTCCGCGGAGACGATGAGGACCTGCTCGGCTCCTTCGAAGGTGTGGGCCAGCGTCGCCGGTTCGGCGAAGTCGCCACGGCGCACACGTATGCCGCGTTCGCGCAGGTCTTGGGCTTTGTCGGGGGTGCGGACGCTGACGCCGATCCGGTCGGCGGGGATCCGGTCGAGCAGCCGCTCGACGGTCTTGCGGCCGAGCTGGCCGGTGGCTCCGGTAACGATGATCATGACGCCTCCAGGCGAGGAGTAAGAGCAGGGGCAGGGGTGGCGGCAGCAGACGGCCAGGACGGCCAGGACGGCCAGGACGGCCAGGACGGCCAGGACGGCCAGGACGGCCAGGACGGCCAGGACGGCCAGGACGGCCAGGACGGCCACTAACGACGCTAACGCCATCACGCTAACATCGATAACTTATCGGCGCTAACGCCATGCTGTTACCGTTGCCACATGAGCGTCCACGAAGTCACCGCCGAGGGCGGCCCCCGTGAGCGGATCCTCGCGGCCACGACCAGGCTGCTGACCGAGGGTGGCGAGGAGGCCGTGTCGACGCGCGCGGTCGGCGCGGCGGCCGGGGTGCAGGCCCCGACGATCTACCGGCTCTTCGGTGACAAGCAGGGGCTGCTCGACGCGGCGGCGGCCGAGGGCTTCGCCGCGTATCTCAGCGACAAGACGGAGGTCGAGCCGACCGACGACCCGGTCGCGGATCTGCGCGCCGGCTGGGATCTGCACCTCGACTTCGGGCTCGCCAACCCGGCGCTCTACCTGCTCATGTTCGGCCGCCGGCGCCCCGGCACCGTCCCGCCGCCGGCCGCCGTGGCCGGTTTCGAGGTGCTGGCCACCCACATCCACCGGATCGCCGAAGCGGGCCGGCTGCGGGTCACCGAGGAGCGGGCCGCGCAGTTGGTGCACGCCGCGGGCAGCGGGACGACCGTCACCCTGATCGGGCAGGACGCCGGTCGGCGCGACACCGAGCTGTCGGTGCTCGCGCGCGAGGCGGTCATCGCGGCGATCACCACGGACGCCCCGGCGGCCGAGGCGCCGGGACCGGTCGGCGCGGCGGTCGCGCTGCGCGCGGCACTTCCGGGGACGACGGCGCTGACCGAGACGGAGCAGGCGCTGCTGCGCGAGTGGCTGGACCGGATCGCCCGGCAATAGCGACGGCGCGGACCCGGTCGGCCCTCGCCGCGACTGGGCCGGTCGGGCCCGCGCCTTGGTAGCCATGCGCGTCGATCCAGCGGGCCAGCGCCTGCACCGCGGGCAGGACGGCCTCCATCGGGCCGCGGTGCACAAGGGTCGCTGCCCGTGGAGTGGCGGTAACCGCCGGCGGGGTCGGCCTCGGCCGGGTGCAGCAGTCCCGTCGCGTCGTGGTGACGCAGCATGCGGACCGAGACCCGGCCGTGGCGGGCGAATCTCCGATGGCGGACATGACGTCTCCCACTCCAATGGCCCACACGGTGTCAGGGTCGACCCCGCCACGCGGGCGCATACTTTTGGCCACCTGACGCGTCCGACGTCCCATTGACGGGCCCCCGTCCCACCCGTACGTTCCGACGCGCCGTCATCCCTTCGGCACTCCGAGCCAACCCGAGCCGACCCGAGCCACCTCGAACCACCTCGAGCCATCCGAACCACCCCGCACCGCCCCGAACCACCCCGAGGAAGGAACGACATTCATGCGAAGACGCTTCTGGCCCCGGCAGCCGCTGGCCCTTCTGGCCCTCCCCCTCGCGGGGCTCCTCGCGACCGTCGCCCTGCCGTCCGCCGCGCAGGGTGCGAGTACCGGCTTCACCGGCACTTGGGCCGCCGCGCCCACCGGCGTGCCCGCCTCCGACAGCACCTCGTTCGCCGATCAGACGCTGCGGCAGATCGTGCACACCAGCGTCGCGGGGCGCACGGTGCGTGTCCGGTTCACCAACGAGTTCGGCTCCACCCCGCTGACGATCGGCGAGGCACATGTCGCGCGCCGCGCCGCCGACGGGCCCGCCACCGCCGTCGACCCGGCCACCGACCGGTCGCTGCGGTTCGGCGGCCGCTCCTCGACGACGCTCGCCGCCGGCTCCCAGCGCTGGAGCGACCCGGTCGCCCTGCCCACACCGGCCGGCGGCTCCCTCGTGATCAGCCTCTATCTGCCGCGCCGGGCCGCCGGCACGGTCCACTCCTCGGCGTTCCAGCACGGCTACGTCGCGGCGGGCAATGTCGCGGGCAAGCCCGATGTGACGCCGACCGCGACCATGACGAGCCGGTACTTCCTGTCGGGTGTCGCCGTCGACCGGCACCGGCGCACGGCGGACTCGGCACTGGTGGCGTTCGGCGACTCCATCACCGACGGGTCGAACACACAGATCGACGCCGATCACCGCTGGCCCGATCTGCTCGCCGAACGGCTGCGCGGGGACCGGCGCCTCGCGGGTACCGGCGTGCTGAACGCGGGTATCGGCGGCAACCGCCTGCTGCGCGACCCGAACCCGCCTGCCGGTTCGGGCGCGGAGTCCTACGCCGCCTACTTCGGCGAGAGCGGCCTGAAGCGGTTCGACCGGGACGTACTGCGCCAGCCGGGCGCCCGCGCCGTCGTCGTACTGCTCGGCGTCAACGATCTGGGCCACCCGGGCACCACAGCGCCCGCCTCCGAGGAGGTGTCGGCCGCCGAACTCATCGCCGGATACCGGCAGTTGATCCGCCGGGCCCACGACCGTGGGCTGCAGATCTTCGGGGCGACGATCCTGCCCTTCGAGGGTGACACCCTCGGCTTCTACACACCCCAGCGGGAGGCGGTGCGGCAGGCCGTGAACCGCTGGACCCGCACGAGCGGCAGCTACGACGGAGTCGTGGACTTCGACGCCGCGCTGCGCGACCCCGACGACCCGGGGCGGCTGCTGGCCGCGTACGACAGCGGCGACGGTCTGCACCCGAACGACGCGGGCATGGCCGCGATGGCGGGAGCGTTCCCGCTGCGGCTGCTCCTGAAGCACTGAGCGATCAGCACAGGACACCGAGTGCGACGGTGCCCCCGCCGAGGGGGGCACCGTCGCACCGGATCACTTGCTCCGGAACACCGCCACCGTACGGGCGGGCACCTCGAAGGTCCCCGAACCGGCCGCGTACGAAGCCGACTTGACGACGCTGTCCGAGCCGCCGGACTGCGTCGGATGCAGCCGGTATCCGGACCCGGCGAGCGCCGCGACCGTCTGGCTCTGCCGCTGCGGCGTCGCGTTCAGGACGATCACGAGGTCGCCGAGGCGCATCGTGATGACGCCCGGCGTCTCGTCCTTGCCGGAGAGCGGGAAGGAGAGCTCTTTCTGGACCTGACCCGCCGTGTCCAGACGGAAGGCCGGCTCGGCCGTACGGATCCTCAGCAGGTCCTGGTACGCGGCGGACGTGCCGTTGATGGACGCACAGCCCGGCACCGGAACCGACGTCAACAGGGGCTTGGCGTACGGCCACTTCGGCTGATTGTCGGCGGCCGGGGGCAGCCCGCGCCCGAACCCGTTGCCCGCCCGGCAGTCCCAGTGGATGGCGTTGAACCAGTCACCGCTGTCGAACGAGTTCCGGTCCAGGGACTTGGACCGCAGCAGGTCGGTGCCCGCCTGCGACAGGGCCGGGCCCTGCGACAGTGCGGCCGTGGCCATCGCGAGGACCTGCATGCGCGAGCGGTCCGCCGCACTCGTCGTCGCGGGCAGTTTGTACGTCAGCGTGTCGTACAGGGACTCGTTGTCGTGCGCGTCCGCATAGGCCAGGGCGTCGCCGGGGGCGGCCGCGTATCCGGCGGGCGCGCCGTTGTAGTCGACGTCGGAGCCCTTCACCTTCTTCCCGTCGCTGTCGGTGAACTCGTAGGCCGCGAGGTTGCCCGACAGGCCGACCTTGATGAGGTCCTGGTAGTGCAGCAGGCGGGCCTTCTGCTCGGCCGGTGTGCCGTTCGCCGTCGAGGAGTTGGGGTCGGTGTAGAGGCCGGAGGCGAAGCCCTGCACGCCCGGGTCCTCGTCGAAGGGGCCCCCGCCGCGCACGGCGTCACGTGCCCGGTCGGAGAAGGTGGCGATGCCGGTGCCCGCCATGTTCTTCTGCGTGGCCTGCTCGAAGCGGGCGTCGTCGGCGATCTCGCCGAAGTTCCAGCCCTCGCCGTACAGGATGACGCTCTTGCCGTCGACGCCGTCCTTCTTGAGGGTGAGCGCGTCGAGGGCCCCCCGGACCGCGAGGATGTTGGCCTTGGGGTGGTGGCCCATCAGGTCGAAGCGGAAGCCGTCGACCTTGTACTCCTTGGCCCAGGTGACGATCGAGTCGACGACGAGCTTGCCCATCATGGTGTTCTCGGTCGCGGTGTTCGCGCAGCACGTGGAGTTCGCGACGGAACCGTCCTCCATGAGCCGCTGGTAGTAGCCCGGCACGATCCGGTCGAGCACGGACGTCTTCTCCTGGCCCGCGGCCGCCGTGTGGTTGTACACGACGTCCATGACGACGCGCAGCCCGTCCTCGTTGAGCGACTTGACCATCTGCCGGAACTCGACGGTGCGCCGGGTGCCGTCCGGGTCGGTGGCGTACGAACCCTCCGGAACCGTGTAGTGGTACGGGTCGTAGCCCCAGTTGTACGCGTCCTTGGCGGCGGTCTTGCCCACGCACTCCTGCTGCCGGTCGCTGTCGGGGGCGTAGGACGTCAGGTCGCAGTCGGGCGTGGCCTGGTCGGACTTCTTCTCGGGGATGGTGGCGATGTCGAAGGCGGGCAGCAGGTGCACGTACGAGGTGCCGGAGCCGGCGAGTTCGCGCAGGTGCTTCGAGCCGTCGCTGTTCTTGTCGGTGAAGGCGAGATAGGTGCCCCGGTCCTTCGCGGGGGTCGTGCTGTCCGCCACCGAGAAGTCGCGGATGTGCAGCTCCTGGATCTGCGCGTCCTTCATGGCGACGGCCTTCGGCTTCGCCAGGCCCGACCAGCCCTTCGGGGCGAGGGCCTTGTCGTCCAGGTCGACGACGAGGCTGCGCTCCGAGTTCGCGGTGAGGGCGACCGAGTACGGGTCGGTGACCTTGTTCGTGACGAGCTTCTGGACGCTCGGCGCCCAGACGCTCACGGCGTAGCGGTACTGCTCGCCGCGCCAGGCCGCCGCGGAGCCGGTGACCGACCACACGCCGCTCGTGGCGTCGCGGCGCATCGCCCGCTCCTTGCCGCCCAGTTCGAGGCGGACGTCCCGCGCGGTCGGCGCCCATACGGAGAGCGTGACCTTGCCGCCCTTGAAGACCGGGCCGAGGGAGGCCTTCGCGGCGCCGGACGCGTACACGTCGTCCAGGACGCCCGGGACCTGGACCCCCGTGGCCGCGAGCAGGGCGCCGTTGGCCGCGCGCTGGGTCGCTATCAGCTGGCCGCGCAGTGCGTCGCGCACCCGGTCACGGTCGCGCGGGTCGACGGTGAACGCCGGATAGTCCTTCAGGTGCGGGTACTTGGCCTTCTGCGCGTCCGTCAGCGCACCGGGAGTCAGTCGCAGCCAGTGGCCCTCACTGCTCAGGGCGCCGTCCTGGACGGTGATGCCGCCCTCGGGCGCGTAGACGAGCTGCTGGCTGGTGGCTGCGGTGGGCGCCACCTTCCAGACGACAGTGTCGGCGTCGATCCACTGTGCCTGCGCCTTGGACAGGTCGAGGTCGCCGCCCGAGCCGACGGACGGGAGGAGGTAGCCGCTCTCTCCCGAGTTCAGCCACACCTCCTTGCCGTACGTGGCGAAGTCGAGGACGCGGTCGCTGGCGATGTCCTTTTCGTCGCCCTTGTGCAGGATGTAGTTCAGGGTGGTCGCGCCGTCGGCGAGGGGCACCTCGAAGATCAGTCCGTAGGCGTCCTTGCCGGTGGGCTCGAGCGGCTTCGACCAGTCGGTGGGGGTGGCGGCACCGGTCCAGGTGTGCAGGCCCCAGCCGTCGTAGGCGCCGTCGGCGCGGTGGACGTGGACGACGGCCTTCTTCTCGTCCTGCGGCGGATAGACCCCGTCGGGCCTGGCTGCCGTCTGCTCGTCCTTGCCCTGTTCGACCCAGACCTCGCCGGTCTTCGCCAGGTCGACGGTGCGCTGCGGTCCGTCGGCGGCGCCGCCCTTCTCGACGGTGTACGCCAGGGAGCCGGCGCCGTCCGGAACCTTCACCCAGGCGAAGGCGCCATAGGCGTCCCGACCGGTGAACTCGGCGGTCTGGGAGCCGGACTTGAGGGTCCAGCCGTCGTAGTCGCCGCCCTTGCGCTTGTAGTGGACGACGGCGTGGTCACGGTCGACGGCGGTCGGCTTCTCGGGCGCGGGCGGCTGCCCCGCCGTCGAGCCGGCGAGGGCGCTGGCGGTACGTCCGGCACGGTCCACCACAACTGCCTTGTACCGCAACGGCGTTCCGGCATCCACCGTGTCCGGCAGGTTCTGCGTGATCCGGTACGGGGCGTGGTCGACGGAGCCGAGGGTGCGCCACGCGCCGTTCCCGACCTGAGCGGCGAAGACCACGCGGGCCGAGGCCGTCGTAGCGGGGTCGGCGGAGAGCGTGACCGTACCGGTGGCGCCGGCTTCCGGGGCCGTCAGCGACAGCGTGGGCTTCGCGCTCGGCGCCGGGAGCTTGCCGGAGGCCCGCAGGACGAGCGACGACAGGGCCGGGACGGTGACCTCGATGTGCCCGCCGGACGCCTTGACCGTGCCCGAACCCCCGTACAGGGCACGGTACTTCGCGGACTCGACGGGCAGCTCGACCGTCTTCGCCACGGTCGCGTTGTTGACCGCCACGACGTAGTCGCGGTTCGCGCCGGTGCGCGAGAAGGCGTACACCGAGTCCTTCGCGTACAGCTCCCGCTGCGCGCCGTCGGCGAGCGCCGGGTTGTCCTTGCGGAGCTCGGAGAGCTTGGCGATCGCCTTGAACAGCGGGTGCTTGGTGTCGTACGCGTCGTCGGCGTGGGTGCGGGCGGTGCCGATCTCGTCGTCGTCGAGGTAGTCGGCGACCTTCGAGCCGAACATCGTCTGCCGGGAGTCCTTGTCGCCGCCGGGGCCGGTGAAGCCCTGCTCGTCGCCGTAGTAGACGACGGGGTTGCCGCGCGACAGGAACATCACTTCGTTGGCGAGCTTGTCGCGTTGCAGCAGCTCGGCGTCGGACGCGGCCGGATTGTCGGCTTTCAGAAAGCTGCCGATGCGGCCCATGTCGTGGTTGCCGAGGAACGTGACCTGCTCGTACGCGTTGGCCTTGTCCGTGGCGTACTTGTAGTCGTCGGCGAAGACCTTGGCCAGCTTGTCGGCCGACGCGCCCTGCGAGGCATAGGCGCGGGCCGCGTCCTGGAACGGGAAGTCGAGCGTCGCGTCGAGCCGGCCGCGCGTCACGTACGGGGAGGTGACGTCCGTGTCGGCGGAGTACACCTCGCCGAACATGAAGAAGTCGTCACGGCCCTGCTTGGCGGCATATGTGTCGAGCGCGGTCGCCCACTGGGCCCAGAAATCCAGGTCGACATGTTTGACGGTGTCGATGCGGAAGCCGTCGATGTCGAAGTCTCGCACCCACGTCTTGTAGATGTCCTCCATGCCCTTGACGACCTCGGGCCGCTCGGTCCACAGGTCGTCGAGCCCGGAGAAGTCGCCGTACGTGGTCGACTCGCCCTCCCAGGTCGAGTCGCCGCGGTTGTGGTACATGGCCGGGTCGTTGAGCCAGGACGGGACCATCTCGCCCGTGTTCTTCGGCGTGTACGGGAAGGAGTCCGCGTCGACCTTCGCCGTCACGCCCTTGCTGTCGTCGAAGGGGCGGCCCTCGGTGTCGAGGTACGGGTAGGCGCCCTTGGGACGGTAGTTGTACGTCTTCTCCGTGTAGTCGACCGTGTCGGCGGTGTGGTTCGTGATGACGTCGAAGAAGACCTTCATGCCCTTGCGGTGGGCCTTGGAGATGAGGGTCTTCAGGTCGGCGTTGGTGCCGAAGTGCGGGTCGACCTGCGTGAAATCGGTGATCCAATAGCCGTGGTAGCCGGCCGAGGCGTTCTCCCCGGTGCCCTGTACCGGCTTGTTCTTGAAGATCGGCGCCAGCCATATCGCGGTGGTGCCGAGGTCCTCGATGTAGTCGAGCCGCTCGGTGAGGCCCTTGAGGTCGCCGCCCTGGTAGAAGCCCTTGTCGCCGGGGTCGTAGCCGGTCGCGAGGCGGGAGCCGGTCAGGCCGCCCTTGTCGTTGGCGGTGTCACCGTTCGCGAAGCGGTCGGGAAGGACGAAGTAGTACTGCTCGCGCGTCAGGTCGTGGCGGGCGGGCTCCGCGGCCAGCTTCGCGTCGGACGGCGGCGCGGGAGGGGTGGCGGCGCGGGCCGCGAGCGGCTGGGCCAGGGTCAGCAGGAGCGCGGCCGCCGCGGTGTACGCGGCGGCCCGTCTGTGCGGGACGGAGCGGGTGCGGCTCGAAAGGGTGCGGCTCAAGGCGGAACTCCTCGCGGAAACAGGGCTCTTGAAGTGCGTGAATCCGGGGCGCGACAGAAGGGCCTTGGCGAACACGGCCTGGAGCGGCACCGGTCCGCCGCGTGACCGTATCGCTTGCAGGAACTTTGCTGCAAGAGTTCTGCAATCAACAGCAAGAACTTTCAACCAAGTTATTGACGCGGCCTTGGAAGCTCCCTCACTCTCACGGTGCGCCACCCGTCTCCCCCTTCGTCGCAGACGGGTCGGAAACCCCACATACAGGAGCCGCACATGCGCCCGTCCCCCACCCGAGCACTCAGGAGAAAGCACCGCACCGCCGTCGCCGTCGCCGTCGGAGCCCTGGCGCTCGGCGGCGTCGTCGCCCTGCCCGCCCAGAGCGCGTCCGCCGCCGACACGGGCGTCAAGAACGGCGACGTGATCGCCAACCTGTGGTCGTGGAACTGGAAATCGGTCGCCAAGGAGTGCACCGACGTCCTGGACCCGGCCGGCTACGGCGCCGTACAGGTCGCGCCGCCCGAGGAGTCCCTCAAGCAGGCGAACTACTTCTGGTGGGACGTCTACCAGCCGTACTCGTACAAGCTGGACAGCCGGTTCGGCAGTGCGGGCGACTTCAAGAGCATGATCGACACCTGCCACTCGGCGGGTATCGAGGTCTACACGGACGCCGTCATCAACCACACGGCCGCGCAGACCGGCACCGGCTACGCGGGCACCACGATCGGCAACAAGTACGACACCCCGGACTACGACCCGGCCGACAGCGACGACTGCACGAAGACCATCTCCAACTGGTCCGATCAGTACGAGGTGCAGCACTGCGAGCTGCTCGGCCTGCCCGACCTCGACACATCCGAGTCGGGGGTCCGCGCGAAGATCGTGGGCTTCCTGAACAAGCAGATCGACCTCGGTGTGGACGGCTTCCGCGTGGACGCGGCCAAGCACATCGAGACGGGCGACATGAACGCCATCAAGGGAGCGCTGCACACCACGACGGCGGGCGACGCCCCGTACCTCACGCAGGAGGTCTACCCGGGCAATCCGCCCGCGCTGGGCGACTACTACAACAACGGCGACGTCCTCGACTTCACGTACGCGGCCGCCATGAAGTCCCAGTTCGGCGGCGGTGACATCGCGAACCTGGCGTCGTTCGGCAGCAGTTGGGGGCTGGCGAACGAGGCGAACTCCAACACGTTCGTCACCAACCACGACACCGAGCGCAACGGTTACACGCTCAGCTACAAGGACGGCGCGACGGCGGTCCTCGCCAACGTCTTCCAGCTGGCGCGCGGGTACGGCCGCCCGTCGGTGTACGCGGCCTGGAACTTCGGCCAGAGCGACGAGGCGCCGCCCAACAACGGCGGCTTCGTCACCGACACGAACTGCTCCTCCGGCTGGTCCTGCCTGGACCGGGACACCGCCGTCTCCGGAATGATCGCCTGGCACAACGCGGTCGCGAACGCCTCCGTCGCCAACTGGCAGTCCCCGGCCTCGAACGTCATCGGCTTCGCCCGCGGCACCGGCGGCTTCGTCGCCCTCAACAACAGCTCGTCCGCTCACACCCACACGTACACGACCGGTCTCAAGGACGGCACGTACAAGAACGTGATCAACGGCGGCGCCACCTCCGTCACCGTCTCCGGCGGCAAGGCCGCGCTCACCGTCCCGGCGAAGGGCGCGGTCGCGTTCTACGACGGCTCGTACATCTGCACCGTCAACTGCGGTGGTGGCGACGGAGGTTCGGACGGCGGTTCCACCGTCACCGCCTCCTTCAACGAGTACGCGCCGACGACCTCCGGCAGCGATGTCTACGTCGTCGGCTCGACCTCGGCGCTCGGCTCCTGGAACACGGCGAACGCGGTGAAGCTCTCCTCCGCCGGCTACCCCGTCTGGAAGAAGGACATCGCCGTACCCGCCGCGTCCTCGATCGAGTACAAGTACCTGAAGAAGGACGCCTCCGGGACCGTCACCTGGGAGTCGAACGCCAACCGGAAGCTGACCACCGGCACGTCGTCGGCCGCGGTGAACAACACGTGGAACGTGGCGGACGCCGACGCCACCGACGTCCGGTTCACGGCGAACGCCACGACCACCCAGGGCACGAACGTGTACGTCGTCGGTTCGCTCCCCTCGCTCGGCTCCTGGAACCCGGCCGACGCGATACCGCTGTCGTCTGCCGCGTACCCCTCCTGGGGCAGGACGGTCATCGTCCCCAAGAGCACGGCCTTCACGTACAAGTACCTGAAGAAGGACGCCTCCGGGACCGTGACCTGGGAGTCGGGCGCCAACCGCTCCTACACGACGGGATCGGGCGCCGGATACACGGTGAGCGACACCTGGAAGTGACACACGTATGAGGAAGGGGGCCGGTGTGCACCGGCCCCCTTCTTCAGGTCTCAGCGGGTCAGACCGTCTCCCACCACACCGTCGTGTCGGCGGGCAGCTCGACGGAGCCGTCCTCGACCGTCACCGGGCCGGAGGAGAGCAGCACCCGGCCGGGCGCGGTGACGGAGACGGGGCCGCCGGTCGTGTTGACCGTGCACGCGAACCCGGGCCGCTCGAAGAAGAGCACGCCGTCGGGGACGTCGTCGTGCCACGTCACGTCGGCGCCGGCGCCGAGGCCCGGCTGGGCGCGGCGCAGGGCGAAGGCCGAGCGGTAGAGCTCCAGGGTGGAGTCCGGGTCGCCGGTCTGCGCCTCGACGCTGAGGGCGCCCCAGCTCTCCGGCTGCGGCAGCCAGCTGCCGCCGTCACCGAAGCCGTACGACGGGCCCTCCACGGTCCACGGGATCGGTACCCGGCAGCCGTCGCGGAACCCGTCCTGGCCCTGGGCGCGGAAGAACGACGGGTCCTGGCGCACCTCGTCGGGCAGGTCGGTGACGTCGGGCAGGCCGAGCTCCTCGCCCTGGTAGACGTACGCGGATCCGGGCAGCGCCAGCATGAGCAGCGTGGCGGCGCGGGCGCGGCGCAGGCCGAGTTCCCGGTTGCCCGCGGTGCGGATCTGGGTGCCGCCGGGCGGGTTGGCGTAGCGGGTGGCGTGCCGGGTCACGTCGTGGTTGGAGAGCACCCAGGTGGCCGGGGCGCCGACCGGGCGCATCGCGTCGAGGGAGCTGTCGATGATGGCGCGCAGCTCGGTCGCGTCCCAAGGGGCGCCCAGGTACTGGAAGTTGAAGGCCTGGTGCAGTTCGTCGGGGCGCACGTAGTTGGCGGTGCGCTCGACGGTCGGGGTCCAGGCCTCGGCGACGAAGACCTTGTCGCCGTCGTACTCGTCGAGGATCGTGCGCCAGGAGCGGTAGATCGCGTGGACGCCGTCCTGGTCGAAGAACGGCATGACGTCGTTGCCGAGCAGCTTCAGCTGGTCGTGCGCGCCGAGGTCGGGCAGGCCCTCGGCCTTGACGAGACCGTGGGCGACGTCGATACGGAAGCCGTCGACGCCCATGTCCAGCCAGAACCGCAGGATGGAGCGGAACTCGTCGGCGACGGCCGGGTGCTCCCAGTTGAAGTCGGGCTGCTCCGGCGCGAAGAGGTGGAGGTACCACTCGCCGTCCGGCAGCCGCGTCCAGGCGGGGCCGCCGAAGATGGACTCCCAGTCGTTGGGCGGGAGTTCACCGTTCGCGCCCTTGCCGGGGCGGAAGTGGTAGCGGTCGCGCGAGGGCGAGCCGGGGCCCTCGGCGACGGCCCGCTTGAACCACTCGTGCTGGTCGGAGGAGTGGTTGGGCACGAGGTCGACGATGACGCGCAGGTCGAGCCCGTGCGCGTCGCGGATCACGGCGTCGGCGTCCAGGAGCGTGCCGTACATGGGGTCGACGGCCCGGTAGTCGGCGACGTCGTAGCCGCCGTCGGCCTGCGGGGAGGCGTAGAAGGGTGACAGCCACACGGCGTCGACGCCGAGGTCGCGCAGGTAGGGCAGGTGACGGCGGACGCCTTCGAGGTCGCCGGTGCCGTCGCCGTCGCTGTCGGCGAAGCTGCGCGGGTAGACCTGGTAAATGACCGCGTCGCGCCACCAGTCGGTGGTCTCGCGGGTCGTGGTGGCGAACGCCGGGGACTCGTCGGTGGAGTGCTGAGTCATGGTGTCCTTGCTGCGTAAAGGAGCCGGCTACTGGTCGGTGTGCGTAGGGGTCTTCTTGGGCCTCAGCCCTTGGTCCCGCCTGCGGTGAGGCCGGTGACCAGGTGCTTCTGGACAAGGTAGAAGAAGGCGGTGACGGGGATGGCGATCAACACCGCGGTGGCGGCCATGAGGTTCCACTGCGCGTCATGCTCGCTGATGAAGCTCTGCAGGCCGACCGCGAAGGTGTACTTCGAGTCGTCGAGCAGGAACGTGGAGGCGAACGCGACCTCGGCGAACGCGGTGATGAAGGCGTAGAACGCGGCGACCGCGATACCGGGCTTGGCCAGCGGCAGGATCAGCCGCCAGAACGTGCCGAACGGCGAGAGTCCGTCGATGCGGCCCGCCTCGTCGATGTCGACCGGCACGGTGTCGAAGTAGCCCTTCATCAACCAGGTGCAATACGGCACGATCGTCGTGCAGTTGACCAGGATGAGGCCGAGGTAGCTGTCGATGAGGCCGAGTTCGGAGAAGATCTCGTACATCGGCACGATCAGGACAGCGATGGGGAACGCCTGTGTGAGCAGCAGCACCCACATCAGCGGCCGGTAGCCGGGGAAGCGCATCCGGGAGACGGCGTACCCGGTCGTGGCGGCGAACAGCACGCCGACGAGGGTGGTACCGAGGGCGACGACCAGCGTCGACTTCATCCAGTCGAAGAAGCCGGTGTGCTGGAGCACGTACGCGTAGTTGTCGAGCGTGGCCTTGCCGGCGATGCCGCCGGGGTGCAGGTAGTCGTCCTTGTCGGGTCCCGCCGACAGGTAGACGAGCCACACGATGGGGAACAGGGCGATCAGGCTGGCGACGGCGAGGACACCGTGCGACAGGGCGGTCGCCAGTGGGCCGCGCTCGCCGCGCCGGCGCACCCGGCGCACCTTCGTCGGGGCGGTCTGCGGCGTGGAGCGCTGCGCGGGGACCTTCGAGGCAGCGGCGGTCGTGGTGCTCATGGTGGTGGCTCCTGCGGCGTCAGACGGCGAGCTGCTCATTGCGCCTCAACCAGCGGTAGTAGAAGGACGTGAAGACGGTGAGGATCGACAGGAGCAGCACGCCGTACGCGGCGGACTGCGCGAAGTCGCGCGGCTGCTGCCCGAAGCCCAGGCGATAGGCCCAGGTCACGAGGATCTGTGCGTCGGGCGCCGTGTTGCCGAACAGCAGGAAGATGATCGCGAACTGGTTGAACGTCCAGATCACGCCGAGCAGGACCACCGTCGAGCTGACCGAGCGCAGACCGGGCAGGGTGATGTGGCGGAACCGCTGCCAGGCGCTCGCGCCGTCCATCTCCGCGGCCTCGTACAGGGAGGCGTCGATGGACTGCAGGCCGCCGAGCAGCGAGATCATCATGAACGGCACGCCGCACCAGGTGTTGACGAGGACCGCCGCGGCCTTCTGGAAGAAGGGGTCCTCCAGCCAGGCGGGCTGGGGCAGATGGAGCGAGCCGAGCGTCGAGTTGATGATCCCGGAGTCGGCGAGCATGATCCGCCACGCGAAGACGGTGACGAACGTGGGCACCGCCCACGGCAGGATCAGCATCAGCCGGTAGAAGGTGCGTCCGCGCATCTTCTGGTTGAGCAGCAGGGCGAGGCCGAGCCCGATGCCGTAGTGCAGGGCGACACAGAGCGCCGTCCAGACGACGGTCCAGATGAAATGTGACCAGAAACGGTCGTAGGAGGCCGGGCCCCACAGGATGTCGGCGTAGTTGTCGAGGCCGATGAACTTGTAGGTGGCGTCGATGTGGTTGACGCCGATGGTGCGCGCCGAGTTGAGGCTGTTGGCGTCGGTGAGCGTCAGATAGAAGCCCCGCACCAGCGGGTAGCCGACGAGAACGCCGAGGACCACGACGACCGGGGCGATCATCACGTACGCGTACCAGTACTTGCGGTACGAGTCCTTCAGGCGCCGGATCGGTCCTGGGCGCGGCTCACGGCTCGTGGTGGCCGGTCGGTCGACGGCGATGGTCATGGCGGGGCACCTTCTGATCAGGTCGACGCCGGCCCGCGCCCTCCCCTCCGGGGCGCGGACCGGTCGAACTACGAAGCCGAACTACTGGGCTGAGCCCGTTACTTGCTGAAGTCGGGCACGAGCTTGGTGAACGCGGTCTCCACGTTGCCCAGGCCCTTGTCGAGGGGCTCCTTGCCGGTGGCGACCTTCGGCAGTTCCTGATCCATCGGCGTCCACAGCGAGCTGTACTCGGGCAGCTCGGGGCGCGGCTGGGCGGCGGGCAGCACCTTCTGGTAGCCGGCGATGCCCGGGTCGGCAGTGACCTTGTCGGTGTAGGCGTCCGCGCGCGTGGGCAGCGTCGAGTTCTTCAGGGCGATCTGCTCCTGCGTCTTCGCCGACGTCATCCACTTGACGAACTTCAGCGACGCCTCCTGGTGCGCCTTGTCGGAGCCCGCGTAGACGGAGAGGTTGTGGCCGCCGGTCGGGGCGCCCGCCTTGCCGGCCGAGCCGGCCGGGACGGTGGCGATGCCGAGGTTCGCCTTGTCCTTGAACGCGGAGCCCTTGTAGAAGTTCGTGATCTCCCACGGGCCCTGGATGATCGAGGCGACCTTGCCGTTGACGAACGCGTCCTGGATGTGGGCGTACGCGTCGGCGGTGGCGTCGGCCTTGTGCAGACCCTTGCCGTCGAACAGGCCCTGCCAGGCGGTCATGCCCTTCTTGGCCTCGGCGGAGGCGATGGTGATCTTCTTGCCGGCGGCGTCGACGGTGTCGGCGCCCTCGCCGAACAGGAACGGCTGGGCGTAGTAGCCGGCCGTGGAGCCCCAGTAGCCGTCGGCGCCGGTCTTGTCCTTGACCTCGGCGGCGGCCGACTTCAGCTCGGCCCAGGTGGTGGGCGCCTTCGTGACGCCCGCCTTCTTGAAGAGCTCCTTGTTGTAGACGAGGGCGAGGGTGTCGGTGACCAGCGGGACACCGTAGGTCTTGCCGTCGAACTGGGCCTGCTTGATCAGGCTCGCCTGGAACTTGTCCTGCTCCGAGAGGGCGTCGGTGCCGTCCAGCGGCAGCAGGTAGCTCTTCTTCGCGAACGCGGGGGTCCAGCCGACCTCGGCGCGCAGCACGTCCGGGGCGCCACTGGCGCCGGCCGCGGTGTCGAACTTGTTCTGCGCCTGGTCGAAGGGCACGTTGACGTACTTGACCTTGATGTCGGGGTTGGCCTTCTCGAAGTCCTTGACCAAGGCCTTGTACGTGGGCGCCTCGTTGGTGGCGTTCGACGTGTCCCACCACGTGATGGTGGTCGGGCCGGACGCCTTGCCGCCGTCGTCGTCGCTTCCGCCACACGCCGTCGCCGAGAGAGCGAGGGACGCCACCACCGCGGTGGCCGCTATGCCACGCCGCATGAGATCTCCTAGAGGGTGAATGCCCGTGAGTGGGCGAGGAGAGGTCCCGTCCGCTCCTCTGGCCTACTTGCCGACCGCGCCGTCGCCGCCGCCGGGCGACGTGAACGTAACAGTGCGGCAAGCCCGGCGAAAGACCTTGCAGCAAAAAATTGCAGCCACTGTGGCGAGTTATCGCTTCGTGACCCACAAGAGACGGACAAAAGTGGGGTGTTATGCCCTATAGTTGACCACTTCATCGCCTTGCAAGGCTCTGCAAGCTCTTGCCACGAGGTCGCAGCGCGGGGATCATCGGGACTCTTGCCATCAGGCTTGCCAGCAGGATGTCCCCCCAAGGAGTGCGATGACGCAGCTGCCCGCACAGGCTGCCCGGCGACCGGCCCAGTCCCCACCCGTGACCGCGCGCCTGGCCGACATCGCGGCACAGGCGGGCGTCAGCGAGGCGACGGTCAGCCGGGTCCTCAACGGCAAGCCGGGCGTCGCGTCGGCCACCCGCCAGTCGGTGCTCGCCGCCCTCGACGTCCTCGGCTACGAGCGGCCCGTGCGGCTGCGCCGGCGCAGCGAGGGACTGGTCGGACTGATCACCCCCGAGCTGGAGAACCCGATCTTCCCGGCGCTCGCCCAGACCATCGGGCAGGCGCTGACCCGCCAGGGCTACACACCGGTCCTGGCCACCCAGACCCCCGGTGGCTCCACCGAGGACGAGCTGACCGAGATGCTCGTCGACCGGGGCGTCACCGGCATCATCTACGTGTCCGGGCTGCACGCCGACACCACCGCCGACCCCCAGCGCTACGAGCAGCTGCGCGCGCAGGGCGTGCCGTTCGTGCTCGTCGACGGGTTCTCGCCGAAGGTGCAGGCGCCCTTCATCTCACCGGACGACCGGGCCGCGATGCAGCTGGCCGTCACGCACCTCGCGTCGCTGGGCCACGACCGGATCGGGCTCGCGCTCGGGCCGAAGCGGTTCGTGCCGGTGCAGCGGAAGATCGAGGGTTTCGTGCGCTCGATGCAGGAGCGTTTCGGCCTCTCCCCTGACGAGACCGAGCGCGACCTCGTCCAGCACTCCCTCTACACCTTGGAGGGCGGCCAGGCCGCCGCGTCCGATCTGATGGACCGCGGCTGTACGGCCGTCGTCTGCGCCAGCGACATGATGGCGCTCGGCGCGATCCGGGCGGCCCGGCAGCGCGGCCTCGAGGTGCCCGACGACATCTCGGTGGTCGGATTCGACGACTCGCCGCTGATCGCGTTCACCGATCCGCCGCTGACCACGGTGCGCAAGCCCGTGCAGGCCATGGGCCAGGCGGCGGTCCGCGCGGTCCTGGAGGAGATCGGCGGCACGCCCGCGCCGCACACGGAGTTCGTGTTCATGCCCGAGCTGGTGGTGCGCGGCTCCACGGCGTCGGGCCCCGGAGTCACGGGCAGACGCTGAAAGCCCCCTGTCCTTCGCACACTTGCTGAACGCCGCCGACCCCCGGTCCGTATGCTGCGGTGAGTCCGGCCGCGGCCGGAGCGACGGGGGACCGGACGCGCGCTGCGTCGCGGCCTGGGCGGGCCGGGCCGTGCTCGCGTTCGACGCGGGCCGGGCCGGTGACGCCGTCGCCGACCTGGACTCGGCTCTCGCCCTGAGCGACGACGCCGAGCTGCGCGCCAACCGGGCGCTGGCGCTGCAGTCCCTGGGCGAGCACCGGCGGGCCGTCGCCGACCTGGACCGCGCCCTCGCGGTGCTCGACGGTGACGCGGACCCGGAGCTGCTGTATCTGCGGGGCGTCAGCCGCTTCGGCCTGGCCGACGATGTCGGGGGCGCCGCGGACTGGCGGGCGTACTGCGCGGCGTACGGTCCGGGCGACACCACGCCGCACGCCGAGGCGATCCGGGCCCGCGCCGGGGCCGCGCCGCGGGAGGGGGCGGCGTGATCCCGGCCGCTGCCACCCGGCGCCCGACGCCGGTACCGGTGGCCGGGCCCGTGGAGCCGGCCGGGACGGACCTCGTGCGGTCCGTCCCGCGCCGACCCGGCACCTGGCTCACGTACGGCGCGGAGACTGGGCCATTGGTACTGTCGGCCATGATCGACCGCGTCACGAAGGAGCACGTACGCCCATGGCCGTGGACCAGCTCGACACCCGCATCCTGCGCCTGCTCCTGGAACAGCCCCGGACCAGCGTCCGCGAGTACGCCCGCATCCTCGCTGTCGCCCGCGGCACGCTCCAGGCACGCCTCGACCGGCTCGAACGGGACGGAGTGATCACGGGAGTGGCGCCGTCCCTCTCCCCCGCGGCGCTCGGCCACCCGGTGCTCGCCTTCGTCCACATCGAGGTGACACAGGGGCATCTGAGCGAGGTCGGGGACGCCCTCGCCCAGGTGCCGGAGATCATCGAGGCGCACTCCATCACCGGCGGCGGCGATCTGCTGGCCCGGGCCGCCGCGCGCGACGCCGGGCATCTGGAGGACGTGGTCCAGCAGCTCAACCGGCTGCCCGGGGTGGTCCGCACCCGCACCGAGGTCGCGCTGCGCGAGCGGGTCCCGCACCGGCTGCTGCCGCTGGTCGAGGCGATCGGCCGGGCGGCGGCCGCGGATCGCGGGTGACCGGGGACGGGCCCGGGACCACCTGTCCGGCATGCTGAACGGCATGAACACCCCGCACCACGAGACCCCGGCGTCCCCTTACCGCTTCGGCTCCACGGCGGTCGTCTTCGACCTCGACGGCACCCTCGTCGACAGCGAGCCCAACTACTTCAAGGCGTCGCTCGGCACCCTGGCCCGCTACGGCGTCACCGACTTCACCTGGGCCGACCACGAGACGTACGTCGGCATCTCCACGCTGGAGACCATCGGGATGTGGCGGCGCACGTACGGCATCGAGGACCCCGACCACGTGCTCCTCGACGATCTGAACGCCCGCTATCTGGAGTTGGCCCGCGCCGACACGCACGTCTTCCCGCAGATGCGGCTGTTCGTGGAGCGGCTGCACGAGGCGGGCACGCCGATGATCGTGGCGTCGGGCTCGTCGCCGGAGGCCATCGAGGCGATCCTGAGCGGCACCGGCCTCGGGACGCTGCTGACGCGCTACGTGTCGGCGGACGAGGTCGAGCACGGCAAGCCCGCCCCGGACGTGTTCCTGGAGGCGGCTCGCCGCCTCGGCGTGCGGGCGGCGCACTGTGTGGTCCTGGAGGACGCGGCGCCCGGCGCCGCGGCGGCGCACGCGGCGGGCATGCGGTGCATCGCGCTGCCGTACGTCGCGGCGCAGGCCGGCGATCCGGCGTTCACCACGGCGGATCTGCTGTTCAGGGGCGGTCAGGAGGAGTTCACGGCGCGCGCCGCGTGGGAGTGGCTCGAGCGGTCGGCTCTGTCCTGATCCCACGATCGGGGTGTTTGCCGCAAAGGAACACGGCCCTCCGGCTTTGCCCGGCACCTGCGACGGGTACCCGAACGATCATGCGGATCAGTGTGGTGGATGTCGGGTCGAACACGGTGCGTCTCGCGGTCGCGGACGCGCGCAACGGAGCACCGCTGCCGGTGCACACGGCCAAACGAAGAGTGCGGCTCTCGGAGGAGGTCGGCGGTGACCGAAGACTCGGGCCGCGGGCCGTGGAGCGGATCGCCGAGGCGGTCGCCGACGCGTACGAGGAGGCCGAACGGTGGGGCAGCGACGAACCGTTCGCCTTCGCCACGGCGATCGTGCGGGACGCGCCCAACCGGGACGAGGTACTGCGCGCCGTGGAGGACCGCACGGGCACGCGGCTGCGGGTACTGCCCGGTGAGGTGGAGGCCGAGCTGACGTTCCTCGCCGCGCGGCGCTGGATGGGCTGGCGGGCGGGCCCGCTCGGCGTCCTGGACATCGGCGGCGGCACACTCGAAGTCGCTTTCGGGCGGGGCCGGTTGCCGGACTTCGCGATCTCGCTGCCGCTGGGCGCCCGTCGTCTGACGCGTGAGCACCTGCCCGGTGCGGACGCGCCCACGGAAGCGGAGCTGAAGGAGCTGCGCCGCCATGTACGGCACCAGTTGCGGGATGTCGCGGCGCGGGTTCGCTGGGAGGGGCCGGTCACGATGACCGCCACCTCTCGTACGTTCACGCAGCTGGCGCGGCTGTGCGGGGCGCCGGCCGGCCGGCACGGCCCGTTCGTCGACCGGGCGCTCACCCGCAAGGCGCTGCGTACCGCCGTCGGGGAGCTGGCGTCGCTGCCCGCGGCGCGCCGGGCCGAGCTGCCCGGTATCTCGGCGCCGCGCGCGACCCAGTCCCTGGCCGGCGCGCTCGTCGGCCATACGGCGATGAAGCTGATGGACATCCGCGAACTGACCATCTGCCCGTGGGCGATCCGCGAGGGCATCCTGCTGCGGCGCATAGAGGGCGACATGGAGTGGTGGTCCGGCGAGCCCGTTCCTGCCCGGCAACAGCCCGCGGCGGCGGCGAAGCTGAGGCTGGCGGCGCAGGTCTGAGGTCCGGGCCACAGGGACGTGACGTTCGCCATGAACGGCGCCGGCCGGTTGTGGGGGCCGCGGGGAGCTGATCAGCTGAAGGCTCCGCACCACATCCAGCTGGAGGCCCCGTTGTTCACTTCCGTGGACGATGTCACCGCACGTCTGGCCGAAACCGGTTATCTGGCCTCGCCCGCGGTCGCGACCACCGTGTTCCTGGCGGCCCGGCTCGGCAAGCCGCTGCTCGTGGAGGGCCCCGCGGGCGTCGGCAAGACGGAGCTGGCGAAGGCGGTCGCCGCGATCAGCGACGCGCGCCTCATCCGCCTCCAGTGCTACGAGGGCGTCGACGAGTCGCGCGCGCTGTACGAGTGGAACCACGCCAAGCAGCTGCTGCGCATCACCGCGGGCCGCGACGAGTCGTGGGACCGGACGCGCACCGACATCTTCAGCGAGGAGTTCCTGCTGGCGCGCCCGCTGTTGAGCGCGATCCGCGGCGACGACGCGAAGGTCCTGCTCATCGACGAGATCGACAAGGCGGACGTGGAGGTGGAGGGGCTGCTGCTCGAAGTGCTCTCCGACTTCCAGGTGACGGTGCCGGAGCTGGGCACGATCAGCGCGACGCGCCGCCCCTTCACCGTCCTCACCTCGAACGCGAGCCGTGAGCTGTCGGAGGCGCTGCGCCGGCGCTGTCTGTTCCTGCACATCGGCTTCCCCGAAGAGGACCTGGAGCGCCGGATCGTCGCGCTGAAGGTGCCGGAGCTCGACACGGTCCTCGCCGAGTCACTGGTCCGGGTGGTGGGCGCGCTGCGCGCGATGGATCTGCGCAAGGCGCCGTCGGTGGCGGAGACGGTCGACTGGGCGCGCACGCTGCTCGCGCTCGGTGCGGACCGCCTCGACGAGGAGGTCGTCCGGCAGTCCCTCGGCGTCGTCCTCAAGCACCAGGAGGACGTGACGACGGCCACGGCCAAGCTCGACCTGGACACGGTGTGAACACACCCTCGGTCGCGGACCGGGTGACGTCGCTGGTCCGGACGCTGCGCACGCACGGCATCCGGATCGGCACGGGCGAGAGCGTGGACGCCGCGCAGGCCGTGGCGGCGCTCGGCCTCGACCGGCGCGAGCATCTGCGCGAGGGGCTCGCCGCGGCGCTCCTGCACGACCAGGGCCAGCGCGCCGTCTTCGACCCGGTCTTCGACCTGTACTTCCCGCGCGAGGTCGGGGGGCCGGGGCTCGCGGACGGCGCGTTCGACCGGGAGGGTCTGCGCGAGCGGCTCGCCGAGGCCCTGGCCGCGGGTGACCGTGCGGCGATGGAGCGGCTGGCCGCCGAGGCGGTCGAGGGGCTCGGCCGGTACGACGCGGACGGTTTCTCGTCGATGCAGGCCCTCGACCGGCTGCGGCCGCAGACCCTGCTCGCCGGGATCATGGCCGGTCTCCGGGGGGCGGGCGGTGGGGGTGGCTCCGGCGCGTTCACCGACCGTATCGAGGCCGACGAGATCCGGCGCCGTATCGAGGAGTTCCGCGAACAGGTCCGCTCCGAGGCACGCCGCCGGGTCGCCGAGCGGCGCGGCACGGACGAGATGGCCCGCCGCGTCCCCGTACGGACCCCCGACCGGACCGTGTTCCTCTACGCGGGCAAGGAGCAACTCGCCGAGCTGCGCCGGACCGTGCATCCGCTGGCCCGCAAGCTGGCGACCCGGCTCGCGGCCCGCAGGCGCCGGGCCGCGCGCGGCCGTATCGACCTGCGCCGTACGCTGCGCGGCTCGCTGTCCACGGGCGGTGTCCCGATGCGTCCGGTGCTGCGCAGGCGCCGCCCGGCCCGCCCCGAACTCGTGCTGCTCTGCGATGTGTCGGGCTCGGTCGCCGGGTTCGCGAACTTCACGATGCTGCTGGTGCAGGCCCTGCACGACGAGTTCAGCAAGGTCCGGGTCTTCGCCTTCGTCAACCGGATCGACGAGGTCACCGACCTCATCGCCCGCGGCGCCGCCGACCCTGAGGGCCTGGGCGGGCGCATCGCCACCGAGGCGACCGTCACCGGCTGGCACGGCAGCAGCGACTACGGCACGGCCCTCGGTGAGTTCGTCGAGCGCTACGAGTCGGCCGTCGGCCCGCGCACCTCGGTCTTCGTCCTGGGGGACGCCCGCACGAATCAGATGGACCCGAACGTCCCGGCTCTGCGCCGCATCGCCCGTGCGGCCCGCCGCGTCCACTGGTTCAACCCCGAGCCCCGCTCCCTGTGGGACACGGGCGACTCGGCGGCCGGTGCGTACGGGGACGTCGTGGCGATGCACGAGTGCCGTACGGTGCGTCAACTGAGCACGCTGGTGGGGCGGTTGCTGCCGGTCTAGGCTGCTTCACCGAGCCAGGTGAGGGCCGCGACGACGAGTGCTTCGACGCCGGTGTTCAGGGTCGGCTCGACGAGCGGCGCGAAGTGCGGCGAGTGGTTGCTCGGCAGCGCGTCGAGGCGGCCCTCCTGGAGGGCGCTGACCACCGTCTGCGTCTCGAGTCCGCCCCAGAACCAGAACACCGTGGGCACGCCGAGCGTCTCGCCAAACACGCCGACGTCTTCACTGGCGTTGACCTGCGGCATCGTCATCAGACGCTCCTGCCCGAAGTGCGCGGCGAACGCGGCCATCGTGGTCCGGGTGCTGTCGGGGTCGCTCACGAGGGCGGGCGCGCTGGCGCCCCACCGGAAGGTGGGCTCGGCGACGGCGGCGCTGGCCTGGGACTCCGCGCGCACGACACGCTCCAGGGCCGCGCGGACCACGGTGCGGACCTGCGGGGTGTAGGTGCGGATGTTGACACCGAGCTCGGCCGTGGCCGGGATGATGTTCTCCTTCGTGCCGGCCTGGAGACGGCCGACGGTGACCACGGCCGTCTCGGCCGGGGGCACCTCCCGGCTGACGATGCCCTGCAGCCGGGTGACGACGTTCGCGGCCATCAGCACGGGGTCCACGGACGCCTCCGGGCGCGAGCCGTGGGCGCCGCGGCCGTGGAGGGTGATGTCGACGGAGTCCGAGGCCGCCATGACCGGCCCTGTGCCGTAGCCGATGAAGCCGGCGGGCAGCGGGCCGACATGCTGGCCCAGCACGATCTCCGGCTTCGGGAAGCGCTCGAAGAGGCCGTCCGCGACCATGTCACGAGCGCCGCGCACGAGTTCCTCGGCGGGCTGGAACACGACGAGCAGCGTCCCCGACCACTGGTCGCGAGCCTGGGCCAGCAGGGCGGCGGCGCCGACCAGGCAGGTGGCGTGCATGTCGTGCCCACACGCGTGCATGACCGGTACGTCACGGCCGTCGGCGTCGACGCTGCGGACCCGGCTCGCGTAGGGCAGGCCGGTCAGCTCCTCGACGGGCAGGGCGTCGATGTCGGCGCGGAGCATGACGACCGGCCCGTCCCCGTTGCACAGCACCCCGGCGACGCCGGTCCCGCCGAGCTTCTCGGCGACCTCGTCGAAGCCCGCGTCGCGCAGCCGCCGGGCGAGCAGGCCGGCCGTCCGCGTCTCCTGGAGCGACAGTTCCGGGTGCTGGTGCAGGTCCCGGTAGAGGGCGGCCAGATCGTCCTGCATCGTGGCCAGCCCCGCGGTCACCGTGTGTGCCATGCTCCAGCCTCCTCGCGCGCCGATGGGGGGCACGCTACTCCCGTGATGATCATGTCGCCAACGCTCCGCAAGGGGCCACTGCTCACCGGTCGGGGGCCGACCGGCCCCTGTTGCGGGGCGCCGGGGACCCAGCATCGTGGGGGAAAGCCTTTTCCCGCACGCACCACTTCAGCCCCTGCACACGGCACCAGCGAAGAGTCGGCCGCGGCTGCACCCGACGGTCTGCCCTGCACGCCGGGCGGGCCCGTACGTGAAGCAGCCCACCAAGGACGGTGACATGCCGACGGAACTCACGGTTCTCCTCGTGGACAATCACGAGGAATCACTCTTCGCCCTGGAGGGCGCCCTCGCCCCGCTCGGCTGTCCCACCGAGCGGGCGCAGAGCGGCGAGGAGGCGCTCAAGGCGGTGCTGCGCGGCGGCATCGACCTGATCATCCTGGATGTCGTCATGCCGGGCATCACAGGGCTCGAGGTGGCCCGGCATCTGCACCGCCTCGACCAGACGGCCGACATCCCCGTGATACTGCTGACCGGCCTGTTCCGGCACGCGCAACTCGCCGAAGAGGCCTACGAGTTGCAGGTGACGGACATCCTCACCAAACCGCTTGACCCCTGGATGCTGCGCGTCAAGGTCGCCTCCCATCTGCGGTATCTGCGCCGCATCAGATCACTGGAGGCGCAGGTCGCGGCGGCCACCCCCGCTGAAGACGCCGCACGTCGCCCGCGTAGGCCCAGCCCTTCGACCCGTCGGGGCTGACCGACCGGGCCATCAGGCCCGTCCGCCCGGTCAGTACGTCACGCGCCGGCGGCTCGCCCGGCTCGCACTGCCGTCGGCCGCGTCGCTGCGGTCCGCGGGGGCCGAGCGCCCGGCCAGGGTCCGGAGGGCGGCAAGGCCCGCGAGGACCGTCTCGCGGTGGGCCGCCGACGTCATCCAGTCGGGCAGCCTGGGGAACATGTCCCAGGACGACGGCGTGCACCCCCGTTCCCTGAGGCGCGCGCCGATGTACCCGGTGAGCGCGTCGACGTGCTCGGCGTCGTACGCCCACAGGACGCGGCCCGCGCAGCGCGTCTGCAACCACAGCGGGCGGCCGAAGTACGGTTCGGCCGGGCCGCCGAGGGTCACTCCCACCCGGGCCCCTGCGCGCCGCTCGGGCTCCCACTCCCCCGTCGCCCCGCACCCCGCGCAGGCCAGCCGGCGCGGCAGGAACAACAGATCCGAGTAGTACCTCAGCGGGCCCCCGCCGGGCCGGGGCACGACGACGGCGCGGCCGCCGCAGCGCGGGCACACCACGAGGATGCGGCTCGCGAACCGGGCCAGTGGTGTGCCCCTGTCGGCGTGACGGTGCTCGACATCCATGCGACCTCCCGAGGACGCCCGGATCGTACGCGACGCTACGTCCCGGCGCCCCCGTGGATCGGCCCCCGCGCCTCCGCCAGGGGCGCGCCGGTGCCGCCCCGTCGCACGGCGACGATCTCCGCTCCGATCGACATCGCCGTCTCCTCCGGTGTGCGGCCGCCGAGGTCGAGGCCGATCGGGGAGCGCAGGCGGGCGAGGGCGGGCTCCGGGACTCCGGCTTCCCTGAGCCGGGCGAGCCGGTCCTCGTGCGTACGGCGTGAACCCATCGCGCCTACGTACGCGGCGGGCAGTCGGAGCGCCACTTCGAGCAGCGGCACGTCGAACTTGGCGTCGTGCGTGAGGACGCACAGCACCGTCCGCTCGTCCGTGTCGGTGGCGCGGAGGTAGCGGTCGGGCCACTCCACGACCACCTCGTCCGCCTCCGGGAAACGGGCCCGCGTCGCGAACACGCCCCGCGCGTCGCACAGCGTCACGTGGAAGCCGAGGAGCTTGCCCACCCGGACCAGCGCGCCCGCGAAGTCCACCGCGCCGAACACGATCATCCGGGCGGGCGGCACGCTCGACTCGACGAACAGGATGACGTCGCCGCCGCACCGCGCCGAGCTCTCCGGCACCTCGCAGACCCCCGTCGTGCCGAGATCGAGCAGGGCGCGGGTCTGCGCGGCGAGCCCGGGGTCGTCGCCCGAACCCAGAGCGCTCTCGTACGAGCCGTCGGACCTGACCAGCAACAGGCCGCCGCCGCCCGCCAGTTCACCGGGCCCGTCGAGGACCCGCGTGAGCGCCACCGCCTCCCCGCGCGCCGCCGCGCCGAGCGCCGCCTCCACGACGGCCCGGGACGGGGAGTCGGAGCCGACCGGGACGACGTGCACCTCCACGGCGCCGCCGCAGGTCAGCCCCACCGCGAACGCGTCGTCGTCGCTGTAGCCGAACGACTCGCGCCGCACCGTCCCGTCCCGCAGGGCGTCCACGCACAGCTCGTAGACCGCACCCTCGACGCAGCCGCCGGAGACCGAGCCGATGACCTCGCCTGCGGAGTCGACGGCGAGGGCCGCGCCGGGCGGCCGGGGCGCGCTGCCGCTCACCGAGACGACGGTGGCGACAGCGAACTCCCGGCCCTGCGCGGCCCATTCACTCAGCTCGACGGCGAGGTCAAGCATGCGTTCCGTCCCGCCGCGCCTCGCCGAGCAGCACCCGGTCGGGGCGGATCGGCAGATCGCGGTGGCGGACGCCGGTCGCGTGCCACACCGCGTTGGCGATCGCGGCGGCCGTGCCGACGATGCCGATCTCGCCGATGCCCTTGATCCCTACGGGGTCGTCGGGGTCCGGGTCGTCGATCCACTCGGCCTGGAGGTCCGGGACATCGGCGTTCGCGGCGACGTGGTAGCCCGCGAAGTCGGCGCCGACGTGCCCGCCGCTCGCCTCGTCCCGCACCGCTTCCTCGTGCAGCGCCATGGAGATGCCCCAGGTCATACCGCCGGTGAACTGGCTGCGGGCGGTGAGCGGGTTGATGATCCGGCCCGCCGCGAAGACACCGAGGAGTCGCCGTACCCGTACCTCTCCCGTGGCGACGTCCACCGCGACCTCGGCGAACTGCGCCCCGTAGGAGTACCGCTCCTTCTGCGCGAGAGCGGCGATCAGCTCGGCGGTGTCGGTCCGGGCGGTGATCCCCTCCTCCGGGATCTCGCCGGGGGCCAGCGGCAGGCGTTCGCGCAGTTCACGCGCGGCCGCCATGACGGCCCAGCCCCAGGACCGGGTGCCCATCGAGCCGCCCGCGACCCAGGCGGGCCCGAAGTCGCTGTCGGCGATCCGCACCCGGACCCGCTCGGGCGTCACGTCGAGGGCGTCCGCGGCGATGAGGGTGAGGGCCGTACGGGCTCCGGTGCCCACGTCGGACGCGGTGATCCGGACGGTGAAGGTGCCGTCCGCCTCGGCGGTCACGGACGCCGTGGAAGGCGCCGCCCCCGCGGGGAACGTGGACGCGGCCGTACCCGTGCCGATCAGCCAGCGGCCCTCGCGGCGCACCCGCGGGCGCGGGTCGCGGTCCGCCCAGCCGAACCGGCGCGCGCCCTCCTCGAAGCAGCCGAGCAGATTGCGGCTGCTGAACGGCAGCCCCGACACCGGACCCACCGAGGGTTCGTTGCGGGCGCGCAACGCGATCGGGTCCATGCCCAGCTTCTCGGCGAGTTCGTCGAGCGCGGACTCCACGGCGAACGAGCCCGGGGCCTCGCCCGGCGCCCGCATCCAGGTGGGCGTCGCCACGTCCACCGGCACGACCCGGTTGACGGTGTGGTGCGCGACGGCGTCGTACATGCTGCGACCGAACCCGGCCCCGCCCTCGACGAACTCCCGCAGGTTCGACGTGAGGTTCTGGTGCTCGTGCCCGAAGGCGCGCAGCCGGCCGTCCGGGTCGGCGCCGAGCCGCACCCGCTGCGCGGTGGGGCTGCGGTAACCGGTCGTCGCGAACACCTGACGCCTCGTCAGCACCACGCGCACGGGCCGCTGAAGCTCCGTCGCGGCCATCACGGCGGCCACGTGGTGCGCCCGCAGACCCTTGGAGCCGAAGGCGCCGCCGACGTGCTCGGAGCGGACGTGGACGGCGGACAGGTCCAGGGAGAACAGGTTGGCGAGGTCGTCGGCGATCCACTTGCTGCCCTGGTTGGAGTCGAAGAGCTCCAGGCGCCCGCCCTCCCAGCGCACGGTCACCGCATGCGGCTCCATGGCGCCGTGATGCTGCTCGGGCGTCGTGTAGGAAGCGTCCAACACCACGGCGGAAGCCGCGAGTTCGGCGTCCAGGTCACCCTTGACCGCCTCCATCTCCTCGGGCGTGTAGACACCCGGCCGGTCGGCGTAGAAGGCGACGTCGTGCGGCTCCTCGTCGTACCCGACGACGAGCGCCTCGGCGGCCTCCCGGGCCTGCTCCGGCGTCTCGGCGACAACCAGGGCGACCGGCCAGCCCGCGTGCGGCACCCGGTCGTGCTGGAAGACCTCGACGATCGGGTCCGGGCGGCCGAGCGCGCCGACGACGTCGTCCTTCACCCGCGGCGCGTTCTGGTGATGCAGGACGGTCAGGACGCCGGGCAGGGCACGGACCGCCTCGTCGTCGATCGCGGTGACGCGGCCGCGGGCCACGGGCGACAACACCAGCCAGCCGTGGGCGAGTTCGGTGAAGGGGATCTCGGCCGCGTAGCGAGCGGCGCCGGTGACCTTGTCGACACCCTCGATCCGGGTGTGCGCGACACCGACCGCGTCCGATTTGGAAGTGGTGGACTTGGTCTGCGTAGTCATCGGGCTGCCTCCTGCGTGAGTTCGGTCAGCTGCGCCACGACGAGGTTGCGCAGCAGCGTCACCTTGTACGCGTTCTGCGGCAGCGGCTCGGCCGCGGCGAGCTCGGCGTCGGCGGCGGCCGCGAAGGCCGTCTCGTCCGCGGGCCCGCCGATCAGCGCGCGCTCCGCGGCGCGGGCCCGCCACGGCCGGGACGCGACCGCGCCGAAGGCCAGGCGCACGTCCCGTACGACACCGTCGTGGACGTCGAGGGCGGCGGCCACGGACCCGATGGCGAAGGCGTACGAGGCGCGCTCGCGGACCTTGCGGTAGCGGGAGTGGGCGGCGACCGGCGCGGGCGGCAGGGTGATCCCCGTGATGAGCGCGCCGGCCGGCAGCGCGGTCTCCAGGTGCGGGGTCGAGCCGACGGGCAGATAGAAGTCGGCCAGCGCCAACTCCCCGGCCCCCTCGGCCGTTTCGTAGTGCACGACCGCGTCGAAGGCGGCGAGCGCGACGCCCATGTCGGACGGGTGTACGGCCACGCACGCCTCGCTCGCGCCGAGGATCGCGTGGTTGCGGTGCTCGCCCTTGATCGCGGGGCAGCCGCTGCCGGGAACCCGCTTGTTGCACGGCTTGCTGACATCGGTGAAGTAGCCGCAGCGGGTGCGCTGGAGCAGATTGCCGCCGACGGTCGCCATGTTGCGCAGTTGTCCGGACGCCCCGGCGAGCACGGCCTGCGTCAGCGCCGGGTAGCGCCGCCGCACGTCGGGGTGCGCGGCCAGTTCGCTGTTGGTGACGGTGGCCCCGACGCGCAGCCCGCCGTCCTCGGTCGACTCGACGCGCCCCAGGGGCAGTTCGCGTACATCGACCAGACGCGCGGGGCGTTCCACGCCCGCCTTCATCAGGTCGACGAGGTTGGTGCCGCCGCCGAGGAAACGGGCGTCGGGGTCGGCGCCGAGCACCGCCACGGCGCCCGATACGTCGAACGCCCTCTCGTAACCGAACTCCTTCACGCCACCGTCTCCTTCGTGTTCTCGGCGGCCTGGGCGACGGCCCGTACGATCGACACGTACGCGCCGCAGCGGCACAGGTTCCCGCTCATCCGCTCCCTGATCTCCTCGGGGGTCAGGGGTGGCGGTCCGGCCTCGGGCCGGACGTCCTCGGTCGCGGCGCTCGGCCAGCCGTCGGCGTGCTCCTGGAGGACGCCGAGGGCCGAACAGATCTGGCCGGGGGTGCAGTAGCCGCACTGGAACCCGTCGAGCTCGACGAACGCCTGCTGCACCGGGTGCAGTTCGTCGCCGTCCGCGACGCCTTCGATGGTGGTGATCTCGCGGCCCTCGGCGGCGACCGCCAGCGTCAGACAGGACACGGCGCGGCGGTTGTCGACGAGCACCGTGCAGGCGCCGCACTGGCCCTGGTCGCAGCCCTTCTTCGTGCCGGTCAGATCGAGCCGCTCACGCAGGGCGTCGAGCAGGGTGGTGCGGTGGTCGACGGGCAGCGTGTACTTCTCTCCGTTGACGTGCAGGGTGATCGAGCTGGACGTAGAGATGCCCGCTGGAGCCATGAGCAGCCTTCTTTCGCGTATCCGGTGCGAGGAGAATCAGCGCTGTGCAGAGAGGATGGGTGGGGTCAGGCGTCGGATCCGGCCGTGGTCGCCGCTATGGTGGGGTCGGCACGAAGCGGACACCTGTCCACTCTGTGGTCACGACCGTAGTGGACAACTGTCCGGTCAGCAAGGACTTAATCCGCGCCACGGCCGAAGGAGGAGGCGTGCACCATCCGAAGAAGCAGTCGGCACTGCGCTCCGACGCGCAGCGCAACCGTGAGCGCATCCTCGAGGTGGCGCTGGCGGAGCTGACACGCTCGGCGGACGCGCCGCTGAGCACCATCGCGCGCAAGGCGGGCGTCGGCCAGGGCACGTTCTACCGCAACTTCCCGAGCCGGGAGGCGCTCGTCCTTGAGGTGTACCGGTACGAGGTGCAGCAGGTCGCCGAGACGGCGGGCCAGCTGCTGTGCTCCCGGCCGCCGGAGGTGGCGCTGCGCGAGTGGATGGACCGGCTCGCCCAGTACGCCATGGCCAAGGCGGGGCTCGCCGACGCGCTGCGCGAGGCGACGACGGCCCGCGGCACCTTCAAGAGCCTGTCGCACGGCCCGCTGACCGAGGCGGTCACGCTGCTGCTCGCGGCGAACGCGCGGGCGGGCACGATCCGGCCCGGTGTCACCCCGGACGACTTCATGCTGGCGATCGCCGGCCTGTGGCTGGTCGACCCGCACAGCGACTGGCAGTCCCGCGCGGGGCGTCTGCTGGACCTGGTGATGGACGGGCTGCGGGCGGGGGCGCCGGGGCCCTCCGGATCTCCGGGGACTCCGGGGACTCCGGCGGACGAGTAGCGGCCCGACGTCCTACGACCGCTTGCGGGGCTTGCCGCGCTTGCCGGCCTGCTGCTTGCCGGTCTGCTGCTTGCCGCCCTGCTTGGTGCCGGGCTTGGGGCGGCCGGAACCGCGGGCGGGCGCCCTGCGGGCCCCCGCGGCGGCGGGCTTCTTCTTCTCCTGCGGGGCCGGTGCCTGAGCGCGCCCGCGGGAGCTGTTCACCGTCCGGCCGCGCACGATCCCGATGAAGTCCTCCACCTGCTCGGTGGTCCGCTCCTCGGGCCAGGCCAGCGCGATGTCCGAGCCG
Organism: Streptomyces kunmingensis; assembly: GCF_039533535.1. Classification (NCBI taxonomy): domain Bacteria; kingdom Bacillati; phylum Actinomycetota; class Actinomycetes; order Kitasatosporales; family Streptomycetaceae; genus Streptomyces; species Streptomyces kunmingensis. The sequence continues at coordinate 79,441 of NZ_BAAATS010000040.1, forward strand.
GGCGCGTCCGTGACCGTCCGGTAGGTGAGGTCGCGGCGGTGATGCAGCCGGGCCAGCGACTGAGGCACGACGAGCAGGCCCACGCCCGCCGCGACCAGCTCGACGGCGTCGGCCGTGGTGGCGGGGCGCTCGAAGGCGGGCTGCCCCGGCGGCCGCTCCCAGTCCATGACGTCGTCGAGGGGATGCTGCACGATCTCGTCGGCGAGGTCGGCCAGGGTGATCTCCTCCACCGCGGACACGACGTGGTCCTTGGGGACCAGCACGACGGTGGTCTCGGTGTAGAGCGGGATCGCGCTGAAGAACGTACGGTCCACGGGCAGGCGCACCAGGCCCGCGTCGGCGTCACCGCGCCGCAGCACGTCCGCCGCCTCGGCGGCGGCCACCGGAACCAGGGTGAGCGGGGTGTCGGCCAGCCGCTCGTTCCAGATCCGGACCCACTTGGCGGGGGTCGCTCCGGGAACGTACGCGAGCCGGAACGAAGGGGTCGCCGCGGGGGTCTTTTCCGTGCCTGTCACGGAGCAAGGCTACCCGGCCCGGCCGGGCGTGGTCGGGCGTGTCCCCCGCGCTCGATACCCTTGACCTCATGAGTTCGCATCAGAGCGCCCAGACCATGAAGCCCGCCACGGCGGCGAAGAAGCTGGGCGTGTACCTCGAGGCCACGCCCGCCGAGTTCCGTGAGGGCGTCGTCTCCCGCAGTGAGCTGAGCGCGCTGCAGGCCGAGCCGCCGCAGTGGCTGCTCGATCTGCGGGCGAGCGGCCCGCACCCGCGTCCGGTGGTCGCGGAGAAGCTGGGCATCTCCATCGCGGGCCTGGCCCGCGGCGGTGTCACCGAGCCGCTCACCACGGAGCAGATCGACGCCCTCAAGGACGAGAACCCCGAGTGGCTGCAGAAGGAGCGGGCCACGCAGTCGGAGGTCCGCAAGGAGAACGTCCGCGTCAAGAAGCTCCACGCGGAGCAGGCGGAGAAGCGGGCCCAGCAGTCCTAGAGCTCCGTACCTGTACGTGCAGACCGGCCGGGACATTCGTGTCCCGGCCGTTCTGTCGCGTCCCCCGGGTCGTCGGTGTCGCGGCGCAGCGCCAGCAGGCCCGCGAGGAGCAGTGCCACGAGCACCGCGCCGGACGCGGCGGTCCAGCCGCCGGACTCGATGAGGGGCGCGGCGAGCGCGGAGCCGACGACACCCGCAAGGAAATAGAGCAGCAGATAGACGCCGCTGAGGCTGCCGGCGCGGCGGGGGTCGACCCCGAGGATGCGGGTCTGGTTGGCGGCCTGCGCGGTGAAGCAGCCCGCGTCGACGAGGGCGAGGCCCACCGCGGTGACGGCCGGCCGGTCCAGGCCGGTGCAGAGCAGCGCGGCCCCGGTGGCGGCCACGGCCATGCTCGCGCAGATCACCAGCCGCGGCCCGAACCGGTCACCGAGCCGGCCCGCCACCGGCAGCGCGGCGAAGCCGAGAGCCCCGGCCAGGCTGTAGAGGCCGATCGCGGCGGCGTCGAGCCCGTACGGGGGCTGGGCGAGGCGCACGGTGAGCGCGACCCAGACGAGGCTGAACGCGAAGTACCAGAGGCTGCCGGTGAGCACGGCGCGGCGCAGCGTCCGGTGGCGGCGCAGCAGTCCGGGCAGCGCCGTCAGCGTCGCGAGGTAGCTTCCCGTCGGCGCGGGCCGCTCGTCCGGGAGCCGCAGCCAAGCCCCGGCCGCGCACAGCAGGACGAGTCCGGCGAAGGTGAGCAGCATGCCGCGCCAGCCGAGCGCGTCGGAGAGGGCCCCGCCGACGAGACGGCTGAGCAGTATCCCCGCGGACATTCCGGCGGCCACGAGCGCGACGGCCGCTCCGCGCCGCTCGGCGGGCACGCCGCGACCGGCGATCGTCGAAGCCCCCGCGCTGACGCTCGCGCCCGCGCCGATGACCCCGTACGCCACGAGCAGCAGCCCGAGTCCGCCCGCGCTCGCGGCGAGCACGAGACCGGCGGCGAGGAGGACGAGCTGACCCGTGACGAGGCGGCGGGGCGCCGCGCGGTCGGCCAGCGGCAGCAGGAACGCGAAGCCCGCGATGCAGCCGGTGAGCGCGGCGGTGGTGACGAGGCCGATGGCGGCGGCGGAGGTGCCGGTGGAGCGGGCGACGTCGCCGAGGGCGGGCTGGACGGCGTAATTGTTGGCGAGGGCGATCCCGGCCGTGCAGGCGAGCAGTCCGACGCCGCCGCGGCGCAGGCTCATGACGCTCCCCCGCGCACCCTGCGGCCGGCGGTCGGCCGGGGGCTCACGGCGCCTCTCCGCGGACCAGGACGACGGCGTACCGGCACTCGCGGTCCGTGGCGTTGATGAAGGCACACGGCGCGGGCCGACCGAGTTCGACGGTGTCCCCGGCGTCCAGTTCGTGCACGGTCTCCCCCTCGTGGAAGGTGAGACGGCCGTCGATGACCCAGACGATCTGCCGGTGGAACGCGAACGCGGCGGCGGGATACGGGACATGGGCCCCGGCGGGCAGCCGGATCTCCGCCACCTCGGCCGGGAATCCGGGGCCCGAGAGCTGGCGTCGGACGTACCCGGTCTCCGGGTCGAGCCACCGCGGGGTCGCGTCCGCACGCCGCACCCGCTCCGGGCCGTCGTCCGGGTCGAGCAGCGTGGCGACGCTCAGCTGAAACGCCGCCGACAGCTTGCCGAGGACCACGGCGGTCGGATTGCTCTCGCCCCGCTCGATCCGGTTGATCATCGCGCGCGACACCCCCGACGCCTCGGCCAGCTCCGACAGCGTCCAGCGGCGCCGGTCCCGCTCCGCCCGGATACGGCTGCCGATCCGCGCGACCAGGGGGTCTACGATGTTGGACATGAATCCACCATACGAGACGGGGGCCCGGGCGGTGACGGTGCGCCCGGCGCTTTCCCGGGACCTCGACGCGGTCCTCGCCATCCGCAACCACGCCATCGAGCACGGGACGGCTCTGTGGACGGACACGCCGCAGACACGCGAGGAGGGCGCGGCCTGGCTCGGCGCGCACCTGGGGCGCGGTTCGGCGTACGTGGCCGAGCGCGGTGGCGAGGTCGTCGGGTTCGGCGTCTACGGCCCCTGGAAGGACTACTCGGGCTTCCGGCACACGGTCGAGAACTCGGTGTACGTGGCCGACGGCCACCACGGCAACGGCATCGGCTCCACCCTGCTCGGCACGCTCGTCACCTCCGCCCGGGCGGCGGGCCTGCACGTCATGATCGCCGGGATCGAGGCGGGCAACGCGGCGTCGGTCCGGCTCCACGAGCGCCACGGGTTCGAGCACGCGGGCACGGTGCGTGAGGTCGGCACGAAGTTCGGGCGCTGGCTCGATCTGACCTTGATGCGGCTGCAGTTGAGCTGACCGCCGCACGGGCTGCTTACCGGGGCGGCGTGTCTGTCGCTAGCGCGCGCGGTCGAGCGCCGTGTCCAGGGCCCGTCGGGTGGTCTCGGGCAGCGGCCCGCCGTTGGCCCACTCGACCACCTGCCCCGCGACGTCCCGGAGCTTGGTGTTGGTGTGCTGCGAGACGTCCTTGAGGACGTCCCAGCCCTGCTTCGGCGCGAGGCGGCCGACCACGATGACGACGCCTATCGCCTGGTCGACGACGATGTGCGACGCGATGGCCTGGCGCAGCTGCCGCACCTCGGCCTGCAGCATGGTGATGCTGTCGACCTGCTCGTCCCCGTCCACCGCTGCTCACCACCCCTGCTGTACCCCTGCTGTCGCCGACCGAAGTCCCGACGATCCCGGGCCGGGGGCAGCTTCCGCGACACAGTCAGCGAACAGTTCCGTGGGCGGCTGTCCAGAAAACGAACTTTTCGCGCCCGTTCCCTCCTCTGCGGCGTACCGGAGAGCTGTCCGGGAGCCGTAGGCTCATCGAAGAAGTACCGGAACGATGCGCACGAGGTGAAGGTGTCATGCAGAGCTTGCACTTCGACAGCAGTGACATCGGGGAGACCGAGGAGTTCCTCAGCAAGGCCTACGCGCGGATGCGCATCGGCAACGGGACCCCGGACGCCAGCCGTGCGCAGATCCGGCGCGACACCATGCCCGGGGTGAGCGTCGACGAACTCGATCTCGACTTCGACATGAACTACGCGGTCACGCCGCTGGGCAAGATCTGCCTGTGCGTCGTGCACGAGGGCACGATCCAGGACCACGGCTTCGCCGGGGTCGAGGACGCGTTCGGCCCCGGTGACGTGGTGTCCTTCGCCCCGCCCGAACTGCCCTACCAGGGCCGTATCTGCGGCGCCCGCTACAACATCACGATGCTGGATCCGGCCCTGCTGAGCCAGGTCGCCGGCAACGACCCGAACGCGAAGCCGGGCCCCGTCCGCCTCACCGGGCACCGGCCCACGTCCGCCGCGGGGGCCCAGCACCTCAAGCGCACGATCATCCACGTACGCGATGCCGTCCTGGGCGATCCGGAGGTGGCGGCGCAGCCGCTGGTCGCGGCCACCGCGAGCCAGCATCTGGCCGCCGCCGTGCTGGCCGCGTTCCCCCACACCGCGCTCACCGAGCCGACCTCCACCGACCGCAACGACGCGCGTCCCGCGTCCCTGCGCCGCGCCCTGGCGTACATGGAGGAACACGCGCACGAGCCGATCGGCCTGGCCGAGATCGCGGCCGTGGCGCATGTCACGGTCCGCGGCCTCCAGTACGCGTTCCGCCGCCACCTCGACACGACGCCGCTGGCGCATCTGCGCCGGATCCGGCTCTCGCTCGCCCATCACGAGCTGCTGAACGCCGATCCGTCGAAGGGCGCCACCGTCACGGCCGTCGCGGCCGGTTGGGGCTTCTACCATCCCGGCCGGTTCGCGTCTCTTTACCGCGCGACTTATGGGTACTCGCCTCACCGCACCCTCGTCGGCCACTGAGGAACACCGGCCGCGCCCGTCCCCACTCCCCTGCCCCCGGAGGACTACTTGACGTCACATGATCCGCGCCCGCAGCCCGCGACGGACGAGCAGGTGTCCGCCGCCCGGGAGAAGGCATACCTGGAAGCCCAGGTCGCCCACCTCAGCCAGGTGGTGCACGGCCGCGCGGTCGTGGACCAGGCCGTCGGTGTCCTCCTCGTGCTGGGACGGATCACACCGGCCGGAGCATGGGACGTCCTGCGCGAGATGTCCATGCGGGCCGGTATCCCGTTGCGGCAGGTGGCAGGGCATCTCGTCGCGTACGCGCGTACCGGCGAACTCCCGGACGCGGTCCGCGGGGAACTCGAGCGGCACATCGGCGCGGCACGCCAGCCGGGCCGGATGCGCGCCGCCCCCCGCAGCGCGCCCGACGGCCCCCCAAGCGTGCCCGACGCGGCGGAGGGCGGACCGATGAAGACCGTCGGCCCGCCGTCAACGCACCAGTGACCGCGGCTCACCCCGTACCGGTGACCGGGGCGGTTTCGGGTGGGAGCGCCCCGGCGTTCTCCGGCGGGGTGTCCTGCCACCGGATGCGGGTGCCGCACAGGCAGACGACGGCCGCGGCTCCCGCGACGACGCCCAGGCCCCACACCAGGCTGCTCGCGTTCGCGACGAACCCGATGAGCGGCGGCCCGGCGAGCAGCCCCGTCGTCCCCATGGCCGCCACGAGGGCCAGTGCGTCGGAGCCCTGCCGGGCCGCGGCGACGTAGACGCAAGGGGTGACGGCCGCGATGCCGAGGCCCACACAGGCGAAGCCGGCCAGAGCCGTCGCGACGCCACCGCCGACCAGGGCGAAGGCGAGCCCCGCGGTGGCCAGCGCGCTGCCGGCGACGACGACCCGGCCGTCGCCCCAGCGGCCGCGCCAGCCGTCGGCGAAGACCCGGGCGAGCACCATCATGGCGGAGATCACGGCGATGCCGAGCGGCGCCAACTGGTGCGAGGCGTCGGCGACATCCTGCATGTAGAGCGTCGACCAGTCGTTCATGGCGCCTTCGGTGACCGTGCCGAACACCATGGCGCAGCACATCCACAGCACCGCGCGCGAGGGCATGGCCCGCTTGCGGCGCCACCCCTTCTTCTCCTTCTCCTTCTCCTTCTCCTTCTCCGTCGGCTGTGCGGGGGCGTCGTCGGTGAGCAGCCCGGTCCTGGCGTACACGCCGAGCAGCAGGAGGAGGACGGCGGCGACGGCGAAGTGCGCGGGGACCGAGGAGGTCCAGGCGTTCATCCGGGAGGCGAGCAGGGCCGCGAGCAGGGACCCGCCGCTGAACGTGGCGTGCAGACGGGCCATGGTGGTGCGCTCGAACCGGACTTCCAGGGCGGCCCCCTGGGCGTTCATGGCGACGTTCAGGCAGCCGACGAGGACGCCGTCGACCCCCAGGACGAGGAGAGCGAGGGGGTAGTTCGGTGCGGCGGCCAGCGCGAAGAGCAGCACGGCGAGGCCGAGCGCCGACAGCAGGGCGAGCCGCCGCGAGCCGAGCCGCCGCATGAGCGGGTCCACCAGCGGGAACGAGACGACCGCGCCGATCCCCGCGGCCATCAGGAGAACGCCCACCTCGGCGGCGGAGAGGCCGAGTTCGTGCTTGAGGGCGGGGATGCGCGAGGCCCAGGTCGCGTACTGGAACCCGAGGGAGCAGAACAGCGCGGCGATCGCCCACTGATGGCGGCGGAAACCTTCCGGGGCGGCGGGAACAGCGCCGGCCGCGCCAGCGGAGACGTCAGAGACAGGGGACACGCGCACCACTCACTTCAGCACCGCTCACTCCGACACCACTCACTTCGACAGCACTCGTTTTCAGGGACAGGGACATGTAGACGGCGTTCGCGCCGTACTCGCCGCCGGGGGCCACGACCCCGGGATGCGGGGTGAAGCCGCGCGCCGACCAGAACGCCTCCGTGCCGCCGACGGAGACCAGGGAGACGCGGTCGTACGCGCGGGAGCGTGCGGCCGCGCAGAGGTGGCGCAGGAGATGGCGGGCGAGGCCTCTGCGGCGCAGTTCCGGTGCGATCACGAGGTCGTGGAGGTGCAGATTGCGGGTCGGCACGGCAGTCCGTCCGGCGGCCGACCGGGCCCGCCGCAGATCCGGATAGGCACCGTGCGGATACGGCAACGCCAGTACGTAACCGCCGAGTTGACGGCCGGCGTACAGGGCGAAGCAGGTGTCCGGCGAGGTGTCCCGCCACGCGCGCAGTGCGGCCTGCCCCTCCGTCAGCCCGAGCCGGCTGTACGCCCGTGCCTCCAGGGCGGTGATGGCGGTCCAGTCGCGGTCGGCGATTAGACGGACGCGGACGGCGTCGTTCATGGGCGCCCGCCGACGCAAGCGTGCGGGAGCGGCGCGAAGCCGTTGAAGCCGCGGGTCATGTAGCTGGTCGCGTAGGCGCCGCTGGAGCGCACCTGCACGGGGTCGCCGGAGCGCAGGTCCTTCGGCACCCGGACCAGGCCGGGAAAGGCGTCGTCGCTGTCACACGTGGGGCCCGCCACGCGGGCGAGGACCTGCTCGGCGCCCGGGTGCGTGGGAAAGACGAGCGGGTACTGCAACGCGTCCGTCTCGTAGAGACCGTTGAACCGGCCCACGCTGAGGTACAGCCAGTGCCGGTCCACGCCGTCGGGGCCGCGGCGCCGGGTCAGGCGCACCACCTCGGCGTGGACGGTGCCGTGGTCGGCGACGAGGTGACGGCCAGGCTCCACGACGAAGGCGAGGTGGTCGCCGTGCAGGTCCCTGAGCTGCCGCATGCCGTCGCGGAGCACGGCGAAGATCTTGTCCAGCGGCGGGTCGAGGGGCGTGCCGTGCCGGTCGGCGTAGCCGAAGGCGGGCAGGCCGCCGCCGAGGTTGACGTGGTCGAGGACGAGTCCGTGCCGGCGCGCCGCGGTCAGTGTCCCGGCGAGGTCGGCGAACGCGTCCTGCCAGGCGTCCGCCGTCATCTGCTGCGACCCCACGTGCACGGACAGCCCGGCGGGAGCAAGCCCCAACTCACGTGCTGTGCACAGCACTTGGACGGCATCCTCCGGGGAGCACCCGAACTTCTCGCTCAGACCCCACAGCGCCCCGGCGCCCGAGGTCGCGAGCCGGCAGAAGACGCGGGCCCCGGGGGCGTGCGCGGCGACGGCCCGCACGTCCTCGACGCTGTCGGTGGCGTAGTCGCGGATGCCCAGGCGGTGGGCGTGCGCGATGTTCCCGTCGGACTTCACCGTGTTGCCGTAGTGGATCCGCTCGATCGGGACACCCGCGCTCAGGGCCTGCGCGATCTCCTGGGGACTGGCCGCGTCGGCTCCGATCCCGCGCCCGGCCAGGTACCCGAGGACGTCGTCGACGGGGCACGCTTTCAACGCGAACCGCACGCGTACGTCCGGGAGTTCGCGCAGCAGCGCGTCGCACTGGGCGCCGATCCCGTCGAGGTCGTAGACGAGCCGGTCGTCGGCGGTGGCGGCGGCCGGCTCGCGGTGGAGAGGGCCCGTCGCCACAGTGGTCGCCGTCATCGGGCCGGCTCCGCCACATGTATGGACGCGGGTACGGGTGTGACGCGGGCCGCCCGGACCAGTGCCTCCCAGTTCTCCGTCAGCAGGGCGAAGTCCTCCATGTCGCGGCGTGCCTCGTCGAGCAGCCGCTCGCGCCGGTCCGCGAGGTGGTCTGCCAACTCCGCGTACCGGCCGCCGAGTTTGCGGTACGCGGCATCCAGGACGTCGAGCCGCCGTATGTTCTCCGCCTGGTCGAGTCCGGTGCTCTCGCGGACGAGGCCGGCGATCACCTCGGCGCGCACCTGCCCCCGGTCGTCCAGGAGCGCTTCGCCGGCCTCGGCCATCCGCTCGTAGACGTGGTGGAGATACAGCATCGACAGCAGGAACTTCGCGTAACGCGTCTGGTAGGCGAGGAACCCCGGGCCCGTTCTGCGTTCGCCGGTATAGAAGTTGACGATGTCGCGGTTGTGGAGCACCCCCGGCAGCGCGGCGTCGTGGACGAGGTGGATGAGGAAGTAGTCGCTGCCGATGGTGTCGGTGGCTGGCGGCAGGGGCACGCGTTCGTGCACGTCGTGGAAGGCGATGTTGCACATGTCGACCCGCATCGGATCGACGAGCGTGAGCAGCGAACGGTCGTGCGTGAACGGCTCGGTCCCGGCGCCCAGGAACGATTCGGCCGCGAGCTCCGCGCGCTGCTCGGCCGTCCAGTGTCCGGGCGCCCACAGACCGACGATGTCGGCGTAGACGGCGGGGTCGAGCGCCTGGATCTCGGCGATGTCCACGGACGGTTCACCGACGAAGGAGGCGCCGACCATCGCGACACGGCGGTCCTGGGCGGCGGTGGTCAGGGCCGTCTCGTCGACCGCGGTGGCGGCGTCGGCGGCCCGGCGGCCGAGGGTGCGCAGTTCGTGATGGACGGGGAAGACGGGGGCGCCGCTGACGCTCTGGTAGCGGCTGTCCGAGTCCCTGCGGTGCACGGAGGCGCAGCCGAGAGCGGCCGCGACCAGGAAGGCCCGGTTGGTGCAGGCCCCGTAGGAGACGCGGTCCGGAAGCATGAGGTCGAGCAGGAGGTCGGGCTTGGGGGCGTCGGCCCGCGCGATGACCCTGCGGAGGAAGTCGCGCTGCCGCTCCTCGTCCAGGTGGTGGACGGTGATGCGCGGATCGGCGGGCAGGCCGCGCAGAACGTCCTGGTGCTGTTCGCGTTCGGCCGCGTCGCAGGAGTCCAGGACCAGCAGCCGCACCTCGGCGTCGAAGGTCCCGGCCGCGTACGCCGCTTCCTCACCGAGGGCCGAAAGGGTGTCGGAGCAGGACCTGTTGGTGGGCAGCGTCAGACAGATACGGCGCACGCCGCCTCCTCCGCGACCGCGTCCCGCTGCCGTCCGCTCCAGGACTCCAGGCCGAGCAGCCGGGAACCCAGGTCGGTGAGGTCGGCGGTGCCGTACCGGAGCGCTTCGGGGCGGACCGCGTCGCCGAGCAGGGTCGCGTTCCAGTCCGGGGTGCTGAGCGTGCGCCAGGAGTCGACGCGGGAGCGGCGCAGCGTCTCGTGCGTCTCCAGGGCCGGCATCATCGACAGGTACTGGACGGCCCGGACGCTGGATTCGGAGGTGTTCGGTGCCACGCCGTGCGCCAGCATCCCGTTGAAGATCAGCAGATCACCGGCTTCCAACTCCGGCCGTACGACCGGCATTTCATCCCTGTCGATGCGCGGCCGAATGGGGTCGCGACCCTCGGGCTGCAGGGCGGCCCACCGGTCGAAGCGGCGGAACAGTTCGGGGCAGCACTGGAATCCCCCGGTCTCCGGACTCGTGTCGTTCAGCGCGATGATCCCCTGGACGCGCTGCGGCAGCACGCTGGACGTGGTGTCGACGTCCCAGTGCAGCTCGATGTCGAAGCCCTCCTCCGTCGGCGCGATCAGCTCGCGGGAACGGTTCTTGACGTTCGGCGGGTTGAGATTGAGCCGGTCGAGGGTGACCCACAGCTCCTCGCTGTCCCAGACGTCGACGAACGCGTCGTACACGCGCTGCGCCTGGCGGCTGTCCCACAGGAGCTGATGGTGGTACGCCTCCACGAAACCGTAGACGTGCAGGTCACGGTCGAGATCCGTACGGAACTCCCGCTCCTGGTACCAGGTGTCGGGCCGGTCGGGGTCGAGCCCCTGGAACTCCCACGTGAAGTCGAGGAGTCGCCGCGCTGCCGAGGCCGGTATCGCCTGCTTCACGATGACGTAGCCGTACGTCTGCCAGAACGCGAAGTCCGCCGCGGAGAGCACTCTGAGCGGCCGCGTCTTGCTCAGATGCCGCAGCTGGGTCTGCGCCAGATAGGTCTCACCGTCCGCACTGAGGTACGGGACCTCGCCGGGGGCGCGGTGGAGGTAGGGGGCGGTGGGTGACACGGGGTGTTCCAAAGCTCGTTCCTTCGGTGCGACCGCGTCGGCCGTGAGGCCGACAGGTACGGGAGTACGGGCATCAGGAGGGGCGGCGTCGCGGGGAGGGCGATGGGTGGCCGGCACCTCGGAACGCTCGCGGGGGTGACGGCGCGGGGTGGCCGCGGCGGAGTGCGAACACCTCCGTCGGCGGACCGGCGCCCCCTCAATTTGGACTAGACCAACTGAGGCTGTCAACACTGAGCTTGATGGCGCCACCCCCCGGGCCAATCCGACATGCGCACGTCAGGCACTCTTCCGGAGGGCTTCAACTCGCACCTTGACAAGGCGAGTTCAGGAGGGCGATGTTAGTGGTCTATACCAGGAGGGCGGGCATGCCGCTCCCCGAGAACCCCAGGTCGATCGAGGAAGGCAGGCCTCTACCGTGCATGCTCCGCCAGCGTCACCATCAAGTGCGCGGATTCCGGCCGGATGAAGTCGGAATGGGCTCCGGCCGGCGAGAGACGGACGCGGCTCTGCCCCCGGTAGAGCCAGTCGGCGCTGACGTTGACTATCCGGTGGTCCAGGACCTGGTGCGGGTACGGCACGCCCGTGGGGAGCAGCCGTGTCGAGAACTGTGACACCGGCGCCGGCCCCGTACCGGAATGCCCGATTCCCGGTTGTCCTTCGGCCCTCAGGTGCCAGAAGCCCGTGGCTCTGTCCCAGCGGGAATGTGTCAGCACGAGCGGTCCCCTCAACGGGGCGCCCGGGTTGTCCTCGGAGGGGAAGAGCCCCGCGAAGTGCCGGACGAAGGCATCCCGCGGCGCCGCCATCTGGAAGATCAGCGCGCTGTCGACGGTGAAGGGCTGCCCGGGATCGTACGGCGCGCTCCACGAGAGCACCGGTGGGGTCTCGGCGGCACGCTGCACGGCCTCGCACAGGAAGCGGCCGCCGAACGAGTGGCCCACGAGATGCAGGTACTGGCCGTTGCGATTGGCCAGCACCTCGGGCGCTCGCGGGTCGACGCGCTCGGCGTCCAGATAGCCGAGCAGATGCCCGATGACGTACGGAGCGTGGCCGGCGCCGTCGGCGCTCATGACGTGCGCCCTGTCCCGGATCAGCCGGTAGCCCCCGAGGGTGGGGCGGCTCGACGAGGGCCAGCGCACCACGACAGCCCAGGGCCGGTGTCCGCCGGCCAGCCCGGGATAGTCCCCGGGGTGGGCGGTCGTCAGCTCCACCGCCTGGCCGAGGAGCTTCGTCGCGCTCCGCACGGCGGTCGTGGGAGGGGTCCGCCATCCGTGCACGTACACGTAGATGTCCGTCGCCCACTCGGGGACGCGGAGTCGCCGGTCCAGATGTTCGGCCACTCGCTCCACGGGAACGGGCACGTCCTCCGGCGTCCGCAGCCGGCCCTCTTCGTCGAGGTCGATCACCACCGGTTCCGGAATCATGGTCCGTCGGGCGCCGGCCGTCATGAGGCGAGGTTCAGCCGGCTGTGGAGACCACAGTGCAGCGAGTAGGTGAGCGCCAGCGGGTTGTGGAACTTCTCGGAGAAGCGCTTCACGAGTGCCTGGCTGATCTCGCCCGCGGTGTGCCGCCCCTCCAGGTACAGGTCGAGGAAGGAGTAGGCGTACTCCGACGCGAAGATCTGCGGTATCTCGATCTGCGGACCGAGGACACCGTCCGCCCCGAGATCTATCAGCGCCGCCCCGAGGTGGCCCACGTGCAGATCGGTGGCGGCCTGGCCGGTGTGGCAGGCGTTGAGCAGCACGAACGGCTTGAAGCGCTGCTGACCGCCCCGCAAGCGGCGGCGTCTGCGGGTCACTTTGGCGCCGTCGATCAGATCCGGGTCGGACAGCTTGATGACCAGTCGCCGGTTCCGGGTTCCCTCCTCCAGGAATTTCCCGTGGCACCAGAAGTACATCAGGTCCTCCAGCAGGAACTCATTGCCGAGAGCTTCCAGGAGGTCCTTCGCCTCGGTCCGGACGGTGAGTTCGGACCGTGCGGCCAGAAGGTCGCGTACGTCCGACGCCCGGCCCACTTTGTCGAGGGTGGAGTCCGTGTTCAGACTGGTGACGGCCCTCAGACGCGGCGACACCTTCGCCTGGTCGACCCAGTCGTAGCCGGAACTGGTCTGTTCGACCTGGTGACGATGGCCGAGAAACGCGTCCCACGGATCGATGCCCACGGACGGATCGACGGCCAGCATGGGCCACGGCATGGGGAGATCCGAATCGAAACTGATCCGCAGGTCCTTCTCCTCGGCCAGCGCCCCGAGAAGGAACTCGCGAAGGCGACCCAGGCTTGAGCCCCTTCCGTCGAGCATCACGTCGAGAACGTCGAAGCCCTCATCGGCCAGGCTCTTCACCACGGTCTCGACGAGGGTCGCGTGGTGCGTCAGGTCGGCCTGCTCCGACAGCGGCCGGCCGCCCACGCGCATGCCCGGTCCCGGGGTGCCGTTCGTGTGGTCCACGACCAGGCGCTTCCACTCCGAACGCAGCGTGCCCGCCCGGTCCAGCAGGGTCTGCGGCGCCGTCTCCAGGCGGGCATTGAGCCACTGTTCCCGCGGAGGAAGCCAGGAGGCGTACGTGGTGATCGTCAGACCGTCACGATCGGCATGACGCAGCAGCACGCGCAGATCGCGGTGCACGCCGCCACCCACGGCCTGGCCGGCCCGCGGAGGGGGAATGGTGTACCCCGATGAGGGGTTGCGCACTATTTCGACGGTGAGTTCCTGTGCCATCCGCGTCAGTCGCTCCCCTGCTTCCGCACGCTGTCGCGCTCGTCGCCATCGGGTACGTGGACCACCGTCTCCAGCTCCTGCAAGGCGAACCCGGAAGCGTGGTCGTACAGAGTGAAACGGAGCTTGTGTGCTCCCGGTTCCCTCGGGGTGAAGGAGAAGACGGCCGGATCGCCTCCTGGGGTGTACTGCACGACGGTGGGGAGGACCACCGCGCCCGTGCGGCACTCCGCCACCACCTCGATGTAGGACAGTTCGGATGCCGGTACGTCCTCCTGCCGCTCCAGGCGCACTTCGACGGACGACGTGCGGTCGACAGCGGCTTCGTCGAGGAGACTGAGACGCGGCTGCCAGGCCGGCCTGGCCGTGCGCAGACGCCAGCGCAATTCCTCGGTCGCCGGATGGTCCGCCCCGAAGACGCGTGCCCATCGGCTCATCAAGTCGCTCTGCCAGTCGAGCGACAAGGGCGCGCCGTTCTCGAGGCGCACCAGGGCGAGTTCGGCGCCGCTCTCCAAGGTGTCCGGGTGGTCGGCGCCCAGCACCCGGCACCTGGCCGCGTGCACCGCCTCGAGCAGGGCTCCCGCGTCCTCGGAACGATCACTGTCGCAGAGCGCCCTGGCGAGTTCGACGGGCAGGCTGGGAAGCTGACCGCTCAGACGCACGGCATAGAACTCGATCACCAGCCCCAGCCGAACAGCCTCCTCGTCACCACCCGGGACCTGCGCGGCTGCCTGTGCCAAGCCGTCATCGGCCGAGACGACGCACACCGCCGCCCGTCTGTGGATCCGGACCAATTGATCCATGTCGGCAGGCCAGTCGGGGTCGCGCTGCAGTCGGCTCTCGGCGAGGAGCAGGTTCCCGATCACCCGCAGAGCCCCGTCCGGGTCTCCCGCCTGTAACAGCGTGTGCGCCAGAACCGCCGACGGACTCCAGGTGCGTCGATGCCCGGCGCCGAACAGGCGCGCGGCGTCGTCCGCCGCTTGCCGAGCCAGTTGCACAGCACGCTGGGCCAGGCCGGTGTCGGCGAGGATCCGTGCCCGGCTGCCGCGCACGGCGGACATCCACTCGTTCTCCTCCGGCAGGATCTCGACGCACCGCTTGAGGAGTTCCTCGAAGAGAGAGGCCGCCCAGACAAGATCGCCGGTCTCCCCGATGGCGAGCGCCAGGCTCTCGCGGCATGCCACCGTGGACAGATGGTCCGCACCCCGGAGCCGATCGCTGTCCGCGACCAGTTCGGTCAGGTGCAGTACGGCCCGCTGTCGCTCGCCCGTCAGGCGCAGGGAGCGTGTCCAGGCCTTGCGTGCGGCCAGTGTCAGGGCGTGCTCCGCGCCCAGGACCCTGCTGTGGTCCTCGACCAGTTCTTCGCGCAGCAGCAGCCCTCGCCGGATGTCCCCGCCCGCGGTGTGGGCCGACGCGAGTTTGACCCGGGCACTGAGTGTGCGCGGATGGTCCGCGCCGAGGATGCGCGTGCAGTCGGCCACCAGTTCCTCGGCCGCCCGCACTGCCCAGCGGGCGGTGGACCCGCCCATGAGGACCCACACGATCGAGTCGCGCACGTCGAGGGTGTCGGTGTGTTCGGGTCCCAGATGCTCCTCGTACTGCTGGAGCAGCGGAAGCAGCTCGTGCAGGGCGCCTGCCCGGTCATCGGCGAGCTCACGCCGCTGGGCCAGCGTCGAGCGGGCCGCCAGCGTGCTGGGGTGGAAGTCGCCCTGGACGCGCGTGCGTTCTGCCACCACGCGCTCGCCCAGCGCTATGGCCTGCTCGTAGTCGTCCCCGTACTCGAAGGCGGAGGCGAGCAGGTTCTGTTCGCTCAGCACCGCGACATGTGTGTCCCCCTGAACCCTGGTGCGGTCGGCCACGAGGGACCGCAGGCCGGTGACGGCCTGCCGGACCCGCCCGGAGCGCATCCACGCGTAGCACAGCCAGGAACGGGCGTTCAGGGTGTCCGTGTGGTCCTGGCCGCGGACCCGGACGTAGTCCTCCACCAGGTGTCCGGCGAGTTCTTCGGCGAGGGCGTAATAGCCCGCGACGATATGTCCCGCGACGAGGTCGAGCCGGACCGCGAGTGTCGCGGGATGGTTCTCCCCGTCGCGCTCAGTCCTCTTCTCGAGCACCGTCATCAGCGTCGACAGCGACTTCTCGTGCCGTCCGGCCGCTCGCTGGATCAGCCCCAGGTCCCTTCGGGCCAGCAGGCTGCGCCAGTGGGAGGGCCCCCACAGTCCGTCCCAGGCCGTGGCCGCGGCCTCGTACAGGGCCACGGCCTGTCGGTGGTTCTGGGCCGCGGAATACGCGTCGGCCAGGTTCTCGCACATGAGCAGCGTGCCCGGAGCGGTCTCCCCCAGCAGCCGGCCGCGAATCTCCCGGAGCCGGGTGAACTCGTCGATGGCCTGCTGGTGGTTGTCGGCCGCCAGGTGGGCCAGTGCCGAACCATTGCGTGCGTCCAGCGTTTTGGGGGTTTCGGCACCGAACAGCCGCGTCCGGTCCTCGATCAACTGCCGGTATTCGTCGATGGCCCGGTCGTGCTGACCGGCAGAGCGCAGAACTCCCGCGCGTAGTTCGCGTGTGTCGATGGTGTGGGGGTGCTCAGGACCCTCGACCCGGGTGCGGTCGGAGATGAGCTCGTCCAGGACGGTGAGCGCCCGGTCGAAGTCGGCGGCCGCCTGGTAGGCCTCCGCGAGTCGCTCGCGGACGCGCAGTGTGCCGGGATGGTCAGGGCCGTGCGCCCGTCTGTGGTCCTCGACCAGTTCCTCGTAGGATCGGGCGGCCTCCTCGTGTCGGCGCTCCGCCGTGAACAAGGCGGCCAGGGACTGCCGTATCGACAGCACACGCGAATGGTCGGAGCGGAGAAAACCCTCCATGTCGGCTAGCAGCCCGCGCAGTTCGTCGACCGCCGTCGTGTGCCGGCCGGCCTCCTGGTGGGCGAAGGCCAGGAGCTCGC
This sequence comes from Streptomyces kunmingensis, assembly GCF_039533535.1. Lineage (NCBI taxonomy): Bacteria > Bacillati > Actinomycetota > Actinomycetes > Kitasatosporales > Streptomycetaceae > Streptomyces > Streptomyces kunmingensis. Next base: position 95,829 of record NZ_BAAATS010000040.1, read on the forward strand.
GTACCCGGAGCACATGAGGATGTTCCGGTCCGAGCAACTCGACCCGGTCGTTCAGGACTTCGTTGTAGTGCCTGACCGCCTCCCTGACCCGGGCCGCCGCGCGCAGGGTGTTGGCCAGGTTCACACGGGCGGTCAGCGTCTCCGGGTGATCCGCGCCCTGCGCCGTCGCCCGGTCGGTCACCAGCTTCTCGCGTTCGCTCAGGGCGCGCCGGAGATCGCCGGACATCCGCAGCGTGTGGGCGAGTGCTCCGCGGGCCCGCAACGTGTCCTTGTGCAACGCGCCGCGGACCCTCGTGTAGCTCTCGATCACCGCTTCGTAGCAGCGAGCGGACTGGACGTGGTCTCCGCGGAGCGTATGGACCTCCGCGATGTCGTCGCGGTAGTCCAGCGTCGCGGGATGGTCCGGGCCCTGGGCCCGCGCGCTGTCCTTGGCGAGCACCTCGAACAGGCGCAGAGCGGCCTCGGGGCCTTCGGCGTCGACGACGGCGTAGCCGAGCTCCTTCCTGCTGCGCAACGTGTCCGGGTGGTCCGCCCCTTGTACGCGCGTCCGGTCGGCGACCACCTGCCTGTAGATCTCGACGGCCTTCTTCGGGTCCCCCGCGGCCAGGTGCGCCGAGGCGAGCCAGCCCCGGCCGGTGAGCGTGTCGGGGTGGTCGGTGCCGTGTATGGAACTCCTGTCCCGGACGGCCTGTTGGTACAGACGCAGGGCCGTGGGATGCTCGCCGGCCGAGCGATAGGCGTAAGCCAAGTTGGTCCGGCTGTTCAGGGTGTCCTTGTGCTCGATGCCCAGGACGCGCTCACGGTCGGCGACGACCCGCTCGAACTCCTCGACCGCCTTCACATGGCGTCCCGCTGTCTGCAGCGCGTATGCCAGATCGTTGCGGCTCTGGAGGGTGTCCTCGTGGTTGGGGCCCTGAATGCGCAGGCGGGCTTCGACGACCTTCTGCAACTCCTGGACCGCGCGCACCACTTCGCCGGCCTTGCGGTAGGCGTACGCCAGCCGTTGCCGGCTGGTGAGTGTCTCGGGGGCTTCGGCGCCGGAGACGGCGGTGCGGTCGAGGAAGAGGTCCTTGCACAGGCCGACGGCGGTCACCGGGTCTCCGGCCTTGGCGTGGAGCCCGGCGAGTCGATCCCGATGGCCGAGGGTGCTTTCGTCGTCTATGCCCCGTAATTGCGTACTGCAGTCGACAACTCGTTGCATCAGCGGAATGGCCAGAACATGTTGTTCGCGAGCAATCAGTTCTTCCGCTCCCTGGCGGTACATGGCCACGAACTGGGCGTCGGCCTCGGCGTCCTGGGCCGTGCCGGTCTCCGCCAGGGCCTGGATATGGGTGAGGAACGGACTGACGCCGTCCGGTGTCGCGGCGACCGCCGCGGCAAGGGCCTGCTCCGCCCGGCCGCGGGCGGCAGGACCTTGCGGGGCCTGACGCAGGGTGCGCTGCAGAAGCCGGTGCAGGGCGATCCCTTCGGGCCCGACGGCGACCAGGTGGTAGTCGGTCAGCGCCTGTAAGGCCGCTTGGGTCTCCCCGGCCGTACCGCCCATGTGCTCGAGCACCGTCGTGGGAAGTGCCTCGGGGGCGTACCACGCCAGCGAATGCAGCAGTGGGGCCGCCAAGGGGCGGCGGGGCCGGATGGCCTCCAGACTGGTGCTGCAGATCCGGGCCACCGCGCGGGCCGCGCCGCCGTGCAGGCGGTCTCCGGCTTCCTCCGCCGTCCGCCACAGCTTCGCCCGGTAAGCGCCGACCTCGGTTCGTGTCTCACGCAGATAGGCGCGAGCCTGGGCCAGCGCCAACGGCAGCCGCCCCAAGTCGAAGGCGAGCAGCTCCGCCTGCTCCCGGTCGTCGACGCCGCCGCCGGGGGCACACAGCAGATCCACCGCGGCCTCATGACTGAGTACATCGAGGCTGATCAGTTCGGCACTCTCCGGCCAGCCGGTACGGCGTCTGCTCGTCACGAGCTGGTGGCCACGGTCCAACAGCCGGCCGAGGAAAGGAGTGAGGTGCTCCGGCCGTTCGACGTTGTCGTAGACGACAAGCCAGCCGGGGTGCTCCTCCAGCCAGAACAGGGCCCACTCCGTGCGTTCCTTGGGCGTCGCCCACCTCGCCCAGTCCTGATACAGGGTCAGCGCGAGATCGGCCAGGCCGGAGGCGATCTGTTCCTCGCTCTCCGCGGTGATCCACCACACGAGGCTGTACTGATCCCTGTGCTCGTGCGCGTAATGCAGCGCCAGCGCCGTCTTGCCGATGCCGCCCAGTCCGCTCACCGTCATCGCGGACTGCTGGGTGATGACGCCGCCGCCGTCCGCCAGCGAGGCGGCCAGCCGGGCCAGGGCCTCGGCACGGCCGACGAAGGGCTGCTTCGAACGGGTCGGCAGGTTGTTCAGCCCATCCTGAGGAGAGATGCGGACAGCATCCCGTTTCACCTCGGCCGACAGAAAAGTCGCGTGCTGCTCGGCATGCGGATCACTGCCCGGGCGCGAGCTGTCGTCTTCCTGCCCCAATAGCACCGAGCCGCGCTGCACGACTTCTGCGGGCGCGGCGAGTCTCTGCTCTGTGATGATCACCGCTCCCCCAGGCTGCTGATCACCTAGTCCCGTACGTCCCCGCCGACGTCGAACACCCCCGGGCACCCCGGACACCCGTCGGACAAGGGAGGGCCACCGTAGGGACATCCCACGGAATTGTCATCCCCGAGAGCTACGCACCGCCGAAACTCGGCCACTGCGCCGGGGCATGCCGCACGCTTTCGCGCAGCGCCAACCCGGCCTGGGCGCAGGGGATTTGGAGGGCCTCATGCCGGAGCCGTCCACCGAGTTCGGCGAGGAACCGAGGAAGCGGCGACTGCAGACCGACCGAGCCTCGGAGCCGCGCCGGGAAGCACCTGTGCCGCGCGGTGCCCCGGCGGGCTCCACGCGGACGAGCCGACCGATACCGAGTTGCCGCAGGCGACCGTGTTCCACTGCACCTCGGACGGCGCCGAACTGGTGCGCCTGCGCACCCCGGACCTGCTCACCAGGCAACCGGACGCGGTCGTCGGCATCGCCCACGACGTCGACCTGCCGATCCACGACGGCGCCCTGACCGGCCGTCGGCGCCGACGGCCCGACGGGCCTGCGCTCAGGTGCCCAGGAAGGACAACCGGACCTTCCGCTCCGGGTTGTCCTTGTTGGTGTCGACCAGACACACCGACTGCCACGTACCCAGCTCCAGCGCTCCCCCGACCACGGGCAGCGTCGCATGCGGCGGTACGAGCGCCGGGAGTACGTGGTCGCGGCCGTGGCCGGGGCTGCCGTGGCGGTGCTGCCATCGGTCGTCCGCGGGGAGCAGAGTGCGCAGGGTCGCGAGGAGGTCGTCGTCACTGCCCGCGCCCGTCTCCAGGACGGCGATACCGGCCGTGGCGTGGGGCACGAAGATGTTGAGCAGGCCGTCACGGCCTTCGGCGGCTTCCCGCAGGAAGGACTCGCAGTCGCGGGTCAGATCGAAGACCTGTTCCGTGGAGCCGGTGGTGATGTTCAGGACTCGGGTCGTGAAGGTGTCGGACATGGGGCCATTGTCGCCCCGTCGCGCCTTCCGTCCGCCTACGGCACGGCAGCGGCGGCCGCACGTACCGCCCGCAGGGTGATACCCGGGTCCGGACGGTGAGACGGTATTGACCGAGTGTCGACAAGCTGGCTACGTTCTGCCGCATGTTGCGTTCAGTCCTGCTCACCACGCGCGGTCACATCGACCTGCTGCGGGTGGCCTCCGCCGCGTGTCGTCGCGGCCACTGACGCCCTCTCACCTCCCTCGCCTCCTTCTGCCGTCCCGGCTGTCCTTCGCGCCGACGCTTCATTGACGCGCGCCCGTTGACGCGCGCCCACTGACGCGCGCCCGTTGACGCGCGCCCGCTGACGTTGGGGCGCGCCCTCCCCTGCCATGGAGTGCCATGAGCATCAGCCATGCCCCGCCCGCACCCTCTTCACCCGACATATCCGTAAAGCCGGATACGTCGAACCGCTCGCCGGAGCTGGAGGCCCTCGCCCCTTCCTCCGCCCGCCGCACCCGCGTCCCCCGCTGGCTGCGCCGCACCTCCGGCCCGCTCCTCCTGCTGCCCGTCTGGCAACTCCTCAGTTCCACAGGCGCGTTGACGCCCGAGGTGCTGGCGTCTCCGGGCACGATCGCCCGGGTCGGCCGGGATCTCCTCGCCGACGGCTCCCTGACCGGCGCGATGGGGGTCTCCCTGCCACCGCCCTCGCCGACACGAAGAAGTCCGCCGTGATCAAGGACTACCTCGGCCGGCTGCGGCGCGCCCAGGACTGGGGCTACCGGCACCCCGAGGAGTGGGCCAAGGTCTGGGCGAAGGACCCCGGGCTCCCCTACGAGGTCGCGCTCGACGCGGTCAAGCGCACGAACGGCACCCGCGTGACCGTCGCCGTCGACAAGGACGCCGTCGCCTCGGAACAGCAGATCGCCGACGCCTTCATCAAGCTGCAGCTCATCCCCGGCAAGCTCGACTTCTCCTCGTTCGTCGACCCGCGATTCAACGGCGAGCTGCCCGCCTCCACCACCGCCCCCCGCACCTACGGCAAGGAGTCCTGACCTCATGACCGTTCATCTGCACTGGTTCCTGCCGACCGGCGGCGACGGCCGCACCCTCGTGGACCGGCATGCCTTCAGCCAGGGCGCACTGGAACGCACACCCGGCCGCGCCGTCGCGGGAGTGCGCGCACCCGATCTCGACTACCTCGTCCAAATAGCCAAGGCCGCAGAGCAGTTGGGCTTCGAAGCGGTCCTCACTCCGACCGGCACCTGGTGCGAGGACGCGTGGCTGACGACCGTCGCGCTCGCCCAGCACACCGAGCGGCTCAAGTTCCTCGTGGCGTTCCGGCCCGGCGTCATCTCCCCCGTCCTCGCCGCCCAGATGGCATCCACGTATCAACGCCTCACGCAGGGACGGCTGTTGCTCAACGTCGTCACCGGCGGCGACTCGGCCGAACAGCGGCGCTACGGTGATCACCTCGACCACGACCGCCGCTACGCCCGCACCGACGAGTTCCTCTCCGTCGTCCGCGGCGTGTGGGCCGGGAAGCCGTACGACTTCGACGGGGAGCACTATCAGGTCGACGGTGGGTTCACGGCTCTGCCGCCCGACCCGCTGCCGCAGATCTTCTTCGGGGGTTCCTCGGCCGCCGCGGGGCCGGTCGCGGCGCGGCACACCGATGTGTATCTGACCTGGGGCGAGCCGCCGGAGCAGGTCAAGGAGAAGATCGACTGGATCCGGGCGCTCGCCGAGAAGGAGGGACGCACGGTGCGGTTCGGGATCCGGCTGCACACGATCTCGCGCGACTCGGCGCAGGACGCCTGGGCGACGGCGAACCGGCTCCTCGACGACCTCACCCCCGAGACGGTCGCCGCGGCGCAGGCCGCGCTCGGCCGCAGCGAGTCGGTCGGGCAGCAGCGGATGCTGGCGCTGCACGGCGGCACGCGCGAAGGGCTGGAGATCTCGCCGAATCTGTGGGCCGGGGTCGGCCTGGTGCGCGGCGGCGCCGGAACCGCCCTCGTGGGCAGTCATGCGCAGGTCGCCGACCGGATCGAGGAGTATCACGCACTCGGCATCGAGCACTTCGTGCTCTCCGGCTACCCGCACCTGGAGGAGGCGTACTGGTTCGGCGAAGGCGTGATCCCCGACCTCGCCGCGCGCGGACTGCTGCCCGACGGCGCACCGGCCAGGCGGGCCGCTCCGCTGCTGGTCGCGGGCGGACGCTGAGCCCGGCGCGGGGCACGGGAAGATCCCGGGCCCCCGCCGGGTTGGTAGAAGCGTGAACGAGATCGGGGCAGTCGCAGCGGCCGGGGCGGAAGACGGCACCGGCGCGGCGGGCGTACGGCAGGTCGACGTGGTGGTCATCGGCGCCGGGCAGGCCGGGCTGTCCGCCGCCCACCATCTGCGGCGGGTCGGATTCGAGCCCGAGCGGGACTTCGTCGTCCTCGATCACGCGCCCCGGCCCGGCGGCGCCTGGCAGTTCCGCTGGCCGTCGCTCACGTACGGCAAGGTGCACGGGATGCATGCCCTGCCGGGCATGGAACTGACCGGCGCCGACCCCGCGCGCCCCTCTTCGGAGGTGATCGGCGCGTACTTCGACGCGTACGAGAAGAGGTTCGACCTGCGCGTACGGCGTCCGGTCGAGGTACGGCAGGTCCGTGAGGGGGACGGGGGCAGGCTGCTCGTCGAGACCTCCGCCGGGGTGTGGGCGGCGCGGGCGCTGATCAACGCGACGGGCACGTGGGACCGGCCGTTCTGGCCGCGCTATCCCGGCCAGGAGACGTTCCGGGGACGGCAGTTGCACACCGCGCAGTACCCGGGCCCCGAGGCGTTCGCGGGGCAGCGGGTCGTCGTGGTGGGCGGCGGGGCGTCCGGGACGCAGCACCTCATGGAGATCGCTCCGTACGCCGCCGCGACGACCTGGGTGACGCGCCGCCCGCCGGTCTTCCGCGAGGGCCCTTTCGACGAGAACCGGGGGCGGGCCGCGGTGGCGATGGTCGAGGAGCGGGTGCGGCAGGGGCTGGCGCCGTTGAGCGTCGTCTCGGTGACCGCGCTGCCCGTGAACGACGCGATCCGCGAGGCCCGGGCCAACGGCGTCCTCGACCGCCTCCCGATGTTCGACCGGATCACACCGACGGGCGTGGCCTGGGACGACGGTCGGGAGATCGAGGCCGATGTGATCCTGTGGGCCACCGGGTTCCGGGCGGCGATCGACCATCTGGCACCGCTGAAGCTGCGGGAGCCCGGCGGTGGAATCCGGCTGGAGGGCACTCGCGCGGCCCTGGATCCGCGGGTGCATCTGGTCGGGTACGGGCCGTCGGCGAGCACGATCGGCGCGAACCGTGCGGGGCGGGCGGCCGTACGGGACATCCAGCGTCTGCTCAACCAGGGCGCTCCGGTGGCGGCCTGAACCCCCTCAGAGAGCGGCGAGTTGAGCCGCTCCCCCGGGCCGCGGCCCGCTCACCCGTTCTTCTTGGCCTCTTCCTGGTTCTTGTTGAACTCCGCGACGTTCCTCCGCTGTTCCGCGTAGTCGGCGGTGAAACGGGTGTCGCCCGGCTTGACCGTCACGAAGTACAGCCAGTCGCCCCGCGTCGGGTTGATCGCCGCCTCCAGCGCCGCGTCGCCCGGGTTGCCGATCGGCGAGGGCGGCAGTCCTCGACGCGCATAGGTGTTGTACGGGTTGTCGATCCTGGTGTCCTTGGAGCTGGTGTCCAGCGTGGACCGGCCGAGCGCGTAGTTGATGGTGGAGTCCATCTGCAACGGCATGCCGTGTGCCAGCCGGTTGTAGACGACCCGGGCGACCCGGCCCATGTCCACCTGGTTGTCGGCCTCTGCCTGGACGATGCTCGCGACGGTGACCGTCCGATAGGCGCTCACCGCGCTCCCGTCGGCGCCGCCCGTGACCGTCTTGCCACTGTGGAACTTCTTGGTGGCTGTGTTGACCATGTACGACAACACGGACCGCGGGGTCGACTTGTCGTCGAGGGGATATGTCGCCGGGAACAGATACCCCTCGGGGTTGCCGTCCGCGTCACCGGGCAGATCGAGGTCGGCCTTGGGGACGGCCTTCTTGGTGGTGCCGGCCGGTAGCTCGAGCGCCTTGTCGACCGCGTCGTAGACCTGGCCCGAACGCCAGCCCTCCGGAATGGTCAGCGTCGTCGGCTGCTTTTCGTCGTCTCCGGTCAGGGCCAGCGGCACCACGACGGCGGCGGCCACCGCGACGACCCCGGCCGCGATCAGGGCGACGCGGCCTCTGCGCGTGAGTCGGGCCGTGCACCGTCGCGGAGTCTCGTTAGGCATATGAGCACGATAACCCGCTTATCAAAACAAGTAGGACATACAGGGCAGCCAGGTCAGAGGACCGCCCCGATGCCCTCACGCCGCAGTCTCCAGCTGGGCGTCACGCCGGACCAGGGCCGCGTACCGCCCCTCGTGGGCGAGCAGCTCCTCGTGCGTGCCGCGCTCGGCTATTCGCCCGGCTTCCAGGACCACGATCTGATCGGCGTCGCGGATCGTGGAGAGGCGGTGCGCGATGGTGAGGGTGGTGCGGTCGGCCGACAGCGCGTCGATGGCTTCCTGCACCGCGTGCTCGGTTCGGGTGTCCAGGGCGCTGGTCGCCTCGTCGAGGATGAGGATCGGCGGGTCGCGCAGGATGGTGCGGGCGATGGCCAGGCGCTGCTTCTCGCCTCCGGAGAAGCGGTGGCCGCGCTCGCCGACCACGGTGTCGTAGCCGTCGGGCAGGGCGGCTATGTGGTCGTGGATCTGGGCGGCCGCGGCGGCCGCGTACAGCTCCTTGTCGGTGGCGTCCGGCTTGGCGAACCGCAGGTTGTCGGCGACGGAGGCATGGAAGAGGTACGTCTCCTGCGAGACGACTCCGACGGCACGCGCGAGCGTGTCGAAGTCCAGGTCGCGCACGTCCACCCCGTCGACCGTGACCCGGCCGCCCGTGACGTCGTACAGGCGTGGCACGAGATAGCTGAGCGTGGACTTGCCGGAGCCGGTGGGTCCGACGACGGCGAGGCTGCCGCCGGCCGGGACGGTGACGTCGATGCCGTCGAGGATGAGGCCCTGCCGGTCGTCGGCGTCGTAGCGGAACTCGACGTCCTCGAAGCGGACCTCGCCCTTGACGGTGTCCAGGCGGACCGCGTCCTCGCGCTCGGTGATGTCGACGCGCAGGTCGAGGTATTCGAAGATGCGCTGGAACAGGGCGAGCGAGGTCTGGATCTGGACGCCGGTCTGCAGCAGGCTCACCGTCGGCCGGAACAGCCCCTGCTGGAGCGAGACGAACGCGACCAGGGTGCCGATCGAGACGCTCGGGCCGCCGAGCTGGAACGCGATGCCCGCCGCCCAGTAGATGACCGCAGGCATGGCGGCCATGACGATGCTGATGACGGCCATGCGCCAGCGCCCCGCCATGTTCGACCGGACCTCGAGGTCGACCAGTTGGTCCGACTCGTCGGAGAAGGACTTGGTGAGGGAGTCGGCGCGGCCCATGGTGCGGCCCAGCAGAATCCCGCTGACGGAGAGGGATTCGGTGACGGTCGCGGCCATCGCGGCCATCTGCTTCTGCCGCTGAGTGGCGATCTTCTTTCGCTCACGTCCGACGCGACGGGCTATCCACACGAAGACCGGCAGCAGAAGGAGAGAGACGATCGTGAGGCGCCAGTCGAGGGCGGCCATGGCGACGATCGTGGCGACGACGCTCGTCAGGTTCGAGACGAGGGATGTCGCGGTGGAGGTCACGGTCGCCTGCATGCCGCCGATGTCATTGGCAATGCGGGACTGGACCTCGCCGGTGCGGGTCTTGGTGAAGAAGGCGAGCGACATGCTCTGCAGGCGCCCGTAGACCGCCGTGCGCAGGTCGTGCATGACGCGCTGCCCGACGGTCGTCGAGATCAGGGTCTGCAGAACGCCGAAGACACTGGTGACCACGGCGCTGAGGATCATGCCGAGGGCGAGCAGGCTGAGCAGCCCGGTGCGGCCCTGCGGGATGGCGACGTCGAGGATCTCCTTGAGCAGGAACGGCGTCGCGACCGTGACCAGCGAGGCGGCGCCCACGAGCAGGCCGACGAGGGCGAGCCGGGCGCGATAGGGACGGAAGAGGGACAGGATGCGGCGGATCTGCCGAGGCTGGTCCGATGTCCTGGCATCGGGCGGCGGCGTCCAGGTGATTTCGTCGCGGGGCATGGGCCTCCTAGAGAGGGGAGAGCTCGGCCGGCACGGGCCGGGCTCGACTTTGAGGAGCATAGCTCATTGTTACCTATACTCACAATGCACAAAGTTCTGCTAATGTTCCCGCCATGAGTACCCCGGACGCAGACGGCTTCCTCGCCGAGCAGTTGCTGCGGCTCACCCGCCGCTTGCAGCGCATACAGAAGCGCCAGCTGGAGCCGGTCGGGATCACACCCGCGCAGTCCCGGCTGCTGCGCACGCTCGTGCACTACGAGACGCCGCCGCGGATGGCCGATCTGGCCGAGCGCCTGGAGGTCGTGCCGCGCGCCGTGACCAGCGTCGTGGACGGCCTCGAGGCCGGTCAGCTCGTGCGCCGCGTGCCCGATCCCGTCAACCGCCGTGTCATCCGGATCGAGCTGACCGGCAAGGGACGGACCGCCCTGTGGGAGCTGCGCAGCGCGCGCCGCGCGGCTGCGGAGGAGATCCTGTCCCCGTTGGACGCGCGGCAGCGCGCCCAGCTGACGATCCTGCTGAACGCGCTGTTCGAGGCCCCGAGAGACATGAGAACCGAGTGCCCGCGCGAACATGAGAACTGACCGAGCCACACGCTGAGGCGGCCGGCGAACCAACCGCGTCACCTGACGATACGAACCGGCCGGACAGACAGAGCCGTCGGACAGAACGAGGAGAGGCGAGAGGCCATGCCGCTGCTGGAGCCGAAGCCGGAAGCCCTGCGCCCTGGGTCCCGTCCGTCGGGCCCGGCGCCCGACCGGGTCACGGACGGGCAGGCGGGCGGCACACCGGAGCCGCTGCGTTCCGAGCTGACGCGGCTGCTCGGCGCGGACAAGGTCCTCACGAAGATCTCGGACCTCGTGCGATACGCCTCGGACGCGAGCCCCTACCGCTTCGTGCCCCGGGTCGTGGTGGTCGCCGAGGACATCGACGACGTGTCGGCCGTGCTGTCGTACGCACACGGCAAGGGCCGTGAGGTCGTCTTCCGCGCCGCGGGCACCTCGCTGAACGGGCAGGCGCAGGGCGAGGACATCCTGGTGGACGTCCGTAAGTTCTGGTCGGGCGTCGAGGTCATCGGCGACGGCTCGCGGGCGCGCATCGGCCCCGGCACCACCGTCGTACGGGCCAACGCGACGCTGGCCCGGCACGGCCGTGTGCTCGGTCCGGACCCGGCCAGCGCCATCGCCTGCACGCTCGGCGGCGTCGTGGCGAACAACGCGTCGGGTATGACAGCCGGCACCACCCGGAACTCGTACCGGACACTCGCCTCGCTCACCTTCGTCCTGCCGTCCGGGACCGTCGTGGACACCGCGGACCCGGCCGCCGACGAGGAGCTCGCGCACGCCGAACCCGAGCTGTGCGAGGGCCTGTTGGCGATCAAGCGGGAGATCGAGGCGGACGCGGAGCTGACGCGCCGGATCCGCGCCAAGTACGAGATCAAGAACACGAACGGGTACCGGCTCGACGCCTTTCTCGACGGCGGGACACCGGTCGAGATCCTGCGCGGCCTGATGGTCGGCTCGGAGGGCACCTTCGGGTTCATCTCCGAGGTCGTCTTCGACACGCTGCCGCTGGACCGGCGCGTGTCGACGGCGCTCCTCTTTTTCCCGTCGCTGCCCGCGGCCGCCGCGGCGGTACCCGTCTTCAACGAGGCGGGAGCGCTGGCCGTCGAGCTGATGGACGGCAACACGCTGCGGGCGTCGGTCAGCGTGCAGGGCGTACCGCAGGACTGGGCCGAGCTGCCGAAGGAGACCACGGCGCTCCTCGTGGAGTTCCGGGCACCCGACGAGGAGCGCCAGGCCGCCTACGAGGAGACGGCCGCGAAGGCGCTCGAAGGGCTCGACCTCGTCGCACCGGTCGCGTCGGTGACCAACGTCTTCACGCGCGACGCGAAGACGATCGGCGGTTACTGGAAGGCCCGTAAGGCGTTCGTGACGGCGGTGGGCGGCGCCCGCCCCTCGGGCACGACGCTGATCACCGAGGACTTCGCGGTGCCTCCGTCGCGGCTCGCGGAGGCCTGCGAGACCCTCCTGGAGCTGCAGACGCGGCACGGTTTCGACGCCGCCGTGGCCGGCCATGCCGCGCACGGCAACCTCCACTTCCTGCTGGCCTTCGACGCGGCGCTGCCCGCGGACGTGGACCGGTACGCGGCCTTCATGGACGAGTTCTGCCGCCTGACGGTGGAGCGGTTCGACGGCTCCCTGAAGGCCGAGCACGCCACCGGTCGCAACATCGCGCCCTTCCTGGAGCTCGAATGGGGTCCCAGAGCCACGGAGTTGATGTGGCGCACGAAGCAGATCATCGACCCGGACGGGGTCCTCGCGCCCCGCATCGTCCTCGACCGCGATCCGATGGCGCATCTGCGCGGCCTCAAGACGATCCCCAAGGTGGAGCTGATCGCCGACCCGTGCATCGAGTGCGGCTTCTGTGAGGACACCTGCCCCAGCGAGGACCTGACCACCACACCACGCCAACGCATCGTGCTGCGCCGCGAGATGATGCGTCAGTCGCCGGGTTCGCCGGTCGAGGACGCGCTGATCGACGCCTACGGGTACGACGCCGTGGACACCTGTGCCGGGGACTCCACCTGCAAGCTTGCCTGCCCCGTCGGCATCGACACCGGAGCCTTCATGAAGGGGTTCCGGCACGCGCGCCACTCGCCGCGCGAGGAGAAGGTGGCCGCGCTCACCGCGAAGAACTTCAAGGCCGTCGAAGCCTCCGCTCGGCTCGCCGTGGCGGCCGCCGACAAGATCGGCGACAGGCTGCTCACCGCCGTCACGAACACCGCCCGCAAGGCGATCAGGCCGGACCTGGTGCCCGAGTGGCTGCCGGAGATCCCGGGCGCGGCGGCGCGAAAGCTGCCCCGCACCGCGCGCGTGGGCGCCACCGCCGTGTACTACCCGGCCTGTGTGAACCGCATCTTCGGCACGCCGGGGGACGTTTCACTCCCGCAGGCCGTCGTCGCGGTCTCCGCGCGCGCGGACCGGCCGGTGTGGATCCCGTCGGACGTCGCGGGCACGTGCTGCGCCACGATCTGGCACTCCAAGGGCTACGACGAGGGCAACGTCGTCATGGCGAACCGGATCATCGAAGCGGCCTGGGGCTGGACCGCGGGCGGCCGCCTGCCGCTCGTCGTCGACGCGTCGTCCTGCACCCTCGGCATCGCACACGAGGTGGTGCCCTATCTGACCGACGACAACCGGCAGTTGCATGCGGAGCTGACCATCGTCGACTCCCTCGTGTGGGCGGCCGAGGAGCTGCTGCCGCGTCTGACGATCGAGCGCACGATCGGCTCGGCCGTGCTGCACCCCACCTGTTCCATGGAGCACCTCGGCGATGTCGCCCAGTTGAAGGCGGTCGCCGAGGCCTGCGCCGACGAGGTGGTGATCCCGGACGACGTCGGCTGCTGCGCCTTCGCGGGCGATCGCGGCATGCTGCACAAGGAGTTGACCGAGGCCGCCACCCACAAGGAGGCCGCGGAGGTCACGTCCCGCGCCTATGACGCGCATCTGTCGGCGAACCGGATGTGCGAGGTGGGCATGGACCATGCGACAGGCCGCTCGTACCACTCCGTACTGGTGGAGCTGGAGCGGGCGACGCGTCCCGCGTAGATCCGCAGCCGCACCTACGACGTACGTACGTACGTCGTAGGTGGCGAGCGGCGTAGGGGGCCGGGCGGCGTCGAGGGCGGGCGCGTCACCACGTCAGTCCAAAAGGTCGGCGAAGGAAGTCCAACTCCCTGACCCCTCCTGTCCCTTGCGTCCCCCGACTCGGTCCCTTCAAGGTGGCAAGCGTTTGCCCCGGCACCGCACCCGCCAGCCTTGGAGGTCCGATGCACGACGACAGCCTGCCCTTCTACGAAACCGATGAGACCGAGGAGACCGGATCCGACGGTCACTCGCGACGCGACGTCCTGCGCACCGCAGGCGTGGCGGGGGCCGGACTCGGCCTTGCCGCGTTCGGCTCGGGCACGGCCCGCGCCGCCGAACCGGACAGCGCGCCCGCGCACGCGACGGCCGCCACCCCGGCCCGGCAGGGCACATCGATGATCGGGGTGCCGTTCGAACGGCGCTCCACGGTACGTGTGGGGATCATCGGGCTCGGCAACCGCGGCGGCAGCATGATCGATCTGTTCCTGGCGATGCCGGGTGTCCAGGTCGTCGCACTGTGCGACCCGGTGAAGGACAAGACGGCGAAGGCCGCTGCCAAGGTGACGGCCGCGGGCCGGCCGGCCCCGGCGACGTACACCAAGGGCGATCACGACTTCGAGAACCTCTGCAAGCGCGGCGACCTCGACTTCGTGTACGCGGCGACGCCCTGGGACTGGCACTTCGAGATGGCGAAGACGGCGATGCTGAACGGCAAGCACGTCGGCGTCGAGTGTCCCATCGCGCTCCAGCTCGACCAGTTGTGGGAGCTGGTGAACCTCTCCGAGGGCACCCGCAGACACTGTATGCAGCTGGAGAACTGCTGCTACGGCCGCAACGAGATGCGGGTGCTGCGGATGGCGCACGCGGGCAAGTTCGGTCAACTCCTGCACGGTGCGGGTGCGTACAACCACGACCTGCGGGGCCTGATGTTCGACCCCGACTACTACGAGGGTCCCTGGCGCCGCCTGTGGCACACACGGCTGCGCGGCGATCTGTACCCGAACCACGGCTTCGGCCCGGTCGCCAACTACATGGACGTCAACCGCGGCGACCGCGTCACCCATATCTCCAGCTTCGGCACACCGTCCCTGGGCCTGGCCGAGTACCGCGCGGCCCATATGCCGAAGGGCGACCCGAGCTGGAAGGAGTCGTACATCGAGTCGGACCGCACGATCAGCCTGGTCCAGACGGCGAAGGGGCGGGTGATCCGCCTGGAGCACGATGTCAGCACCCCGCATCCGTACTCACGGATCAACCAACTCGGCGGCACCAAAGGCGTGTTCGAGGACTATCCGGAGCGCATCTACATCGAGCCCGACCACAAGGACGACACCTGGGGCGACTTCGCGAAATACGCCGACTGGGACCACTGGCTGTGGAAGGAGCACGCCAACCCGCCCGGCGGCCACGGCGGCATGGACTACATCATGATCTACCGGCTGATGCAGACGATGCGGCTGGGTCTCGTCCCCGATTTCGACGTGTACGACGCCGCGACCTGGACGTCTCCGGTGCCGCTGAGCCATCTGTCCATCAAGGCGAAGGGCGCGCCGCAGCAGATCCCCGACTTCACGCGGGGCGGCTGGCGGGAGCGGCGCGGCGGCGTGGACTCGGAGAAGCCCGCCGAGGAGTGACCCGGGTGGCGCGGGGCCTCGACCGTTTCCCGTGCCGCCAGCACGCTCCCGGCGCACCGGGGGCAGGCGGGAACATGGGCGAAGGTGCCGCGCCGACGGGGCAGGACGGGGCGACGCTCGCGGTCCCGGGGATCGGTGTGCAGAACAAGTAGCTGGTGGTACTGCTCGCCGGGGTACTGATCGTGTCGATCGGCTGGGTGGGACCGCGTGGGCGCCGTACTCAGGCCGTATGAGCTACGCCGACTGGGGCCCTCCGCCCGATTCCGCGAACGGGCCCGTCCTGCTCGCCCGGATGGCCGACGCCTCCGGCATCGAGCGGCATTTCACCGGGTCCGCACGATCGCCGTCACGCCTTCAGTTCGGCCTTGTCCCCCATCACGACGACCGGGTGCTGCTTGGGGTCGAGCGTCTTGAGCAGGTACTCCATGTTCGCCTTCGACTGGCTCACGCAGGCCGACGTCCCACTGCCGTGGTCCATGTGCAGCCAGATGCTGCCGCCCTTGGACTGGCCCTGGGGCCGGTTCGGGTCGTTGGGCGGGGTCCCCTTGACGCGGTTGTAGTCGATGGCGATGACGTAGTCGAAGTCGTGCCAGTGCGACTTGGCCCAGTAGTGCGGGGCCTGGATCGACGCGGTCTGCGTGTAGGGCAGCTTCGCGCCCGGGTCCGCGAGCACGCCACCGGCGTCGCTCAGCGTGAACACACCCACCGGGCTGCGCTTGTCGTTCTCCCTGTGCTCCGTCGTCCAGCCCTTCTTGCCGTTGTGCCCGGACCAGGCGCGCTCCTTCTTCCAGGTGTCGCCGGTCCTGGTGAAGAGGGCGATGGTCGAGTCCGCCGAGTTCTCGCCGTCGCCGTAGACGGCGACGACCTGCCGCGCGTTCGCGGGGATCTGCTTCTGGTAGCGGTCGCCGACGTCGGGAATGCGCTTGAGGTCGACGGCGCGGGCCTCGTCGCTGCGCGCGTCGTCCCCGGAGCTGCGCCCGCTCGACGTGCCCCCATCGGCCCCGCACGCCGCCAGCGTCGTCAGAAGGACTCCACACGCCGCCATCGCGACACCCGCTCGAACCGCTCCCGCATTACGCATGCGCTCCATGGTCGCACCACGCGACGCGAACTCCGACTGCGGGCCCGGAGACCGCCGTTGATCCGGGCCGAAACTTTGCTCAGCACCGGAAAACCGTTTGCCTCCGGTCACGGTGGGACGCGAACCTTTCACGGTTTGTTGCGCCGCCCCGATTCCTCACCCACCCGCTCCCCCACTCCTGCTCCGGTGCACTCCTTCTCCGGATCCCCTTTCGAGCTCTGGGACATCATGCAGATCTCCGACCTTCCGTATCCCGATCCGGGCGTGCCCGACGCGCGCTCCGGCCCCCGGTTCCTGCTCTGGCTCGGCCGTAATCAGCTCGGCGGCCAGCTCAAGTCCCTCGCCTGGGGTCTGCTCCACTTCACATCGGTCGCCAGCCTGCCGTACGGCGTCGGCTACGCCGTCCAGGCCGTCGTCGACGGCTCCGGCGCCCGGCTCGCCGCGGCGGGCGGGCTGATCGTGCTGCTCGGTCTCGCCATCGCGTGCGGCGACACGATGCTGCACCGCACGGCGGTCACGAACTGGATCACCGCCGCCGCCCGCGTGCAGCAGTTGCTGGCTCGCCGGACCGCCGCGCTCGGCGCCGCACTGACCCGGCGGGTCGCGGCGGGCGAGGTCGTCGCCGTGTCCACCGGGGACGTGGAGAAGATCGGCTGGTTCGTCGAAGCGCTCTCCCGCTTCGCCGCCGCCGCGCTCACCGTCGTCCTCGTCTGTATCGGCCTGGTCGTCTACCAACCCGCCCTCGGGGTCGTCGTCGCGATCGGCATGCCGGTGCTCGCCCTCGCGGTGCTGCCGCTGCTGCCCCGCGCCACCCGGCGCGCGGACCACCAGCGCGAGAAAGCGGGCCGGGCCACCGAACTCGCCTCGGACACCGTCGCCGGTCTGCGTGTGCTGCGCGGCATCGGCGGTGAGGAACTCTTCCTCGACCGCTACCGCCACGCCTCGCAGGAGGTCCGCAGGGCCGCCGTACGCAGCGCCCGCATGTGGTCGCTGATCTCCTCGGTCCAGGTTCTCCTTCCGGGGCTCCTGCTGATCGTCGTCGTCTGGTACGGCGTCCACCTCGCGCGCGAGGGCCGGATCACCGTCGGTGAGCTGGTGACCGTGTACAGCGCCGTGATGATGCTGAACTACCCGCTGCGGCACTTCGAGGAGATCGCCATGGCGTACTCCTTCTCCCGCCCCTCGGCGCAGCGTGCAGCCCGGGTCCTGGCCCTGGAGCGTGTCATCGAGCCGTCGGGCGGGCTGCGCGACGCAGTCGCTCCGTCCGGGGATCTGTACGACCCCGCGACCGGTCTGCTCGCCCCGGCCGGCCGACTCACCGCCGTGGTGTGCGGCGACCCGGACCTGGCAGGACGCCTCGCCGACCGGCTCGGGGGCCACGCGACCTCCGACGACGGTGACCGTGACGGCGAGTCCGTGAAGACGCCGTCCGCGCTGCTGGGCGGGGTGCCGCTGGACGAACTGCCACTGGACGTGGCGCGCACAGCGGTATTCGTCCAGGACAAGGACCCGGTGCTGCTGTCGGGCACACTGGGCGAGCTCCTCGACGTACCGTCCGGCGGATCCGTCCGGCCGGACGAGGCGCTGGCCGCGGCACAGTGCTCCGACGTACTCGACGCCCTCACCCAGGCGTCCCTGGACGACGACCCGCTGAACGCCCGCATCACCGAACGCGGCCGGTCCCTGTCCGGCGGCCAGCGCCAGCGCCTGGCCCTGGCGCGTTCCCTCGTCACCGACCCCGAGGCGCTGGTCCTCGACGAGCCGACGTCCGCCGTCGACTCGCACACGGAGGCCCGTATCGCCCAGGGCGTACGCGCGCTGCGGCGTGGTCGCACGACGGTGGTCCTGAGTTCGTCGCCGCTGCTGCTCGACCGCGCCGACCGCGTCGTGTTCGTGCACGACGGCGAGGTGGCGGCGGTCGGCGAGCACCGTGAGCTGGTGCGCACCGAACCCCGGTACCGCGCCGTGGTCACGCGTGAGACGGACGAGGAGGCAGCCGCCGTCAGCGCCGGTTCCGGGACGCGAACCCCGCCCGGCACCGCGCCAGGCACGAGGCCGGGAAGCACGTCCGGCTCCGCGCCGGGCACCAGGCCGGGCATCACGTCCGGCATCGAGATCGACATCGAGGAGACGGCATGATCGGCGTAGCGCCTCCGGCCTACGACCCGGCGGCCCCCACCACGGCGAACACCCTGCCGGTCGGCGCCCCGGCCACGGTCCGCGCCTACGTACGCGAGCTGTACCAGCGCCACCGGCGTGCCTTCCTGCTGCTCATCGGCGTGAACACGATCGCCGTGGTCGCCTCGATGGCCGGCCCGTACCTGCTGGGCGACGTCATCCAGAGCGTGGCGGACGGTACCGACGGCGCCTCCTCTCTGCAGGACCTCCATCTGGAACGCACCATCGGTCTCTTCGCGCTCGCCCTGGTGATCCAGGCGCTCTTCGTCCGGCAGGTGCGGCTGCGCGGGGCGATGCTCGGCGAGCGGATGCTGGCGGACCTGCGTGAGGACTTCCTGGTGCGCTCGGTCGGGCTGCCGCCCGGTGTCTTGGAGCGGGCGGGCACGGGAGACCTGCTGTCCCGGATCACCACCGACATCGACCGGCTCGCGAACGCCATGCGGGAAGCCGTGCCCCAGCTGTCCATCGGCGTCGTGTGGGTGGGGCTGCTCATCGGCGGCCTCGCCGTGACCGCGCCGCCCCTGGCCCCGGCGATCCTCGTCGCGGTACCGGTGCTGGTGCTCGGCTGCCGCTGGTACTTCAAGCGGGCGCCTTCGGCATACCGCTCGGAGGCTGCCGGCTACGCGGCCGTCGCGGCCGCGCTCGCGGAGACCGTGGACGCCGGGCGCACCATCGAGGCGCACCGGCTCGGCGACCGGCGTGTGGAGCTGTCCGAGCGCCGGGTCAAGGAGTGGACGGCCTGGGAGCGCTACACGCTCTATCTGCGGTCCGTCCTCTTCCCGGTGATCAACGCCGTGCACGTCATGGTCCTGCTGTCCGTCCTGCTGATCGGCGGTGTCTTCGTCCTGCAGGGCTGGATCGGAGTGGGCCAGCTGACGACGGCCGCGCTCATCGCGCAGATGCTGGTGGACCCGGTGGGCCTGATCCTGCGCTGGTACGACGAGCTGCAGGTCGCCCAGGTGTCCCTGGCCCGTCTCGTCGGCGTGCGCGACATCGAGCCGGAGGCGGGCGACGCCTCCGTGCGGCCCGACGGCCGTGACGTCCAGGCCGACCAGGTGCACTTCGGCTACCGCGAGGGCGTCGACGTGCTGCGCCAGGTGACCCTCGACGTCGCTCCTGGCACCCGGCTCGCTCTGGTCGGTCCGTCCGGCGCGGGCAAATCGACGCTCGGCCGGCTCCTCGCCGGGATCTACGCGCCCCGGCGAGGACAGATCACACTCGGCGGCGCGGAACTCTCCCGAATGCAGGCCGAGCGGGTCCGCTCGCACGTCGCCCTGGTCAACCAGGAGCATCACGTCTTCGTGGGCTCGCTGCGGGACAACCTCCGGCTTGCCAGGACCGGCGCCGAGGACACCGAGCTGTGGGCGGCCCTCGGCGCGGTCGACGCCGACGGATGGGCGCGTGGCCTGGCCGACGGCCTCGACACGGAGGTCGGCTCCGGCGGGGTGGCGCTCACTCCGGCGCAGGCGCAGCAGATCGCGCTGGCCCGTCTGGTCCTTGCGGACCCGCACACGCTGGTCCTGGACGAGGCGACGTCGCTGCTCGATCCGCGCGCGGCCCGCAATCTGGAGCGCTCGCTGGGCCGGGTCCTCGACGGCCGCACCGTCGTGGCCATCGCGCACCGGCTGCACACCGCTCACGACGCGGATGTCATCGCCGTGGTCGAGGACGGCCGGATCCGGGAGCTCGGCAGCCATGACGAGCTGGTCACGGCCGACGGCGCGTACGCGGCGCTGTGGCGGTCCTGGCACGGGTAGCCGCCCGCGGGGGCGGTGTGCGGCCGCGTTCAGATGAAGTTGAGCGCGGCCGCACACCCCACGCCGCCGAGCAGCATGAAGACGGGCATGAGCACCTTCAGCTCGATCCAGCTGCCGGCCCGGAACCGCATCGCCTTGGGCGGCCCGATCGGATACCAGCGCTTGCGGCCGATCGGGATGGGCCACAGGATCGGGCAGCCCGAGACGGTGAGCGCGTCCCCGATGTCGTGCACCAGCGCGCCGAGCACGATCGGCAGGCCCAGCCACAGGTACTCCTGGCCCGGCGCGTCGAACAGCCAGCCCGCTCCGTTGCCCGGCTCGTCCAGGATTCCGGCCAGGATCCAGGCGCTGGCGGCCGCGAGCAGCCACACCAGGATGTCGCTGCTGGAGCCCCGTGCGGCCCGCCACAGCAGGCCTTCGATGGCGAGCACCATGTGCACGAACAGGATCCCGAGGACGGTCCAGCGTCCTCCGGTTATCGCCGCGACGGACGTGCCCGCTCCGATCAGGACCGCCCACAGCCACGTATGGGTGAGTGTGCGGTGGCCGCCGGAACGGCGCGGGTCGCCCTTCATGCGGGTGGCCTTGTAGACGGCGTACGACAGCTTGTCGACGATGCCGCAGACCGCTCGGGAGATCGGCCCGAAGGCGCGCGAGATGGTCGCCGACTTGTGGTCGAGGTCGGGGGCGAGTGCCGCGCCCGCGCAGATCAGCGCTCCCACGAGGACCACCGGCCACGGCATCGGATGTCCGGCGGCGGCCGCCGCCGCGCCCACCCCCAGCCAGGCCGCCGCTCCTGACAACGAGTGTGCCGGTCCCATCATGGTGGTGTTCCGCCTCATTCTTCTTGTGTCGACGCTCAGTTGTCCCCGTCGGGCCGTGCGCGTCCTGACGCCCCGTCGGCGACTCAGCGTAGCGTTCGTGATCTTCGTACGGGCATCCGATTCCCTGATCGGGACACAAGCCAGGCAAGATGGTGACGTGACCCTTATCGATCAGCTCCCGCAGACCGCCGACCCGGATGCCCTCTACGACGCCTTCGAGTCGTGGGCCGTGGAGCGTGGGCTCACCCTCTATCCGCACCAGGAGGAGGCGCTGATCGAGGCGGTGTCGGGGGCGAACGTGATCGTTTCGACGCCCACCGGGTCCGGCAAGAGCATGATCGCGGCCGGCGCGCATTTCGCCGCCCTCGCCCGCGACGAGGTCACTTTCTACACGGCCCCCATCAAGGCACTGGTCTCCGAGAAGTTCTTCGAGCTGTGCAAGCTGTTCGGCACGGAGAACGTCGGCATGCTGACCGGCGACGCGTCCGTGAACGCGGACGCGCCCGTCATCTGCTGCACCGCCGAGGTCCTGGCGTCGATCGCGCTGCGGGACGGCGCGCGGGCCGACATCGGCCAGGTCGTCATGGACGAGTTCCACTTCTACGCGGAGGCGGACCGCGGCTGGGCCTGGCAGATTCCGCTGCTCGAACTGCCGCAGGCCCAGTTCATCCTGATGTCGGCGACGCTCGGCGACGTCGCGATGTTCGAGAAGGACCTGACGCGCCGCACCGGCCGTCCGACCTCGGTGGTGCGCTCGGCGACCCGCCCGGTCCCCCTCTCCTACGAGTACCGGCTCTCCCCGCTCACCGAGACCCTGACCGAGCTGCTCGAGACCAGGCAGGCGCCGGTCTACATCGTGCACTTCACGCAGGCGCAGGCGGTCGAGCGGGCGCAGGCGCTGATGAGTATCAACATGTGCACGCGCGAGGAGAAGGACAAGATCGCCGAGCTGATCGGCAACTTCCGCTTCACCACCAAGTTCGGCCGCAATCTGTCCCGTTACGTACGGCACGGCATCGGCGTCCACCACGCCGGCATGCTGCCGAAGTACCGGCGCCTCGTCGAAAAGCTGGCCCAGGCGGGCCTGTTGAAGGTGATCTGCGGCACCGACACCCTCGGCGTGGGCGTCAACGTGCCCATTCGCACGGTGCTGTTCACCGCTCTCACCAAGTACGACGGCACCCGCGTCCGCACGCTGCGCGCCCGCGAGTTCCATCAGATCGCGGGTCGCGCCGGACGTGCCGGCTTCGACACGGCCGGCTTTGTCGTGGCGCAGGCGCCTGAGCACGTCGTCGAGAACGAGAAGGCGCTCGCGAAGGCCGGTGACGACCCGAAGAAGCGCCGCAAGGTGGTCCGCAAGAAGGCTCCGGAGGGCTTCGTCGGCTGGACCGAGAGCACCTTCGAGAAGCTGATCTCCTCCGACCCGGAGCCGCTGACCTCCCGTTTCCGTGTCACCCACACGATGCTTCTGTCGGTCATCGCCCGCCCCGGCAACGCCTTCGAGGCGATGCGCAAGCTGCTCGAGGACAATCACGAGCCGCGCAAGGCACAGCTCCGGCACATCCGCCGCGCCATCGCGATCTACCGCTCCCTGCTGGACGGCGGCATCGTCGAGAGGCTGGACCAGCCGGACCCGACGGGCCGCATCGTGCGGCTCACCGTCGACCTCCAGCAGGACTTCGCGCTGAACCAGCCGCTGTCGACGTTCGCCCTCGCCTCCTTCGACCTGCTCGACCAGGAGTCGCCGTCGTACGCGCTCGACATGGTGTCGGTCGTGGAGTCCACGCTCGACGACCCGCGGCAGATCCTGCACGCCCAGCAGAACAAGGCGCGCGGTGAGGCCGTCGCCCTCATGAAGGCGGACGGGGTCGAGTACGAGGAGCGCATGGAGCGTCTCCAGGACATCTCGTACCCGAAGCCGCTGGAGGAGCTGCTCTTCCACGCCTACAACACGTACCGCACGAGCCACCCGTGGGTCGGCGACCACCCGCTGTCGCCGAAGTCCGTCATCCGCGACATGTACGAGCGGGCGATGACGTTCACGGAGTTCGTCTCGTTCTACGAGCTCGCGCGCACCGAGGGCATCGTCCTGCGGTACCTGGCGAGCGCGTACAAGACGCTCGATCACACCGTGCCCGACGACCTCAAGTCGGAGGATCTGGAGGATCTGATCGCCTGGCTCGGCGAGATGGTGCGCCAGGTCGACTCCAGCCTGCTGGACGAGTGGGAGCAGCTCGCCAACCCCGAAGTGATGACGGCCGAGGAGGCCCAGGAGAGGGCCGACCAGGTCAAACCGGTCACAGCCAACTCCCGGGCGTTCCGCGTCCTCGTCCGCAACGCCATGTTCCGCCGCGTCGAACTCGCCGCGCTCGACGATGTCGAGGAGCTGGGCTCGATGGACGCCGATTCGGGCTGGGACGCGGACGCCTGGGGCGACGCCATGGACAAGTACTGGGACGAGTACGAGGACCTCGGCACGGGTCCCGATGCCCGCGGCCCCAAGCTGCTCATGATCGAGGAGGATCCCGAGCACGGCTTGTGGAAGGTCCGCCAGACGTTCGCCGACCCCAACGGCGACCACGACTGGGGCATCAGCGCCGAAGTCGACCTCGCGGCCTCCGATGCCGAAGGCCGCGCCGTCGTCCGGGTCACGGACGTCGGTCAGTTGTAGATCCCGGGCAGGGCGGACGGTCGTGTCCGCCCGCGTCCACGCGCCGGAGCACTCCGGCCGCGCACACGAGAGAGAACCACGCATGACGAATCCTGCGGAGCGACTCGTCGACCTGCTCGACCTGGAGCAGATCGAGGTCAACATCTTCCGCGGACGCAGCCCGCAGGAGTCCCTGCAGCGGGTCTTCGGCGGACAGGTCGCCGGCCAGGCACTGGTCGCGGCCGGCCGTACCACGGAGGGCGACCGGCCCGTGCACTCGCTGCACGCGTACTTCCTGCGTCCGGGCCGCCCGGGCGTACCCATCGTGTACCAGGTCGAACGGGTCCGTGACGGCCGCTCGTTCACCACCCGCCGGGTCACCGGCGTGCAGCAGGGTCGCACGATCTTCAATCTCACCGCCTCCTTTCACAAGCCCGAGGAAGGGGCCTTCGAGCATCAGTTGCCGCCGGCCCGTGAGGTGCCGGACCCGGAGTCGCTGCCGACCATCGCCGACGAGATCAGGGGCCATCTCGGCGCCCTGCCCGAGGCGTTGGAGCGCATGGCGCGCCGTCAGCCCTTCGACATCCGGTATGTCGACGGACTGCGCTGGACCCCCGAGGAGGTCGAGTCCGCGGAGCCGCGCAGCGCCGTGTGGATGCGCGCGGTGGGCCCGCTGGGCGACGACCCGCTCGTGCACACCTGCGCGCTCACCTACGCGAGCGATATGACCTTGCTGGACGCGGTGCGTCTGCCGGTCGAACCGCTGTGGGGTCCGCGCGGCTTCGACATGGCCTCGCTCGACCACGCCATGTGGTTCCACCGTCCTTTCCGCGCCGATGAGTGGTTCCTCTACGACCAGGAGTCGCCGATCGCGACCGGCGGCCGGGGCCTGGCCCGCGGTCGCATCTACGACGTCGAGGGACGCCTGCTGGTGTCCGTGGTGCAGGAGGGTCTGTTCCGCAAGCTCCAGGGGTGACGGACCCGGCGGTCGACCTCACCTGAGCGCAGTTGAAGGCGTCGCACGGTCCTGCCGCCGGCCCTGCCTCCCGCGCCTCACCCTCGTCTGCCGAGCAGGCGCCTCCACAGTCCTCGTGCCGGCTCGGCGACCGGGGGCTGTGGGCCGGGCGCGTGCTCGCCGACCGACTCGGACTCGGACAGCGGTACCGGTCCGGCTGCCGCTTCCTTTGGCGCGGGCCTGGGGGCGGGTCGCAGGACCCGCGCTTCCGCCAGGCTCAGCAGCAGGTTCGCCCGCAGCCAGCTGACCTCGTCGGGATCGTCGGCGACAAGGATGCGCTCGACGACGCGCGCCGTCGGGGACTCGGGCACCCCGTACCAGGACTCCTCGGGCCGCAGACGCCGCAAGTAGGCGCGCTCGTAGGGGTTCTCGACGAGGTCGGCGAGCTGCGTCGGGTCCAGGAGGGTCGCCATCGCGGCGGCCCGGTCCCAGGGGTCGCTGCTCTGTCCCAGCAGATACCCCGCGTGTCGGGACCGCCACCTTCGCGGCCGCAGATCCTCACCGGCCGAGAGCCGGGCGCGCATCTTGTCCGGCGCACGGCCGGTCAGCAGCGGTGCGTGGAGCTCGGAGTCCGCGAACTCACGCAGCTCCTGGGCGAGGTAGAGCCACACCACGGTGCGGTAGCGGTTGAGGTAGAACTTCGCCGGGATGAGCAGGCCGGCTCGGGCGAGCCGGGTGAAACGGGTCGGCGGGATGTCCATGAGGAGGGCGCCCTCCGCCGTTCCCACCACCCTGACCTGCTCGCGCAGCGCCTCCGGGAAGCCTTCTGCCTCGCGGATCCGCTCGATCTCCTCGCGAGGGACGCGGCGCCGTCCCCCGTCGGACGCCGCGACCGTCCGGATGCGCCCAAGACGTACGGCGAGGTCGAACTCGCCGCGTTTCAGGCCCAGTTCGCGGGCTGCACTGCCCTGGGGCCTGGTCATGATAGAGCCTTGCACGATGGTTCTCCCCCGTCGGTCGATGACCCGCGGTCACGCTCCGTGACCGCTCGGGAAAACCGTAGCCCGCATCGGCGAACTCCGTCCGAGCCTGTGGATAACTCTGCCGAGCCCCGCCGATTACCCTCGTTACCGCAGGTCGGGATCGTCGAGAGGGGATCGGTCGGGCTGCCGGGCGTCGACGGCCAAGTGCTCCCCGACCCGGTTCACCAGCAGCGTCATTTCGTACGCGACCTGACCGATGTCGGCCGCGGCGGAGCTGAGCACGCACAGGCAGCTCCCGTCGCCCGCCGCGGTGACGAAGAGCACCGCGTCGTCGAACTCGATCATCGTCTGACGCACGCCCCCGGCACCGAAGTGCCGGCCCGATCCCTTGGCGAGGCTGTGCAGTCCTGAGGAGACCGCGGCCAGATGCTCGGCGTCCTCGCGGCGCAGACCCGCGCTGGCTCCGGTCACGAGGCCGTCGTTGGACAGGACCAGGGCGTGCTGCACGTGTTCGACGCGCTGCGTCAGATCGTCCAGCAGCCAACCGAGTCCTATGTTCTGCCCCATGTCCTGTCTCCCCGCTTCCTCTGGCTCCCCATGCCCCGGAGGGGACCTCTCCCCTGCCCGGAGGATCTCTTTCGCCAGCCTTCCCCACGGTCGGCGTCCGGGCAAGCAGGATGGCCTCATGGCACACAAGATGACCGATGAGGAATGGCAGGCCTTCGTCTCCGAGGGCACCCGCACCGCCAAGCTGTCCACTGTGCGCGCCGACGGCAGTCCGCACATCGCACCCGTCTGGTTCGTCCTGGACGGCGGCGACATCGTCTTCAACACCGGCAAGGACACTGTCAAGGGCCGCAACCTGGCGCGGGACGGGCGGGTCGCCCTGTGCGTCGACGACGAGCGGCCGCCGTTCTCGTTCGTGACGATCCAGGGCCGTGTGGAACTGAGCGAGGACCCGGCCGCGCTGCTGGACTCCGCCACCCGGATCGGCGGCCGGTACATGGGCGAGGACCGCGCCGAGGAGTTCGGCCGGCGCAACGCCGTGCCGGGCGAACTCGTCGTCCGCGTACGGGTCGAGAAGGTTGTGGCGATGGGCGACGTAGCCGACTGATCCGGCTACGTGTCGACCGACGGAGCCCAGCAGCCGGGCGGCCCCGTCGGCCAACGTGATCGCGCAACCGGGCGGCCCCGTCGGTCAACACGAACGCGCAACCTGCCGCTCGCGTCGGCCGACGCGAGCGTGCGGCGGGCGGCGCGTCAGCGAACAGAGTCGAGCAGCCGGGCGGTGTACATCCGCCCGGCGTACTCGACCAGCCTGATCAGCACCTCCTTGCCGGAGTCCCGGTCGCGCGCGTCGCACAGCACCACCGGTGTCCCGCGTTCGAGATCGAGGGCGCCTGCCACGTCGTGCGCCCCGTATGCGCGGGCGTCCGCGAAGCAGTTGACCGCCACGACGAACGGGATGCACCGGTGCTCGAAGTAGTCCACTGCGGGAAAGCAGTCCTCGAGCCGTCGGGTGTCCGCGAGGACGACGGCGCCGAGCGCGCCCGTTGCCAGTTCGTCCCACAGGAACCAGAACCGGTCCTGGCCCGGTGTGCCGAACAGGTAGAGCGACAGGCCGGACCTGATGGTGATGCGGCCGAAGTCCATGGCGACGGTCGTGGTGGTCTTGCGGTCCACGGCTGCCGTGTCGTCCACGGACTGGCCGACCTCGCTGAGTTGTTCCTCGGTCCGCAGCGGGCGGATCTCGCTGACCGCGCCGACCAGGGTGGTCTTGCCCACCCCGAATCCGCCCGCGACCAGAATCTTCAGGGCCAGGTCGTCGGAGGCCGTGGTGTCAGAGTGCTCGGAGTCCATCGATGACTTCTCTCAGGATCTTCTCGTCCGGTAGCTGGGCGGGTGGCACCGGTCTGCCGACCTTGACGCAGGCCAGTTCCAGCAGGTCGCCGAGGAGCACCCGGACCACGCCCACGGGCAGGTCGGTGCCGGCGGCGACCTCGGCGACCGACTGCGTCTCGGTTCGGCACAGCTCGATGATCGAACGGTGCTCGGGCCCGAGGGCGGTGTCGTCGTGGGCGGCGGGCGCGGCGCAGTCGAGCGAGACGAGGGCGATCAGGTCGAAGTGCGCCGCCTGAGGACCGGCCGTGGTCCGTCCGCCCGTCATCGCGTAGGGGCGGACCAGCGGTCCGGCCTCCTGGTCGAACCATTGGCTGCCCGGCTCACGGAGACTGCCACGTCTCTCGTGACCCGGCAGGCGGTCATGGCCCGGTAGGCGGTCGTGGCCCGACAGCCAGTCGTCGCTCTGTAGCCGGTCTCGACCCTGTGGGCGGTCGTGACCCTGTAGGCGGTCGCTGTCGTACGCCCCCGCGCCCCGGCACGTTTCTTCGAACACGTCCTCCTCCATGTCCGCCGTTCCCGTCAGCCCGCGGTGGGCGGGTGTCCGGTGGACCGGGGCGCTGTGCGCAGGTGTTCGCCGACCCTTTTGACGAGCCGTGCCATCTCGTAGGCGACGAGTCCGATGTCGGCGCTGACCGTGCTCAGGACGGCGAGGCAGGAACCGTCGCCTGCGGCTGCCACGAAGAGGAAGCCGTCGTCCATCTCGACCATCGTCTGCCGCACTCCTCCCGTCCCGAAGTGCCGTCCCGCCCCTTTGGCGAGGCTGTTGAAGCCGGAGGCGACGGCAGCCAGGTGCTCGGCGTCCTCTCGGCCGAGCCCGGTGGACGCGCCCACGGCCAGACCGTCGTTGGACAGGACGACGGCGTGCCGCAGTTCCGGGTCCCGCAGCACCAAATCGTCGAGAAGCCAGTCGAGTTCGTTGGAGCCGCGCGCGGTGCCCGTGGCCGGGTCCTTGATCATGTCGGGTCTCCTTCACTGCTGTCGCTGCCGGGCGGACGTCCGCCGCCTCTGACCCAGCCGTCCCGGAAGGACGCCATACGGTCTCTGACCTGTTCGGGGGTGCGCTTGCCCGGCTCGGGGTCGCGCGCGGGTACGGCCTTCGGCTCGGGGCGCGCGCGGAGTTGGGGCGCGAGGCTGGCCTGGCGCACGCGGCGAGGGAGGTGCCCGTCCCCCGGCGGGGCCTCCTCCTGCTCCCCGGGCGGCGGTCGCCGCAGCCGCAGTGCGGTGACGCCCGGAGGCTGCGGTGCGTCCTCGGGACCGGCGAGCGGTGAGGGCGCGAGGGCGGGACGTGGGGTGCGTGCGGGGACGGGATTCTTGTTCATGGGCGCCGCTTCGGGCTCGGGCACGCGCGCGTAGCGGCGCTTTTCGTCGGATGGTGAAGGGGCGTGCTCGTCCTGTGGGGCACTGTCCTTGTGCAACAAGGAGGTGGGCAACAGGACGACCGCGTCGGTACCTCCGTACGGCGAGGTACGCAGCTGCACTTTGATGTCGTGCCGATCGGCGAGCCTGCTGACCACGTAGAGGCCGAGCCGGTCGCTGTCGAACAGGTCGAGGGTTTCGGAGTGGGTGATGCGGTGGTTCGCCTCGGCCAGGGTCTCCTTGCCCATGCCGAGGCCGCGGTCCTCGATCTCGATGACGTATCCGTTGCCGACGGGTTCTCCGCTGATACGCACCTTCGTGTGCGGCGGGGAGAACTGGGCCGCGTTCTCGATGAGTTCCGCCAACAGGTGCGTGAGGTCGGCGACCGCGGCGCCCGTCACGTCCGTGGCGGCGAGCCGGCGTACCTCCACGCGTGCGTAGTCCTCGATCTCGGAGACCGCGGCCCGGACGACGTTCGTCAGCGGGACCTGTCTGCGCCAGGCCCGGCCCGGCGCGGCTCCGGAGAGGATGATCAGGCTCTCCGCGTGGCGCCGCATACGGGTCGTGAGGTGGTCGAGGCGGAAGAGGTCCCCGAGTTCGTTCGGGTCCTCGGCGCGGCGCTCCATGATGTCCAGGAGGCCGAGCTGACGGTGGAGGAGGGTCTGGCTGCGGCGGGCGAGGTTGACGAACACACCGGAGATGCCGCCTGCGAGTTCGGCGCGCTCGGCGGCGGCACGCAGGGCCGAGCGGTGCACCGTGGTGAGCGCCTCGGAGACCTGCCCGATCTCGTCCTCGGCCGGAGTTCCCTGCGGCGCCTCGGCCGCTACGTCGACCTCCTCCCCCGCGCGCAACTTCCGCATGGCCCGCGGGAGTTTGTGGCCGGCGATCTCCAGTGCGGTGTTGCGCAGGCTGACCAGTTCGACGACGAGGCCGCGGCCGATGCGTACGGAGATGAACAGCGAGGCGGCGACAGCCAGGAGGCCGAACAGGGCTGCTGCCCCCGCGGGCGTCAGCAGGCCCCTGGTGAACGGGTCGGCCCGGTCCGCGGCGCCGCGCGCCGCATCCGACGCGAGGGCGCGCATGTCGTCCTGTACGGCCGTGTGCGCCGTGTCCCAGGTCCCCGCGGGCGCGGCCGCGAGTGCTTCGCGCCCCGGCTGCGCGATGAGCGTCCGGTCCTCGACGGCGCGTACGGCGACGTACGCACTCCCCTGCACGAGGTGGTTCCAGGCGGCTCGATCGGGCCCGCGCAGATCGGCGGCGGCCGTGTCGGTGAGGGCCCTGCGGGTGTCGACGGCGCCGGTGAACAGGCGCAGCCGTTCGCCGTCCAGGGTGCCGGCGAGCCGGGCGCTCGTCACGACCGCGTCCTCACGGGAGAGCATCTCGGCGGACCGGTCGAACTCCAGCAGCACACGCGCGGCAGAGCCCGGTTCGCTGCCCTGTATGCCGGTCAGCGCTCCGCTCACCGTGTAGGCGACGGTGAGGGTCTTCGTGTACTGGCCGTATGCGGTGTCCCAGCCCGCGTGCTGCTCCAGTACGGCGGCGCGCAGGGCCCGTAGCTGTTCGGCGTCATCGACGAAGGCGCCGAGACGCGCGGCCACTTCGCGGGGCAGGCCGGCGCCGTCCGCGACCGTGTGGTCCTCGCCGATGCTCAGGGCTGCCACAGCGTGGTCGGTGGCGATGGCGAGCTTCTTGAGGTCGTCGCCGCGGTCGGGGGCCGGACGGGTCGCGTAGCCGACGGCGGCGGTGCGCTCCGCTTGCAGGGCCGCCACAGCGGCGGCCACGGGTTCGCGCACCGAGGAGTCGACGCGCCGCAGTTGCTGGAGCCGCGCGACATCCTGTGCGGTGCTCACGGTGGCGTAGGCCCACAGGGCGAGCAGGGAGACCGCGGGCACCATGAGGAGGCAGACGATCTTCGCCCGGATGGTGCGAGGGCGCAGCCTGCTGCGGCCCGCGCGCGTGGGTGTCCCGGTGTCGGCCGAGGTCGCCTCCGTATCGGTGTCCTCTTCAGCGGGTGGCCCGGCGTGCGCGCGACGTCCGCGCGCCGAGGGCGCGGGTATCTGCGGCGGGCCGGAGCTGGGCGTTGAGCGGGGCGGGCGCATGGCCTCCTCGATCCGGGGTCGGGGGGCGGGTCGGCGCGGGCCGGGGCAGGTTCCGAGTTCTGCACCCGGGTCCGCGCGAGCCCGTCAGCGGGTCGGGCTCTCCACCGGCGGCGGGGCCGGCGCGGCGGCCTCCCTCGCGTCCGCGGTCGGGGACAGCGCGACGAACGCCGAGGTCAGGAACAGGTAGGAGCCGAGTCCCACGGCGAGCGGGAAGATGAACTGCATCGCCGTCGCGCCGCGCAGCGCGGTCGGGGAGGGCGCCACCCGTACGCTCACGGCGAGCATGCCGGTGTAGTGCATGCTGCTCACGGCGCCGCCCATCACCAGGGAAGCGACGGCTACGGCCGCCGGAGTCCTGATGTTGAGCCCGGCCCACAGGGCAGCGGTCGCCGCGACTACGGCGATCACCACGGAGAGCGCGACCATGAACGGGTCGTAGCCGATGTGTCCGTGCAGGCGCAGGGCCGCCATACCGAGGTAGTGCATGGCGGCGACGCCGAGTCCTGTGGCGAGGCCGCCGAGGGCGAGGGCGCGCCTGGTGTCGCGGCCGTATCCGACGGCGAAGACCCCCGCGCCCACCACGGCCACGGCGACGACGAGGCTGAGGAGGGTCAGCGGCACGTCGTAGCGCACCTCGGTGCCGCTGACGTCGAAGCCGAGCATGGCGATGAAGTGCATCGTCCAGATGCCGGTGCCGAGGGCGGTGGCCGCGGTGGCCAGCCAGTTGCGGCGGGCCCGCCCCGTGGCGCCCAGGGCGCGAACGGTGCAGCGCAGTGCGAGCGCCGCGCCGACGCACGCCATCACGTACGACAGCACGGGGGTAAGCCAGCCGAGAGCGGCGTGGTCCAGGTGTCCCATGGCCCGGCAAGCTAGTCGTGAAGGGGGCGCACAACTGGGGCGCATTCCGAAAGCTGTTGGAATATGGCGGAGATGCTCTCTGCACGATCGCATCAGGATCGAACGCGTGCACCGCACGCGCATGCGACGCTTTCGGTTCGGACAAGGATTTTTCGACCAGGGTTCCCTCGATCGGGTCACCGCGTCTGTCAGTGGGCTGCGCAATCATGGAGCACATGAGCGATGACGCCACACGCGTGCAGGAGTTCTTCGCGGCCCGGGCCGCCGACTGGGACTCCCGCTTCCCCGACGACGGCCCGGCCTACGCCTCGGCGGTCGCCGCGCTGGGTCTGCGCCCCGGCGACCGGGTGCTCGACGCGGGTTGCGGCACCGGCCGCGCGCTGGCGCCGCTGCGGGCGGCCGTGGGGCCTTCCGGGGTGGTGCTCGGCGCCGACCTGACGTCGGCCATGCTGCAGGCCGCGGTCCGGGCCGGCCGGGAGCGGGAGGGGCAGTTGCTCCGCGCGGACGTGGGGAGACTGCCCCTGCGTACGGGGACGCTGGACGCGGTGTTCGGCGCGGGCCTCATCTCTCACTTGCCGCAACCCGCGGAGAATGTCCGCGAGTTGGCGCGCGTGGTGCGCCCTGGCGGCCTGCTCGCGCTGTTCCACCCGATCGGACGGCGGGCCCTCGCCGCGCGCCATGGGCGGCAGCTCACCTCTGAGGACCCACGGGCCGAGCCCAATCTGCGGCCTCTGCTGGCCGGTTCGGGCTGGCGCATGACCTCGTACGTCGACGAGGACGCGCGCTTCCTGGCACTGGCGGTGCGCGAAGGCTGACCTGCGACCGGGCCGACCCTCGTCAGGGCAGCGCCGCCCCGGCCCACGTCTGCCACCATTGGAGGCAACTCCTCGACGGGTGAGGGCAGTTGGTGGGCCACCAGTAACCCGGAGCCATCAGCAAGGGGGCGGGGACGCGCATGCTCGACAGAGTCCGGAAATCCTGGAGCATCTGGCGCAAGAGGGTCGCTCGACGCGAGGAGCGCCTGAACGACGAGCGCGCGGCCCGCGACGCGGGCCGGTCCGCCGACCGGCAGCGAAGGGCGCACAACCTCTTCGAAGCGGCGGCCGCCTACGTGGCGGCCTGCATCGAGGACGACCAGGACCGCATCGACGAGGCCGAGGACTGGGTGGAGCCGAGCGCGCTGGTCTTCGGCGTCAACGAGTTGGCGTGCCGCGCCCTCATCGTCCTCGCACGCGAGCGGGACGAGTCGCCGCGGGCCGTGGCGAGAAACCTCCTCGGCCTGCCCGCCGCCTGACGTCCACACGAAGTGCACACGGTATGTCGACACACCGTCCACCGAAGGCGCGGGCGACCTGAGTGACCATGGATTTTCCTGTTCATCGCCCCTGTACGGCATCGTCCGCGACTGACTAAGGTCACGCCGACGGAACGAAGCTCAGGGGAGGCTGGCATGGCCGGGACGGACGACGCTGTCGCCACCGGGGACGACGCGCTGTACGTACTCACTGCGGTACTGCTCACGCCGGCGAAGTTCCCCAGCGTGCTGGGCGACGACTACCCCGAGGCGTGCGCCGCTCTGGGGCTCCCGCCTCTGGCCGACGGGTACGGCCTGGTCCTCGGCCAGGACGCGCAGGGCGCACGCTGGACGGTGGTCGTCGACGACGTGTCCCTGGTCGCCGTGGCCATCGCCTCCTGGGACTGCGGCATGGAGTACGAGCTCTCCCCCGACGAGAACAGCATGGTCGCCGCGCTGCCGGGCTGGCCGCTCGCGCTGGCGGTGGCGGCGCCGGGCGTCCCGGCGCCCCACGACCCCGTGCCGGGCCCGGAGACGGACGGGATGACGTCCCTGCGCCCGCCCGACACGGAGAAGTGGGGCCCGGCGCAGCGACGCCTGGGAGCGGACGAGATAGCCCTCCAGTGGGCTTCGTGGCGCGGGCAGATCGACGACGACCAGTTCGTCACGAACGCCCAGGACGGCAAGGAGCGGGAAGGCGCCGACGCGGACAGCGGACAGGTCCTGTCCGGCAGTTCTCGTCAGGGCGTTCAGCGCGTCCTGGCCGAGGCACGCGCCTACGTGGACGCTCCTCCCCCGCTGGGGCGGGTGCGCTCCGCGTTCGCGTCGGGCGACGCCCGGACGCTGCGCGCCGACGGGCCCGGCTGGTCGATGGTGGCGCGCACGGACGACATCGCCTTCATCCTGCTCGACGACGAACCGGGCGAGGTGCTGCCGGTCGGCCGGGGCGCGGAGCTGCCCAGCCTCCTGGAGGCGCTCGACAAGATGGCTGTGCGGCCGGTCTGAACCGCGCACGCCACATACGGTGTGCGCGCCGCATGTGGCCCCGACCCATGGATGAGCACGGGCTCCCCCTCCACGATGAGGCCCTTCCCGCCACTTCGAGGAGGCCCTCTCATGCGCACGCCCGGAACCGTTCCCCTGTTGGCCACAGCGCTCGTTGCCCTGGCCGCTTCTGGGCCGCAGGCCGCGAGCGCGCTCGCCCCGCAGGAGGCCCGTGCCGCACCAGGGGCCCACTGCGCGCATCAGACGCACGCGCGCGTGCCGGGCGCCCAGTTCCAGCAGCGGGTCTGCCTGGAGGACCTGACGACCGCCGGTCTCGCGGGCACCCCGTACACCGACACGGCCGACCAGGCCGGTCTGACCGCGACAGGGACGCGCCATCCGGCCGGTGTCCCCGGGGTGCAGATCGACGGCTACTTCAAGGACGACTCCCGCACCAACACGACCCACGGCTGGGACCACGACGCCCAGTTCGTACTCCGGCTGCCCGACCACTGGAACGGCGGCCTGGTGGTGACCGCCTCTCCCGGCAACCGTAAGCAGTACGCGACCGACGCGGCGATCTCCGACCGCGTCCTCGCCCAGGGCTACGCGTACGCGGCGACCGACAAGGGCAACACCGGCCCGGACTTCTACCGGGACGGCGTGCGTCCCGGGGACGCCGTCGCCGAGTGGAACGCCCGCACGACGCAGCTCACCCGGGCCGCCAAGAAGGCCGTTGCCCTGCGCTACGGTTCCACGCCGCGTCACACGTACATGACCGGTATCTCCAACGCCGGGTACCTCACCCGTTGGCAGTTGGAGAACCATCCGGAGCTCTACGACGGAGGCGTCGACTGGGAAGGTGTCCTCTGGACGGCGGACGGGCCCAACCTGTTGACCTCCCTGCCCACGGCTGTCGCGTACGGACAGGGGGCGGCCGGCGCGGACGACATGTATGCGGCCGGTTTCGCGCGCGGCTCGGAGTTCCTGTGGCCGTACCACCAGAAGGCGTACTGGGGGCTCACGCAGAAGGTGTACCGCGCGGAGTTCGACCCCGCGTACGACCCCGACTGCCCGGGTGCGTCCGCCGGTTCGACGACGGCGGAGATCCTCGCCCCGTGCGCCTCCGACGCCTCGTACGACTACAGGGCCCGCCCTGCGTCGGTACGGCGGGCCGTCGCACGCGTGGCTCTGACCGGACGGGTGGGGAAGCCGCTGATCACTCTCCAGGGCGACCTGGACACCCTGCTGCCGATCGCGACGGACGCGGACGTGTACGCGCGCATGGTCGAGGAGCAGGGGCGCGGCCGGCTGCACCGCACGTACACGATCCGGGGCGGCACGCACACGGACGGTCTGTACGACACCTATCCGGACCGGCTGCGGCCGATCCTGCCGTGCTACCGGGACGCGTTCGACACGCTGACCCGGTGGGCGCGGAGCGGCACGAAGCCGCCCGCGGACCGGACCGTCGGACGGCCCACGGACGGTGACGTCGTCAACTCCTGCTCGGTGCGCACTTCTTAATGGCCGATCTCCTTGCGCGTGACCCGGCGCAGCCGGCGCCGCTGCGAGGAGTCGAGCATCAGGTACGCAGCGGTGGGTGCGCCGAGCACGATGAGCAGGGCCGCCCACCACGGCAACCAGATCAGCAGGATGATCCCGGCAACCACGCCTCCCGCGGCGATCTTCGCGTTCCTCGACATGTGTGTGGCCTCCTTCGGAGCGGCTCACCCTCGGCTGGGTGGGGCGAGTTCGCCTCTGTACTGAGAAACGGGCCCGCGATGTCCACGGTTCCGGCACCCGACCCTGATACGACCCTGATCCGTGTCCCTGGGGAACCCCGGGGACGGCGTACCACCGTCGGGCGGTATGTCAGATGTCGGCGCGCAGCGGCTCTCCCACTTCATACATGTGCTGCAGCGCCTGGCGATAGGAGTCGATGAGCCCGGTCTCCACGAAGGGGATGCCGAGATCGCGGCAGTGGGCCTTCACCATGGGCTGCGCGAGGCGCAGGTGGGGCCGGGGCATGCTGGGGAAGAGATGATGCTCGATCTGGTAGTTGAGGCCGCCGAGGAACCAGTCGGTCAGGATGCCGCCCTTGATGTTGCGCGAGGTGAGGACCTGGCGTCGCAGATGACCCCACTTGTCACCGTCGGGGTCGGGCATCTCCATGCCCTTGTGGTTGGGGGCGAAGGCCATGCCCAGGTGCAGCCCGAACAGGGCCTGGTGCAGTGCGGCGAAGGCGAGGGCGTGGCCGAGCGGCATGGTGGTCAGCAGCAGTGTCACGTAGCCGGCGACGTGGGCGACGAGGAGGGCGCCCTCCACCACGCGTTCCCGTCCGGTCTGCCGGCGCAGGTCCTGGAAGCCGGACAGTTTCAGTGCGAGGCCTTCGAGCAGGGTCAGCGGGAAGAAGAGCCAGGCCTGGTGGCGGGTGAGCCAGCCGCGGAAGCCGACGCGGGTCGCCGCCTGCTCGCTGGTGAAGACGAGGACGTCGGCGGCGACATCGGGGTCCTTCTCGATGTGGTTCGGGTTGGCGTGGTGCCTGTTGTGTTTGTCGTTCCACCACGCGTAGCTCATACCAAGGAGCAGGTTGCCGTGGATCAGGCCGATGGCTCGGCTCACGGAGCGGTTGCCGGTGATCTGGGAGTGACCCGCGTCGTGGCCGATGAACGCCGTACGTGCGCCCAGGACCGCCAGGACGGGCGCCAGGGCGAGCACCCACCACGAAGTGCCTATGAGCGCCATACCTGTGGCGACGGCGGCCAGGGCGAGGGCGTTGACCATGATGGTGCGCATGTACCACCCGGTGCGCCGCTCGAGGAGGCCCTGCCCCTTGATGTCGCGCAGCAGCGGCGTGAACTCGCTGCCTCCTTCGGGTGGGCTCTGCCGCGAGGCGGCTTCTGTGGCGTGTTCCGGGAGGGTTCCGACAGCCAGGGCCATGGCAGTTCTCCGGTCGTTGGAGGGCGAGGTCGATGCGGCGGGCTACGCGTCGGCCCGGCCCGAGAAATCTACGAATCGGCGGCCTTCGGCGGCCATGGCGCCACCACCCGACCGCGGAAGGGGGCCAGCCCGCACCGAGAGGGGGGTTAGCCACACCCTTAGGGGTCGGGTGTTTCAGATCACGACCTGAAGGCGTCCGTCCGGTGGAGACGGCCGTGTACCCTCGCCGACTCCAGGGCGAGTAGTCAAAATTGAGGAATACGAGGAAGCTGCCATCCCCGAGTACACGCATTCCGCACCCACCCCCGCCGAGACCGCCGAACTTGCCCGCTGTTCCGCCGTGTTCATGCCGAGCGATCCGGCGCGCACCTCGACCGTCGCTTTCTGGCGGCCCGACGGCGGCGAGCCGCCCCTCCTGGAGGCCGGCACCCGTGTCGAGCTCCCGCTGGCGCTGTCCGGGGACGAGGGTGTCGAGCCGGTGACGGTCGCCGCGGTCGCCCTGCCGGTGCGCGCCGCGCTGCCGGTCCTCACCCGCGCGCGTGCCGCCGCAGGGGCGGATCCGACGACCGCCTTCTGGGGAGCGGCCGCGCTGCTCGCACTGCAACTCGCCGCGCGGGGCCTTCTTCTGCCCGGCCTGAGCGCCGACGACCACGACGCGTGGCGAGCCGGGCCGCTGCGGCCCCAGGACCTGGAGCGCCTGCGGGAGCTGGCCGCCGCGATGCCTCCCGAGGCGCACGCGGTTCCCCTGGACGGGCCCGAGCCGCTCCGGCTGCACGCTCCCGAGCGGCTGCTGCGCGCCTTCCTCGACGCGGTGGCCGACACCCTGCCCCGCTCCCCCGCCGCGTCGCTCGCGGCGGGCGCCCCGGCGTTCGCGGCCCGCGCACCGCACCGGGCGCCGGAACTGCGCGCGTGGGCGGCCGATGTGGCGGCCGGGCACGACGCCGGCGTGCGGATCTCGCTGCGCGTCGAGGTGCCCGGGCTCGCGCAGGTCACGGACGACGAGCCCCGTCTCCCGTTCCGCGCGGTGCTACAGATGCACAGCGTCAGCGACCCCGCTCTGGTCGCGGACGCGGCCGAGGTGTGGGCGGGCGCCGGTGTGTCCGGCAAGGCGTTCGGGGCGCGGGCCCGGATGGACGCGCTCCTGGCACTGCGCCGCGCCGCGCGCGCGTGGGCGCCGCTGACCCCGCTGCTGTCGGCTTCCGTCCCGGACGCGGTCGAACTTGCCGACGAGGAGGTCACCGAACTCCTCGGGGAGGGCGCGCGAGCGCTGTCGGCGGCCGGCGTCGAGGTGCACTGGCCCCGGGAGATGGCCCGCAAGCTGACGGCCCGGGCGGTGATCGGCCCGCCCCGGGGCGACGGTCCCGACGCGTTCTCGTCGGACACCCCGTCGTTCCTGTCCGCCGACGCGCTGCTGGCGTTCGACTGGTCGTTCGCCGTCGGTGACCAGGAGTTGAGCCGCGAGGAACTGAACAGGCTCGCGGAGGCGAACCGGCCCGTCGTGCGGTTGCGCGACCAGTGGGTGCTCGTCGATCCCGAACAGGCCCGCCGCGCCCGCGCCCACCAGGACCGCAAGGTGACCCCGGTCGACGCACTGAGCGCCGTCCTGACGGGCTCCACCGAGGTCGACGGCCACCGCGTGGAGGTCCGGCCCACCGGCTGGCTGACGGGGCTCAGGGACCGTCTCGCGGACCCCGAGGGGATGGATCCGGTCGGGCAGCCGGCCGCACTCGCCGCCCATCTGCGCGACTACCAGCTGCGCGGTCTGAACTGGCTGGCCCGCATGACCTCGCTCGGCCTCGGCGCCTGTCTCGCCGACGACATGGGGCTCGGCAAGACGATCACCTTGATCGCACTGCATCTGCACCGCCAGGGCGCACAGGAGACAGCGGGCCCCACCCTCGTGATCTGCCCGACGTCCCTCATGGGCAACTGGCAGCGCGAGATCGAGAAGTTCGCGCCCGGCACTCCCGTACGACGCTTCCACGGCGGCCGGCGCTCCCTGGAGGACCTGGCCGCCGGGGAGTTCGTGCTCACCACGTACGGCACCATGCGCCTGGACGCGGCTCACCTGGCCGAAGCGTCCTGGGGGATGGTGGTCATCGACGAGGCCCAGCATGTGAAGAACCCGCACTCGGCCACGGCCAAGGAGCTGCGCACCATCGGCGCCCGCGCACGCGTGGCGCTCACCGGCACCCCCGTGGAGAACAACCTCTCCGAACTGTGGGCCATCCTCGACTGGACCACGCCCGGTCTGCTGGGCCGCCTCGGCACCTTCCGTACCCGCTACGCCAAGGCCGTCGAGGGCGGCAAGGACCCGGCCGCCGCGGAGCGCCTGGCGAAGCTCGTACGCCCCTTCCTGCTGCGGCGTCGCAAGTCGGACCCGGGTATCGCTCCCGAACTGCCGCCGAAGACCGAGACCGACCGGGCCGTGTCACTCACCAAGGAGCAGGCGGGCCTCTACGAAGCAGTGGTGCGCGAGACGCTCGCGGAGATCTCCGGAGCGGACGGTTTCGAACGGCGCGGCCTGATTGTCAAATTGCTGACGGGCCTCAAGCAGATCTGCAACCACCCGGCGCAGTACCTCAAGGAGGACAAGCCGCGCATCGCCGGCCGCTCCGGGAAACTGGAGCTCCTCGACGAGCTCCTGGACACGATCCTGGCCGAGGGCGCGAGCGTGCTGGTCTTCACCCAGTACGTGCAGATGGCGCGCCTGGTGGAGCGGCATCTCGCCCGCCGGGGCATCGCGTCGCAGTTCTTGCACGGAGGTACCTCGGTCGCGGGGCGCGAAGCCATGGTGCGGCGTTTCCAGGACGGTGAGGTGCCCGTCTTCCTGCTCTCCTTGAAGGCCGCGGGCACCGGGCTCAACCTCACGCGCGCGGAACACGTGGTGCACTACGACCGCTGGTGGAACCCGGCGGTGGAGGCACAGGCCACCGACCGCGCGTACCGCATCGGACAGACCCGGCCCGTGCAGGTGCACCGGCTGATCGCCGAGGGCACCATCGAGGACCGCATCGCCGACATGCTGCTGCGCAAACGGGAGTTGGCGGACGCCGTGCTCGGGGCCGGCGAGTCGGCGCTGACCGAACTGAGCGATGCCGAACTGGCCGATCTGGTCGAGCTGCGAGGGGGCGCCCGATGAGCGACATGTATGGCGAGCACGTCGAGTCCTACGAGGACCACGACGAGTCCTTCGAGGACACAGAAGCAGCCACGGATGAGGACGCGGAAGAGGCCGGCACGGGCGCGGACCCGGAGGAGCGCACGTTCGCGGCGCTGCCGCCCGCGCACGGCCGCGGCTTCGCGCAGACCTGGTGGGGGCAGGCCTGGCTGAAGGCCCTGGAGGACACGGCGCTCGACCTCGCGCAGCTCAAGGCGGGCCGCCGCCTGGCGCGTGCGGGGGCGGTCGGCGCCGTGTCGGTCAGGCCCGGGCGCATCACCGCTGTCGTGAAGGACCGCGGGGGCGTCCTGCACCGCTCGGACGTGACGCTGCAGCGGCTGGGCGAGGACGACTGGGACCGCTTCCTGGGCATGGCCGTCGAGCGGGCCGGGCACATCGCGGCGCTCCTGGACCGCGACATGCCGCCGCATCTGGTGGAGGACGCCGCCGCAGCCGGAGTGGAACTCCTTCCGGGCATCGGCGACTTGGAGCCGCACTGTGACTGCGAGGCCTGGGACCACTGCGCGCACACGGCCGCGCTGAGCTATCAACTGGCGCGGCTGCTCGACCAGGATCCGTTCGTACTGCTTCTGCTGCGCGGCCGGGGCGAGCGGGCGCTGCTCGACGCACTCCAGGTGCGCAGTGCCGCCCGCGCCGAACCGGAGGCCGCGCCGCCGCGGGAGGCCGAGGGCGTGGACGCGGCCGAGACGTACGCGTCCGCGCTCGTGCTGCCTCCGCTGCCGGACCTGCCCGGACTGCCGCCCGAGCCGGGCCTGCCGCCCTCCCTGGACACGGAGACACCGCCGCCCGCGGGTACCGATGTCGCCGCGCTGGCGTTCCTGGGCGCGCAGGCTGCCGTAGAGGCACACCGGCTGCTCGCGGACGCACTCGCCGCGGGGCACGAACAGCGCGCCGCGTGGCCGGAACCGACCGTGTCGCAGGACGCCGTACGGCTGGCCGCCGCCCTCCCGGAGCGGCACATCGCCGAGCGGCTGGCCCAGGGGTCGGGCCGGGATCGCGAAGGTCTGGCGCTTGCCGTGCGCGCCTGGGAGCACGGGGGCGCGGCCGGGCTCGCCGTCCTTGAGGAGGAGTGGGCCCCGGACGCCGAGTCCGCCGCACGCGCGCGTGCGGAGCTCGCGTCGGCCCGGGAGCCGGACGAGCAGCCGGCGCTCAAGGCGTCGCACGGCCGCTGGACCGTGTCCGGTACGGCCGCCCAACTGCGCCTGGGACGCGACGGACGCTGGTGGCCCTATCGCAAGGAACGGGGCCGCTGGGCCCCCGCGGGACCGGCCGCGTCCGATCCGGCGTCCGCCCTGGCCACCGCGCTGGACAGCGGCGAGGAGTAGCCCCACCGACGTCCGGGCCCGCAGGGGGATGTCCCCGTGCGGGCCCGGAGGTCGGGCTCTTGTGCCTAGCGGATCGGCATCCCGGAGAGGGTGCGGGCGATGACCAGACGCTGGATCTCGCTCGTGCCCTCGAAGATCGTGTAGATCGCCGCGTCGCGGTGCATGCGCTCCACGGGGTACTCACGCGTGTAGCCGTTGCCGCCCAGGATCTGGATCGCCTGCGCAGTGACCTTCTTGGCGGTCTCGCTCGCGAACAGCTTCGACATGGAGCCCTCGGCGTTCTCGAACTTCTTGCCCGTGGTCCCCATCCAGGAGGCACGCCACACCAGAAGCCGCGCGGCGTCGATCTGCGTCCGCATGTCGGCCAGTTGGAAGGCCACACCCTGGTTGTCGATGATCGGGCGGCCGAACTGCTCGCGCGTCTTCGCGTACTCCAGCGCCTCCTCGTAGGCGGCGCGGGCGGTGCCGACCGCCATGGCGCCGACGGCCGGACGCGACGCCTCGAAGGTCGCCATCGCGGCGTTCTTCACGCGCTCGCCGCCCTTCTTGGCCTTCTCGCGCGCGCGGGCGAGGCGCTCGTCGAGCTTGTCCTTGCCGCCGAGGAGGCAGGAACCGGGCACGCGCACGTTCTCCAGGACGACCTCGGCGGTGTGCGAGGCGCGGATGCCGTGCTTCTTGAACTTCTGTCCCTGGGACAGACCCGGCGTGTTCGGCGGGACGATGAAGGAGGCGTGGCCCTTGGAGCCGAGCTCGGGGTCGATGGAGGCGACCACCACGTGGACGTTGGCGATGCCGCCGTTCGTCGCCCACGTCTTGGTGCCGTTCAGGACCCACTCGTCCTTGGCCTCGTCGTAGACGGCCCGGGTGCGCATGGCGGCGACATCGGAGCCCGCGTCGGGCTCGGAGGAGCAGAAAGCGGCCACCTTCACGTCGTTCACATCGCCGTACATCTGCGGGATCCAGGTGCCGATCTGCTCCTCGGTACCGTTGGCGAGGACGCCCACCGCGGCGAGGCCCGTGCCGACGATCGAAAGGGCGATGCCCGCGTCACCCCAGAAGAGCTCCTCCATGGTCATCGGGATGCCGAGACCGGTCGGGTCGAAAAACTGCTGCGCATAGAAGTCGAGGGAGTAGATTCCGAGCTTGGACGCTTCCTGGATGACCGGCCACGGGGTTTCCTCGCGCTCGTCCCACTCGGCGGCCGCGGGGCGGATCACATCGGCGGCGAAGCCGTGAAGCCAATCACGGACTTCTTTCTGCTCGTCGTTGAGATCCATTGCGAACTCGGCCATGACCCCTCCAGGGCTGCGTACACTGCAAATGTTACCTACGGTAACAGGAGTCTGTTACCAGCCAGTAGCTCATGTCAACCTCCGAGTGCGCGTTCGATACCGGCCCAGGGGCGGGTGTTACCTTTCGCGTGCGTCAAGCCATCGCACGGGCGGGGAGATCCTCATGGAGACCACACAGCTGACCGATCAGCGCGCGGACCAGATGTCCGCCGCCGAGCGGCGGCGACGCGAGCTGCTCGAGGCCGCGGACCGCGTGGTGCTCCGGGACGGCCCGGGTGCCTCGATGAACGCGATCGCGGCCGAGGCCGGGATCACCAAGCCGATCCTGTACCGGCACTTCGGCGACAAGGGCGGGCTCTACGCGGCCCTCGCGACGCGCCACACGGACGCCCTGCTCGCCTCGCTGCGGGCCGCCCTGGACGCCCCCGCGGCGCGTCGTGAGCGCGTGGAGGCGACGCTCGACACCTACTTGGCGGCGATCGAGGCCAGGCCCCAGGTCTACCGCTTCCTGATGCATCCGGCGGAGGGCTCCCCCGGAGACTCCGGGTTCGACGTGGGCCGGCACTCCGCACCCTTGCTGCG
This sequence comes from Streptomyces kunmingensis, assembly GCF_039533535.1. Classification (NCBI taxonomy): domain Bacteria; kingdom Bacillati; phylum Actinomycetota; class Actinomycetes; order Kitasatosporales; family Streptomycetaceae; genus Streptomyces; species Streptomyces kunmingensis. Next base: position 139,059 of record NZ_BAAATS010000040.1, read on the forward strand.
GCGCATGGGCGAGGAGCTGGCGGAGGTCATCGAGGAGCGGGTCGACCTCGGTCCCGGCAGTCAGCAGCTCGCCCGCGTCTGGGGCCACGGAATCGTCGGCATGATGCACGCGGCCGGCGACTGGTGGCTGGGCGAACGGCCGTGCACCCGCGCCGAACTGGTCCAGGGCCTCGCCGACCTGCTGTGGGGACGGCTCGCCGCCGCGGGCGACAAGGCGGGCGGGCCCGGGTTCTGAGCCCCGCCCCGCAGAAGCGCCGGCAGACCCTAGGACCAGGACGCCCGCGCCGCCTGACGCAGCACCCGGCGCCGCCGCCAGCCCGTGACCCGGTCCGTGTACGTACGGCCCTCCAAGTGGTCGCACTCGTGCTGGAGGCACCGCGCGAACCAGCCTGTGCCATGAATCACCACAGGGGCGCCCGTCACATCGAGGCCCTCCACGCGCGCGTGGTCGAAGCGAGGCGTGCCCGCTTCGAGGCCGGGCAGCGACAGGCAGCCCTCCGGTCCCCGGATCACGACACCGTCCGCCTCGACCAGACGCGGGTTCACGACGTGTCCGACGTGGCGCACATCGTCGTCGTCCTCGCAGTCGTAGACGAAGACCCGCAGGCCTTCGCCGACCTGGTTCGCGGCGAGGCCGACGCCCTGGGCCGCGTACATCGTGGCGAACATGTCCTGCACCAGGCCCGCGAGCGACGGGCCGAAGTCCGTGACGTCCGCGCAGGGTTGGTGCAGCACGGGATCGCCGAGCAGGGTCAGGGGTCGTACGCGCCCGGAGGCGCCCTGGATCGAGCCGTGTCGCATGGCCGTAAGGGTACGGTCCGACCTGCACCCCGATCCGCTGGTGGTGCCGCAGTTCGGGCTTGTCGGAGGATCTCGATAGGCTGAGCCGGAAAACGATGCCCGGGGCAGGCGCGGCGCCGTACGCAAGGAGGACCCAACAATGTCAGGCAACTCGGAGTCGATGACTCCGCGGGCCAAGCTGGCCGTGACGGCCGGAAAGGCCGCGGCCGCGGTGTCGCGGGCGGCGGGCCGCGGCAGCGGATCGGTGATCGGCGGCAAGGTCGCGCTCAAGTTCGACCCCGAGCTGCTCGGACGGCTCGCCCAGCACCTCGACGTGGTGCTCGTCTCGGCCACGAACGGCAAGACGACGACCACGCGCCTGATCGCCGAGGCTCTGCGGGCCAGCGGCCCGGTCGTCTCGAACGCGCTGGGGGCGAACATGCCGGCGGGCATCACGTCCGCCCTGGCGGGCGGCTCCGACGCCAAGTTCGGCGTCATCGAGGTCGACGAGAAGTACCTGGCGGGCGTGGCCCGTGACACCGCTCCCAAGGCGATCGCCCTGCTCAACCTGTCGCGTGACCAGCTCGACCGCGCCGCCGAGACCCGCATGCTCGCCGAGAAGTGGCGCGAGGGGCTCGCCGGTTCGAAGGCCATCGTGATCGCCAACGCGGACGACCCGCTCGTGGTGTGGGCCGCCTCCTCCTCGCCGAACGTGGTGTGGGTCGCCGCGGGCCAGGAGTGGAAGGACGACGCCTGGTCCTGCCCGGCGTGCGGCGGCGTGATGCAGCGCCCCGGCGACGACTGGTTCTGCGGCGATTGCGGCTTCCGGCGCCCCACCGCGAGCTGGGCGCTCCAGGGCGACTACGTCCTGGACCCGCACGGCTCCGCCTGGCCCATCCACCTCCAGTTGCCGGGCCGCGCCAACAAGGCGAACGCGGCGTCGTCGGCCGCCGTCGCCGCCTGCTTCGGCGTGCCGCCGCAGGTCGCCCTGGAGCGCATGTACCAGGTGCAGGCCGTGGCCGGACGCTACGACGTCGTGCAGTTCCAGAACCGGGACCTGCGACTGCTGCTCGCGAAGAACCCGGCGGGCTGGCTCGAAACGTTCACTCTGATCGACCCGCCGCCCACGCCGGTGATCCTTTCCGTGAACGCGCGAGGCGCGGACGGCACCGACACCTCCTGGCTGTGGGACGTCGACTACACGCGGCTCGCCGGGCACCCGATCTGCGTGATCGGTGACCGCAAGCTCGACCTCGCCGTCCGCCTGGAGGTCGCGAACCTGGACTTCCGGGTCTGCGAGACGCTCGACGAGGCCGTGCAGATGTCCCCGCAGGGACGGATCGAGCTCATCGCCAACTACACCGCGTTCCAGGACGTCCGCCGCCGCGTGGGCAACTGACCGGATCGGCACGAGGACCAGCTAAGGATCATGAGCATGAGCGACAACAGCCTGCGTCTGGTGTGGGTCTACCCCGACCTGCTGAGCACCTACGGCGACCAGGGCAACGCCCTCGTGGTGGAGCGCCGCGCGCGCCAGCGCCGCCTCCAGGTCGAGCGCTACGACGTGCGCAGCGACCAGCCGGTGCCCACCTCCGGCGACATCTATCTGATCGGTGGCGGCGAGGACCGGCCGCAGCGCCTGGCGGCCGAACGGCTGCGCCGCGACGGCGGTCTGCAGCGCGCCGTCGCCAACGGCGCGATCGTGTTCTCCGTGTGCGCCGGATACCAGATCCTCGGCCATGAGTTCATCAACGACCTCGGTGAGCGCGAGCCCGGCCTCGGCCTGCTCGACGTCGTCTCCACCCGCGGTGAGGGCGAGCGGTGCGTCGGTGACGTACTGGGCGACATCGACCCGCAGTTGGGGCTGCCGCCGCTGACCGGGTTCGAGAACCACCAGGGCGTCACGCACCTCGGCCCGTCGGCCAGGCCGTTCGCCCGCACCCGGATCGGCAAGGGCAACGGCACGGGGGACGGCACCGAAGGCGCCTTCAACGACACGGTGTTCGGTACGTACATGCACGGTCCCGTGCTGGCCCGCAACCCGCTGATCGCCGATCTGCTGCTGAAGCTGGCGCTCGACGTGAACGCGCTTCCTCCGGTGGACGACCAGTGGTACGAGGCGCTCCGCAACGAGCGGATCGCTTCCGCCACCGCGCAGCCCGCCTAGCCGTTCCGCGTCCCTTCGGGGCGCGTGCGTGCCCATCTGAGCGGGGCTGTCCATCTGGCGGACGGCCCTTGGGGAAGGGCCCCCGGGCGCCGATAAGGTACGGGGAATCCTGTCGGACGACGCGGTCCGGCCATCGGCCCACTTTGCAAAGGTTCTCCGGGCTTATGCGTATTGGTGTCCTCACCTCCGGCGGCGACTGTCCCGGTCTGAACGCCGTGATCCGTTCGGTCGTGCACCGTGCCGTCGTCGACCACGGCGACGAGGTCATCGGCTTCCACGACGGATGGAAGGGCCTGCTCGAGTGCGACTACCGCAAGCTGGACCTGGACGCGGTGGGCGGCATCCTCGCCCGCGGCGGCACCATCCTCGGCTCCTCCCGGGTGCAGCCGTCGCAGCTGCGGGACGGCGTCGAGCGGGCCAAGGGGCACGTCGCCGATCTCGGTCTTGACGCGATCATCCCGATCGGCGGCGAGGGCACCCTCAAGGCGGCCCGGCTGCTGTCCGACGGCGGCCTGCCGATCGTCGGTGTACCGAAGACCATCGACAACGACATCGCCGTCACCGACGTGACGTTCGGCTTCGACACGGCCGTCGGGGTCGCCACCGAGGCCCTCGACCGTTTGAAGACGACCGCCGAGTCGCATCAGCGGGTGCTGATCGTCGAGGTCATGGGGCGCCACACCGGCTGGATCGCGCTGCACTCGGGCATGGCCGCGGGTGCGCACGCGGTCGTCGTGCCGGAGCGGCCCTTCGACATCGAGGAGCTGACCAAGAAGGTCGGCGAGCGCTTCGAGGCAGGCAAGAAGTTCGCGATCGTCGTCGTCGCCGAGGGGGCCAAGCCCCGGTCCGGTTCGATGGAGTACGACGAGGGCGGCAAGGACGTCTACGGCCATGAGCGCTTCGCCGGGATCGCCCGCCAGCTCTCCATCGAGCTGGAGCAGCGCCTCGGCAAGGAGGCGCGCCCGGTGATCCTCGGCCATGTGCAGCGCGGCGGCACGCCCACCGCGTACGACCGGGTCCTTGCGACGCGGTTCGGCTGGCACGCCGTGGAGGCGGTGCACCGCGGCGAGTTCGGCAAGATGACCGCGCTGCGCGGCACCGACATCGTGATGGTGTCGCTCGCCGAGGCCGTCGAGACGCTGAAGACGGTGCCGGCGGAGCGCTACGCCGAGGCGGAGTGCGTGCTCTGACCGCCTTCTTCTTTTAGTCGTTGTTCGCAGTAGAGCTGCCCCCGGCCGAAACCTCGGCCGGGGGCAGCTCTACTCTGGTCCAGCACAATCCGTACGAAACGAGCAACGGGAGCCGGCGGATGGATCACAGCGGGCACGGCATGAACATGGATCTGCCGCCGTTCACGCTGGGGCGCGGCCTCGAATGGTCGGCCGACCCCTTCTTCCTCGTCGGCTGCCTCCTGGCGCTCGCCCTCTACGGATGGGGCGTGGTCCGGCTCGCACGGCGCGGCGACTCCTGGCCGGTGTCGCGGACCCTCGCCTTCGTCGTGGGTGTGCTGACCATCGGGCTCGTGATGTGCACCAAGCTGAACGACTACGGGATGGTCATGTTCAGCGTGCACATGGTGCAGCACATGGTCATCAGCATGCTGTCGCCGATCCTGCTGCTCATGGGCGCCCCGATCACGCTCGCGCTGCGGGCCCTGCCGGTGGCGGCGCGGCGTGGCCGCAAGGGGCCCCGCGAACTGCTGCTGATGCTGCTGCACAGCTTCTACATGCGGATCATCACGCACCCGGCGTTCACGATCCCCCTCTTCATCGCGAGCCTGTACGCGCTCTACTTCACGCCGCTCTTCGACTTCCTCATGGGGTCGAAGGTCGGGCACATCGCGATGATGGTGCACTTCCTCGCCGTCGGCGTGGTGTTCTTCTGGCCGATCATGGGTGTGGACCCGGGGCCGCACCGTCCCGGCTATGTGATGCGGATGCTGGAGCTGTTCGCGGGCATGCCGTTCCACGCCTTCTTCGGGATCGCGCTGATGATGGCGAGCACGTCGATGGTCGGTACGTTCGACAACCCGCCGGCCTCGCTCGGTATCGATCCGCTCTCCGACCAGACGGCGGCGGGCGGCATCGCGTGGGCGTTCAGCGAGGTGCCCTCGGTGCTGGTGCTGCTCGCGCTGCTCTTCCAGTGGAAGAAGTCCGACGACCGGCAGGCCCGCCGCAAGGACCGGGCCGCGGACCGGGACGGCGACCAGGAGCTGGCGGCGTACAACGCCTATCTCGCCTCGCTGAACGCGCGCGGACAGTAGCGCCACCAGCCCCTCACGGGTGACTATGGCCTTCTGGCCGCGGCTCGGGCACCGCACCGCGCGGTACGCCGTCCGGGCTGCCGGGAGGAGCGTGCGTGATGCCCGGTTCCACGAAGACGATGGGTGTGTTCACCGTCGGCGGCCTGGTGGCCGTCACCGCCTACACAGTTGCGCTCGGCAGCAACGGCTGGCTGTGGTTCGGCTGGGTCGTGCTCGGACTGATCACGGTCGCGATGGTGGCCTCGCGCAGCGCCTGACGCGGCCGGATCGGGCTCTCGCGCGCGAGCTGATCATTGACTACTGTGCGCACGCATCACATCCGCGCTGTTGATGCGGCACACGGGCTCCGCGCGCTTCATCAGGGCGCTGCATGGGGGAAGGCGACCGGCATGTTCTACCGTCTGCTCAAATACGTGATCCTCGGGCCGCTGCTGCGGCTGATGTTCCGGCCCCGGATCGAGGGCCTGGAGCACATCCCGGAGTCGGGAGCGGCGATCGTCGCGGGCAATCATCTGTCGTTCTCCGATCACTTCCTGATGCCGGCGATCATCAAGCGGCGGATCACGTTCCTGGCGAAGGCCGAGTACTTCACCGGGCCGGGCATCAAGGGGCGGCTGACGGCCGCCTTCTTCCGCAGCGCGGGCCAGATCCCGGTCGACCGCTCGGGCAAGGAGGCGGGGCAGGCCGCGATCCGCGAAGGGCTCGGGGTGCTGCGCCGCGACGAACTGCTCGGCATCTATCCGGAGGGCACGCGCTCGCACGACGGGCGCCTCTACAAGGGCAAGGTCGGCGTCGCCGCGATGGCGCTGAAGGCGCAGGTCCCGGTGGTGCCGTGCGCGATGATCGGCACGTTCGAGGCCCAGCCCCCGGGCCGGAAGATCCCGAAGATGCGGCGCGTGACGATCCGTTTCGGCGAGCCGCTGGAGTTCTCGCGCTATGCCGGGATGGACGGGGAGAAGACGATCCTGCGCGCTGTCACCGACGAGATCATGTACGCGATCCTCGAACTGTCCGGGCAGGAGTACGTCGACAAGTACGCGGCGCTCGTGAAGGCGGAGGCCGAGGAGGCCAAGGCGCGGAAGTTCCCGAGGATGCCCCTGAGCTGACCCGCTCTGCGCTGAGCTGACCCACTCTGCGCTGAGCAGACCCGCTCTGCGCTGAGCAGAATCCGCCGGACCCGCCGCCCGCGCCGACGTACGGTCCGCTCATGAAGACGGCTTTGGTGATCGGTGGAGCAGGGCAGATCGGGCGCCCCTCGGTGCGGGCGCTCGCGCAGGACGGCTGGGCGGTGACGGTGGCCTCGCGACGCGGCGCCCGGGACGCGGCCTGGCCCGACGAGGTGCGCTCGGTGCGGCTCGACAGGGACGACGACGCGGCGCTCGCCGAGCTGGTCGGGGGTGGTGTCGACCTGGTCGTGGACCTGGTGGCGTTCACCCGGCCGCACGGGCAACAGCTCGCGGCGCTCGCCGACCGGATCGGCTCGGCGGTCGTGATCTCCAGCGCCGCCGTGTACGAGGACGACCGCGGGCGCAGCTTCGACACGCAGGAGGAGCCGGACGGGAAGCCGCGTTTCCCGGTGCCGGTGCCGGAGACCAACCGGACGGTCGCGGCGGGCGACTCCACGTACGCGACGCGGAAGATACAGCTGGAGCAGGACCTGCTGGCGCTCGGCGAGAAGCTGCCGACGACGCTGCTGCGTGGGGGCGCGGTGTACGGCCCGCACTGCCGCACGCCGCGTGAGCTGTACTTCGTGAAGCGGAACCTCGACGGGCGGCGCACGCGCGTGCTCGCGTACGGCGGGGAGAGCCGTTTCCATCCGGCGAGCGCTTCGAATATGGCGGAGCTGGTGCGGCTCGCGGCTGCCCGGCCGGGTTCGCGGGTGCTCAACGGCGCGGACCCGGGCTGCCCGACAGTCGCCGAGATCGGCGTCATGATCGACACGCTGATGGGCGTGGAGACGGAGACGGTCCTGGTCGACGGGCCGCCCCCGGCGCCGACGGTCGGGGACACGCCGTGGTCGCTGCCGTATCCGGTGATCTTCGACATGGCCGCCGCGGAGCGGGAGCTCGGGTACCGGCCCGTCACCACGTACGCCGAGGCGCTCCCGGAGACGGTGGAGTGGCTGGCCGAGCGGCTGCGGCAGCAGGACTGGGTGGACGGCTTCCCGACAATGGTGGCGAACTACACGACGGGCCTCTTCGACTACGCGGCCGAGGACGCGTGGCTGGCCTCGCGAGCCTGATGTCATGAACGAGGCCCGGCCCTCGCCGTTGCGGCGGGGGCCGGGCCTGCTGTTCCGTGTGCGCTCAGGCGGAGGTCACGGCTTCGGGGTGGCGTGCGGGGCGCACGTCACGTCCTTGCTGTCGGTCTTGCCGGTGAGCAGGTAGGTGTCGACCCGGTCGTTGATGCAGGGGTTGGTCAGACCGGTGACACCGTGGGAGCCCGCGTCCTTCTCGGTGATCAGGCGGGATCCCTTGAGGCGCTTGTGCAGCTCGACGGCGCCCTCGTACGGAGTGGCGGCGTCGCGCTCGGACTGCACGATCAGGACGGGCGGCAGACCCTTGCCGGTCTTGACGTCGATCGGCGTCTGCTGCTTGGTCTTCCAGGTGGCGCAGGGCAGGTTCATCCACGCGTTGGCCCACGTCATGAACGGGTAGTCCTTGTGGAGCCGCGAGTTGTCCCTGTCCCACTTCTGCCAGCTGGTGGGCCACTTGGCGTCGGCGCACTCGACGGCGGTGTAGACCGCGTTGCTGTTCTCCGAGGCGGCGTTGCCCGCGGTGTCCGACATGTCGGGGGCGATGGCGTCGACCAGGGCCTGCGTGTCACCGGCGACGTACTTGCTCCACGTCTGGGCGACCGGCACCCACGACGAGTCGTAGTACGGCGCGCTCTGGAAGAAGCCGATCAGCTCGGCCGGACCGACGACCCCGCCCAGAGGCGCCTTCTTCGCGGCGGCACGCAGGGTCAGCCACTGCTGCTGGACCTCGGCCCGCGTGGAGCCGAGGTGGAACGTGGCGTCGTTCTTGGCGACCCAGTCCTGCCAGTCCTTCCAGCGGCCCTCGAAGGCGATGTCCTGGTTCAGGTTGGCCTGGTACCAGATGTTGGACTTGGCCGGGTTGACGACGCTGTCCACGATCATGCGGCGGACGTGGCCCGGGAAGAGCGTGCCGTAGACGGCGCCCAGGTAGGTGCCGTAGGAGACGCCCAGGTAGTTGAGCTTCTTGTCGCCGAGGGCGGCACGGATGACGTCGAGGTCGCGTGCGGTGTTCGGCGTCGTCATGTGCGGCAGCATCTCGCCGCTGCGCTCGTAGCAGCCGTCGGCGTACTCCTTGGCGAGCTTGCGCTGGGCGCGCTTGTCCGCCTCGTCGTCCGGGACCGGGTCCGCCTTGGGAGCCTTGACGAACTCCTGCGGGTCGATGCAGGAGATCGGCGCCGAGTGGCCCACACCGCGCGGGTCGAAGCCGACGAAGTCGTAGGCCTTCGCCATCTTCGCGTAGATCGGGTTGTTGGTGGTCACGCGCGTGGGGAAGCGCATCCCGGAGCCGCCGGGGCCGCCCGGGTTGTAGACGAGGGAGCCCTGGCGCTCGCCCTTGGTGCCCGTGTTGCCGATGCGGTCGACGGCGAGCTTGATCTGCTTGCCGTACGGCTTCGCGTAGTCGAGCGGCACGGTGACATAGCCGCACTGGATGGGCTTGGCGAAGCCCCAGTCTGCGGGGCAGTCCTTCCAGTCGACGCCCTTCTTGGCGGCCCGGGCCGCGGCGACGGCGGCGCCACCGGCCTCACGGTCCTGGCTGTGGCTGCCGGTCTTGCGCGGCTCTGCGGTGGCGGCGGGGGCGGCGACCGCGCCCGCTATCAGCGCCGCGGCGGCGACCGCGCTCGCGGAGCCGATCGCCACCTTCCGGCTGCCGCGACTCGTCTGTCGAGTCTGTCTCACGTGAGGCCTCCGCACATCGATTCGATCGTTACGTCGATCGTGTTGTCGATCGGTACGCGGATCCTGTCGCGTGGAGGGTCCCTGACAACAGAGAGGACGGGCGTTCTTTACCAATCCGATAAACGGTATAACTCGTCCCGGTGAGCGGTCGGCCGACCGTCAGGCCAGTCGGCCCAGTGCGGCGTCCAGGATCCGGCGCAGCCGCAGCGCGTCCGGGGCGACCGCGGTGACCAGCACGGCGGGCCCCGCGAGCGGGGTGAGCGCGGCGCTGCCGTCCGCGTCCAGCACAGTAGCGGACGGCTGATCGGTCGCGAACTCCGGTCGTACGACGACGAGTTGCCCCAGCGCGCGGTGTCCGGCCAGTACCGCGGGGCCGTCCCAGCCGCCGGGTGCGCCCGGGCCGCAGGCGAGTTCCTGGTCGAGCAGCGGGCGGCCGGCGCGGTACAGCGTGAGGCGGCTGGTGAGCCGGCCCGGCCGCTCCCCCACCCGGCCGAGCACCTGTTCCTCGCGCAGCACGAGGCGGGCGTCGGGGGCGAGATCGGCGCGTGTGGTGACGCGCAGATCGCTGCCGCCCGCCGAGATCAGCTGTTCCGGGAGCCAGTCGAGGCGGGCGCCGTCGGCGACGGTGAGCCGGACGTCGTAGCGGGCCTCGCCCTTGGCCTGGCCGGGCAGGGCGAGGGTGGCCGCGACCGCGCCGACGTGCAGGCGGGCGCCCTGCTCGGCGCGGGCCTCGACGGTGAAGTGGTCGCCGCCGAGGGGGCCGCTCATGGCGCCGACGAGCAGGACGCGGGCCTCGTCGGCTCCGGCGCCCCGGACGCGCCGGAGCGCGACCGAGCCCTCGCTCTCCAGCACGGGCAGGGCGGTGCCGCCGCGGCCGTCGCCGCGCGCGGCGACCCGAGCGGTGGAACGAACGCCCGCTCGCACCGTCACGCGGTCCACTCGGCGAACCGTGCCCGCACCCAGGACGCGACCTCGCCGACCCCTGCCTCGGAGCGCAACGACTGGAGTACGACGGGGAGTTCGCCGCGCGCCTCCTTGGCGTCGGCGGCCATCCGGGCCAGGTCCGAGCCGACGTACGGTGCCAGGTCGGTCTTGTTGATGACGAGCAGGTCGGCGGTGGTGACGCCGGGGCCGCCCTTGCGCGGAATGTCATCGCCGCCCGCGACGTCGATGACGAAGACCTGCGCGTCGACGAGGCCCTTGGAGAAGGTGGCGGTGAGGTTGTCGCCGCCGGATTCGACGAGGATGAGGTCGAGCGGCCCGGCGCCCTCGGCGAAGTCGGTCTCCAGGTCCTCGACGGCTTCGAGGTTGGCGGAGATGTCGTCGCGGATCGCGGTGTGCGGGCAGGCACCGGTCTCCACGGCGGTGATCCGCTCGGGCGGCAGCACGGCCTCGCGCAGCAGGAACTCGGCGTCCTCCCGCGTGTAGATGTCGTTCGTGACGACGGCGAGGGAGAGCTCGTCGCGCAGGGCGCGGCAGAGGGCGGCGACGGTGGCGGTCTTGCCGGAGCCGACGGGCCCGCCGAGCCCGATGCGCAGGGCGCGGCGGGTCCCGTCGGGGCGATGGGCGTCGGCGGAGACGGCGGCGGGCCCGTCGTGGGAGTGGGAGTGGTCGAGGTGCATGGTCTACGGCTCCGGATTCGTGAGCGGGGAGAGCCGCCGGGGCTCAAGGAAAGAAAAAGGCACAGGGAAGACGCCCCAGAGGAACGCCCAGGGAGAACGGGTCACGACGCGAACAACCGCACCGGCCAGGCGGCATGCGCCTCCGCCCCGATCTCCAGGAGCGGCGCGGACGCGGCGGGCAGCGCGTCGACCCCTTCGTCGACGGCCCGTCTCGCCGCGTCCACCGCGTCCCGCACGACGAGGTCGAGCTCGGGCGCGAGCCGCGCGAGGGCCCCGGTCGCGTCGAACGGGTCGAGGCTCAGCAGGCGTACGACGGCGGTCGCGGGCCCGCTGACACCTTCGTACGCGGAGCAGTACGCGGCGTCCTCGGGGCCGAGTCCGGCCGCACGGGCGGTGAGACCGAGCACGACCGGCTGGTGCGCGCCCTTGGGGAACTGACGTGCCAGGGCGTCGAGTTCGGGGTGCGGCCAGGTGGCGCGAGCGGCCCGCATCAGCTGTCTGCCGAGTCTGCGCGCGGCCACGCGCAGAGCGGCCGACGGGGTGCGGGCGTCGGCCGCCGCGTCCAGGGCGACGGGGTCGACGCCGAGTGCCGCGGCGGCGGCGAGGGCCGCCGCCACGAGACCGCTGGTGTGCAGGCGGCCCCGGCAGAACTCCTCCAGGCTCGCCGCGTCGGTGATGCGGCCCGCCTTGACCGCGGCCTCCGCGCCGCCGGAGTGGGCGTGCCCTCCGGCGGGGAAGCGGCCGTCGGCCAGGACGAGCAGAGCTGCGCGTGTCATGACGTGGGCGCCTAGAACAGGAAGTACCGCTGGGCGAGCGGCAGTTCGGTGGCGGGGGCGGGTTCGACGAGTTCGCCGTCGATGGTCACGGCGAACGAGTCGGGGGCTACCTCGACCCGCGGCAGGGCGTCGTTGTTGCGCATGTCGGCCTTGGTGCGGCCACGCGTCGAGCGGATCGGGACGAACGCCCGTCCGAGCCCCAGGCGCTCCGGAAGGCCGTCCTCGAGGGCCCATTCGCTGGTGAAGTTGAACGAGTTGGCCGCGGGCGCCCTGCCGTACGCGCCGAACATCGGGCGCGGCAGCACCGGTTGGGGCGTCGGGATGGAGGCATTGGCATCGCCCATCTGCGCGTACGCGATCTGCCCGCCCTTGATGACGGCCTGCGGTTTCACGCCGAAGAACCTGGGGTCCCACAGCACCAGATCGGCGAGTTTGCCGGTCTCGACGGAGCCGACCTCGTGCTCGATGCCCTGGGCGATCGCCGCGTTGATCGTGTACTTGGCGACATAGCGGCGGGCGCGCTGGTTGTCGGCGCGGGTGTCGCCGGGCAGGAAGCCGCGGCGGCGCTTCATGACGTGGGCGGTCTGCCAGGTGCGCATGATGACCTCGCCGACACGGCCCATGGCCTGCGAGTCCGAGGACATGATCGAGATGGCGCCCATGTCGTGCAGGATGTCCTCGGCCGCGATGGTGGTGGGCCGGATGCGGGACTCGGCGAAGGCGAGGTCCTCGGGGACCGCGGGGTTGAGGTGGTGGCAGACCATCAGCATGTCGAGGTGTTCCTCGACGGTGTTGACGGTGTGCGGCCGGGTCGGATTGGTGGAGCTCGGCAGCATGTGGGGCAGCTGCACGGCGGTGATCATGTCGGGTGCGTGCCCGCCGCCGGCGCCCTCGACGTGGAAGGCGTGCAGCGTGCGGCCTCCGACGGCGTCGAAGGTGTCCTGGACGAAGCCGGCCTCGTTCAACGTGTCGGAGTGGACGGCGAGTTGAGCGCCGGACTCCTCGCACACGTCGAGGCAGGCGGAGATCACGGCCGGGGTGGCGCCCCAGTCCTCATGGATCTTGAAACCCAGGACGCCCGCGCGCAGCTGGTCGCGCATGGACTCCTTCGACATGGTGTTGCCCTTGCCGAGGAAGCCGATGTTGACGGGGCTGTGCTCCATCGCCTCGAACATCCGGGCGAGATGCCAGGTGCCGGGGGTGATGGTGGTGGCCTTGGCGCCCTCGGCCGGTCCCGTGCCGCCGCCGACGAGGGTGGTGACGCCCGAGGCGAGGGCCTCGTCGACGATGGTCGGCGAGATGAAGTGGATGTGGGTGTCGATGCCGCCCGCGGTGACGATCTTGCCGTTGCCCGCGAGGATCTCGGTCTCCGGACCGATGACGAGGTCCGGATGGACACCGTCCATGGTGTCGGGGTTGCCGGACTTGCCGATGCCGCTGATCCGACCGTCACGGATGCCGATGTCGGCCTTGACGACGCCCCAGTGGTCGATGATCAGAGCGCCGGTGATGACGGTGTCGGGGGTGCCCTGTGCGCGGGTGACGCGCGACTGGCCCATGGATTCGCGGATGACCTTGCCGCCGCCGAAGACGGACTCGTCGCCGGAGCGGCCGGGGCCGCCAGAGCGGTCCTCCTCGATCTCGACGAAGAGATCGGTGTCGGCGAGGCGGACGCGGTCGCCGGTGGTGGGGCCGAACAGGTCGGCGTAGGCGGCGCGGGACAGCTCAGGCATCGAGGGCACCTCGGGTCTCGCCGCGCAGGCCGGGGACGATCCGGTGGCCCGCGAGGGGCACGAGTTCCACGTCGACGGGGATACCGGGTTCGAAACGGACGGCCGTTCCCGCGGCGATGTTGAGCCGTCGGCCGCGGGCGGCGGCGCGTTCGAGTTCGAGGCCGGGATTGGCCTCGGCGAAGTGGTAGTGGGACCCGACCTGAATGGGCCGGTCCGCGGCATTGAGCACCGTCATACGTATGACGTCGCGGCCCTCGTTGTAGACGACCGGCTCGTCGGCGAAGAGGATCTCTCCGGGGATCATGGCTGCCGCTCCCCCGTCAGACGATCGGCTCGTGGACGGTGACGAGTTTGGTGCCGTCCGGGAAGGTCGCCTCGACCTGGACGTCGTGGATCATCTCGGAGATGCCCTCCATGACGTCGTCCCGGGTGAGCAGCGTGCGCCCGGAGGACATGAGTTCGGCGACGGTGCGGCCGTCCCTGGCGCCCTCCAGGACGTGCGAGGTGATCAGGGCGACCGCCTCGGGGTGATTGAGCTTCAGCCCCCGGGCCCGGCGTTTGCCGGCCACGTCGGCGGCCACATGGATGAGCAGTCTCTCCTGCTCGTGCGGGGTCAGTTGCACGCGTCCCACCTCACAGCTCTCCGCGCCGGGCCGTGCGGGGCCCGGCTGCCGCGGCCACCGCGACGGGTATAGATGTAACACACAACGAATGCGCATGATCTTGCGCACCCTGGTTACCAAAACCCCTGGTGACGTGCGGCGCAGGCTAGTTGGGCGGAGTTTCAACGAGGTTAACCGTCGCTTGACCACCGCATTGCCGTCAGCTGACCACACCCATACGCATGGGGACCTCCGCACGCATGGGGACGTCATCGCACACGGGGACGTCATCGCACATGGGGACGCCGCTAGCGGACGTCCGGGCCGCGGTGCTCCGCGGCGATCCCGAACCGCTGCCGTTCGCCCGGAGCGGACGGCAGGGTGCCGACGCGGGAGACGGACGTGACCACCGGCTCCTGCTCGGCGCCACCCGCGGCCTCCGCGAGCGCTTCGAGTCGTTCCAGGTCAGCGGCCGAGACGAGGCCGACGAGCGGCTTGCCGTGCCGGGTGACGACGACGCGCTCGCCCCCGTATACGACTCGGTTGATCAGTTCGGCGAGCTCAGCCCTGGCTTGCGTCACCGGAATCTCGTAGGCCATGCTCCCCATCGTACGTTAAGTACGTCCTGTACATTTTTTACAGAGGCGGCTTCCCGAGCGGTCGGGAGCCGTGACGAGCACAGGAGGCGCGAGCAATGAACCGTCCGTCCGGCCGTTATGTCCTGCCCGAGTTCACGGAGCGCACGGCGTCGGGGCACCGCACACTCGATCCGTACGGGAAGCTGCTCGAGGAGCGCATCGTCTTCCTCGGGACGCCGATCGACGACACGTCCGCCAACGATGTGATGGCGCAGTTCATGCACCTCGAATACACGGCGCCGGACCAGGACATCTCGCTGTACATCAACTCCCCCGGCGGCTCGTTCAGCGCGATGACGGCGATCTACGACACGATGCAGTACGTCAGTTGCGAGGTGGAGACGACCTGTCTGGGGCAGGCCGCGTCCGTCGCCGCGGTACTGCTCGCCGCCGGAGCGCCGGGCAAGCGGATGATGCTGCCGGGCGCGCGCCTGGTGCTCGACCAGCCGGAGCTGCCCGAGCCGGCGCAGGGCCAGCCCGCCGATCTGGAGATCCAGGCGCGCGAATTGATGCGGATGCGCGAGCAGCTGGAGGAGTTGCTCGCCGAGCACTCCGGCCGGACGAAGGACCAGGTCGGCCGGGACATCGAGCGGGACACCGTGCTGGATGCCCAACGGGCGCTGGAGTACGGCCTGGTGGACCGGGTCGTGCAGAGCCGCAAGGCCGCCCTCGGCGCACAGGGCCCGAGGTGACGTGGAGATGTATCCGCCCGAACTGCCGCCGCTGCCCGCGCTGACCCGGGCCGAGTGCGAGCTCGTGGACAGCTATCTGGCGGTGGTCGATCTGCTCGCGCGGATCAATCCGGCGCGCGGCGACGACACCTATCGGGGACTGCGGGCCGCACAGGCCCTGGTCAGCCGGGCGTCGGCGCTGCGCGACGCGCTGGAGCTGATGCACCGACGGGGCGAAAATGAGGTGCACGCGGGAACCCTGACCCGGGCCTTGCGCGTCCTCGATGGAGAGAGGCGAACACAGAGGGTCACATTGCCACCAGAAACGGTCAGTTGAAGTCACGGTGGATCCGAACCGTCTGCGCCTCGGTCGAAACGGCCCAGATGGTGTACCACCGGATGGCGTAGACAGACGTACAACATCGAGTCGGCCGCAGTTGCGCTTCAGCGGTACGCGGACAGCGGAATGAGTGGTTCCGCCCCTGGTACGAGCGTGGTCGGGTGTCACGGCCCCTGCCCGAAAGCCGCACTGTCCACCCGAACGGGTCAAGCGTGACGAGCCTCACTTACCGCCGGTTCAACTCGGTTTTCACTCCGCCCGTGCGTGAAGATCCCTTCCGACGACGACAAGCCCCCGCCGCCGCGGCGGGGCGGTCCGCGCGGACGCCGAATCCTGCCGCCGAGCGGATGCCAGGTCGACAGATGTGCATCGGCAGGAGTGGAGGACCCAGGCACGACGGGCCGCCGGCCCACCTCGACGGAGGTGGCGTCCGAGGGGCCCTTGGGGTGAAGCCGCACCACGCGGCCGGGCATCTTCGCCTGCCCGAACCCGACAGGTCACCCTTCACAGGCGGTTGACGAAGGGTTGCGCATGACCGCGCTCAATCGTGTTCCTTCGCTGCTGACCCGGGCCGGTACCGCATCGGCCCTGACCCTCGCCGTTGCCGGAGCCTCCCTCATGGTTCCCGGTACCGCGCCCGAGGCGTCGGCAGCCACGGCCTCGACCAAGGCACTGAAGGTCGCGGCCTCCAAGAAGGGATCGCCCTACAAGTGGGGCGCGACAGGTCCGCACCGGTTCGACTGCTCGGGCCTGACGCTCTACTCGTTCAAGCGGGCGGGCAAGAAGCTGCCCCGTACCGCCGCACAGCAGTACAACAAGACCCGTCATGTCGCCGCGTCCCACCGCAAGACCGGGGACCTGGTGTTCTTCCACTCGGGCCGGAGCGTGTACCACGTCGGCATCTATGCCGGGAAGGGACGGATCTGGCACTCCCCGAAGACGGGTGACGTGGTGCGACTGCAGAAGATCTGGACGAGGAGCGTCTGGTACGGCCGGGTGCGCTGACCCCGCCGCACGAAGCGGCCCGTGGGGACGGGCCGGGCGCCAGGCCCGTCCCCACGCGGCTGCCGGTACGCCCTCGCCGCACCGGCCGGACTCAACAGGGCCTGTGCGGCGTTGCGTTGTGTCCGTTCACGCGGGCGAACCAGGGCAGGGAGATCCATACGGTCTTGCCGCCCTCCGGGGTGGGCGACACCGAGAGTTTTCCACCGCACTCCGCGGTGAGGCAGCGGATGATCACCATGCCGCGTCCGTTGTCCTGCTGGACGGCGGCGGGCAGGCGCTTGGGGTAACGCGGATGGCTGTCGGTGACACCTATACGCAGCTGCTCGTCGCGTTCGAGTTCCAGGTCGACGGTGAAGGTGGGCGACAGGCCCAGGGTGTGCTGCACGGCGTTCGTGGCGAGTTCCGAGACGATCAGGCGCAGGGTGTCGGCCGTGTCGGTGTCCCCTGGCAGACCCCAGTCCGCCAACACGTTGCTCACGTACCTGCGGGCCGCGGAGACCGAGGCGGGATCGCTCGGCAGCGTGACGGATGCTTCCTGGTGGTCTGCCATGGCGACGTCGTCCCTTTCCCACCGGGGCCGCGCCTGCGACGCTGGCGGTTCGCTGGCGTACGGCTTCCGACTTCTGCTTCGCGCCAGAGTGCCACTTGGATGCACTCCTGCGGTGCCGATCCCCCAGGATATGCATATATCTGTCGCTCGAAGCGGTGAACTCTGCGACGGTAGACCGTATTTGGGCGCACGCACGCCGGTTCCTCTACCGTCTGCTCAGGGGTCATGCCGCACGGGCCGGGAAGGAGCCCGGTCGCGAGGCCCGTGGAGCATGGAGGAGTCGGCATGAAGTACGGTCCCGCGGTCCGCCGTCGCAAACTCGGTGCGGAGCTACGCGCGTTGCGGCTACAAGCCAAGCTGACCAGCGGTGAGGCGGCACGGCTTGTCGGCTGGCATCAGTCGAAGGTGAGCCGGATCGAGACAGGACGCAGTGGCGTGAAGGCGTCGGACGTACTGCGATTGCTCGACGCGTTCGAGACAGCCGACCCGCGGCGGCGGGAATTGGTGATTGCGCTGGCGGGTGCGGAGGAAGCGGGCGGACACAACTGGTGGCACGCCTATCGGGGGCTGCTGCCGCCGTCCTACCGCGATTTCATCAGCCTGGAGTCGCAGGCGTGCAGAATCCGGACGCTGGAGACGAGTGTGGTGCCGGGACTGCTTCAGACACCCGAATACGCGCGAGCGGTGACCCGTTCGGTGCTGACCGGGACACCCGAGCCGCATATCGAGGCGCTGGTGAAGGTACGGCTCGCGCGCCAGGAGGTATTACGGGCGCAGCCGCCGTTGCAACTGAGCGCGGTGCTCGACGAAGGGGTATTGCGCCGTGAAGTGGGCGGACCCGACATCCTGCGGCGACAGGTGGCACATCTGGCCGAGGTGGCGCAGATGCCACATGTCCGAATTCAGGTGCTCCCATTCTCCGCGGGTGGCCACATCGGCCTCACGGGCCCTTTCGTTGTGTTCTCATTTCCGAACACATCTGATCTGGATGTGGTTGTTCTCGACCATTTGACGAGTAGCCTCTACCTCGAGCGGAGGGAAGACCTCAAGGCGTACACCGATGCGTTCGATGCTCTTCTCCTTCGTGCTTTGTCACCCGAGGACTCGTTGGAATTCATCGGCCAGATCGCCGGGTAAACGAGCGGACGAGGACGCCGACGCCTCGCCCAGGGCCGGCACTGGCACTGCGTAAGGGGGCACCATGAATGCACTGCCTCGGCACGTTCCTTCCGTACCCTCGAGCTCGTCGCTCGACGGCGCACGGTGGCGGCGCAGCAGCCGCAGCACCGGCGCCAACAACTGCGTCGAGACAGCCCCCCTGACCTCGGGGCCCACGGCTGGACTGTTGGGCGTCCGCGACTCCAAGAACACCGCGGGATCCGCCCTGCTGTTCACCCCCTCCGCCTGGGAGGAGTTCATCGACTCCCTGCGGTAGAAGCGCCGTTCGGAGCCATGCGGCTGACCGTCCGCACCGCCTCGCCGAGTTGTGCATCGGTCAGGTCGGCGCGGGCGGTCAGCCGCAGCCGCGAGATCCCGTCGGGGACCGACGGCGGGCGGAAGCAGCCCACCGAGAGGCCCGCCGCGCGGCAGTCCGCGGCCCACCGCACCGCCTCGTCGGGCGAGGGTGCCCGCACCGAGACGACCGCCGCGTCCGGGCGTACCGCCGACAGGCCCGCCGCGGTGAGCAGCCGGTGCAGGGTCGTCGCGACCTCGCGGGCGCGGTCCGCGCGCCGCGGCTCGCGGCGCAGCAGCCGCAGGGCCGCCAGCGCGGCGCCGGCCGCCGCGGGGGCGAGCCCGGTGTCGAAGATGAACGTACGCGCCGCATTCACGAGATGCTCGATGACGTGGGCCGGGCCGAGGACCGCACCGCCCTGGCTGCCGAAGGACTTCGAGAGGGTGACGGTGGCGACGGTGTCCGGCGCGCCCGCCAGGCCCGCCGCATACGGGGCACCCCGGCCGCCGGCGCCGAGCACACCCAGACCGTGGGCGTCGTCGAGGAGCAGACCGGCGCCGAACTCCCGGCATGCATAGGCGAGTTGATCGAGGGGCGCCCGGTCCCCGTCGACGGAGAAAACGGTGTCCGAGACGACGACGGCCGGCCCGTCGTGGGCGGCGAGGGTCTTACGGACGGCGGCGGGGTCGGCGTGCGGCACGACCTGCGTGGCGCCGCGCGCCAGGCGGCAGCCGTCGATGAGGGAGGCGTGGTTGGCCGCGTCGGACACGATCAGCGAGCCGTGCGGGGCGAGCGCGGTGACGGCCGCGAGGTTCGCGGCATAGCCGGAGGACAGGACGAGCGCCGCCTCGAAACCGCAGAACTCCGCCAGTTCCCGCTCCAGGTGCGTGTGCAGCTCGGTGGTGCCGGTCACCAGCCGGGAGCCGGTGGCCCCGCCTCCCCAGACACGCGCGGCCTCGGCGGCACCCTCGACGACCTCGGGGTGGCGGGCCAGGCCCAGATAGTCGTTGCTCGCGAGGTCGAGCAGCGGGGAGTCGGCCGGGCGGGGGCGCAGGGTGCGCACGAGGCCGGCGGCTTCGCGGGTGCGGCGCTCCTCGTCGAGCCAGTCGAACGCGCGGGCGGAGGTCGTGGCCATGACTCCCTCTGTTTGTAGGTAACGCACAGACCCTAGTCGTCCCGCCACAAGGTCAGGGTGTGGTAATACCCACACGTCGAACGCGGTCCTTTGTACGAAGTCTCCTTTCGCGGGGGTGTCCCGATAGGCCAGGATCAGACGCCATGGAGCTGCTGAACACGCTGGTGGACAAGGGGCTGCGGCGCGAGTTGCCGAGCCGTGAAGAGGCGCTCGCCGTACTGGCGACGTCGGACGACGAACTGCTCGACGTGGTGGCGGCGGCGGGCAGGGTGCGCCGCACCTGGTTCGGGCGCCGGGTCAAACTCAACTATCTGGTGAACCTCAAGTCGGGGCTCTGCCCGGAGGACTGCTCGTACTGTTCGCAGCGCCTCGGTTCGAAGGCGGAGATCCTCAAGTACACATGGCTGAAGCCCGACGAGGCGTCCAGGGCGGCGGCGGCCGGGGTCGCGGGCGGCGCCAAGCGGGTCTGTCTGGTGGCGAGCGGGCGCGGCCCGACGGACAAGGACGTGGACCGGGTCGCGAAGACCATCGACGCGATCAAGTCCGACAACGAGGACGTGGAGGTGTGCGCGTGTCTCGGTCTCCTCTCCGACGGGCAGGCGGAACGGCTGCGCGGGGCGGGCGCGGACGCGTACAACCACAACCTGAACACGTCCGAGGCGACGTACGGCTCCATCACGACGACGCACACCTATGCGGACCGGGTCGAGACCGTACAGAAGGCGCACGCGGCCGGTCTGTCGGCCTGTTCCGGCCTGATCGCCGGTATGGGCGAGAGCGACGAGGACCTCGTCGACGTCGTGTTCGGGCTGCGTGAGCTGGACCCGGACTCGGTTCCGGTGAACTTTCTGATTCCCTTCGAGGGGACCCCGCTGGCCAAGGAATGGAATCTGACGCCGCAGCGCTGCCTGCGCATTCTGGCCATGGTCCGCTTCGTCTGCCCGGACGTGGAGGTGCGGATCGCGGGCGGGCGCGAGGTGCATCTGCGCTCGATGCAGCCGCTGGCCCTGCACATCGCCAACTCCATCTTCCTGGGCGACTACTTGACCAGTGAGGGTCAGGCCGGCAAGGCGGACCTGGAGATGATCGCGGACGCCGGGTTCGAGGTGGAGGGCGCGGGTGAGGTGACGCTGCCGGAGCACCGGGGCGGCGGCTGCGGTTCGGTGTGCGCGAGCGGCCCGGACGACACCGCCGAGGCGCCGGAGGCACCCGAGGCACGTACCGATCTTGTGGCCGTACGCCGCCGGGGCGCGGGGACGGATGTCGCACCCAATGCCTGAGCTGCCCGGCCCCCGCCTGGACGAGCTGCTGGCGCTCGACCGGCAGCACGTCTGGCACCCGTACGGTCCGATGCCCGGACGGCAGCGGCCCCTGGTCGTCGAATCGGCGGCCGGGGTACGGCTGCGGGTCGCAGGCCACGGTGAGCTGGTGGACGGCATGTCCTCGTGGTGGTCGGCGATCCATGGCTACAACCACCCGGTGCTCAACGAGGCGGCGTACGCCCAGCTGGAACGGATGAGCCATGTCATGTTCGGCGGGCTCACGCACGAGCCCGCCATCGGGCTCGCGAAGCGGCTTGTCGACATGTCTCCGGACGGTCTGGAGCATGTGTTCCTCGCCGACTCCGGTTCGGTGTCGGTGGAGGTCGCGCTCAAGATGTGCCTGCAGTACTGGCGCTCGCTCGGCCGGCCCGAGAAGCGGCGGATGCTGACCTGGCGCGGTGGGTACCACGGTGACACCTGGCAGCCGATGTCGGTGTGCGACCCGGAGGGCGGGATGCACGGGCTGTGGGCGGGGGTGCTGCCGGAGCAGGTGTTCGCGGACGCGCCGCCGAGCGCGTACGAGGAGTCGTACGCGGAGCGGCTGCGGGAGCTGATCGGGCGGCACGCGCACGAGCTGGCGGCCGTCGTGGTGGAGCCCGTGGTGCAGGGCGCGGGCGGGATGCGGTTCCACTCCCCCGCGTATCTGCGGGTGCTGCGGGAGGCGTGCGACGCGCACGACGTCCTGCTCGTGTTCGACGAGATCGCCACCGGGTTCGGGCGGACGGGAGCCCTGTTCGCGGCCGAGCATGCCGCGGTGACGCCGGACGTGATGTGTGTCGGCAAGGCGCTGACCGGCGGCTATCTGACGCTGGCGGCGACGCTGTGCACACCGCGGATCGCCGACGGGATCTCGCGGGGCGAGGTGCCGGTGCTCGCGCACGGGCCGACGTTCATGGGCAACCCGCTGGCCGCGGCGGTGGCCTGCGCGTCGATCGATCTGCTGCTCGGCCAGGACTGGCGGGCGGAGGTCAAACGGATCGAGACCGGACTGCGTGACGCGCTGTCAGATGCGCTTCTCCTGCCGGGAGTTCGTGACGTTCGGGTCTTCGGCGCCATCGGTGTCGTGCAGTTGGACCACGACGTGGACATGGCGGCGGCGACACGGGCGGCGGTCGCGGAGGGCGTCTGGCTGCGGCCGTTCCGGGACCTCGTCTACACCATGCCGCCGTACGTCACCGGTGACGAGGATCTGGCACGGATCGGCCGCGCGGTGTGCGCTGCCGCGCGGGAGGGGTGAGCGGGATGACGGATGCGACGGTGCTGGTGGTCACGGGGACCGGGACCGAGATCGGCAAGACGGTGACGACGGCCGCGGTGGCCGCCGCCGCGGTGCGGGCCGGCCGTTCGGTGGCCGTGCTCAAGCCCGCGCAGACTGGGGTCGCGCCGGGTGAGCCCGGGGACGTCGACGAGGTGGTGCGGCTCGCGGGGAGCGCGGTGACGCCGGTCGAGCTGGGCCGGTTCCCGGAGCCGCTGGCGCCGGGGACGGCCGCGGCTCGGGCCGGGCTCGCTCCGGTGCGGCCCGCTCAAGTCGCCGAAGCGGCGCAGAAGTTGGCGGCCTCGCACGATCTGGTGCTGGTCGAGGGCGCGGGCGGGCTGCTGGTGCACTTCGACGCAGAGGGTTCGACGCTGGCCGATGCGGCGCGGCTGCTCGGGGCGCCCGTCCTGGTCGTCGCGCGGGCGGGGCTCGGCACGTTGAACTCGGTGCAGCTGACGGCCGAGGCGCTGCGGGCCCGTGGCCTCGTGCAGGCGGGTGTCGTCATCGGCAGCTGGCCGCGGGAGCCGGGGCTCGCGGAGCGGTGCAATGTCGGGGACCTGCCCGGGGTCGCCGGAGCCCCACTCCTTGGGGCGGTACCGGCCGGGGCCGGGGAACTGGACACCGCGTTGTTCCGGACGCGGGCTCCCCAGTGGCTCGGCCCGGAGCTGGGCGGGACGTGGGACGGCGAGGGGTTCGCGCGGGGAGTCGGGTGAACGCGGCGGCGGTCGCTGCCGACGCCCCATGAGGCGGGGAGGAGTTCCTTCCGGCTGCCGGAGGGAGTCCTTTCCGGCAGCCGGAGGGACGCGGGGAAGAGTTCGTTCCGGCTGTCGGAAAGGGCGCCCCGGGGCCGGTGGGCCGCGCGGGGCGCCAGGGTGCTCACGGGACCGGCCCCGTGACCCGCGGGGCAGTTCGCCGCGGCCCGGGATGGGAAGAATCGGCGTAACCCAGTCGGCCCGGCCTAGGAGGGTCCCATGGTGGACCGGATACCGTCCCCCGATGGAAAAGCGGCGCGGCGGGCGTCGCGCGACATGGTGAGCCACCCCGTGTTCGCCCGGTACTACGCCCGGTTCAGCGAACGCGCCGAGCCGTCCATGGCCCCGGTCCGCAAGGAACTGCTCGCCGGTCTGCAGGGGCGGGTCATCGAGGTCGGCGCGGGCAACGGACTGAACTTCGCCTACTACCCGGGCACCGTCTCCGAGGTCGTCGCCATCGAACCGGAGCGCATGCTGCGGCAGCTGGCGTTCGAGGCGGCGCAGCGCGTCGAGGTGCCGGTGGATGTCGTGCCGGGGGCGGCGGAGGCGTTGCCGGTGAAGAGCGAGGGGTACGACGCGGTCGTCCTGTCCATCGTGCTGTGCAGTGTGCGCGATGTGGCCCGGACGCTCGCCGAGGTGCGCAGGGTGGTGCGGCCCGGTGGAGAGGTGCGGTTCTTCGAGCACGTACGGGCGCCGAAGCGCGGCATGCGGGGCGTGCAGACGGCGCTGGACAGGACGGTGTGGCCCCGGCTGTTCGGCGGCTGCCACGTGGGGCGGGACACGGTGGGGGCGCTGGGGGACGCCGGATTCGAACTGGGCACGTATCGCGAGGTGTTGATGCCGGAGAGCGGGCCGCGGCTGCCCACCTCGTACTGCGTGCTGGGCGTGGCACGGCGCCCGGAGCTCGGCGACGCGTAGCCCTCACCGGCATCACGTGCGCGCCGACTCCATGTGCGCCCCGGCCGGTGCGGGCTATTGTCATACCCGACCCGAAGTACAACTGGCTTACACTGTAAGGGAGTTGGGGTGGGGGATGCGAATGTGGTCACGGATGTGGTCGCCGCGCGGGCCAGAGGCCTGACGAAGGCGTACGGCTCCGGCGAGACCCAGGTGCTCGCGCTCGACGCGGTGGACGTGGACATCGCACGCGGCCGTTTCACGGCGGTGATGGGCCCTTCGGGCTCGGGCAAGTCCACGCTGATGCACTGCCTGGCGGGCCTGGACACCGTGTCGGCGGGGCAGGTGTGGCTGGGCGACACGGAGATCACGGGCCTCAAGGACCGGGAGCTGACGCGGCTGCGGCGCGACCGCGTCGGGTTCATGTTCCAGTCCTTCAACCTCATCCCGACGCTGAACGCGGCGGAGAACATCACGCTGCCGATGGACATCGCGGGCAGGTCCCCGGACCAGAAGTGGCTGGAGCAGGTCATCGACACGCTGGGCCTGCGGGACCGGCTGAAGCATCGGCCCGCGCAACTGTCCGGCGGGCAGCAGCAGCGGGTGGCGTGCGCGCGGGCCCTCGCGGCGCGGCCCGAGCTGATCTTCGCCGACGAGCCGACGGGGAACCTGGACTCGCGGGCGGGCCTGGAGGTGCTGGGTTTCCTGCGCGAGGCGGTCGTCGATCTCGGGCAGAGCGTGGTGATGGTGACGCACGATCCGGGCGCCGCCGCCCATGCCGACCTGGTGCTCTTCCTCGGTGACGGGCGGCTCGTGGACGAGATGCGCGAGCCGACGCCGGAGGCCGTTCTGGAGCGGATGAAACGCTTCGATGTCACCGTCGCCCGGGGCGCGGTGGCCGACCGGCACGGCCCCGGGCAGTAGCCGTGCTGCGGGCGACGCTGCGGAGCTTTCTCGCGCACAAGGGGCGTCTGGTGCTGTCGGCGCTGGCCGTGGTCCTGTCGGTGGCGTTCGTCGCGGGCAGCCTGATCTTCTCGGACACGGTGGCCCGGACGTTCGACCGGCTGTTCGCCTCGACCTCGGCGGACGTGCGGGTGAGCCCGAAGAAGGACGACCTCGACGACCTCGGGGAAGCGGTGCCGTCCGGTGAGGTGCGTACGCTGCCCGCCTCCCTCGCCGTCCGGCTCAGGGGTGTCGAGGGTGTCGCCGCCACCCACGTCGACGCCGAGGTCGAGAACGTCACCGTCGTCGACCGGCGCAACGAGTCGGTCGGGCCGACCACCGGCGCCCCCACCATCGCCACCAACTGGGAGCCGACCGACCGCAGTCCGGTCCGGCTGACGTCGGGCCACGCGCCGCGCGGCGACGGCCAGGCGCTGCTCGACGCGGACACCGCCGACGCGAAGCACGTACGCATCGGGGACACCCTCACCGTCCTGGCGCGCCCCGGCTCGTTCAAGGTCGAGGTCGTCGGCATCGCGACGTTCCGTACCACCAACCCCGGTGCGGCCCTGGTCTTCCTGGACACGCGCACCGCCCAGCGCCGGCTGCTCGGCGGCCCCGGCCGGGCGACGAGCATCTCCGTCGACGCGGCGGCCGGCGTGAGCGACGCGCGACTGAAGCAGAATGTGGCTCAACGGCTGAATTCAGGCTACGAGTTGCAGACCGCCGACGAGGACGCGAAGTCGGCCGCGGAGGATCTGGGCGGGTTCCTCGACGTCATCAAGTACGTGATGCTCGGCTTCGCGGGGATCGCCGTGCTCGTGGGTGTGTTCCTGATCGTCAACACGTTCTCGATGCTGATCGCCCAGCGGACCCGGGAGTTGGGGCTGCTGCGGGCGCTCGGCGCCGACCGGCGGCAGGTGCGGCGCTCGGTCCTCACGGAGGCGGTCCTGCTCGGCCTCGTCGGTTCCGCGGTCGGCCTCGGCGTCGGGGTGGGGCTCGCCGCGGGGCTCATCAAACTCATGAGCGTCTTCGGGATGAACCTGAAGTCCACGGAGATGGTGGTGGGATGGGGTACGCCGGTCGCCGCGTTCGTGGTCGGGGTCGGGGTCACGTTCGTGGCCGCGTATCTGCCGTCGCGGCGCGCGTCCCGCGTCTCCCCCATGGCGGCGCTCGCCGACGCGGAAGTCGCCGGTGTGGGACGGCCGTTGAAGGTGCGCGCCGTCGTGGGGCTGCTGGTCGCCCTCGCGGGTGCGGCCGCGCTCGTCGGATGCGTGACGGCCACACGGACCGGTACGGCGGGCTCGCTGCTCGTGCTCGGGATCGTCCTGACACTCCTCGCGACGGTGATCGCGGGCCCGCTCCTGGTGCGTCCCGTCATCCGCGTGCTGGGCGGCGCGTTCCCCGCCGTGTTCGGCTCGGTCGGCCGGATGAGCCAGCGCAACGCGCTGCGCAACCCGCGGCGCACCGGAGCCACGGCCGGCGCCCTCATGGTGGGGCTCGCGCTGGTCGCGGGCATGTCCGTGGCGAGCGCCTCGATGAGCAAGTCGTTCGACGAGCAGATCGACAAGACGCTCGGCGCCGACTTCACCGTGCAGAACGCCAACTTCGCGCCGTTCCCGCAGGAGGTCACCGAGAAGATCGAGGCCACCGACGGGGTCGGCCTCGTCGTACGGCAGCGCTTCACCCCGATCGCGGTGCGCATGCCGGACGGCGAACGGATCGAGACGACCGCGGCCGGGTACGAGCGGCGGCTCGACGATGTCGCGCACGTGCCCTACGCCCGGGGCGGCACGGCGGCGGCGCTCGCGCCCCGGCACCTCGCGCTGCAGAAGGACTTCGCGGACGACCACGGGGCGCGCGTGGGCAGTGTGCTGCCGGTGGAGCTGCCGGGCGGGCGGCGCGCCGACTTCACCGTGGGCGCCCTCACCGACCAGGAGGGCGGTGGCTTCGGCATGCGGGGCGGCTTCTTCATGGGGCTCGCCACCCTGGAGAGGTACGTGCCCGGCGGCCAGGACTCGGCGGTGTACGTGAACGCGGCGCCCGGCGTCCCGGCGGACACCCTGCGCAGCCGGCTGGAGCAGACGCTTGACTTGTATCCGCAGGTGCAGGTGCGCGACCTGGCCGACTACAAGAAGCTCGTCCACGACCAGATCGCGGTGCTGCTCTACCTCGTGTACGCGCTCCTCGGCCTGGCGATCGTCATCGCGGTCCTCGGCGTGGTCAACACCCTGGCGCTGTCGGTCGTGGAGCGCACTCGGGAGATCGGGCTGCTGCGGGCGATCGGGCTCGCGCGACGGCAGTTGCGCCGCATGATCCGCCTGGAGTCGGTGGTGATCGCGGTGTTCGGCGCGGTCCTCGGGCTCGCTCTGGGGCTGATCTGGGGTGTGTCCGCGCATCACGTCCTCGCACTGGAGGGCATGGAGGCGCTGGCGGTCCCGTGGCCGACGATCGCCGCGGTGGTGATCGGTTCGGTGCTCGTGGGGCTCGCGGCGGCGCTGCTTCCGGCGCTGCGGGCGTCGCGGATGAACGTCCTGGCGGCGATCGCGCACGAGTGAGCACCACATGACCCGGGTGGCGGGACGTCCGCCATGCGAAACGGGCGGTGTCCCCCAAGGGGCCGGTGATGGGATCAGGGCATGAGTGATCTTCGTATCCGGTCCCTGTCCCCCGCCGATCCCGACTCCGGCCTCGACTCCGGCCTCGACGCCGGTCTCGACGCCGTGCTGGCGTTCTGGAGGACGGCCGCCGAGGGCACGAGCATCAGCGACGACCGCGCCGGCGTGGAGCGCCTCGTCGCACGGGACCCGGGCGCCCTGCTGCTCGCGGAGCGCGACGGGGAACTGCTGGGCACGGTCATCGCCGGGTTCGACGGCTGGCGGTGCCATCTGTACCGGCTCGCGGTCCGCCCGGACGCGCGCCGGCAGGGCATCGGATCGGCACTGCTCGCCGCCGCGGAGGAACGGTTCGTGGCGCTCGGCGGGCGGCGCGGCGACGCGATGGTCCTGGACCGCAACGAGCGGGCGCACTCCGCCTGGCGGGCCGCCGGATACGCGCCCCAGCCGCAGTGGTCCCGCTGGGTGAAGCCGCTGGCCGAGGAGTGAGCCCGCCGCGGGACGCCCCTCGCTTTGCTGATCCTTTACCATGGAGGGGTCATTCGAACTTCTGCGAAAGGTGTGAGCGTCCGCCCATGGGCGAGCCCCCTAGTACCCGGTCCGTTCCCCTGCCCGCTCCACGCGAGCGCGCGTCACTCCCCGTCCTGGCCGATCATGGGACGGAGGTGACCCGATGACCGAAGTGCTTCTGCTCGCCGCCGCAGTGCTGCTCTCGCTGGCCTGTGGCGCTTTCGTCGCGGCGGAGTTCTCGCTCACCACCGTCCAGCGCGGCGACCTCGAGCTCGCCGCCGAGCGGGGTGAGCGCGGCGCCGTCGGCGCCCTCAAGGCCGCCAGGAACCTGACCTTCCAGCTGTCCGGCGCCCAGCTCGGCATCACCGTCACCAATCTGGTCGTCGGCATGCTCGCCGAGTCGTCCATCGCCAAGCTCATCGCCGGTCCGCTCGAAGCGATCGGCATCCCGGCCTCGGCGTCGACGTCGGTCGCGCTGGTGCTCGGGACCGCCCTGTCGACCGTGTTCCTCATGGTCGTCGGCGAGCTGGTGCCGAAGAACTGGGCGATCTCCTCGCCGCTGGCCGTCGCCAAGCGGGTGGCGACGCCGCAGCGCTGGTTCAGCGCCGCGTTCCGCCCGTTCATCACGCATCTGAACAACACCGCGAACCGTCTTGTACGCCGCTTCGGCATCGAGCCGACCGAGGAGCTTGCCTCCGCGCGCGGACCGCAGGAGCTGATGGCGCTCGCCCGGCATTCCGCGAAGGAGGGCGCCCTCGAGGCGGACACCGCGGAGCTGTTCGTCCGCACCCTCAACCTGGCGGACCTGACCGCGGAGAACGTGATGACGCCCCGCGTCCAGGTCATGGCCCTCGATGTGCAGGCCACCTGCGAGGACGTGGCGAACGCGACCCGGGCGACCGGTCTGTCCCGCTTCCCCGTCTACCGCGGCAGCCTCGACTCCGTCGTGGGCGTCGCGCACATCAAGGACGTCCTGGCGGTGCCCGCCGAGCAGCGGGCCCGCAAGCGCGTGTCCGATTTGCTGCGCGAGCCGCTGCTCGTCCCCGAGACGCTGACCGTGGACCGGTTGCTCGACCGGCTTTCCGGCAAGCGCACCATGGCCGTCGTCATCGACGAGTACGGCGGCACCGCCGGTGTCGCCACCCTCGAGGACATCGTCGAGGAGGTCGTCGGTGAGGTCCGCGACGAGCACGACCCGCACGAGACGCCCGACATCGCCGCCGCGGGCACCGACGAGGAGGGCCGCACGCTCTACTCGGCCGACGGGGCCGCGCGCACCGACCGGCTCGCGCGCGTGGGACTGCGGGTGCCGGACGGGCCCTACGAGACGCTGGCCGGGCTCATCGCCGCCGAGCTGGGGCGGATCCCGGACGTCGGTGACAGCGTCGAGGTCGCCGGCTGGCGGCTCGACGTCGTGGACGCGCACGGCCACCGCGCCGCCCGCGTCCTGCTGCACGCGCCGGCCGACCGCACCACCGAGCGGGAGGACGCCCGATGACCGCCATCCAGTTGCTGATCGGCCTGGCGACTCTCGTCGTCAACGCGTTCTTCGTCGGCGCCGAGTTCGCGCTGATCTCGGTGCGCCGCAGCCAGATCGAGCCGTACGCCGAGAACGGCGACCGGCGGGCGCGCAGCGTCCTGTGGGGCCTGAAGCACGTGTCGGCCCTGCTCGCCGCGGCGCAGCTCGGCATCACGCTGTGCACGCTGGTGCTGGGCATCGTCGCCGAGCCGGCCATCGCGCACCTCCTGGAGCCGCTGTTCGACGCGGCCGGGGTGCCGCACGGCCTGGTCCACCCGATCTCGTTCGTGATCGCGCTGGCCGTGGCGACGTATCTGCACATGCTGCTCGGCGAGATGGTGCCGAAGAACATCGCGCTCGCCGAGCCGGTGCGTTCGGCGCTGTTGCTCGGCCCGCCGCTGGTGGCTCTGGCGCGGGCCCTTCGCCCGGTCATCTTCACGGTGAACGCCTTCGCGAACACACTGCTCAAGCTGTTGCGCGTGGAGGTCAAGGACGAGGTGACGGCGACGTTCTCGGACGACGAGCTGGCCCGTATGGTCAAGGACTCCTCCGAGGCCGGCCTGATCGACGACCGGGCGCAGGAGCGGCTGCACGACGCCCTCGAACTGGGGCGTCGCCCCATCAAGGACGTCGTCCTGCCCCTGGAGAAGGTGGTCTACGCGCGCGTGGGCGTCACGCCCGAGCAGCTGGAGCACCTGTCCGCGGAGTCCGGGTTCTCACGGTTCCCGGTCGTGGACGAGGGGCGGCGCATCGTCGGCTACCTCCATGTGAAGGACGCGCTGGACGCGATGCCGCGCGATCTGCCGTTCCGGGTGCCGGACATGCGCTCCATCGCGCGCGTGCGGGAGACGACGCCGCTGGACGACGTCCTCACTGCGATGCGCGGCAGTCGTACGCATGTGGCGGCGGTCCTCGGCGCGGACGGCCGGCTCGCCGGCATGGTGACCATGGAGGACGTCCTGCGAGAGCTGTTCGGTCAGCCTGTGTGAGGCACCCGCCCGTGTGAGGTGACAACCCGTATGAGGCACCCGCCCGTATGAGGTGACAACCCGTGTGAGGTGACCGCCCGTGTGAGGTGACCGCGGGCCGGCTACAGAGCCGGTCCGCGGGCGTGGGTGTGCGGCCCGCTCTGTGTGGGTGTCTCCAGGACGCCCGGGCCGCGCGCGCCGACGCCCGCCGTGCCGACCGCGGTGAGGACCGCGAGCACGGTGGCGAGACCGGCGGTGCCGAGCGCCGCGGCCCAGTCGACGTCGAGCAGGTTCGTCGCCCCGGCGACGAGGACGGCGGCCAGGGCCTGGGCGAAGGTCCTGATGGCGCGTTCGGCGGTGGCCTTCCAGAAAGAAGCGGTCCACATGGTGTACTCCCCCGTGCTGCGGTGGTGCTGCGTGTGTTCTTGGCATACCGCCGCCGGGGGCCGCTGCCCAGACCTGCCGCGCGGGCGCCGGGCGGCCGGGATACGATTCCTGGCGCCATGCAGATGAATGCCAAATACACCAGTCTCGTCGCGGTCGGCGACTCCTTCACCGAGGGCATGTCGGACCTGATGCCCGACGGTTCCTACCGCGGCTGGGCCGACCTGCTGGCCGCCCGCATGGCGGCGCGCAGCCCCGGCTTCCGGTACGCGAACCTCGCCGTGCGCGGCAAGCTCATCCAGCAGATCGTCGACGAGCAGGTCGACGTGGCCGCCGCCATGAAGGCCGACGTGGTGACCCTCGTGGGCGGTCTCAACGACACCCTGCGGCCCAAGTGCGACATGGTCCGGGTCCGGGACCTCCTCACGGAGGCCGTCGAGAAGCTCGCCCCGTCCTGCGAGCGGCTCGTCCTGATGCGCAGCCCCGGGCGCGACGGTCCGGTGATGCAGCGCTTCCGGCCCCGCATGGAGGAGCTGTACACCTGCATCGACGAGCTCGCGGTACGGCACGACGCGCTGGTCGTCGACCTGTACGGGGTGCCCGTCCTGGGCGACCAGCGGATGTGGGACGTGGACCGGCTGCACCCGACGGCGGAGGGCCACCGGCGGATCGCCGAGGCGGTGTGGCAGGCCCTCGGCCACGACGCCGAGTCGGACTGGCGCACGCCGCTGGCGGCCGCGGTGCCGCCGGGCTGGGTGGCACGGCGCGTGGCCGACGCCCGTTTCGCCAAGCAGCATCTGATGCCGTGGATCGGGCGCCGGCTGACCGGGCGCTCGTCCGGCGACGGACGACCGCCCAAGCGCCCCGACCTGGCTCCCTGGGAGCAGGACTAGATCCCCCGCGTCCTGAACACGGGGACGCTCTCAGGCACGTACGAGCGGGGTGTCCACCAGGTGCTCCGCGAGGAACCATGCCTGGCGCTCGCCGGTCCTGATCACCTGCGAGACCAGTACGTCGT
The DNA here is from genome assembly GCF_039533535.1 of Streptomyces kunmingensis. Classification (NCBI taxonomy): domain Bacteria; kingdom Bacillati; phylum Actinomycetota; class Actinomycetes; order Kitasatosporales; family Streptomycetaceae; genus Streptomyces; species Streptomyces kunmingensis. The sequence continues at coordinate 170,910 of NZ_BAAATS010000040.1, forward strand.
TGGTGCCGTCGTCCCCCAGCTCCGCGGTGCGGGCGGCGGCGTCATGGGCGTCGACGAGGATCGCCTCGTGGGCTTCGAGCAGCCGTGACAGCATCGCCGGGACCTCCTCCACGCCGTCCGGGGGCCGCGGGATCGAGGTGACCTCGGCGACGTGCCGGGGGTCGCCGATCGCGACGCCGCCCAGGGACTGGACGCGTTCGGCGAGGGTGTCGACGAGTTCGAGCTGTTCCCCGGCGTGCTTGTCCAGGACGATGTGCAGCTGGTAGAAGGTGGCGCCGCGCATCAGCCAGTGGTGCTTCTTGTAGAGGCCGTAGAGGATCTGCGTGTCCGCCAGGACCCTGTTCAGGCGCTGGCACGCGTACATCCGGGCCTCGTAGGACAGGCCGACGGGGAACTGCTTGACGGTTCCGAACTCCTGGATGACCTCGCCCTTCTGGTGCAGCCACGGCTGACTGCCGTGCGCGGGCTGGGAGTTGCTGGTCATGATCCGCCTCCTGTGGTGCTGTGTGCTGACTGCACCGGTGACGCTAGGCGGCCTCGGCGAAGGCGAGTTGTCGTCGAGCGCATGGGCAGATGCCTGCCAGTGCACTGTCACTCGAACGCCGTGCGCCGACCCTCTTGCGGGCACTGTGCGCTGTCAGGTCACATGTGGTGCACCAGCAGGCAATTCGGCCGGCTCCTTCCCCTCTAGCTTTGCGGCATCGCCCGCCGGACTGTCCGGTGGGCGACGCAATCGCTGAGGAGTCAGTCATGTCGGATGTCGTGCAGCCGGTCGAGCCCGTCGTACCGGTACTGGAGCCGGCGGCGGCCGCGTTCGCGGAGGCCACGTCCCGTTCCCCGTTCCTGTTCGAGCTGGCGCCCGCCGAGGGGCGCAAGGCGGTCGACGAGGTGCAGTCAGGACCGGTGGAGCTGCCGGAGGTCGACGAGGAGTGGGTGACGGTCCAGGGCGGCCCCACGGGCAGTGTGCGGGCCCGGATCGTGCGGCCCGCGGGCGTCACCGGAACGCTTCCGGTGATCTTCTACATCCACGGCGCGGGCTGGGTCTTCGGCAACGCGCACACCCATGACCGGCTGGTGCGCGAGCTGGCGGTGGGTGTCGGCGCCGCCGTGGTGTTCCCGGAGTACGACCTCTCGCCGGAGGCCCGCTACCCGGTGGCCATCGAGCAGAACTACGCGGTGGCCCGCTGGGTCGTCACCGAGGGCGCCTCGCACGCCCTGGACGGCCGGCGCCTCGCGGTGGCCGGCGACTCGGTGGGCGGCAACATGAGCGCCGCCCTGACGCTGATGGCCAAGGAGCGCGGCGATGTCGCCCTGCTGGGTCAGGTGCTGTTCTACCCGGTCACCGACGCGAGCTTCGACACGGGCTCCTACCGCCAGTTCGCGGAGGGCTACTTCCTGCGCCGGGACGGCATGCAGTGGTTCTGGGACCAGTACACGACGGACGAGAGCGAACGCGCGCAGATCACCGCGTCGCCGCTGCGGGCGAGCACCGAGCAGCTGGCCGGGCTGCCGCCGGCCCTGGTCATCACCGGTGAGGCCGATGTGCTGCGCGACGAGGGCGAGGCGTACGCGAACAAGCTGCGCCAGGCTGGGGTCCCGGTCACCGCGGTCCGGTTCCAGGGCATCATCCACGACTTCGTGATGCTCAACGCCCTGCGTGACACGCACGCCGCCGAGGCGGCCATCGCGCTCGCCGTCAGCACGCTGCGCACCACCCTCGACGCGCGCTGACGCGCCGCCCGTTCCGTCTCTTTCCATTTCAGGTTCCATTTCAGGAGAAGCACGCATCATGGCCGCTGAAGCCACCCCCACCGTCGTCCTCGTGCACGGCGCCTTCGCCGACGCCGCCAGCTGGTCCGGCGTCATCACCGAGCTGCAGAACCACGGCGTGCCCGTGGTCGCACCGCCCAACCCGCTGCGCGGTCTGGCCTCCGACTCCGCGTACATCGCCTCCGTCGCCGCCCAGATCGAGGGCCCCGTCGTCCTCGTGGGCCACTCCTACGGTGGCGCGCTCATCACCGTCGCCGGCACCACGGAGAACGTCGTCGGACTCGTCTACGTCGCTGCCTACGTCCTCGAAGAGGGCGAGAGCCTCGGCGAACTGCAGGGCCGCTTCCCGCTCTCGCCGCTCGTCAGCAACCTGAAGGAGGCGACGTACCCCGTCGCCGGCGCGGCACCCGCGACCGAGGTCACCATCGCCCCCGAGGCGTTCCCGGCGATCTTCGCGGCGGACGTGCCCGCCGCCGTCACCAAGGTCCTTGCGGTGGCCCAACGGCCGCTGGCCGCCGCCGCGTTCGAGGAGAAGGCCACGGCCGCCGCCTGGCACACCAAGCCGGCCTGGGCCCTCGTCGCCGGCGGTGACCAGGCCATCAACCCCGAGGTCGAGCGCTTCGGCGCCGAGCGTGCGGGCGCGACCGTCGTCGAACTCGACGGCGCCTCGCACGCCGTCGCCGTCTCCCGCCCCAAGGACGTCGCCGACCTCATCCTCGGCGCCGTCCGCGCCACCGGCTGACCGCCGGGTCGTGCGGACCCGCTTCCTCGCGGGTCCGCACGGCCGGTCCCGCTCACGGAGTGGCCGCGGTACGCGAACTGCGCCACTCCCGCGGGGAGATGCCGTAGGCGCCACGGAACACCCGGCTGAAGTGGGCCGGATTGACGAACCCCCACCGCTGCGCCACGGACGACACGGACGGCATTCCCCGTCCCCCGCGGGCCAGTTCACGGGCGCACTCCTCCAGTCGGCGGCGCTGGACAAGCCGGCCGACGGTGATGCCCTCGTCCTCGAAGATCCGGTGGAGGTAGCGAACGGAGATGTGGTGCGCCTTCGCGATATCCTCGGGCGACAGGGCCGGATCCGCCAAATTCCGGTCGATGTGGTCGCGGATACGCGTCACCAGGTGGCCGCGCGAGCTGCCCGCCCCTGCCCCCGCGTCCCGGGCCCTCTCGGCCACCAGGACGGCGACGAGATCGACGACGCTGGAGGCCAGCCGACCCGCGAGGCCCGGGGAGTACGCGTCCGCGGAGTCGACCAGCGTGGTCAGGAAGGGCCGCAGGACCGCCCCGCAGCCGTCCCCGGTGCCGATCACGGTTCCGGTGACGCGGTTCAGGTCCTCGTCGGGGAGGCCGAGAGCGCGGCGGGGGATGTGCACGAGCCGGGTGGCGAACCGCTCCGGGTACTCCAGGAAGCAGGGACGCGCGGTGTCGTACACGAAGAGGTCGCCGGGCTCCGCGATGGCCCTTCGGCCGTCCTGGGTCAGGGTGGTCCGGCCCGACATCTGGACGCCGATCACCACGAACCGCTCGGCGGAGCGTGCGATGTGCGACGCCGTGCGGCCGGCCCGGTGCGCGTCCGCCTCCATGGCGCAGACCCCGAGGAATCCCACCTGCGCGGTGGTGATGCGGCCGGTGAACGGGCCCTCGCCGCTCCGTGTGACGCTCATGGGCACCCGGGCCCTGGTCAGCGCGGTACGCCAGTAGTCGAGCCGCTCGTTCTCGGACACCGCGTCAGTGGTCAGCACCGGGTTCATCCGGCTCTCCTCTCCCTGCACACCCAAGGCGGAGAGCTCGGATCCGCAGCGCACATGGATCCGGGCCGGGGTCGGTGCCTGGGTCCTGCACGGATGTCCCGGCGGCAACGTCGACGCCCGGTTTTCTCCGCCATGTCCAGACAAGCAGTGAGCTGTGCCGTACTCCAGGCAGGAAGCAGGCAGAAATACTGCCGGACCGCGGGAACCGTGTCGGTGGCCGGGCCGACTGTGGCCAGGCCCCTACTGCGGCTGCGCCATCTCGGCGAGGTGGCGCCGGGAGTCCGTGAGGGCCTGTGGAGCGGCGTCCGGGCCGAGGGCGAGACAGCGGGCGAAGGCCTCGCGCGCTGGTGCCTCCTGCCCGGCGGAGAGCAGCAGGCGGCCGAGACGGACGAGTTCGCTGCTCTCCTGCGTGGTGTTGCCGGCGTCGCGCCAGAGGTCCGCCGCGATACGGCGCTGCTCGACGGCGTCCTCCCACTTCTCCAGTTGGGTGAGGCCGTGCGCGATGCCGGAGTGCAGCCCGGACCGCACGAAGTCCCCGATGTTCGGGGCGATGCGATCGCCCGCCGCGTCCAGGAATTCGAGCGTGCTGCGGAACGTCGCCAGGGCCGCTTCGACCTGGCCGGCCTCCGACAACGTGAGGGCGTGTCCGTGCTGGGCGTTGAGGCTGCCGTGCAGATCGCCGGCGGCTTCGAAGAGACGGCCGGCCCGCTCCAGGTGGTCGACGGCCGCCGCGTACTCCTTCAGCTTGCGCAGCCCCCAGGCGCTGTAGAAGTGGGCCCACGCCTCCTGGGTGACGTCGCCCGCTCGCTCGGCGGCGGCCAGCGCCTCGGCGGACCTCTCGAGGCTGTCGTGGAAGCGGCCCTCGCACAGGAGGAGGGCCCAGGCGTGGTAGTTGAGCTGCGTCGCTTCGAGGAGCGGGTCGTCCAGAGCCCGGGCGGCTCGCACGGCGGCGCCGAAGACCTCCGGCCAGTGCCCCCAGAAGATCCAGTGGTCGGAGAACCAGTGCAGCGCCTCGGCGACCTCCACCACCCGGGCGTGCTCGCCGGCCGCCGCTGCGGCGTGCAGGGCGGCCAGCCAGTTGGTGCCTTCGGTCTTCAGCCACTGAAGCGCCTTGTCGGCGGAGGACAGATCGACCGTCCCCTGCCAGTCGGCGGGAGGTGCGCCATGACCGGGTTCGAACCAGCGGCCCGCCACCACGGTCGTCTCGAGCAGCCAGCGGTACAGGTCGGCGCGGGCCCGGTGAATGTCCTCGGCGCTCTCCTCGGCCGCCAGCCGCGTCCGGGCGAACAGGCACACCAGGTCGTGCAGGCGGTAGCGCTCCAGGTCGGTGCCGAGCAGCCCGACCTCCACCAGCTCCTCCAGGGTGTCCTCCGCGTCGTACAGCCGCTGACCGGTCAGCCGGGCGGCGGCGGGAGCGCTGGTGTCCGCGCCCGGGACGAGGGAGAGGCGCCGGAACAGACGGGCGGCCGTCGGTGTGAGCTGCCGGTAGGACAGGTCGAAGGCGGCGGAGACGCGCAGGTCACCGGCGGCCAGCGCGTCCAGGCGCCGCTCGTCGTGCGCGAGCCGGTCGGCGAGGCGGCGCAGCGACCAGCCGGTGCGGGTGGCCAGCCAGTTACCCGCCACCCGCAGGGCCAGCGGGAGATGCCCGCAGCGGTACGCGACGTCGGCGAGGGCCGCAGGGTCGGCCGCGGCACGCTCCTCCCCGACCAGGGTGGTCAGGAACGCGGCGGCCTCCGCGGGGCTCAGTTCGCCCAGCTGGAGCCGGTGCACGCTCTCCAGGCCGGTGAGCATGCGCCGGCTCGTCACGACGACCATCCCGGTCCCGGCGCTCGGCAGCAGCGGACGTACCTGCGCCTCGTCGCGGGCGTTGTCCAGGACCAGCAGGACCCGGCGGTCGGCCAGCGTCTGCCGGTACAACCCGGGGCGCCCCTGCGGTCCGGCCTTCGCGAGGTCCCGGTCGGCCACCTGGAACGCCTTGAGCACGCTGAGCATGAGCTCGTCGGAAGCGGGCGGCTCGTCGTCCATGCCGCGCAGGTCGAGGACCAGCTGCCCGTCCGGGAAGTGGTCCGCGAGGTTGCGGGCTGCGTGCAGCGCGAGCGTGGTCTTGCCCGTGCCCGGCGGCCCGGAGACGGCGACCGTCGCCGGGTGTCCGGCCGAACCGTCCTGGGTGGTGTCCCTGGCGAGCGCGACGAGCTCCGCGAGCTCGCGCTCCCGGCCCACGAAGTCGTCGATGCCGCGGGGGAAGGTCCGCACCCCCGCCGGGTCGTAGCCGGCGCTGCGCCCGCTGCGGGCGACGGCCAGCAGCCGCTCCCGCTCCGCCTCGTTCAGCCGCAGTCCGTCCGCGAGGGCGGCCACCGTGCGCCGCTGCGGAGCGGCCCGCCGCCCCCGTTCGAGATCGCCGATGCCCCGTACGCTGACGCCCGACGCCTCCGCCAGACCTTCCAGGGTCAGCGACGCCGCGAGCCGCAGTTCCCGCAGCGCAGCTCCGAACGCTCCGCGCCCCTCGCTCACCTGCCCGCTCCTTCCCGCCCGCCCTTGCCACCCCCCGGCGTGCCCTCCCGGATTTTACGAGAGGTCGGGAGCGCCCCGGGCCGTCGCGGGTGGTGGCCTCCACCGATCGGCTCTGACCTGGAGGTTCCTACATCTCCGGGATGGTTCGGAGCCTGTAGGGACGCCCGGTAAACTCCGTACACGTGACTGCGCCTGCCAAGCCCCGTATCCCGAACGTTCTCGCCGGACGCTATGCCTCCACCGAGCTCGCCACCCTCTGGTCGCCGGAGGAGAAGGTGAAGCTGGAGCGCCGGCTCTGGCTCGCCGTGCTGAAGGCCCAGAAGGACCTCGGGATCGAGGTGCCGGACGCCGCGATCGCCGACTACGAGCGGGTGCTCGACCAGGTCGACCTCGCGTCGATCGCCGAGCGCGAGAAGGTCACGCGGCACGACGTGAAGGCCCGGATCGAGGAGTTCAACGCACTCGCCGGGCACGAGCAGGTCCACAAGGGCATGACGTCCCGCGACCTGACGGAGAACGTGGAGCAGCTGCAGATCCGGCTCTCCCTCGAACTGGTCCGCGACCGCACCGTGGCCGTCCTCGCCCGGCTGGCGAAGCTGGCCGGCGAGTACGGCGAGCTGGTCATGGCGGGCCGCTCGCACAACGTGGCCGCGCAGGCGACCACGCTCGGCAAGCGCTTCGCGACCGCCACCGACGAGCTGCTCGTCGCGTACGGCCGGGTCGAGGAGCTGCTGAACCGCTACCCGCTGCGCGGCATCAAGGGCCCGGTCGGCACCGCGCAGGACATGCTGGACCTGCTCGGCGGAGATGCGGACAAGCTCGCGGACCTGGAGCAGCGGATCGCCGCGCACCTGGGCTTCTCGCAGGCGTTCACGTCGGTCGGCCAGGTCTACCCGCGCTCGCTCGACTACGAGGTCGTCACCGCCCTGGTGCAGCTGGCCGGGGCGCCCTCCTCGACCGCCAAGACGATCCGGCTGATGGCCGGGCACGAGCTGGTCACCGAGGGGTTCAAGCCGGGCCAGGTCGGCTCGTCGGCGATGCCGCACAAGATGAACACCCGCTCCTGCGAGCGTGTGAACGGCCTGATGGTGATCCTGCGCGGCTACGCGTCGATGACCGGCGAGCTGGCGGGCGACCAGTGGAACGAGGGCGACGTGTCCTGCTCGGTGGTGCGCCGGGTCGCGCTGCCCGACGCGTTCTTCGCGCTCGACGGTCTTCTGGAGACGTTCCTGACGGTGCTCGACGAGTTCGGCGCGTTCCCCGCCGTCGTCGCCCGTGAGCTGGACCGCTACCTGCCGTTCCTCGCCACGACGAAGGTGCTCATGGCATCGGTGCGCGCGGGCGTGGGCCGCGAGGAGGCCCACGAGGCCATCAAGGAGAACGCGGTGGCGTCCGCCCTCGCCATGCGTGAGCAGGGCGCCGAGCGCAACGAGCTGCTCGACAAGCTCGCCGCCGACGCGCGCATCCCGCTGGACCGGGCGCAGCTCGACGAGCTGATGGCGGACAAGCTGTCGTTCACGGGCGCGGCCGCCGGTCAGGTGGCGCAGATCGTGGCGCGCGTCGAGGAGATCGTGAAGCAGCACCCGGAGGCCGCCGGTTACACGCCCGGGGCGATCCTCTGACCCGGCCGACCCCCGCGGAGTTGGAGGCCGCTCGTGACCGTCTGGTGCCGGACGTCGTCGCGAGCGGCCTCTCCGTACTGTTCTGCGGCATCAACCCGGGCCTGATGACGGCGGCGACCGGGCATCACTTCGCCCGGCCGGGCAACCGGTTCTGGCCCGTGCTGCATCTGTCCGGCTTCACACCGCGGCAGCTGCTGCCCGCCGAGCAGGAGGAACTGCTGTCGTACGGGCTCGGCATCACGAACGTCGTCGCGCGGGCCACCGCGCGGGCCGATGAGCTGAGCACCGAGGAGTACCTGGAGGGCGGGCGTCTCCTGGCGGAGAAGGTCGCCCGGTTGCGGCCCCGGTGGCTCGCGGTGGTGGGCGTGACCGCGTACCGCTCGGCCTTCCAGGAGCCCAAGGCGCGCATCGGGCCGCAGGAGCGGACGATCGGCGGCGCCCGGGTCTGGGCGCTGCCCAACCCCAGCGGCCTGAACGCGCATTGGACGGCTCGGACGATGGCGGAGGAGTTCGCCCGGCTGCGCGCCGCCGCGTCCTCCTCCCCCTCCTCCGACGACGACGCCGCCGCCGCCGGTCAGTAGGTCAGTAGGTCAGTAGGTCAGTAGTAGGTCAGTAGGTCAGTAGCTCTACGGCTTGCGGGCCACGGCTCCGAACTGGGCGACCAGGGGTGCCTCCTCCGTGTCCTCGGCGCGCCAGCGGGCGCAGGAGACGAGCCCGGGCTCCAGGATCTCCAGTCCGTCGAGGAACGCCGCGACCTCGGCGCCGGTGCGCGCGGTGATCGGGGGCGTCGCGTTCTCGTTCCAGAACTTCATCGCCTCCGCGTTGCCCTCCCCGCCCAGCTCGAGGGTCGGGTGGGTCAGGACGACGTAGCTGCCCGAGGGGATCGCGTCGACGAGACGGCGCACGATGGAGGTGGCCTTCTCGGTGTCGACGACGAAGTTCAGGATGCCGAGGAGCATGACCGCGACGGGCCGGTCGAAGTCGAGGGTCCCGGACGCGGCTTCGACGATCGCCTGCGGGTCGTGCGCGTCGGCGTCCACGTACTGGGTGGCGCCCTCGGCGGAGCTGGTGAGCAGCGCGCGGGCGTGGGTGAGCACGATCGGGTCGTTGTCGACGTAGACGATACGGGCGTCGGGGGCGATGCGCTGGGCGACCTCGTGCGTGTTGTTCACCGTCGGCAGGCCCGTACCGATGTCGAGGAACTGGCGGATGCCCGCCTCACCGGCGAGGAAGCCGACGGCGCGGCCCAGGAAGGCGCGGTCGGCGCGGGCGACCTCGCCGATGCTCGGATACATGGACGTGACCATGGAGCCGACCTGCTCGTCCACCTCGTAGTGGTCCTTGCCGCCCAGCCAGTAGTTCCACACACGGGCGTTGTGCGCGATGTGGCTGGAGATCCGCTCCCCCGGCTGCTGCGCGCTGTCGTCGCTCATGTGCTCTCCTTCGTGCGGTGTGCGGCGGTGGTGTGGGCCCGGGCCGGGCTCAAGATCCCATGGTGGCACGGCAGTTCCGCACACGCGTGCCATGAGCGGGTCACGGAGCGGCGACATCCGTGATCACAGCAGGGCTCACGGCGGGGCGACGTCCGCGACCACGGCAAGGGTCACGGAGGGGCGACGTCCGTGACCACGGCAAGAGTCACGGCGGGGCGACATCCGTGACCACGGCGAGGAGCTGGTACGGCTGCTCGTCGCCCTGGTGGGAGACGGCGAGGGCCACCCATCGCTCGCCGACGCTCCACAGATGGAGGTCCTGGGCGCAGGCGCTGAGCCAGCCCCAGGGCTCGGGTATGGACTCGCCGTGCTCGAGCGCGCGGGTGTGCACGCTCCACAGGCTCAGTCGGTAGGGCTCGCCCCAGCGCGCGGTGAGCAGCGCGGACAGCCCGTCCCGGTCGGCGTCCGCCTGGGCCTCCGCCAGGTCGCGCACGCCGCTCCGCTCGGTCAACTCGGCCATGACGAACCCGGGTCCGCCCCAGCCCGCGGCCGATCTGCCGTGGTCGGCCGGGAAGGGGCCGGTCCACAGCAGGTCGATCGTCGCGAGCTGCTCCGCGATGTTCATGCCTCCAGTAAAGCGGCCGCCACTGACAACGGGCCGACTGACCGTCAGGCGTCCCTGCGGCGCACCGTCCACCAGCCGGCGAGGACGGCGGTCGCGGCCCACAGCGCGGTCACGGCGAGCCCCGCCCAGGGGCCCAGGGAGCCCACGGGGTCCTGGCGCAGCACTTGTTGGCCGGCGCGGTCGGGCAGGAAGTCGGCGCCCGCCCCGGCGAGATCCCCGACGACGAAGGACACGATCAGCAGGAACGGGACGAGGATGCTCAACACCAGGACGGCGCTGCGCAGTACGGCGGTGAGTCCTGCCGCGAGCAGCGTCATCAGCGCGAGGTACACGCCACCGCCGAGGCAGGCCCGCAGCACGCCCGGGTCGCCCAGGGCGAGCGCGTCGGGCCCCATGAACGCCTGTCCGGCGAGGAACGCGGTGAAGGTCGTGGCCGTGCCGACGGCGAGGCCGCAGCCGCCGATCACCCCCATCTTCGCTCCGTAGAAGAGCGTTCGGCGGGGCACGGCGGCGAGGGACACCCGCAGGGCGCCGTTGAGGTACTCCCCGGAGACGGAGGTGGCGCCGAAGGCGAGGGCCGCGATCTGGCCGAAGTTGAGGGCGTAGAAGGCGCCGAAGAGGGGGTCCTCACCGTTGTCGGCCTCGGCGCGGCCGACGGTGGCGAAGACGAGGGTCGTGATCGCGACGGTGGCCGCGAAGACGGCGAGGAGTGAGCCGAGGGTGCCGCGCAGCGACCTGATCTTGATCCACTCGGAGTGCAGTACGGCGGTGGTGGACACGGTCAGGCCTCCTGGAAAGGGGTGGTGGTGAACTCGGTCTCCGCCGCGGTCAGAGCGAGGTAGGCCTGCTCCAACGAGGCCTGTTCGTCGGTGAGTTCGAGAACGGGGATGCTGTCGGCCGCTGCGAGTGCGCCGATGTCGGCGGCGGTGGCTCCCGTCACGGTGCAGCGCCCGTCACCGGTGACCGTGACCGTGTGGCCCGCGCGCGTGAGTGCGGCCCGCAGCCGGTCGGGCTCGGTGGTGCGTACCCGGGCGCGGCGGGTGCTGTTGGCGGCGATGAAGTCCGGCATCGAGGTGTCGGCCAGCAGCCGTCCGCGGCCCAGGACGACGAGGTGGTCGGCGAAGGTCGCGGTCTCGTTCATGAGGTGGCTGGAGACCAGGACGGTGCGTCCCGCGCGTGCGAGGTCGCGCATCAACTCGCGGATCCAGACGATGCCTTCGGGGTCGAGCCCGTTGGACGGCTCGTCGAGCAGGACCACGGCGGGGTCGCCGAGCAGGGCCGCCGCGATGCCGAGGCGCTGGCGCATCCCGAGCGAGTACGTCCGCACGCGCCGCCCGGCCACCGCGGCGATGCCCGCCTGTTCCAGCACCTCGTCGACGCGGCGCGCGGGGATGCGGTTGGCGGTGGCGAGCACCCGGAGGTGGTCGCGCGCGGTGCGGGCGCCGTGGGCGGCCTGCGGGTCGAGCAACGCTCCTACTTGGCGCAGCGGTTCGTCGTACGTCGCATACGGGCGGCCCCCGATGAGCGCGCTTCCGGAGGTGGGGCGGTCGAGGCCGAGGGCGAGGCGCAGGGTGGTGGACTTGCCGGCGCCGTTCGGCCCGAGGAACCCGGTGACGCGGCCGGGCCCGACCCGGAAGGTCAGCCGGTCCACGGCGCGCTTGATGCCGTACTCCTTGGTGAGGTCCTGGACGTCGATGCTGGTCATGGCAGCAGCCTGGCCCGCCGATGGGGCTGTGGGCCTCCCCCGCCGGTGGGGATCGTCTCCCTCGCACGGGGGAGCCGCCGGCGCCGGTGCGGCTGGCACGATGGCCGCATGCCCCGCCTCCTGCGCCCGCTCACGCGTGCCGTCACGTACACCCGCTGGCTGCATCTGCTGTGTGCCTCGGTGTTCGCCTTCGTGTGCGGCGCGGTCTACCCGGGGCTGTCCTCGCCTTCCGTGCAGGAATGGGCGCTCGTCTACGTCCTTCCCGTACCGCTGCTCGTCCTGCTGGCGATGGTGCCGGGGGTCCGGCGTGCGGAGGGGTTGCAGGCGCGGCTCATGCTGTTTCCCGGCGGGCACGCGCGCGTGGCGGGCGACGGCGCGGAGGGCCGTGTCTCGGTCGCCCCGTCGGCCTCGTGGCGGGACCGGGGCAGGACGGCGGTGTGGCTGGTGCTGCGGCTGTTCCTGGGGCTCTCCGTCGCGCTGGCGACAGGTCAGTTGATGCCGTTGGTGCTGGAGTTGCTGGGCGCCGCCGCCGGACAGCCGGTGGGCACGGTGTCACCGCTGCCGCTGCCCGCACAGGGTTGGTGGTGCGCGCTGCTCATCCCGGTCGCCCTGCTCGCCCTGCTGTACGTGGTGGAGGGGGCGGGACTGCTGATGGCGCGGGCCGCCCTGCTGTTGCTCGGTCCGTCCGCGGCCGAGCGCCTGGCCGCCCTGGAGGAGCGCACCGAGCGGCTGCTGGAGCGCAATCGCATCGCGCGGGAACTGCACGACTCCATCGGCCATGCGCTGACGGTCGCGGTGGTTCAGGCGGGCGCGGCGCGGGCGGCGGGCGATCCGGCGTTCACCGACCGGGCCCTCGACGCCATCGAGGAGACCGGCAGGGCGGCCCTGGAGGACCTGGAGCGGGTCCTGGTGGTGCTGCGGGAGGCGGAGCAGCCGGTGAGCTCCCGGCCCACGCTGCGGGACGCGGAGCGGCTGCTGGACTCGGCGCGGGCCTCGGGCGCGACGGTGGACGTGACCGTTGAGGGCCCGCTGGAGACGCTGCCCGGCCCCGTCTCCCGGGAGGGCTACCGGATCCTTCAGGAAGGGCTCACGAACGTCCTGCGGCACTGCGGCACCGTTCGCGTCCGCGTGGCCCTCGTCGTCGCCGACGGCCGGCTGAGCCTGGACGTGCGCACTGACCTGCCTACAGGCGCGGCGTCCGCAACCGGCGGTACGGGCAGTGGGCTGCGCGGGATGCGGGAGCGGGCCGCGCTGCTGGGCGGGCGTGCCCGCACCGGACCGGTCGGCGACGAGTGGCAGGTGCATGTCGACCTGCCCGTGGCGTGAGCCTGGACGGGCCCTAGGCTGGCCGGGTGCCGCTCACCGTGCTCCTCGTAGACGACGAACCGCTGGTCCGCGCCGGTCTGCGGGCCGTCCTGGACGCGCAGCCGGACATCGAGGTGGTGGGCGAGGCCGCCGACGGCGCGGCGGTGATCCCCCTGGTGCGCACGCTGCGCCCCGATGTCGTCGCCATGGACGTACGGATGCCGCTGCTCGACGGGATCGAGGCCACGCGCGCTGTGTTGCGTGCCGTGCCGCGGCCGCCGAAGATCCTCGTCATCACCACCTTCGAGAACGACGAGTACGTGTACGGGGCGCTGCGCGCGGGCGCCGACGGGTTTCTGCTGAAGCGGGCGCGGCCCGCCGAGATCGTGCACGCGGTGCGGCTCGTCGCGGCGGGTGACTCGCTCCTCTTTCCGGCGGCCGTGCGCAGACTGGCCGCCGAGTACGGCAACGCGTCGGCGCGCTCGGCGATGGAGCGGGCCGCGCTGACCGAGCGCGAGGCGGCGGTGCTGCGGCGGATGGCGCGGGGCCTGTCGAACGCGGAGATCGCCGCGGATCTCGTCGTCGGTACGGAGACGGTCAAGTCGCATGTCAGCGCCGTGCTCGCCAAGCTCGGGGCCCGCGACCGGACCCAGGCGGTGATCGCCGCCTACGAATCCGGTTTCGTCGCGCCGAACTGAGGCATTCGTGGCCGCCGCGAGGCATGCCCGGGTGAGCGTCCGCCACCACAGAAGTGCACCCGACCCTCGCCGGTACCGGCTGCGGCGAGTACCATCCGGCGAACACGCGCAACTGCTGGGAGGACGGACGTTGGGGCAGCTGACCGGCGGAGATCCCTCTCTGCTCAGGCGGATAAACAGCGCAGTGGTGCTGCACGCGCTGCGCTCGACGGATTTCGCGACGCTCACCGAGATCACCCGGGTGACGGGCCTGTCGCGGCCGACCGTGGAAGGTGTCGTCGAAGGGCTCATCGAGGCCGGGCTCGTCGTGGAGACGACCGTCGAGGAACCGGGCGCCCGGCGCCAGGGACGGCCCGCGCGGAAGTTCCGCTTCCGGGCCGAGGCGGGGCATCTGCTGGGGCTGGAGATCGGGCCGCACCGGGTCGCAGCGGTGCTCTCGGCGCTCGACGGGAGGATGGTCGGCTCGGCGTCCAAGGACGTCGACGAGACCGCGTCGGCGGACGAGCGCATCGAGCGGCTGCGCGGGACGGTCGCGGATCTGCTGCGGCGGGCCGGGGTGGCGCGCAGTTCGCTGCGCGCGGTCGGCGTGGGCAGTCCGGGCATCGTGGAAGCCGACGGCACGGTGCGGCTCGGTACGGCGCTGCCCGGGTGGACCGGACTGCCGCTCGGCGAGCGGCTGCGGCGCTCCTTCAAATGCCCGGTGATCGTGGAGAACGACGCCAACACCGCGGCCGTGGCCGAGCACTGGAAGGGCGCCGGGGTCGACTCCGACGACATGGTGTTCGTGATGGCGGGGCTCAGTCCCGGGGCCGGCGCGCTGATCGGCGGGCGGCTGCACCGGGGGTACGGGGGCGCCGCCGGGGAGATCGGGGCGCTGCATCTGCTGGGCCGTGAGGTGCGGCCGGAGGCGCTGCTCTCGACGACGGGCGAGCCGCTGCATCCGCTGGACGAGCCGGCCGTGGCGAAGGTGTTCGCGCTGGCCCGGCAGGGCGATGAGCGGGCCGGGGCGGCGATGGAGCGGTTCATTCAGCGGCTCGTGCACGATGTCGCCGCGCTGGTGCTGGCGTTGGATCCGGAGCTGGTCGTCGTCGGCGGGTGGGCCGCGGGCCTCGACGGGGTGCTGGATCCGCTGCGGCGCGAGCTCGAACGGTACTGTCTGCGGCCGCCTCGGGTTGCCTTGTCGTTGCTCGGGGAGGCCACGGTTTCCACGGGGGCGCTGCGCTTGGCTCTTGATCATGTGGAGGGGGAGTTGTTCGCCACGGAGGGGGCGGTTTCGGCTCGCCGGTGACCCAAGGCCCTGGGGCCGGGTTCGGTACATCGGCGGCCGACCCGTCGTGGGGGGCTGGTCGCGCAGTTCCCCGCGCCCCTAGCGGGGGCGCCGAAGCGGCTGCCCCCGTGGCGTCGTGGGCGAGCGACCCCTGTATGTGTGGCTGAGCGCGCCGTTCCCCGCGCCCCCCTACAGGGGCGCCTATACAGGTGCCCCTGTGGCGTCGTGCGCGAGCGACCCCCGTACGTGGCTGAGCGCGCCGTTCCCCGCGCCCCTTGCGAGGCGCGGCTTCAGGACGCCTGGGAGTGCGGCGTGTGGTGGATTTCCACGCCTGTCGTGTCGCCGAAGGTGAGGCGGCAGGTGTCCGCTCGGTACGTGGCCTTGGAGACCGCCGCAGTGAGGCCGTCGCTGAAGTAGCGGGTCGTGACGACGAGGACCGGGGCGCCGGGCAGCCGGTCGAGCTCCTTCGCGTCCTCGGCGCGGGCCGAGCCCAGTTCGACCGCACGGTCCTGGCCGTCGAGGCCGAACCGCTGGAGCTCGCGCAGGACGGCACGCGCGCGTGCGGCGCCGGACGGAGCGTCTATGGCGGTCAGGTCGGGCACCGAGGCCGACGGTACGTAGAGCAACTCCGCCGCGACGGGCTGCCCGTGCGAGACGCGCGTACGGCGCAGCACATGCACGGTCTCCCCCGGGTCGGTCCCCAGCATCTCGGCGACCGCGGCCGGCGGCACGTCGGGCGTGCAGTCGACGGCCTGCCACGCGTCCCCGCTGGCGCCCGGCCAGTCCTGGTCGGTGGCGGCGACGGGAACACCCACCCGGGGCGGCGCGACCGTGGTGCCGACGCCCCGGCGGCGCTGTAGCCGTCCTTCGAGTTCGAGCTGCTCCAGGGCCTGGCGGAGGGTGGCTCGGGCGACGCCGAAGCGGGCCGCGAGATCACGCTCGTTCGGCAGGATCTCCCCCACGGCGAACTCGGAGTCGAGCGCGTCGCTGAGCACGGTCTTCAGATGCCAGTACTTCGGCTCCGGTGCCGCTTCCAACTGCGTGGTCCCCACCCTGTCCTCCGCAACAGCCGTGCCCCGGCGGCTTTTTAGCGCCCTTGTTTATTAAAGGTTCCTGCACTATCTCTGCGAGAGTAGGGCCGCCCCCGAACTTGGTCAAGACCAATCCTCGATCGGTTACCGCCCGCACAGGGGCTCTGCCGCAGAGCGTTCATGACGGGCCGCACTCCGTTCACGCCGTGTTCGCACGACACGCGTGAGGGCCCGTCGTCCGCGGCGAACGCGCACGACGGGCCCTCGTGACGCGCTTTCTGCAAAGACGCGACTTCTACAGAAGCGACGGAAGTTTGCCCGGCCCTAAAGGAGCGAATGTAGTTTGTCCGGGTTGCGCACGATGTAGACGTACTGGACCTTGCCGTCGGAGATGCCGAGCTGGAAGACGGAGTCGACCTTGCCCTCGGCGACGACGAGCAGCCCGGGGCCGCCGTTGATCTCCGTGAGACGGAACTCGAACGCCTCGGCGCTCCCCTGTCCCGCGACTCCCGCCAGGAACCGGCCCACCTTGTCGGCGGTCTCGATGACGCGCACGGGCGCCTTCGACTTGCCGCCGCTGTCGCCGACGAGGCGTACGTCCGGGGCGAGCATCGACATCAGGCTTTCGAGGTCGCCCTCGGTCGCGGCGGCGAGGAACCGCTCGGTGAGGTCACGCTGTTGCACCGGGTCGACGTCGAAGCGGGGCCGCCGCTCGTCCACGTGCTTGCGTGCGCGGGCGGCGAGTTGCCGCACCGCCGCCTCGCCGCGCTCCAGCGTGGCCGCGATCTCCGAGAACGGCAGTCCGAACGCCTCCCGCAGGACGAACACGGCGCGTTCCAGCGGGGAGAGCGACTCCAGGACGACGAGGACGGCGAGCGAGACGGAGTCGGCGAGGACGGCCCGCTCGGCGGTGTCGGGGACGGTGGGGCCGAAGTCGGTGACGAGCGGCTCGGGCAGCCAGGGGCCCACGTAGGACTCGCGCCGGGCCTGGGCCTGGCGCAGCCGGTCGACGGCGAGGCGGGTGGTGATGCGCACCAGGTAGGCGCGCGGTTCGCGCACCTCGCCACGGTCGGCCTGGGACCAGCGCAGCCATGCGTCCTGGACCACGTCCTCCGCGTCGGCGACGCGGCCCAGCATGCGGTAGGCCACGCCCATCAGGACGGGGCGGTGCTCTTCGAAGACGTCGATCCCTATGTCGGTGGCCACGCCCCCATCCCAACGGACGAACCCCGCGCTGTCCAGGCGGAAATGACAGCGGCGGCCGCTCCCCTCTTGAACTGGACGCTACTGAGCGGTAATTGTTGCTGACAAGGTGTCTAAGGAACCGTCGAGGCGTGGCGGGGACAGGGAGCGAGCGACATGGCGGCACAGGCGTCCTTCAGCATCGAGAGCCCCGGCGGGCCACGTACGGTGAGCGTCGCGTACGAGCGCGCGGGCGCCGGTGAACCCCTCCTCCTGCTGCACGGCATAGGTCACCACTGGCAGGCCTGGGAGCCGGTGCTGCAGATCCTGGCGGCCGAGCGCGACGTGATCGCCGTGGACCTTCCGGGGTTCGGAACGTCGCCCGCCCTGCCGGAGGGACTCGCGTACGGACTGTCGGGCGTGGTGCCGGTCCTGGACGCGTTCTGCCGCGAGCTGGGGATCGAGCGGCCCCATGTCGCGGGCAACTCGCTGGGCGGGCTGCTCGCCCTGGAGCTGGGCCGCGAGAAGCTCGCCCGGTCCGTGACGGCGCTGTCCCCCGCCGGATTCTGGACCGAGGCCGAGCGGCGCTACGCCTTCGGGACGCTGCTCGCGATGCGGCAGGGCGCACGGACGCTGCCGCTGCCGCTGGTCGAGCGGCTGTCCCGGTCGGCCGCCGGGCGGGCCGCGCTCACCGGCACCATCTACGCGCGGCCCGGTCGCCGTTCACCGGACGCCGTGGTCGCCGAGACGCTGGCGCTGCGCCACGCGACCGGGTTCCGCGAGACGCTCGACGCGGGCCGTGGCGTGCTCTTTCGCGACGACGTCCCCGAGATCCCCGTCACCGTCGCCTGGGGCTCCCGCGACCGGATCCTCGTGCGCCGCCAGGGCGTCCGCGCCAAGCGCGTCCTGCCCGGCGCGCGGCTGGTCAGGCTCCCCGGCTGCGGCCATGTGCCGATGAACGACGACCCGGCGCTCGTGGCCCGCGTCATCCTCGACACCAGCCGGTGACCGACGGCTGAACACACCCGACCCCAGGGCGACGCCGGCCCCCACGAGGGTGCTGCCGACGCCCTGGGCGAGTCCGTAGGCCCCCGAACCGACCAGCGGCGCCGTGCAGGCGGCCGCCACCGGGATGAGCCCGGAGAACAGCGTGGCGCGCTCCGCGCCGATCCGCTGCATGCCCATGTACCAGCACACGAAGCCGATCACGGTGACGATGACGGCCTGCCACACCAGGGCCAGGCCCTCCGCCCCGTCGGGCACGCGCAGCCAGGACGTGCCGTCGACGACGAGGCCCACGACGGCCGCCTCCAGCGCGGCGATCGCGCAGACGACGCACGACAGGAGCCGGGGGCCGAGCGGGCGCAGCACCGGTACCGCGAGGACGGCGAAACCGACCTCGCCCGCGAGGGCGCACACGGAGTAGGCGATACCGACGGCGTCCGTACGTCCCCACCCCTGGACGCTGAAGGCACCGGCCGCCACGAGCAACGCACCGTAGAGCACGATCCGCCTCGGCCGCCGCCCCGCCGCCAGGGGGACCAGGACGGCGACGATCACGGGCGCGCATCCTACGAAGACGCCGGGTACCGCGGGTTCGGCGGTGCGTTCCGCGGCGAGGACCGCGAGGTTGAAGCCGACCATGCCGACGGCCGCGAGCAGGGCGAGGCGTCCCCACTGGCGCGGCTCCAGATGGCGCAGCGGGGCCGCGCCGCCCCGGCCGACCAGCGGCAGGAGCAGCAGGAAGGCGATCCCGTAGCGCAGGAACTGGCCGCCCGCGTACGGATAGTCGCCCAGGACGCTGTTGGCGGTGAAGGAGCCGCCCACCAGGACGCACGCGAGTGCGGCGAGCAGGGAGCCTCTGAGGGATGTGGCTTTCATGGCGTCGACGCTAGGAGGGGTGGTGGTCCGGTTCGAGGTCCACTCAGGGGCCGCTGTCGGAGACCAATTAGGGTCCCTGCGTATGACGTTCTCGTCCGATCCTCCGTCCGCCGCCTGGGAGTTGCTGCTGCCGGCCGCGTCCGCTCCGGCACGCGCGCGTGGACGTACGTTGCAGTCGGCGCTGCGCGAGGCGGTGCGTTCGGGGCGGCTCGCGGCAGGGACGCGGCTGCCTTCGAGCCGGGATCTGGCGGGCGACCTCGGGGTGTCGCGCGGGCTGATCACCGAGGCGTACGAGCAGTTGACCGCTGAGGGCTATCTGCGCAGCGGGCGTGGTTCCGGGACCTGGGTGGGCGAAGCGGTACGGGCTTCGGCACCGGGGGTGCGGGACCTGGCTCCGGGCCCCTCCCCCGATATCCGCGCCGACTTCGTGGCGGGCAGCCCGGACCTGTCGCTGTTCCCGCGCTCCGCGTGGGCGGCGGCGCAGCGCGGTGTGCTCTCCGAACTGCCGCACCCGGCCCTGGGGTACCCGGATCCGCGCGGGCTGCCCCGGCTGCGTACGGCCCTCGCCGAGCTGCTCGCCCGGCGCCGCGGCGTGGTGACGGACCCGGAGCGGATCATCGTCTGTTCCGGGGTGACGCAGGCGGTGACGCTCCTTGCCGTCGTGCTCCACGCGCGTGGGCAGTCCGCCATCGGCGTGGAGCGCCCCGGCAGCCCGCAGTACGAGGAGTTGTTCGCGACGGCCGGGCCGCGGGCGGTGCGGCTGCCGCTGGACGGCGAGGGACTCGACATGACCGCCTTGCGCGCTTCCGGGGTGCGCACGGTGGTCACGACACCCTCGCACCACTTCCCGTCCGGCATCGCGTACTCGGCGTCGCGCAGGGTCCAACTCCTCGACTGGGCACGGCAGATGGACGGGCTCGTCGTGGAGGACGACTACGACGGGGACTTCCGCTACGACCGCGCCGCTGTAGGCGCCCTGCAAGGACTCGACCCGGACCACGTCGCTTATACGGGCTCGGTGAGCAAGTCGCTGGTGCCGGGGCTGCGGCTCGGCTGGCTGGTCGTGCCCGACGCGCTGGCCGACGAGATCGTGGCGCGCAAGCGGTACATGGATCTCGGCAACCCGGCGCTCGACCAGGCGGTACTGGCCCGTTTCATCGAGCGCGGCGACCACGACCGGCACCTGCGGCGCTGCCAGCGCGCCTACAAGGAGCGACGCGACACCCTGGTCGCCGCCCTGGACGCGTACCTTCCCGGCACCGAGGTCTCCGGGATCGCGGCGGGTCTGCACGCGATCGCCACGCTGCCCGGACGCTGCGGCCCGCAGGACACCCTCCTGGCCCGGCTGACGGCGTCCGGAGTGGCCGTCCGCCCGCTGAGCCACTACGGAGGCGACGCGGCCGGCGACCGGGTTCCCCTGGTGCTCGGGTACGCGCATCTGGCGCCGGCCCGCATCACCGAAGGTGTCCGTCTGCTGGCGCGCGCCGCCGCCGGGTAGGGACGCGGTGACACGTGTGCCGCAGCGCGCCCGGTTCCCTAGGGCCGGAGCCGGTTGTTCACTTGGGGTTCGTGTGCGCGCCGCGGTGAAACAGTTGGGTGGGGTTCCGCGGCGTCGCGCACGGTCCAGGCACCGCACCGTCGTCGGAACCGTCACTGGAGGCGCCCATGTCACACCGTCCGCCGAGTCCCCTGCCCGGCCGCCGTGGAGTGCTGCGGGGTTCGCTCGCCGCGTCGGCGGCGCTCGCGCTGCCCGCGATCGGCGGCGCGGTGGCCCCCGCGTTCGCCCTGTCCGGGCGCCCGAAGGCCGGCTGGGGTGTGCAGAGCGGTGACGTCACCGCGCACTCGGGCCTGGTGTGGGTGCGCTCGGACCGCCCCGCGCGGATGATCGTCGAGACCTCGGCCACCGAATCGTTCAAGCGGGTGACGCGGTGGCGCGGCCCGCTCCTCGGCCCGGGCACCGACTTCACGGGCACGACCCGGCTGCGCGGTCTGCCGCCCGGCGAGCAGGTCCACTACCGGGTGCTGCTCGCCGACCCGGACGATCCGCGCCGCACGAGCGCGCCGGTCCCCGGCACGTTCCGTACCGCCGCCGCGGGCCGCAAGGGCGGGGTGCGGTTCCTGTGGTCCGGGGACATCGCGGGCCAGGGCTGGGGCATCAACCCCGACCGCGGCGGCAACCGCGTCTACGAGGACATGCGCGCCCTGGACCCGGACTTCTTCCTGTGCAGCGGCGACAACATCTACGCGGACGGGCCGATCCTGCCCAGCGTGACGCTGCCCGACGGGCGGGTGTGGCGCAATGTGACGACCGAGGAGAAGTCCAAGGTCGCCGAGACGCTCGCGGAGTTCCGCGGCGCGTTCCGCTACAACCTGCTCGACGAGAACGCGCGCCGGTTCAACGCCCAGGTCCCCACCATCACCCAGTGGGACGACCACGAGGTGCACAACAACTGGTACCCGGGCCAGATCCTGGACGACGCCCGCTACACCGAGAAGAGCACCGACGTGCTGGCGAAGCGGTCGCTGCGCGCGTTCAGCGAGTACTACCCCGTCTCGACGCTGCCGCCGGGTGACGCGGACGGGCGCGTGTACCGGGTGCTGCGGCAGGGCCCGCTGCTCGACGTGTTCGTCCTGGACATGCGCACGTACCGCAACGCGAACTCGCCGAACCGGCAGGCAGACGACGCCACCGGCATCCTCGGCGCCGAACAACTCGCGTGGCTCAAACGTGAGTTGTCGCGCTCACGTGCCGTGTGGAAGGTGATCGCCTCCGACATGCCGCTCGGCCTGGTGGTGGCGGACGGGGCGGTGAACTTCGAGGCGGTGGCACAGGGCGACCCGGGTGCGCCGCTCGGCCGTGAGCTGCAGATCGCCGAGCTGCTGCGGCACATCAAGCACCGCAGGATCACGGGCACGCTGTGGCTCACGACCGACGTGCACTACACCTCGGCGCAGCACTACGAGCCGTCTCGCGCCGCGTTCCAGGACTTCGAGCCGTTCTGGGAATTCGTGTCGGGGCCGCTGGCCGCGGGCGGGTTCCCTGCGGCGAAGCTCGACGGGACGTTCGGCCCGCAGCAGGTGTTCATCAAGGCGCCGACCCGGTCGAACACCTCTCCCCTGGAGACTCCGCCGTACTTCGGCGAGGTCGACATCGACGGCGGCAGCGGGGAGTTGACCGTACGGCTGCGGCAGGAGGGCGGCGATGTGCTGTTCACCAAGACGCTTCAGCCGGGGCGGGTCGGACAGTGAGCGGGACGGGAACGAGGCGGCACCCCGAGGCCGACACCCAGAGGCCGACACCCATAGTAAATAAATCGGGCATAGGCCGTCTTTACCCATCGGTCACAAACCGTTCGTGATCACGCAACACCGTTCCTTCACAGTGGATGCATGAGTCGAGACATGTCTGATGTGACGCACGTGAAGAACGACCGCCCCGCCCGCCGCCGGCGCGGAGCCCTGGTGGAGCGGGCCACTCAATGGTGGTCACGCCGCCAGGGCCACGCGCCCCCGGCACCGGCGCCCGCACCGGACGCGGGCGCACCTCTGGATCCCGCGCACAGCGCCCTGTGGCGGATGCGCACGACGGTGCGGGACGAGCCGGGCTCCCTCGCCGCCCTGTGCACGTCGCTGGCCCGCCACCGGGTGGACATCCTGAGCCTGCAGACGCACCCGCTGGCCGACGGCACCATGGACGAGTTCCTGCTGCGCGCCCCGCAGGAGCTGCCCTCCGCCGATCTGGCCCGGGCCGCGGCCGAGGCCGGCGGGACCGGCACCTGGATCGAGCGGGCCGACGCCCACGACCTGGTGGACGCCCCCACCCGCATCCTGGGCCTGGCCACCCGCACGGCCCTGGACGCGGCGGAACTCCCGCTTGCGCTCAGGCAGTTGCTGGGACGGTGCACCATCAGGTCGCTGCCCGCGACGGCCGCGGCGAGCGACACGACCCCGGTCGGGGGCAGCTTCGACGAGACGGCGATGCGGCTGCGAAC
Organism: Streptomyces kunmingensis; assembly: GCF_039533535.1. Lineage (NCBI taxonomy): Bacteria > Bacillati > Actinomycetota > Actinomycetes > Kitasatosporales > Streptomycetaceae > Streptomyces > Streptomyces kunmingensis. The sequence continues at coordinate 193,689 of NZ_BAAATS010000040.1, forward strand.
CCCGGAGGGCGGTGTCATCACCGTGGAGCGGCCGTATCTGCCGTTCACCCCGACCGAGTTCGCGCGGGCCCGCGCCCTCGTCGAGCTGGACGCGCGCCTCGGCAGCCGTGTGCCGCGCAGCCAGGACGTACTCACGCTACCCGAAGGCAACGAGATCACCGTGCGGCGCGCGCGGCCGACGGACCTCGCGGCGTCGAAGGCCATGCACGAGCGGTGCTCGCAGCGCACGCTCGGCCTGCGCTACCACGGCCCCGTCGGCGACGCGGACCGCTACCTGAACCACCTGCTCAGCCCGCGCTTCGGCCGCACGCTCGCCGCGCAGACCGCCTCCGGGCGCATCGTCGCGCTCGGCCATCTGCTGTGGGACGGCGACGAGACCGAGATCGCGCTGCTCGTCGAGGACGACTGGCAGCGCCGTGGTATCGGCGCCGAACTGCTGGAGCGCCTGGTCGCCCTGGCCGTCGAGGCGGGCTGCGAGAGCGTGTACGCGGTCACCCAGGCGTCCAACACGGGCATGGTCGCGGCGATGCGCGGCCTCGATCTGCCCCTCGACTACCAGGTCGAGGAGGGCACGCTGGTGATCACCGCGCGACTCGGCGCGACGCCGGAGGCGGCCCGTCCGCCGTACGAGCAGGCCGAACAGCACTGAGAGCCGGCCTGCGCACGTCGTGTCGTCCCCGGCCTTCGGCTCCCAGGGCCCGGTCGAGATCCGCCCACAGGTCCTCGACGTCCTCCAGGCCGGCCGACAGACGCAGCAGCCGGTCGCTGACGCCCGCCGCCCTGCGGTCGTCGGCGGCCACGACGCGGTGGCTGATCGAGGCCGGATGCTGGATGAGCGAGTCGACACTGCCGAGGCTGACCGCGGGGGTGATCAGCTCGACCCCGGCGATCACCGCGTGCGGGTCCCCGGCCACCTCGAAGGCGACCATGGCGCCGCCGATCCTCGGATAGTGGACGCGGGTCACGCGCGGGTCGGCGGTGAGACGGCGGGCCAGTTCCGCCGCGGTCGCGGACGCCGCGCGCACCCGCACCGGCAGCGTCGACAGTCCGCGCAGCAGCAGGTACCCGGCGAGCGGATGCAGGACGCCGCCCGTCGCGAAGCGCACCTTGCGCAGCTCCCGCGCGAACAGTTCGTCGCACGCCACCACCCCGCCCAGCACGTCCCCGTGTCCGCCGAGGTACTTGGTCGCACTGTGCAGCACGAGCCGTGCCCCGCTGTCCAGCGGCCGTTGCAGCACGGGCGTGGCGAAGGTGTTGTCGACGAGCAGCGGTACGGAACCGCAGGCGTGCGCGACGGCCCGCAGGTCGACCTCGGCGAGCGTCGGGTTGGCGGGCGACTCCACCATCACCAGGCCGGTGTCGGGCCGGATCGCGTCCGCGATGCCCGCCGCGTCGACCCAGGTCACTTCGGAGCCGAGCGCGCCGGCCGTCAGCAGATGGTCGCTGCAGCCGTACAGCGGGCGCACGGCCACGACATGGCGCAGGCCCGCCCCGAGGCGCGCGAGGAGCACCGCGGTCAGCGCCGCCATGCCGCTCGCGAACGCGACCGCGGTGTCCGTCCCCTCGAGGCGGGCGAGGGCCGTCTCGAAGCGGGCGACGGTCGGGTTGCCGAGGCGGGCGTAGACCGGCGGCCCGTCGTCGAGGACGCCGTGGGCGGCGAACGCGTCGACACGGGCCGCTTCCGCGCGGCTGTCGGCGGACGGATATGTGGTCGACAGGTCGATGGGCGGCGCGTGCAGACCGAGGCCGGCGAGGTCGTCGCGGCCCGCGTGCACGGCCTCGGTGGCGAGGGCCCTGGGGCGGGAGTGGTCGTCCATGGACCCAGGCTGAACATCGGGCGGGCTGCATGGGTCAACTCCCGTGCTACGTTCGACAGATGCCCGATTCCGTCGTACTGGATCCGATCGATCTGGAGATACTGCGGCTGCTGCAGAACGATGCCCGCACCACGTACCGCGATCTGGCCGCGCAGGTCGGTGTCGCACCCTCGACGTGTCTGGACCGGGTCGGCCGGCTGCGCCGCTCGGGAGTGATCCTCGGGCATGTGCTGCGGCTCGACCCGGCCAGGCTGGGGCGCGGGTTGCAGGCTCTGCTGTCGGTGCAGGTGCGCCCGCACCGCAGGGAGCTGGTCGGCCCGTTCGTGGACCGGATCCGCGCGCTGCCCGAGGCCCGCACGGTGTTCCATCTGACCGGCCCCGACGACTACTTGGTGCACGTGGCCGTGCGGGACATGACGGATCTCCAGCGGCTCGTCCTCGACGAGTTCACGGCGCGGCGCGAGGTCGCTCGCGTGGAGACGCGGCTGATCTTCCAGCAGTGGGAGTGCGGTCCGCTGCTGCCACCACCGGAGGGTGACGCGGCCCCCTGACTCGTACGAGGATGTGCGCATGCCAGCCACACCGAGCAACCAGCACACCCGGAGCCAGCTGCCCCGCCAGGTCGCCGACGCCTACGTCGACGCCTACATCGCTCTCGACCCCGTCAACGGTACGTTCCTCGGCGACCCCGCGTCCCACAGCAGACTGCCCGATCTCTCCCCGGCGGGCCTCGAGGCCGTCGCCGAGCTGGCCCGCGAGACGCTCGCGCGGCTCGACGAGGCGGAGCGCGCGCCGGGCGCCGACAGCGATGTGGAGCGGCGGTGCGCGCGGCTGCTGCGGGAGCGGCTGACGGCCGAGCTCGCCGTCCACGACGCGGAGGAGCCTCTGCGGGCGGTCTCCAACCTCGGCTCGCCCGTGCACAACGTGCGTGAGGTCTTCACCGTCACCCCGACCGACACCGACGAGGACTGGGCGGCGGTCGCCGCGCGGCTGCGGGCGGTGCCGGCGGCGTTCGCCGGGTACCGCGAGACGCTCGACCTCGGCCTGCGCCGCAAGCTGCACGGAGCGCCGCGCCCGACGGCCACGTTCGTCGGGCAGCTCACCGAGTGGGCGGGACAGGGACGCGGCTGGTTCGAGGAGTTCGCCGCCGACGGGCCCGAGGCGTTGCGCGGCGAGCTCACCGAGGCGGCGCGGGCGGCGGACGCGGCCACCGCCGAGCTGCGCGACTGGATGCGGGACGTGTACGCGCCCGCGATCGAGGGCTCCCCCGAGGTCGTGGGCCGTGAGCGGTACGCGCGCTGGTCGCGCTACTACAACGGCACGGATCTCGACCTGGACGAGGCGTACGCGTACGGCTGGAGCGAGTTCCACCGGCTGCTCGGCGAGATGCGTGCCGAGGCGGAGAAGATCCTGCCGGGCGCGGCGACGCCGTGGGTGGCGCTCGCGCACCTCGACGAGCACGGCCGGCACATCGAGGGCGTCGACGAGGTGCGCCAGTGGCTCCAGGGCGTCATGGACGAGGCGATCGAGGCGCTCGACGGCACCCACTTCGAACTCGCCGAGCGGGTACGGAAGGTGGAGTCCTGCATCGCGCCGCCCGGCGGTGCCGCGGCGCCCTACTACACGCCTCCGTCGGTGGACTTCTCGCGGCCGGGCCGCACGTGGCTGCCCACGATGGGCGCGACCCGCTTCCCCGTCTACGACCTGCTGTCCACCTGGTACCACGAGGGCGTCCCCGGCCATCATCTGCAGCTGGCGCAGTGGGCGCACGTCGCGGAGGACCTCTCGCGCTACCAGGCGACGCTCGGCGGGGTCTCCGCCAACGCGGAGGGCTGGGCGCTGTACGCGGAGCGCCTGATGGACGAACTCGGCTTCCTCACCGACGCCGAGACGCGCATCGGGTACCTGGACGCGCAGATGATGCGTGCGGCCCGCGTCATCGTCGACATCGGGATGCACCTGGAGCTGGAGATCCCGGCGGACTCGCCGTTCCACCCGGGCGAGCGGTGGACGCCGGACCTGGCCCAGGAGTTCTTCGGGGCGCACAGCAGCCGTCCCGCGGACTTCGTGGAGAGCGAGCTGACCCGCTACCTGTCGATCCCCGGCCAGGCCATCGGCTACAAGCTGGGCGAGCGGGCCTGGCTGCTCGGCCGGGCCAACGCGCGGGCGGCGCACGGCGATGCGTTCGACGCGAAGGCGTGGCACATGGCGGCGCTGTCGCAGGGGTCGCTGGGGTTGGACGACCTGGTGGAAGAGCTGTCCAGGCTGTAGGCCGGCGGGGTCGGGGCGGGGCGAGGCGGGTGGAAAACCACTGGCCCCCGCGGCCCCGCCCGGCCCATTCTGAGCCGCATGAGCACGCCCCGCACCCTCTTCCTCTCGCCCCGCCTCACGGCCACCGGCCGGGCTGCCGCTCGCAGCACCGCGTCGAGCACCACGTCCGGGTCGCTCGCGTAATGGCCGCTCGCCCAGGCCGCGTTGGTCATACCCGGTGCGCTGACGCCCGCAGGAAGCGCGCGTCCCGGTGGCCGACGGAGTCCACCGGACCCGCGGTCAGCAGCCGCAGTCCTCCGCGTCGACGGGCGCGGTCAGCGGGTCGGGGACCTTGCGGGCGGGGCCTTCCCACGTCTCGTAGGGGAAGCCTTCGCGGGCCCAGTACTCGAAGCCGCCGAGCATCTCCTTGACCCGGAAGCCGAGTTCGGCGAGGGCGAGGGCCGCGCGGGTGGCTCCGTTGCAGCCGGGGCCCCAGCAGTAGGTGACCACGGGGACGGACTTGTCGAGGAGGCGCTCGGCCTGCTCGGCGATGAGCGCGGTCGGCAGGTGCAGTGCGCCGGGGAGGTGGCCCTGGTCCCAGGACGCGGTGGAGCGCGAGTCGACGACGACGAATCCGGGATCGCCCTCGGCGGTGAGCGCGGCGGCCACGTCGGACACGTCGGCGTGGAAGGCGAGTTGGGCGGCGAGGTAGGCGGCTGCGGTGGCGGGCGGGGCCGGGGCCACTCGTAGGACCGGGTTGGTTGTGGCCGTGGTCGTGATGGTGCCGGAGTCCGTAGCCGTGGTCGTGGTCACCGGTTCCCCTTTCGTTCGTTCGGGGCTCGTGTTCTTCCCTGACCGGAAATCTACGGGCGCCGATCCGCGTCCTGAAGGGCCGATCCCCGGCGTTCCCCTTGTTCCGCCGGGGATCCCCCTGCTATCTCTCGACCATGACCGTCGATTCCACAGCCGCGTCCGTCTACGCCCCGGACGCCACCGACTGGCGCATTCTGGAGGTCCTGCAACGCGAGGGCCGGGCGAGCTACGCCGAACTGGCGCGGGCGGTGTCCATGTCCGCGAGCGCCGTCACCGAGCGGGTGCGCAGGCTGGAGGAGGCCGGGGTCATCGCGGGCTACACGGCGGTCGTGGTGCCGGAGCGGCTCGGGCTGCCGATCCTCGCGTACGTCCGGCTGCGCTACCCGAACGGGAACTACAAACCGTTCCACGACCTGGTCGAGGCGACACCGGAGATCCTCGAGGCCCACCACGTCACGGGCGACGACTGCTTCGTCATCAAGGTCGCGGCCCGCTCCATGAGCCACCTGGAAGAAATCTCCGGCAAGATCGGCACGCTGGGCTCGGTGACGACGAGCGTGGTGTACTCGTCGCCGTTGCCCCGCCGGGCCATCGGACACTGAGGCCGTCAGGACGGCTGGTCGGGCGGGTCCTGTGCCGTTTCCGTCGCGAGGGCCCGGCGCGCGAGGTCGCGGGTGAGCGCCCAGGCCGGTGCGGCCAGGGCCTCGCGGGACCACAGGTCCGGATCGCCCGCGTGCGTCATCGCGGCCAGCTGTGCGTCGATCCTCCGCAGGATCGGCAGGGTCTGCGGGCGCAGCCTCCCCTCGGACAGCAGCCGGTCGGCGAAGTGGTACATGTCGTCGTATTGCAGCGCGACCTCGTCCACGCCGACGCCGAGCCGCTCCGTCCAGGCCCGCTGCTCCGGAGCGTCGGCTCCCAGCACGTCGAGCGCGGCCAGAAGAAGCCGGCGCGCACCCGGCCCGCGACTACCCGAGGTGCGCTCCGCGCTGCCGCACCACCGAGCCCGCCCGCCCCTTCACAACCTCCAACTGCGCATGCACCCGGCGGCGCAGGTCGGCGACGTGGCTGACGATGCCCACGCTGCGGTCGCGCTCGCGCAGGGAGTCGAGGACGTCGAGGACCTCGTCGAGGGTCTGGTCGTCGAGGCTGCCGAAGCCCTCGTCGATGAAGAGGGTGTCGAGGCGGACGCCGCCCGCCTCGTCCGTGACGACGTCGGCCAGGCCGAGCGCGAGGGCGAGGGAGGCGAAGAACGTCTCGCCGCCCGAGAGCGTGGCCGTGTCGCGCTCTCGGCCCGTCCACGCGTCGACGACATGCAGCCCGAGCCCCGAACGGCCGCGCCCCGCAAGGGAGTCGGAGTGCACCAGGGTGTACCGGCCGGACGACATCCGGCGCAGCCGCGCGGTCGCGGCGGCCGCCACTTGTTCGAGGCGGGCGGCGAGGACGTAGGACTCCAGGCGCATCTTGCGTTCGTTGTCGGCCGAGGTGCCGGCCGCGAGGGAGGCGAGCCGGGCGATGCGGTTGTACGTGGCGCGCAGCGGTCCGAGGCGGCGGGCCTCGGCGGCGACGCGCCGGGAGAGCCGGTCGAGTTCGTCGCAGCGGCGCGCGGCCGCGTCCCGCGCGGAGCCCGCCGCCCGGACACGCGCGTCGGCCGCCACGGCCGCGGCGCGGGCCGCGGCGACATCGGCCTCGGGCCTGCGGGAGGCCGCGGCTGTGTCCTCCCCGGCGAGCATGGCGCGTACCGTGGCCTGCTCCGACTGCCAGGCGTCCAGGCGGCGTTGCAGGTCCCGGTGTCCGGCGTCGTCGATGAGGGCGACGGCCGCGGCCCGCGGCGTGTCGAACCCGGCACGGAACGCCGCGTCGGCGAGTCGCGCGTCCGTGTCCTTGAGGCGGGTCGCGGTGGACTCGACGGCGCGGGCGGCGTCGGCGGCCTCCGTGAGCAGACGGGTGTGCCACTCCAGCTCCGCGGCGCGCGCTTCGACGCTCTCGGCGCTGCCGCGCGCCTGCGTCAACTCGCCTTGCAGCCCGGCCTGTTCGCGCTCCAGCGCCTCGCGCAACGAAGCACGGGCGGCGGTGCGGGTGGCGGCTTCCTGGCGGGCCGCGAGCCGTCGCTCGTGCTCGCTCTCGGCGCGGGCGAGGGTCTCGCGGGCCGCGTGCAGTCCCGTCGCCACGGCGCGCGCCTCGGCGTGGCGAACCTCCAGATCCCGGGCGGCCCCGGCGAGTTGCGCGGCGTCCTCCTCCCCGGCGGCGGCCCTGGCGGCGGCCAACTCCTCCCGTACGGCACTCAGAGCGCGCTCGGCGTCGCCGCGGTGCCCGTCGGCGGTGCGGTAGGCGGCGAGGGCGCTCTCCTCGGCGGCGCGGTCGACGTGCCCCTCGGACTTGCGCATCGGAGCGGGGTGTTCGGTCGCGCCGCACACGGTGCAGGGCGCGCCGTCGACGAGGCCCTCGGCGAGTTCGGCGGCGACATCGCGCAGGCGCTGCTCCTTCAGGCCGAGCCAGTGCTCGTGCGCGGCGGCCGCGTCCTCGCGGGCCCGCACCACCGCGGCCCGGGCGTCCTCCGCGTGTGTGGTGAGCCGGTCGCGTTCGACCGCGGCGCGGGCCTGCCGGCGTGCGGGATCCAGCTGCCCCGCGAGGTGTTCGGCGCGGGTGGCCGCCTCCTGGGCGTCGTCGACGCCGGTCTGGAGCGCGGCGCGGCGCGCGTCCCAGGCGCCGAGCCAGCCCTCCGCCTCGTCGAGGAGTTCGGCGTCGGCGCGCTCCTCACGGTCGAGTCCGGCCCGTTCGTGCGCGAGCCCGGCGAGTCTGCGCTCGGCACGGCGCGCCGAGTCGAGCCCGCCGAGTTCGTGGGCGACACGGCGTGCGGCTTCGGCGAGGACGGCGGGGCCCGCGTCGGCGAGCGGCTCGGGCGCGAGGCCGTCACCGGTGCGGCCGGAACCGGATCCGTCCGCTCGCTCCCCGCCCGGCGGGCCGGGATCGCCCATGTGCGGGCCGGGATCACCCATGCCAGGGGACAGCTCGTCCGGGGCGCGGGCCATACCCGGCTCGGGAAACAGCTCGTCCGGGCCGCCGACCGCACCCTGCTCGGGAAACAGCCCCGCCGGGCCGCCGACCGCACCCGACTCGGGAAGCAGCCCCGCCGGGCCGCCGACCGCACCCGACTCAGGAAACAGCCCCTCCGGGGCACTGGCCGCACCCGGCTCGGCAATCAGCCCCTCCGGGCCGCTGGCCGTCCCCGGCCCAGAAGACGGCCCGCCCACCCCGGGCAGCACCCCACCCGGCTCACCCGGCACGCCCACCCCGGGCGCCCCCTCCGCACCCCGCCCCAGGGCACCCCGCAACTCCCGCCGGGCCCGCTCCTCCTCCCGCAGCGCGGCCCGGTGCTCCTCCTCCGCCGCGTCCCGCAGGGAGAGCGCCGGTGCGACCGTCTCCGCCTTGCGGGCCCGCTCCATCCGCTCCTCGACGGCCCGGTACTCCTCGGCCCGCTCCGCCAGCGCGGCGGCCCGCGCCTGTGCCTCCGCGTGCCGGCGCTGGAGCCGCTCCGTCTCGGTGACGTCGGTCAGCGCACGCTGCGCCGCCGTGCGCGCCGACTCGGCCGCGCCCAGGGCGAGATGAGTGTGCGTGAAGTGTTCGCGGGCGGTGGAGCGAGCCGTCGCGGCCCAGGCCAGGACGGCGTCCGCGAGGCCGGGATCGCCGGGCGCCGCGTCGACCGGGTCCAGCTCCACGATGCCGCCCGCGGCCTGCTGCATACGATGCGCGTCGGCCAGCAACTCCGCGTCCCCCGCGGTCACTTGCCGCTCCGCGCCGCGCCGGTCGTCGGCGAGCCGCTGTTCCACGGCGGCGAACCGGTGCGTGTCGAAGAGGCGGCCGAGGAGCTTGCCGCGGGCCTCGGCGTCGGCGCGCAGGAACCGGGCGAAGTCGCCCTGCGGCAACAGCACGACCTGGCAGAACTGGTCCTTGCTCATGCCGAGCAGCTGCGTGATCTCCTCGCCGATCTCCTGGTGGGAGCGGCTGAGGGCCTTCCACTCCCCGGCCACGGCGTCGTACTCGCGCAGCCAGCTCTGCGCCTTCTCCGTCGTGAAACCGATGCCGCGCTTCTTGGGGCGGGCGAAGGGCGGCTGCCTGGTGAGTTCCAGGCGGCGGCCCGCGACGGTCAGGTCGAGAGCGACCTCGGTGCGCACGCCCGGTTCGGCGTGGTCGCTGCGCAGGTTCTGTCCCTGGCCGCTGCCGCTCTGCCGGGCGCCGGGCACGGATCCGTACAGGGCGAAGCAGACCGCGTCGAGGACGGAGGTCTTGCCCGCGCCGGTCGGCCCGTGCAGCAGGAAGAGGCCCGCGGACGACAGCGCGTCGAAGTCGATCTCCTGCGTCCCGCCGAAGGGGCCGAACGCCGTGACGCGAAGGGTGTGCAGTCTCACCGGGCGACCTCGCGCACCACGTCGTCGGTGCGGACGGTGTCGAACGCGGCCCGCAGCACCGCCCGCTCCTCCTCGTCGGGCCCGGCGCCCCGGACATGGGTCACGAAGTCCTCCGCGATCTCGTGGTCGTCCCGCCCCTTGAGGCGCTCCGCGTACGTGGCGTCGGGCCGGGAGTCGGTGCGGCGCGGTTCGAAGAGCAGGCTGAGGGTGTGCGGGAAGCGGTCGGCGAGCTTGGCCATGGGGTCGTCGGGCCGGATCTCGTCGGTGAGGGTCGCCTCCACCCAGGACTCTTCGTGGACGGTGAGGTCCGGGTCGGCGAGGAGATCGTCCAGGTCGCCGCGGATCCGGGCGAGCGGCCGGGGCACGGGGCAGTCGATCCGCTCGGCGGCGACGGCACCCTCCTCGTCGAGGTCGACGAGCCACATGCTCTTGCGGTGGTCGGCCTCGGAGAAGGAGTACGGCAGCGGCGAGCCGGAGTACCGGACACGCTCGGAGATGACCTGGCTGCCGTGCAGATGCCCGAGTGCCACGTAGTCGACGCCGTCGAAGACTCCGGAGGGGACGGCGGCGACGCCGCCCACCGTGATGTCGCGCTCGCTGTCGCTGGGCGCGCCGCCGGTCACGAAGGCGTGCGCGAGGACGACCGAGCGCCTGCCGGGCGCGCGCCCGGCCAGATCGGTGCGGACCCGCTCCATCGCGGCGGCGAGCACCTGCTCGTGACCGGCCTTGGCGACCCCGAACTCGCCCTTGACCAGCGCCGGTTCGAGATACGGCAGCCCGTAGAAGGCGACGTCACCGTGGGTGTCCGGCAGGACGACGGGCTCGCCGCAGCGGCTCGGTTCGGTCCGCAGATGGATGCCCGCGCGGCCGATCAGTCCCGCGCCGACACCGAGGCGGCGGGCCGAGTCGTGGTTCCCGGAGATCATCACCGTGGGCACGCCAAGGTCGGCGAGCCGGTGCAGCGCGTCGTCGTACAGCTCGACGGCGGCGAGCGGCGGTACCGCGCGGTCGTACACGTCGCCCGACACGACCACCGCGTCCACGTCCCGCTCGCCCACGGTGGCGACGAGATGGCCGATGAACGCGGCCTGGGCATCGAGCATGCTCACGCGGTGGAACGCGCGGCCCAGATGCCAGTCGGACGTGTGCAGCAGTCTCATGACACACGAGGCTAACGGCTGGGTCGGACATCACGTGCGGACCGTCCTGATCAGGCGTCCCGCACGTGATGCCGGTCACGGGCCCGTCAGGCCGCGGTCACCGTGAAGCTCTGCGCCGGCGAGCCGTCGCAGGCGCGCTGGGTGAGCTGCACGCTGTTGGTGGCGGCGCCCGCCGACGTGAGGCACTTGCCGCTGTGCCGGGCCGTGAAGCGGTAGCGGCCTGCGGCTTCCTTCACCGGGAGCCACTGCTGGTTCTGTCCGCCTCCGTACGCCCACAACTGAAGCGGCGCACCATCGGCCGCGGAGACGTCCGTCACGTCGATGACCTGCTGCGGAGCGGGACGCACACCGATCCGCCGGTAGCCGCCGTCCGTCGAGGTGAGCCGGAACTGCTGCGCCTGGGTGCCGTTGCAGGCGTACTGCTGGACGGCGGTCCCGTCAGCGGTGGCGGCCGAGCGGGCGTCGACGCAGGTGCCGTTGCCGACGTTCTTCAGGGAGTAGTACGACGTCTCGGAGAGGGAGTCGTCCGGCGGGGTCGTGGAGCCGCCCCCGCCGAGCCACTTCAGCCCGTCGAGCAGGAACCGGTTCTGGGTCGCGCTCGCGAAGGTGGACGACGTACGGGTGTTGGTCTCGTAGTTCATCGCGTTGTGGCCGAAGTTCGCGTAGAGCATCTTGTACTTCGTGTTGGTCCACAGGATCGGGTAGTAGCCGCTGTACCAGGACTGATCGGGGTCGGTGCCCAGCGGGAAGCTGCTGGGGTCGACGGAGGCCAGGATCTTGATGTCCGGGTTCTGCCGCAGGTCGTTGGACCAGCTGTACCACTCGCTGACCGACGAGGTGAACGTGGCGGGCAGACCGGTGGTCGACGGGTGGGTGCGGTCCTCGACCTTGAGGGTCGCGGACGTCGGACCCCAGGTGTTGGACCTGAAGTTGCCGCTGCCGAGGAACTGGTTGTGGTACCAGGACCAGCTCGCCGCGTCCGTGGTGAAGGCGGAGACGTGGAAGCCCATCCAGGCGCCGCCGCCGCGCATGTACTGCTCGAACCCGGAGCGCTGGGCGGCGGTCTGCGGCAGGTCGTCGAGGAAGAGGACGACCTGGTAGGCGTTGACGCCGCCGTTGGCGAGGAGGTTCCAGTCATTGCTGGCGGTGTAGGTGAAGCCGTTCGCGGCGGCCTGCTTGGGGAACCAGTCGTTGGCTTCCTTCTCGAAGTCGATGTGCGCCGCGTCCCAGGTGCCGCTGTAGAGACCGAGCACCTTGAAGGGGGCGGCTGCCGCTGTGCCGCTCGTATGGGCGGTGGCCTGTGGTGCCGCAAAGCCGATCAGGGCCGCGAGCAGCACAAACACGACGCGTATGGACCGTATGTACTGATGCATCGCCTATCCATCCCTTTCGGTCGTTTACGGGTAATTTGTGAGATAGGCGACATTCGTACTGGAGTTGGAAGGGCCTCCCGTGTTGTTGATGACGTGGCTGATGGTGCCGGTGCCGCCGAGCGAGACGGTCACCATGTCGTGGAACCTGACGCCGGACGCGTTCGGCACCTCGAAGGCGCGGTCGGCGACCACGCTGGAGTTGGTGCTGAAGTAGCAGTAGCTGCCGAGCCCCCAGGCCTCGTGGCTCGTGACGGAGGCCGCGACCTTGTAGGCGGGGTGGCCCTTGCCGCCGCCGTTCATCCAGGCGGCCTGGTTCGGCGGGTCGTAGGGCATCTCGTTCTGGAAGAAGTACGTACGGCCGCCGTTGCCGTTCCAGACGACCTGCGTCTTCTGGAAGTGCTCGACGAACAGTCCGTACGCGGTCACGTCGGCGCCGTTGACGATGAGCCCGGTGTCGGCCGTGTTGGTGCTCCAGCCGACCGTGCCGCCGTTGCCGTGGTCGGCGCGCCAGATCCAGGTGTGGTCGATGACCGTGTCCGGGCTGTTGATCACCACGGAGTTCGTCGCCCTGCCGACGGTGGCGCCGCCGATCCGGACGAAGAAGTCGGTCAGCTGGACGGGGTTCGCGGCGTGGTCGGCGGAGGCGCCGGCCGGGCCGATCCGCACCAACGTGTCGGAGTTGGTGGTGCCCGCGTCGATCAGCAGGCCCGCCAGCTGGATGCCGTCGACGTCGGCGGTGCTGATCGCGGTGATCCCGCCGTCCGGTACGAGGGTGGCGAGACCCATGCCGAGCACCACGGTGTCGGGCCGCGTGACGTCGAGGGTCTGGTCGAGATGGTAGACACCGGGGGTGACCAGCAGGTTCTTGCCCGCTGCCAGAGCCGCGTTCATGTCGGCGGCGGTGGCGCCCGGCTTGACGACGAAGAACCGGTCGAGCGGCAGCGACGTGCCCGCCGGTGTCTTCCCGCTCCATGTCGTGCCGACCGCGTTCGACCGCAGTGCGGGCACGAACACCTTGTAGGCGCCCGCGCTGTCCACGTAGAGAAACGGCTTCTCGCGGATCGTCGGGGTGCTCGCGACGTTGGTGTACGTCGGGAAGGACTGGGCGGGTGCGCCCTGGTCGCCGACGAAGACCATGTTCCAGTTGGACCCCGACCAGCTCGCCATCTGCGAGTTGCGGGTGAGGAACTGCTGCTGGGAACCGGACCGGATCTGCCCGTCGACCTTCGTGTCGGAGATGAAGCCGCCGCTCGACCAGCCGCCGTCGTCGAGCGCGAGGTTGCCGCGCACGTGCATACGCCGGTACGGGGCGGCCTGTGAGACGGCCCAGCGGTCGGTGCCACCGGTCGGGTTGACCGACAGGTTCTCCGCGTCGCGCCAGAAGTTCTGCGTGGCGTTGCCCTGGAACCAGTCGGCCTCCGCGTGCACGGAACCGTTGATCGTCACGTCGTCCGGCGACAGGCCGAGCCCCGCGACCTGCGTGTAGAAGCCGACGTTGGCGTTGGCGCTGTACGTGCCGGGCTTGAAGAGGAGGGCCTGGCGGGCCGAGCCGAACTGGTTGGTCTGCTGCTGGGCGAAGACGGAGTCCAGCTTGGACTGGATGGAGCCGGCCGACATCGACGGGTCGAACACCGTCACGTTGGGGCCGAGGTCCGGGGTGCCCGGCGGGTTGGTCGTGCCGCCGCCGAGCCGGAAGGACTGCGCGGCGGTGCCGTTGCACGTGTACTGCGCCAGCTGCACGCTGTCCGCACTCGAAGCGCCGGGGACGTCCAGGCACTTGCCGCTGTTGCGGTTGACGAAGTGGTACGCGCCGTCGGACTCGGCGACGGGCAGCCACTGCTGGTTGTTGCCGCCGGAGTACGTCCACAGCTGCACGGGCGCGGAGTCGGCGGTGGAGACGTCGGTGACGTCCCAGGCCTTGCCCGCGTCGAGGTTGCTGTTGATGCGGTAGTAGCCGCCGCTGGTGGGTGCCAGCTGCCAGTTCTGGGCGGCGCTGCCGTTGCAGGCGTACTGCTGGACGGCGGTGCCGTCGCCGCTCGCGGCGGCGCGGGCGTCGACACACTTGCCGCTGCCCTTGCCGACGACGGTGGTGAAGCCGGTCGG